>BTVE01000023.1:0-48051 GCA_045862915.1 Acidimicrobiia bacterium
AGCTGGCGCACCAAGATCCACACCGATTTGCGTCAGGAGGCCGCTTCGCAGTAAAACTCACCGGTCTCGATCACCGCCACGAAATGGCCGGTTTTGCGGTGTCGATTAATGGCCGGATTTGCCCTGTCCACCGAGGAGCATGATGCCGGAGCGCCTCGCCGCAACTTCGGCGATGCCCCTTCTGCCAGACGATGAGCTGTTCGTCGCTGGTCCCATCCGTGTTTCAGCTGTGACGCACCGATGAGGCCCCGCCTAACTTGCGTTGCACCAGACGGCGGCCGGTGCAATCATGTGGCCGCCGCTGGTGAACGCTCGCGTTAGCCGGATACGACTGCTTCGAGAGCACAAACAAGATGCCAAGTCGGCGACTCCTCACAGTCGAACTGATCGTCTTGGTCCTGCCTTGCACGATCTTGTGGGTGCTCACCGCGCCCTGGTTGGCGGCGATCGCTCTCCAGGCTGGGCCGTTCGGGCCCGGCTTCTGGGCGCCGCTCTGGTTAGTGGGCGGGGCATTCGGTCTCGTCGCCCTTTGGTCCGCCTCGTTTGACCAAGCATCCGAACGGCGAGCCCGACTCCGCCATTGGCAGTGGGCGGGGTTGGCGATTGGCTTAGCGGCATCGCTCAGTCTGTTGGCCCCATCTGTGCTGGCGTCACCAGAACTTCGGCTGCCCCAAGCGATCAAGGTCGTCGTTGCTCTGCCGATCATCGCGACCATCCGATTGGTGGCACGTTATGAGGGGCTGACCCGTGAGCGAAGTACCGGCTAACTCGGCTTGCAGCCGACAGCGACGGGTGCCATCATGACCGCCGCTGCGGCTGAAGCCCAGCGTTAGCCAGTCAGATCCAAAAGGGCACAAGGACGTTGCGAGCAGGAACAGTCGCTTCCGTTGTGTTGGTCGCGGTCGGCCTCGTCGGACTCGCCCCGAGGGGCGCGGCTCAGTCGCGGGCCCCCGATCTTCGTTGCGTGCCGTTTCAGTCCGCCGGCCGGTTGGCAGCGGGCACGTCATTTCGCAGCGATTTGCTGCTTGGCCTCGAGTTTCGGCTCACTGCCGAACGTACTTGGCCCGCGTGGCACATCTCGGTCGGTCCGAAGGGCCAGCCCGATCTTGACTACCTCTATGTGGTGTCTCCACCGTTGCAGACGGCCCCCCATCGCGTCATCGGTCCGGCATACGGCATGTCTGCCCGCGACTCGCTCAAGATCGAACGACCGCTTCGCTTCGTCTTGACACAGGCCGACCATGCGGCGGCTGTGGCGGCGACCACCCTTCAATCCGAAGAAACATTGAAGCGGCTCGCCGTACTCGGCAAGGGCCGCCTATTTCTTCAAATCACGGATCACAAGATTCGTGACATCGTCAGGCCGGCCGGCGAGCCTGGTGACGCCTTCGAGTGGATCACGTTCACGGGCGAGGCGTGTATCCCGAAGTCAACAGCTGGCTAACTCGGCTTGCAGCCGACAGCGGCCGGTGCAATTATGAGCCGCTGCGGCTGAAGCCCAGCGTTAGACGGCTGACCAACCACCGAGCCAGGACGAATAGGAATAGAAGTGGGTGAAGCTGTTCGCGACTGGTTGCTCAAGGAGTCCGTGCGTTTTGTTCATGAGGCGCAACGGGTTCCCGGTGTGCGTCGCATCGCTCTCCTGGGGTCGATCACCACGCCGAAACCAGTGCCGAAGGATATCGACTTTCTCGTGACCGTAACTGACTCCTGCGACTTGGCCGTCCTCGCGGTACGCTCCCGCGGCCTTAAGGGCCGGCTTCAAGCGCACAATCTCACAGCCGATATCTTCCTGGCAGACGAGCGCGGTCGTTACATTGGGCGAGTGTGCCGGTGGCGCGAGTGTCGGCCCGGCAAGCGCATGTCCTGCGAGGCGCAACATTGCGGTCGCCGGCCGCACCTCTACGATGACCTCGGCCTGGTCGACCTCGATCCGGGCCTGGTCGCCGCGCCACCATTGGAGATTTGGCCGACGCTGGTGCGCCGAGGCCCGCTCCCAGCCGATGTCGAGGCGTGGGTGTCCACGGTTTCGCACGCCGTCTAACTTGGCATGCAGCTGACCGCAGCGCGTGCCATCATGAGCGCTGCGGCAGCTGATGCCTGTCGTTAGCCAGACAGAACTGAGGCCACAATGGTCAACCACCGTCGCGGTCGCGATAGGAGAGCACGGCATACGCTTGAGGGAATCGCGGCCGTTGGAGTGTGCTACTTCGTGCTGGGAGGATCAGATTGGACGCCTGCAATGTGGGCACTCTTCGCAACGGTCGCCATCGGGGTCGTCGTGAACCGGGTGCACACTGACATTGAGAGCAGCCTGTGAATCGAGGATCTGGCGGACGAGTGTCCGTTCTGCTGCTGTTGACTGGCGGTATTGGAGCGGCTGGATGCGTGACCATTCAATGCTGATACCCAATGGACGAGCACTCGCCTGACTACGAGAGCCCATCGAAGAAACAGCGTGATGAGATTCGAAGCCTCGCATCCTGATTGTGGTGTACGCGTATCGCGACAGGGAATCACAAATCCGGATCATTTCGGCTCGGAAGGCGACTCCGCAAGAGCGAGCGCTTTACAACCAGAAGGCACGATCATGAGAAAAGAATACGACTTCACGAAATCACGACCGAATCCGTTCGCCGGTCGGTTGAAGCGGGCAGTCACGATTCGGCTCGACGAGGCGACGATCGGCGGCTGAAGCCGGGCGTTAGCTGGAACCAATGACCAAGTCAAAGATCGTTCTGAGCGTTGGTGAGACGCAATACTGGGCCGCCTCCAGGGAGTTCACCAAGAGCGCCCGGGATCCTGGCTACGGGTCGGCGCAATCGCAGATCGCGGACACAGGCCCGACCCTGCCTCACGATATCGAGGCGTTGATTTGGGATTCTGATCTTTCATCTGACGAGAAGATCGCGCTGTTCTTCGAACTCTTTGACGACCTCCCCTCATACGGGATGCTCATGTACGCCAAGCATCAGTGGCGGGAGTGGACCGACGAGGAACGGGGCGTATGGTGGCGAGAGTTCCGGGCCCGTCTGCTTGGCGAATTCCCGGCTCCGTTGACCTACTCCCTGTGGTGCGACTTCTTCGAAGATTCGGCTTGCGTGACCGAAGGGTGGAGGGCGGTGACGAGTGGTGCCGACGTTGGCCTCCTGCTCCGAGTGCTCCCGGTCAGCGGCCCGGTTCCATGGTCCCTGAAGCGACCGTACTTGTGGCGGAGTCTTCTGGTTCCGAAGCTGAGGTCCGCGGCGTTCGACGGTTTGCTTGGCGCGGCGTTCGACGTCTTCGGCCAAGTGAACAAACAGGAGGCGCGCTTGCTCGCCTGGTTGCTGCAACGCTCGATCCGGGACTCCCGGTATTCGCAACTCCGACAGCAACTGTCCAGCTAACTTGGTATGCAGCTGACCGCGGCGGGTGCCAATATGGCCGCCGCTGTGGCTGATGCCGGGCGTCAGTCCTACTCTAAGGTGCGATGGAGCAAGGGCGGGCTGTGCGTAGTCGGTCACGCGCGAACGCATCGGCCTGCACAAGTGACTGCTTTCTTGGGTAGCCGGGACGGCGTATAGTGCGGCAATGTCCACTCGCCCGTGTCCAAAATGCAAAGGGCCCGCGTCTCGCGTGGAAGGCGTGGCCGGTCTCGCGCTGACGATGGCGAATGCAAACACCTACGCGTGGGCCGTTCGTTGCTCAAAGTGCAGAAACATCTGGTACGTCCCGAAGAGCGCCGACACCGAGACCACCGAGCCGGAGGGGCAGGGCTAGCGGAGCCGTTGTGCGCTACGACTGATGGCTGTCGCTGGGTTGACCGACTATGGACGCGAAGGTATGCCCTGGAGAACGGGGGGATTGAAGATCTCCAAACAATTGGAGCAACGGAGATCAGAGCGGAGGTCGAAAGAGTGTCTGGCCTGTTCCCGAAACGAGTCTCGCTCAACCTCAGCCGCCGAACGCGGTATGACACCTTGTGCGCCGAGGTCGCTCGCGCGATTGATGAAGCAGATCCGGTTGGTCTATTGGTCCTCGGAAGTCCGGAGGATGAGTACTCGCCGGAGATCGACGCCATCATTCCCAGAATCAGCAAGGCGTCAGGTCCGGCGGAAGTCAGACGAATCGTCCACGAAGAGTTCGTGCGTTGGTTTGACGCCGGACTCGCCGGGCCCGAGGAAACCTACGACGCGGTTGCCGGTCAAATATGGGAAGCGGTGCTCCGATTTCGCGCCGGCTAACCAGCTTCTCGACAACGTGAACCGGCAGACCCGGAACGTACTGCGCCGCGTGTCATCATGTGCGCAGTGATATTTCCGAGACAATTCGGCCCGACCGAGGTGCCGACCAGTGTTGCGAGGCTCCTTGCAGACCTGTTCCCACAGTTACTGGCAGGTCCGCATCCGGCATTGGCGGCGCTTCGGGAGCAGTTTCGAAATGCGAGAGTCTCACAAGTTGAAATGACTGGTGCTGGCTTCTACGCTGACTTTGCCGTGCCAGCGGATGCGCCACTGGCCGACCCGCCGAACTTCACTGGAGGGCGCGCCGACATCACGCTGAGTGGAGCCCAACATGGCGCAGGCTGCATCGTGTTTGTCCGCGAGGGTCGACTCGCAGTATTCGAGGGCTTCACATATGACGACCACTGGGGACTCGACGCTACGGTCCTCGACATCAGAGACGTCGTCCCGCTCTCGCCGGACACAGGCCGATAAGTTGGGCAGACCATCACAAGCTGAGGCCGTGACGGTTGACACTGTGATTCGGAGGCAGGCGGGCCAGATTGTTATCCACGTTCTGGCGCCGGAGGGGATCGACCTTCAGTTCATCTACCGCGCGGGGCTGGGCATCTATTGGAATTCATCCCTGGCCCTCCTCGAAGACCACAGCGAGACGGTCGAGTCGGCAGTGACATCGGCCAGCCGGATGGCTAGGGCGCTCCGCGAGGAATACGGAATCGTGTTCAAGCCGTCAGGCGATGTGCAGTGGATCGCGTTCGATGCGGATGAGCAAAATCAGGTCGCTGGGATACTGTTCCAGCGGGCTCAGTAACAGTGAGAGATCATGGCGTCACAGCGTTGTCCTTGTTGCGGTTGTCGGACACTGTCAGAGCGCGGTTGCTTCGAGATCTGCCCGGTGTGCTTCTGGGAAGACGACGGGCAGGACGACACCGATGCAGACGACGTCCGCGGTGGACCCAACCGAGGGCTGAGTCTTTCAGACGCACGCGCCAACTATCGTCGCATCCGGGCCTGCGACCAGCAATCGGTCAATCACGTTCGGCAGCCGAAGCCGGAGGAGTTGTTCTGACGAACGCGAACATGTATCGAATGGTCTCAACCACATGGGAGCCAACATCGGGAATTGAAGGGCCGTGCGCTGACGTCAGCGTCACCCTCTCACGCGACAACTCGGTAGAGGTGGTCATGCACTTTTCGCTCGTGGCGGGCCTGCCGAACAGAGACCTGCGGCTTCAGTTTGCCCGTGCACTGGCGCTTCACTGGGAGGATGAGTGTCCCGGGCTCTATCCAGCGCCATCGAACATGGCGAAATGCCGAGGCCCTCAATGGGACAGGTGGGTGTTTCCGCTTCAGCGAGTTGAGGGATCCGAACTTCTTGAACAGATTCGCGCAGTCCACGAGGGTTCTGGCCCGCGGCTGTCGCACTATCTGCTGATCTCAATGAATCACCTTCTTCACATCGTCTCCAGCGATGAGTCACACGCCACCTGGATTCCAGGCATCGCGGACGAAGCGTGATCCGATTAGCGCGACTGGGAGCCGGAACATGGCCAACGAACCAAAGCCGCCGGACGGCCATCGCATCCTGACGGACTCCAACGCGCGCGCCTCGTGGTTGGCGCGAGTGGCTCGCTTGTGGGGGCATCGGGCGGTTCCGGCGTTCCTGTCGCGACCGTGGTGGGCTCCCGTGTACTACGGTTTCCCGTTGATTGAGGAAACCAGAACCGACGGCTGGTGTTTCGGCGCGATCAGTGCCTTTGACGATGAACCAGACGGCTGTCAGTGGGGAGACGGGTACGTCGTCGCGCCAGATGGCTCCCGGGCGGGTTTGGTCTGGGAGGTCGGCACGTTTGCCGCGCGCGAGATCTCGCCGCCTGACCAAAAACGGTGGGGCGTTTACAATGTGGCGTTCCCGCGCCCAGTGCGACACCTCGATGACCTGGTTCTGTGTTTTCGCGCTGTGCTTCCTGAGCTGCGGGAAATCCACCGGCAAGCAACCGCTCAAGGGACCAGCATCAAGTGACCCACCGCTGCGATGTCCGCCGTTTTATCTTCCGCTGATTGCCCTCGCCTCCATCGCAGGCGGCCTCGCGTTGCTCGCCGCGCTCTGGCTTCCGGGTGTCGCTGCGCGCTAGGAGCTGACATCAACCCGTGCCATCATGATCGACGGGATCAGTTCCAGATACTAAAGGAGTCACTCCATGTCCAGCGTTATCCGTACATGTCTCTGGTTCCGCGATGGGCGTGGCCGCGAGGCCGCGGAATTTTATTGCTCCCTGATTCCGGGCAGCCGGGTCGAAGAGAGCTTCACGATCGAGAACGAGATGGGCACCTCCTGGCTCATCAACTTCTCGCTGGGCGGAGTGCCATACCAAATCCTCGACGCCGGTCCACACTTCACGCTGTCTGAGGCCGTGTCGATATCGGTCGAGACCGCCGACCAGGCCGAAACGGATCGCCTGTGGAACGCGCTGACCGCAGACGGGGGCGAGGAGAGCCACTGTGGGTGGCTCAAGGACCGCTACGGCGTGTCCTGGCAGGTCTTTCCCAGGCGCCTCACCGAGTTGACGCTCCACCCCGACAAGACCATCGCCTCCAAGGCGATGGCAGCAATGATGAAACAGATGAAGATCGAGATCTCCGAAATCGAAGCGGCCATCCGCGACTGATACAGGACGATGTCCGTCACGACGTTCTATCGGCTGTGCATCTGGTTGCCGCTGATCATTCCGGCCGGGTTGATCGTCATGGTCAATGCCTTCGATCTTCGCGACGTCGTTGGGTGGGTGGGAGAACTGGTGGGATTTTCGCTGTTCTATGGCGGCGCTCCCTACTTGCCCCTCGCGGTGTGGGCAACCTGGTGGGTGGGCGGCCGTAGCGAAGCAGACATCAGGCGCCTGATGATCCGGGCGCCGCTGTACATGCTTGGACTGTTCGTCCCCCTCGCGCTCCTCATCGGCCTCATCGTCGGCGCCGTCGAGCCGTGGGCCGGTGTCGCAGGACTCGGCGCCGTGGTGATTCTTTCGCTCGGCTACACCTACGTCGGCGTGACTGTGCTGGCCCGTGAAGTCGGGCGCGGTCTCATCGTGGACAGGCACGTCAGGAGTCACTCATGAACGAATCGATGCTGATCTGGGTCCTGTTCGGCGGCGCGTTGTCTGTGGTCCTCGCACGTTTGGCGACACTTGAACGGCGCCTGGCGCGACTCTCCCGGCTGGAAGCCAAGGTGGACGCGCTGCTTGATGCCGGCGGCGTTACCTTTGATCCGCTCCGCGACGTGCCCACTGACGTCCGCACGGCGCTGGAACAGGGAGAAACGATTTTGGCCATCAGGCGTTTCCGCGAAGCTACCGGCGCCAGCCTGAAAGAGGCGAGGGACTTTGTCGTATGAAGCACATCCTTTATCTGGTCGCGTCGACCTTGCTGGTCAATTTTTCTCCCGCGCTGGACCAGAGCAACAGCCAGTCGCAGTACCTGGCAGGCAACACGGTGGAACAGATCGTGGCGTCCGCCGAGCTCCATGGCCGGGGATTCCCGGTTGATCCTTCGATGCCGATGCGGATGCCCGCCATCTTTGCGTCTGCTGCCGCCGCTGGAACGAGCGAACGACGTTGCGTCAAGGCTGCCGGTCAAGGCCCCGTGAGATCGGGTGAATTTGTCATCAGCGGGGAGTTATCGGGCTTCCTGTATCCCGATCCACGTCGGCGGGGCGTAAAGATCCCCTGGTCTCCGTTGCATCACTCCTCGAACATGGAACTGCTGGTCCGCGCGCGCAGGGTTGGCGCCGCCGGCGAATATCGCTACATCGGCGTCACCGTCGCCCACGGTTCACGTGAGCCGGGCCAGCCCGCTCCTCTTGAGGCACGTGAGTACTTCTTTCCGTCCGCCATCGAGTTTCTTCATTCAGGCACTTGGGTTGTCGTGGCGACTCAGGCGTCGGACTGGGGTTGCTTCGTGTTGACCCTGCCGGACCCGTCAGGCCGCTGATCACGTCGCTCACCTCGTGCCTGAACGTCACCGGGACCGCATCCTGCTGCTGTTGTCACCCACCGCAGCAGTCGCTCTGAGTTTCTGGGTGATGTCCATCACGAGCGCGCCGTCAGCGGCGTTTGCCCTGCAGGCGGCCGCGCTGGTCGTCAGCGGCGCTCTTGGTGTTGTTCTGGCGAGGCGGCGACCTGCGCCGACGCGCGGGGCAACACAGTGGTGGGCATTGGCCGCAGTCGCGACACTGGCGATTCCGCTGCTCTTCTCATCGAACGACGGCCCGGTTCGCTGGATGTCTCTCGGCGGTGCCCGCGTGTACGTCGCCGCAGTCGTGCTGCCGCCGCTCCTCGTCCTGCTCCGCCGCAACGCAGCTCCTGCCGCGTGGCACCACGCCATCCTCATTGCCGCGGCGCTGGTGCTCGTTCTGCAACCGGATGCAGCGCAGGCCACCGCTTTCTGTCTTGGCGCACTGACACTCCTGCTGCGCCTGCCTGGTTCCGCGGTCGTTCGATTGGCGACGGGATGTGTGCTGGTGTTGAGCGCGATCATCACCTGGGCTCAACCCGATCCCCTGGTGCCCGTACCCTACGTCGAGGGTGTATTCGTCGTCGCGCTCGCTGCGTCGCCCCGGATGTTCGCAGTCGCCCTGTGCGCAGCCATCGCACCCGTCGCGGCGCTGTTGAGCGTCGCAAGAACCGGAGAACCCGCCGCCGGCGCAGTGGTGGCGTACTACACGACGATCCTCCTGCTGGCGCCACTTCAGGTGACGCCGGTGCCCCTGCTTGGTTTTGGTGCGGGGCCTGTCTTGGGCTACGGTCTTGCGGCCGGCCTTCTCTCACAACGGACTTCATAACTCCATGACCACCAACGACTCACGCGTCACCATACACATGGCGATGAGCCTCGACGGCTTCATTGCCCGAAAAGACGGCAGTATCGACTGGATGCATACGTCGGACGAGTTCGCAGACGGCAAAACGATGGATCCCGAGTTCATCGCGGCATTCCTGGCGTCCATCAACTGTTATGTCATGGGGTCCAGGACGTACGAGATGGCACTGGGCTTCGAGCAGCAGGGGCAGGGATGGGCGTACGGCGACACTCCGGTGGTGGTGCTGACATCCCGCGACCTGCCGCGCACCCGAAACACGGTGGAGTTCCGCTCAGGTCACCTTGCCGAGATCATCGCGGATCTGCGGTCCCGATATTGCCGCATCTGGTGCGGCGGTGGCGCCAGCGTGGCCGGAGAACTCCTGCGCAAGGGACTGGCTGATGAGGTGTCGTGTTCGGTGCTGCCGGTTCTGATCGGCGAAGGATTGCCGTTTTTTGACCGGCTGGACGGCACCGTTGCCCTGCACCTGTCTGCAGTGAATGCCTACAAGAATGGTGTGGTAGAACTGAAGTACGAAGTCACTCAGTGATCAGGGGGCGCCATGTCCGTCATGAACGTGCGTATCGCGGTTCTCGGAATCGGGCTCGTGGTATCGGCGGTGGCGGTTGCTGCCGTGCGACAGCAATCCGGTACGTCGACTTCAGTCCCCACCGATCCGGGGGCTGTCGGCTACCTGAATCTCTCAAAGCGCCATCCCAGCGGCAATGATGGGCCCACAGAGTTTTCGTCCGGATACTCCGCTCCGGTCGCGCTCCAGGGATTGGAGCAGATGCGGGAGTTTCTGACCAGCTTCAAGCGGTTGACCGAGGCGTCGCGCAAAACACTGACGGCGACCCAACTCAAAAACGTCGGGAACACCAGCTGGGAGATGCAGTCCCTCGGCTTCCACAACATCCCGCTGGTCGTTGAGGGCACGCTCCGCAAGCAGGAATATCAAATCGCCCAGCTCGAATACCAACTGGCCCTCATCAAACGCGACAAGGGTGAGGCGTCCACAGAAGACGTCAGCCGCGCCCGCGTCGCCTACGCAGACGCCACGACACGCTTCCAGAAGTTCTGGGACACGAAGCGGCCGATCGATTGACGATGTGTTATCCTTCCCGCGTCGTGTTTTACGCCAAGCGCATGCAGATGAAGACCAAGCGGGCCTCGCACAAGCGGGTCCCGCGCGCGCATGGGCGATGGAACACTCTCGGCTGACAACCAGCGATAGCTGAACTCGAAGTCAGACCAGACGAACCCGCTGATGCGCACGCGCACAGCGGGTTTTTTGTTTCAGGCAGCAGGTACGGGCGATATGAACCGAATCGAAGTGGGAGTCCTCGGCGCGACCGGCATGGTCGGCCAACAGTTCATCAGTAAGCTGGCCAATCATCCCTGGTTCGAAGTTGGATGGTTGGCCGCAAGTGAACGCTCGGAAGGTAAACGGTACGACGCGGCGGCACCGTGGCGCCTGGCCGCACCAATGCCTGACCGCGTGAAAGACATGACGGTCAACGCCTGTGTTCCGGGCAAAGGTCCCAAGATCGTGTTTTCGGCCCTCGACGCTTCTGTGGCCGGCGAGACGGAAGAAGCCTTCGCCCGCGCCGGACACATCGTCCTCAGCAACGCCCGCAACCACCGCATGGACCCGCTGGTGCCCTTGCTGATTCCCGAAGTCAACGCCGACCATCTCGATCTGCTCGACGAACAACGCCGCGCCAAAGGCTGGACCGGCGCCATCGTCACCAACCCCAACTGCTCAACAATCGTTCTGGCCATGGCGCTCGCGCCACTTCGCCAATTCGGCATCTCGCGCGTCATCGTCCAGACGATGCAGGCGGTGTCTGGGGCGGGGTATCCCGGCGTGCCGTCATTCGACATCCTCGGGAACCTGGTGCCGTTCATCGGCGGCGAAGAAGAGAAGATGGAAACCGAGACGCAGAAGATTCTCGGCACGGATGGCGGGCGGACGCCGCATCCGGTGGTGGTCAGCGCGCACACCAATCGTGTACCGGTGATCGACGGTCACACGATTACGGTGTCGGTTGAACTGGAGGGCAGGCCATCAGTGGCCACAGTGACTGACGCATTTCGTCAATTCGAAGGCCGTCCGCAGCAGCTCAAGTTGCCGACGGCTCCGATGCCCGCGATCATCGTGCGTGAAGAGGCCAACCGTCCGCAGCCACGCCTTGACAGCGATCTTGGCGGCGGGATGGCCGTGTCGGTGGGACGCATCCGCGCGTGTCACGTCTTCACGCATCGTTTCGTGGCGCTCGGACACAACACGGTGCGCGGTGCGGCCGGCGCGTCCATCCTCAACGCTGAGCTGATGTTGGCCGAGGGCGCATGGTTGTCCTGAAGTTCGGCGGCACGTCGGTCGCCGATCGCCCGGCGATCGAACGACTGATCAGCATTGTGCGCCCGGCCGGGCCAGACCCGATCGTCGTGGTCTCGGCACTTGGCGGGGCCACAGACAAATTGCTTGGCCTGGCCGGACAGGCCGCTGCCGGCGATGCCGACGGCGCCAAGGCCACCACGCAGCAGTTGCTCGATCGACATCTCGAGCTCGCCGGCGTCATCGCCGACGATGGGAGTCGCGCCGAGGTGCAGGCATTCCTCGCCGAGCAGTTTGCGGAACTGGGCCGGGTGGCCGAAGCCCTGAGCGTGTTGAAGGACGTGCCTCCACGCTGGCTCGACGCCATCGCGGCGACCGGCGAACTCTGCAGCAGCCGCATCGTCGCAGCGGCGCTCGCCGATCGAGGCATGGCGTCAGAGTGGGTGGACGCGCGAAGAGTGCTGGTGACCGACGCGGCGTTTACGTCCGCGCTCCCGCTGATGAGTATCACCGAGGCACGCATGCGAGAGGTCCTGCCCACGCTTGTGTCTGCGGGTCGTGTGCCCGTGCTCGGCGGCTTCATCGGCTCCACTGAAGACGGCACCACAACGACGTTGGGACGGGGAGGGTCGGACTATTCCGCCGCCATCGTCGGCGCATGTGTTGGTGCAGCGGAGATCCAGATCTGGACGGACGTGGACGGCATGCTGACGGCGGATCCGCGCCTGGTGCCCGAAGCGCAGGTTGTACCCGCGCTGTCGTTTGCCGAAGCCTCGGAGTTGGCGTACTTCGGTGCAAAGGTGCTTCACCCGTCGACGATTCTGCCGGCCGTCGCGCGTGATATCCCCGTGCGGATCCTCAATTCGCGTAATGCCACGGCGCCGGGCACCACGATCACGTCAGTGAGTCCGACCGACGGGCGGCCCGTCACGGCGATTGCCTCAAAACGCCACGTCACCGTCGTGGACATCGCGTCCACGCGGATGTTGATGGCGCACGGCTTCTTGCACCGCCTGTTTGGTGTGTTCGAAAAACATGCGACGTCGGTGGACGTGGTCACCACGTCGGAGGTGTCCGTGTCGGTCACGCTCGACGACACTCGCCGGCTGCCGGCCATCCTCGCCGACCTGCGAGCCTTTGCGGACGTGACTTCCGAAGGGGAGATGGCCGTGTTGTGCGCTGTCGGCCCTGGTGTGGCTGGCGACACCACGTTCCTGCGCACGCTGCTGGCGGCGGTGGGCACGGTGCCCGTCCGCATGTTGTCGCAGGCCGCCGAACGGCGGAACGTCACCCTCGTGATTCCGGACGCCGAACTGCCTGGGGTGCTGGCGCGTGTCCACGACGCGTTTTTTGGACGAGGAGGAAGCCGATGACACGAGTGCTGCTGCTTGGCCATGGCCGCATGGGCCAGCTCATCGAAGCTCTGGCACCGCAATGTGACTGCGAGGTGGTCGGCATCATCTCGAGCGCCGAGGGTGCAGCCGCCGTGGCCGCCTACAAAACGCGCGCGGATGTGGCGATTGACTTCACCGTGCCCGGCGCCGTGTTGGGCAACGTGACCGCACTTGCCGACGCCGGCATCAACGTGGTTGTCGGCACGACCGGATGGCAGGACTCCGCGGCCGATGTGCAGGCCCTGGTCACACGCAGCCGCATCGGGGCACTGGCCGCGAGCAACTTCTCGATCGGGCTGCATGTCTTTCGCCGCGCAGTCGCCGGAGCGGCGGCGGACTTCGCGTTGGATCCCTCAGTGGGCGCGTGGATTCACGAAGCGCACCACGATCGGAAAAAGGATGCTCCGTCGGGAACGGCGCTCACGCTTCGAGACGCGATGGTCTCGGCCGGCTACACACGCCCGATCGACATGTCCTCCACACGTGCGGGCGCGATTCCGGGCACCCACACGGTGGGTTTTGACTGTGCGACCGAAACAATCTCGCTCACACATACCGTCCGTGATCGCGGCGTCTTCGCGCGCGGCGCACTTGACGTGGCTCGATGGATGACCGGGCGGTCCGGTTGGTTGACGATGGATGACTATCTGCAGGAGAGAGGCTGATGCGTAGACCGTTTTCAGGAGTAGGCACCGCACTGATTACCCCGTTCACGGCATCCGGGGCCCTCGATGAGGCTGCCGTCGGTCGTCTGGCCCGACGTCAGATCGACGCGGGTATTCACGTTCTTGTGCCGTGCGGCACCACGGGCGAGACGCCGACCTTGTCGTTCGACGAACGCCGCCGGGTCATCGAACTGGTCGTGGCTGAAGCCAAAGGCCGCGCGCTGGTACTCGCCGGCGCGGGCGGCTACGACACACGTGAAGTCATCCACATGGCGGCGATGGTGAAGGAGGCGGGTGCGGACGGCATCCTGTCGGTGACGCCGTACTACAACAAGCCCACACCTGAGGGGCTGGTACAGCACTACACGGCCATCGCGGAGTCCACAGACCTGCCGATCATCGTGTACAACGTGCCGGGCCGAACAGGCTGCAACATTGACCCGGCCACCCTGGTGCGCCTGGCGCAGATTCCCAACATCATCGGCGTCAAAGAAGCGAGTGGCAACATCTCCCAGATGGCCGACATCTGCCATGCTGTGCCGGACGACTTCCTCGTGATGTCGGGTGATGACGCGATTACGCTGCCGTTGATGGCGCTTGGTGGGCATGGCGTCATCTCCGTGGCGTCCAACGAGGTGCCTGAAGAGATGGTGCAGATGGTCGAGGCCTTCGAACGAGGTGATCTCATCGAGGCGCGCAACTTCCACAACCGGCTGCTGCCCATCATGCAGATCAACTTCGTCGAGTCGAATCCCGGTCCGGTCAAGTTTGCGATGGCTGCGATGGGCCACTGTGAAGAGGTGTATCGACTGCCTGTGGTGACACCACGAGCGGCATCCCAGCAGAAGATCGTGGCTGTCATGCGCGATCTCGGATTGCCGATCGTCGCGGGCTCGGCCGTGGAGGTGGGCGCATGAGCAGTCTGGCTGAGCGCATCGAGGCGCTGTTTGCGAGCGGTGGAACCGCGGACAAATCGGAAGCCCGTGACGCGTTCTTTGAACTGCAGCGTGGACTCTCGGATGGAAGCATCCGGTCGGCTGAGCCCGATTCGGACTCACCGGGTGGCTGGCGGGTCAACACCTGGGTGAAACAGGGCATCCTGCTGGGATTCAGGTTTGGTGACGTGGTCGACATGTCTGCCGATCACGGCCGCTGGCCGTTCTACGACAAAGACACGATGCCGCTCAAGAAGCCCGGCGCCGACGCCGGTGTGCGCATCGTGCCCGGTGGGTCGACGATTCGTGACGGCGCCTATGTGGCAAAAAGTGTCGTGTGCATGCCGCCCATGTACATCAACATCGGCGCGTACGTGGGTGAGGGATCGCTGGTGGATTCCCACGCGCTTGTGGGCTCGTGCGCGCAGATTGGGGCGCGGGTGCATATCTCCGCCGCTGCGCAGATTGGCGGCGTGATCGAGCCGGTCGGCGCGATGCCGGTGATTGTCGAAGACGATGTGTTGATTGGTGGCAATACGGGGATCTACGAAGGCGCCATCATCAAACAGAGGGCGGTGATTGCGGCGGGAACGGTGCTGACGGGATCGACGCCGGTGTACGATCTGGTGCACAGCCGCATCATCAAACCAGCGGCCGGGCAGCCGCTGGTCGTGCCGGCCGGCGCGGTGGTCGTGCCTGGCGCGCGGTCGGTCACCGTTGGCGCCGGAAAAGACTGGGGCCTGTCGTTGGCGACACCCGTGATTGTGAAGTATCGCGACGATCGGACTGACACCCGTACAGAACTCGAGGCGTGGATTCGGTGATTGATGTTGTGGAGTTGACGCGCGCTCTGGTGGACATCGAGTCCACCACGGGGCAGGAAGAGCGCGTCGCGCAGTACATTGCGCAGACACTCAGGGATCTGGGTTGGCACGTGGACGAGCAGCCGCTCGCCGAGGGACGGTTCAACGTCATCGCGCGTGTGGGACAGCCCCACGTGGTGTTGTCCACGCACTTTGACTGCGTGCCGCCGTTTTTCCCAAGCCACGTCGAGGGCGATCGGGTGTGTGGCCGCGGGGCCTGCGATGCCAAGGGCATTCTGGCGTCGCAATTGGTGGCTGCCGAGCAGCTACGGCAATCCGGCCGCACGGACATCGGCCTGTTGTTTCTGGCCGGTGAGGAGCGAGGCAGCGACGGCGCCAAGGCCGCCAATGAGTGGCCGACTCGCGGCCAGTGGCTCATCAACGGCGAGCCGACGGACGGCCGCCTCGGCGTCGCCACCAAAGGTGTGTATCGAGCGCGGTTGACAGCAACCGGCCGCGCCGCACATTCCAGCCTGCCCCACCTGGGTGAGTCGGCGATCGACAAACTCATCGACGTCCTCGTCCTCCTGCGGCAGGTGCACTGGCCATCCGACGCGGTGGTGGGCGACACGAACTACTCGGTTGGCCTGATCAACGGCGGTGTCGCGCCGAATGTCATCTCGCCGTCGGCGTCTGCCGAGCTGATGTTCCGCACGGTTGGAGCCTACGAGGACGTCCGCGCGCTGCTGCTCGAAACTGCTGCCGGTCGTGTCGCGGTGGACGATGTACTGGTGGTGCCACCGGAGCGGCTGCACGTCGTGGACGGTCTCGAGACGGCGGTGTTTGCGTACACGACAGACGTCCCGTTCCTGACCAATTGGGGGACGCCACTGTTGTACGGACCGGGATCCATCACCGTGGCACATACGGACGCAGAGAGCATCAGCACGGGCGAACTGACGCAGGCCGTGACGCATTACCAGCATCTGGCGCAGATGTTGACGACGGCCGTGCCATGTGGCGCCTGATTGTGGACGCCCTGAAGGGCGTTGAACACGATTACACCGGCGGATCCGTACGGCGAGCGGTCGTGCTGCTTGCCGTGCCCATGGCCATGGAAATGGTCATGGAGTCCGTGTTTGCCGTCGTGGACGTGTTCTTCGTGTCGCGGATCGGGTCCGATGCCGTGGCCACCGTCGGCGTCACCGAGGCGATGCTCACCATCGTGTATACGGTGGCGATGGCGCTGGGTATCGGGGCCACCGCAGTCGTTGCGCGCCGCACGGGTGAGCACGATCCGGAGGGCGCGGCTCGCGCGGCATCCCAGGCTGTGTTGCTCGGCACCATTGTGGCTGCGGTGCTGGGGGTGTTCGGCTACTGGCAGGCCGAGTGGCTGCTGGAACTGATGGGGGCGACGCCGGCGATGGTCGAGTCGTCGGCCAGCTACACCCGCATCATGTTCGCGGGTAACGCGTCAGTCACGCTGCTGTTTCTCAACAATGCGATCTTCCGCGGCGCGGGCGATGCTGCGATCGCGATGCGCATGTTGTGGCTGGGGAATGCCATCAATATCGTGCTCGATCCGGCGCTGATCTTTGGCATCGGCCCGTTTCCGGAGATGGGCATTGCTGGAGCAGCGGTGGCGACCAACATCGGTCGAGGCACGGCCGTGCTGCTGCAGCTGGGGATCCTGCTGCGCGGTAATGCGCGCGTACGCATTGCGTGGCGGTACCTCAAGGTGTTGCCGGCGGAGATGTGGACGGTGTGCCGGCTCTCGGGCACCGGCTTCCTGCAGATTCTGATCGATACGTCGAGCTGGATCGGGCTCGTGCGCGTCGTGGCGTCCTTCGGCGCCGAGGCCCTGGCCGCGTACACGATTGCGATCCGTCTGGTGGCCTTTGCCATCCTTCCTGCGTGGGGCCTCAGCAATGCGGCGTCGACCATGGTGGGGCAGGCCCTGGGGGCAGGCAAACCCGAACGCGCGGAAGAAGCCACATGGACCGCCGGGTGGCTCACCGCCGTCGTGCTTGGCGTCATCAGCATCGTCTTCATCGTCGGCGCACCGTGGATAGTGGCCGTGTTCACCACGGACCCGGCGATTGCGCCGCAGGCGGTGACCAGCCTGCGGGTGGTGTCGAGTGGGTTCGTGTTCTTCGCGTACGGTCTCGTGTTCACCCAGGCGTTTAACGGCGCCGGCGATCCGTGGACGCCGACGTGGCTCAACTTCGCCTGCTTCTGGTGCTGGCAGATCCCGCTTGCGTGGGGGCTGGCCATCGGCCTTGGCTGGGGCCTGGTTGGTGTCTTCTGGGCGATGACGATTGCGTTTTCGACGCTGGGCCTGCTGGGTGCCATTGCCTTCCGGCGGGGCACCTGGAAGCTCAAGGTCGTGTGACGTTGCCGCCTGCCTGCGCAAGCGCCCCGGACAGGCCGAGACGGGCGCGTGCTGTCCAGGCCAGCGGTACCAGCCGCTCCGATGTAGGATCGTGGCCATGCGATTCAGTCTTGTGATGGTCTCGGTGGCCGCCGTGGCGGCCGTGGCATCGGCGCAACAGCAGAGTGGCGTGACACAGGCACCACCGAATGCGCCCACACAACAGCCGGCGTTCGCCGGCCAGACGCGTGCGCCGGAGCGTCTGACCAATGTGGCGTTTGACGTGGTGACGGTGGCCGAGGGCCTCGTGTCGCCGTGGAGCCTGGAGTTCCTGCCGGGCGGCAAGATGCTCGTCACCGAAAAGGGCGGGCAACTGCGCCTCGTGTCGCCGGACGGCACCTTGTCCGCACCGGTCACTGGATTGCCTCCGGTCGACAGCCGAGGTCAGGGCGGCCTGCTGGATGTCGCGCTTGATCCCAACTATGCGACCAATCAGCTGATCTACTGGAGTTTCTCGGAACCGCACGAAGACGGCACCAACAACACAGCGGTGGCGCGTGGCCGTCTCATGGATGGCGCGACGCCGTCGGTGCAGAACGTGCAGGTGATCTACAAGCAGGCGCCGTCGATGAACTCGCGTGGTCACTTCGGATCCCGACTCGCGTTCGGTCGCGACGGGACGTTGTTCATCACGCAGGGCGACCGCCAGGCCGAAGCCGGACGAAACCTGGTGCAGGATCTCAGCACGCTGATTGGAAAAATCGTGCGGATCAATCCCGACGGATCGATTCCCAAGGACAACCCGTTTGTGGGCAAGGAGGGCGTGCGTCCCGAGATCTGGTCATACGGCCACCGCAATTCACAGGCGGCGGCGATTCATCCGCAGACCGGCGACTTGTGGGAAGTGGAACATGGCACGCGTGGTGGTGATGAATTGAACATCGCGCGCAAGGGCCTCAATTACGGCTGGCCCGATGTCGCGTACGGGATCGAATACCGCGGCCAGCCGATCCGCGAAGGTGTCACCGCGAAGGCCGGTACCGAGCAGGCCACCTACTACTGGGATCCCGTCATTGCCCCGAGCGGCATGATGTTCTACACCGGTGACCTGTTCCCGGCGTGGAAGGGCAGCCTGTTCATCGGCGGTCTGGCGTCCACCAATCTCGTGCGGCTTGATCTCAAGGGTGACCGCGTCGTTGGTGAAGAACGGCTGTTGCGCAACCTGCAGCCGCAGGCCGAGCGCATCCGTGACGTCAAGCAGGGGCCCGATGGCGCCGTCTACGTCGTGACCGACAACGCCAAGGGGCGCGTGCTCAAGCTCGTGCCGAAGCGCTGACGTTTAGTTGAACGTCCAGACGGCCAGCAGCACGATCAGGATCGCCAGCGCGAAGATCAGCTTGCCAAGCATCTGCATGCGGGCGGTGGCTGCCGGGTCTCCGGCGGCCACCTTCTTTCGCAGCGAGTGGCCGTAACCAATCACCAGCGTCATCAACACGACGGCCGTGAGTTTGGCGTGAAACAGCGGCGGGATGTTGCCGAATCCCTGCCACTTGACGAACACCAGCGTCAGACCACTCAGCCAGAGCAGGACCAGGCCCAGGTCGCCGATCTTCGCGATGGCCGGCGGGAACGTCGCGAGCACGCGCCGATCCGAGTCAGGACACTTCGCCATGAGACCGGCCATGACCATGCTGCCGAAGCCGGCTGAAAATCCCATCGCCAATCCCAGAAAGTGCAGGAACAGCAGTACTCGAACGGCGTCTTCCATCGTGTGTCTCCCAATCCTCGTTGCTGGACGGTCCGCACCATCCTACCCTTGAAGCGGCATAATTTTTTGTGTCGATGATCCCGCGCGTCCTTGCCGTGCTGGTGGTGCTCTACGCTGCCCTCCTGCGTTTCGACGCGGTGACCCTCATCCACGGGCCGGTCGACACCCCGGGCTGGCTGCAGTCACTGCAGCAGTCCCGCCCCCCGGTGAGCGCGCTCCGTCCACCCACGATGACGTGGCCACGATGGGAGGGTCGCTACATCAGCGACCCATACACCTATCTGCAGTACGCGCGTGAGCCCCGCGGCTTCTACGACGCCCATCGTCGCGAGCCGGTATTTGTATTCGCGACACGTGCGTGGCTCTGGATACTCGGCAACCAGGACCGCGCGGTCAGCTGGGCTTCGTCAATGTTCTCCGTGCTGGCCGTGTGGGCAACGTATCTGCTTGGTCGTCGCGCCTGGTCACCTTCGGTCGGGCTCGTTGCCGCGTTCGCGATGGCAATCGAGATGGACAACATCACGTGGGGCGCAGGGGGGTGGCGCGACGATGCGTTTACGTGTGCGGTGGTGCTGACGGCACACGCCGTGTTGTGGGTGCGAGCTTCGCCGACACTCAGCCGTGCGGTCTGGCTTGGTGTGATCTGTGCGGCGGCGTGTCTCACGCGCATCACGGCGCTGTCGTTTGTAGTGCCGGCTCTGGCGGCATCGTGGTGGTTGCTGCCCGGGGACGCCCTCCAGCGACGTCGCGTGCTCCTGACCGCGGCGGGTGTCTTCGTGTTGGTGCTGGCGCCGTATCTGATCAACTGCTGGCGTGTGTACGGGGACCCGCTGTACGCCATCAACGTGCATGCCGATGTGTACCGCGAGGCCGAGGGGCAGGTGGTGCAGTCGCACCAGCCCGCGTCTGAATACCTGACGGGCCTGCTTCGGCGTGAACCCATGCGCACGATCGACACGGCGATGATCGGCATGACCGCGTATCCGTTTGCCAACAAGTGGGCCGGGTTTGCGCCCTGGCATCCGCTGGTCGGCCGTGTGCTCATGTGGCTGTCGATCGCGGGGCTGGTGTGGATGCTGGCCAGCGCACAGGGGCGATTGATCCTGATCGTGCTGGCTGGTTCGCTGGTGCCGTATGCGTTGACGTGGCGGCTGATCGGCGACTGGCGTTTCACGATGCACGCGTATCCGTTCCTGCTGCTGGCATCCGCGCTTGCACTTGTCTCCCTCGCGCAGGTCTTCATGCCCGAGCGATGGCAGCAGATACGGCGCATATGGCCACCGGCGCGCCGCTGGTGGATTCCACGTGTGGCCGTGCTCGGTGTCCTCGCTGTTGTGGCGTGGTATGTGGTCGTGCCGCTGCCGGCGGCTGTCGCGCGCGAGACGCTTGGTGATGAACGGGTCGTGACAGTAGCGGCCGGTCCACGTGACCAGGCGTTTTTCATCGAAGGCTGGCAGTCACCTCGCACGGATGGAAACGTGACCTCCCGCCTCTCCCAGGGCAGTGCCGCGAGGTTACGGCTGCCGATCATTCCGGGGATGCCGTACGAACTGCTGCTGCGCATGGATCCGGCGCCGCCGCCCGCGGACGACGCGCCCCTGCCGGGCGTGCGGCTCTATGCCGACGGCCAACCTGCCGGTCGTGTTGAGCTCACGTGGGACCCTGCGCGTGTGGGCAGTTATCTCGTGCCGATGCCGGTAAGCCTCCGCGATTCAGTGGACCTCGAGCTGTTTGTGGAGTCCGGCGCCGCCGAACCACGCGGGCTCCGGTTCTGGTACGCGCAGGTCCGCGTGAAGTAATCGGCTATCCTTGCGGGAAGATGACAGCCTACGGACAGTCGTACTGGACGCGTCGCCCCGCTTCTCGCGGGCCGCGGCGTCGGGCGCTTTCGGGCGATCACTCCACGGACATCGTGGTCATTGGCGGCGGCCTCACCGGGTGTGCCTCGGCGTACGCGCTGGCCAAGGCAGGGTTTGAGGTCATCCTGCTCGAGCGCGACACGATTGCCGGTGGTGCGACGAGCCGGGCCATGGGGCTGATCACGCCCTCTCCCACCGCGTCGTACCTGGAATCCGGCACGCAGGCCGGTGCCAAGGCCACCAAGGCGGCGTTTGGCGCGTACAAAAAGAGCGCCAAGGATCTAACTGCGACGCTGAAGAAGCTGAAGGTCAAGTGTGATCTCGCGGAGCTCGACCTGCTCGTGAATGCTCCCTTTACGAATGACGCCGCGCGGCTCAAGAAGGAAATTGCCGCCAGGAAGGCGGCCGGAGCTGATGCCGTGTGGGTGGCGGGCGCGGTGTCACGCGAACTCCTGCAGACCGAAACACAGGGCGCGATGCGTGTGCGAGCCGCGGTGATGGATCCCGTGAAGGCCGCGCGCGGCTTTGCCGACGCCGCGATGAAACTCGGCGTTCGCGTCCTCGAACACACGGCAGCGGTCAAGACGACGTTCACGAGGAAGGACGTGACGGTTGCGCTCAAGGGCGCCCGCATCACCGCGCGCGGTGTGGTTGTGGCCACGGGCATGCCCGAGACGATCGGCGATCAACTCATGCGGCATGTGCGCGTATCGCAGGGGTATGTCGTCGTCACCAACCCGTTGACGACGGCCATGCGGGCGGCGGTGGGATCCCGTGAGGTGGCGTATACCGAGGCCACCGAATCTCCGCGCTGGTTACGCTGGCTGCCGGACGGCCGCGCGATGTTTGCCGGGATTACGGCCGCGCCGGCCAAACCGGCCCTTGCGCAGAAGGCCGTCATCCAGCGGGCCAATCAGCTGATGTACGAGCTGTCCCTGCGGTATCCCGACATTTCCGGGCTGCCGCCGGCGTTTGGCTGGGACATGCCGATTGTGACCGCCCCGGACGGATTGCCCTGGATCGGGAGTCACCGGAACTACCCGTTCCACTTCTTTTCCATGGCCCTGGGATGGCACGGCGAGGCCGGCGCGTGGCTCGCGGCCCAGGCGGCTGTGCGTCATTTTTCCGGCAAGCCTGCCCCTGAAGATGGCGTGCTCGGTTTTACACGCATCCTGTAACATCTGGACGGCCCCTCCGGTCTTAACCTGAGGGAAGCCGTTTGCCCGGGGGGGCACCTATGCAGGTCACCAGCCAGTGGCCGTTGTTGGATCATCTGCTTCGGCGTGCGGGGTTTGGTGCGACCGAGGCGGAACGGGCGTACTTCCTCGGCCGCCCCTACGCAGAAATCGTCGATGAAATTGTGGGCTTCGACACGGCGACCACGGGTGTTGATCACCTGATGCAGACGCCGGGTCATGTCGGCGTCACGGCAAGGAACGGCGTGTTCACGCCGAACACCGTCATCAACGACGCCCGCCAGCGGTGGTTGTTCCGCATGGTGCACTCGCCATCGCCATTGCAGGAGAAGATGGCGCTCTTCTGGCACCATCACTTTGCGACGGCCTACAGCAAACTGGCAGGAACGATCGGCGCTGCCGACGGTGCCCGCATGATGGACGCCAAGCCATCCGAGGATGCCGGCCGCGTGCGCGGGCAGATCGAACTGTTCCGTCAGCAGGGGCTGGAGCGCTTCCGCGACCTGCTCGTTGAGGTCGCACGAGACCCCGCGATGATCGTGTGGCTTGACGGCCGGACCAACGTGAAGGGGCAGCCGCAGGAGAACTTCGGCCGGGAGCTGATGGAGTTGTTCACGTTTGGCATCGGGCACTACGGAGAGCCGGACGTCTACGCGGCCGCGCGTGTGTTCACCGGCTGGAACCTGACGAGGCTCGATCGCGATCTGCCGACGAATCGGTACGCGTTCACCTACAACGCCGGGCAACACGACACCGGCGCCAAGACGTTTTCCTTCGCGATCTATCCGAACGGATCGACGACCATTCCCGCCCGCGCGGCATCCAGCGGCATGCAGGATGGGATCGACCTGATCACGGCGCTGGCCAATCATCCCGAGACCGCGCGCCGCCTGGCGAGGCGCCTGTGGACGTGGTTCGTGAGTGACGTGCACGCCCCCGATGAAACATGGGTCGAGCAGATTGCCGGCGTGTACCTGGCCGGCGACACGCAGATCCGTCCCGTCCTTCGCGCGATCTTTCTGAGCACGGCGTTCCGTAACTCGCGTCACTACTTTGCGCGGTACGCGTGGCCCGCCGAGTTTGTCGTGCGTGCGCTCAAGGAAGTCGGCTACGTCGGCTTCTCGGTCAACGACACGCTGACCCCGATGATCAACATGGGCCAGCAGTTGTTCGAGCCGCCCGACGTGAACGGCTGGGCGCTCGGTCCGGCGTGGTTTTCGACCGGCGCGATGCTTGCGCGGATGAATTTTGCGTCGCAGCTGGCGTCCAACCAGCGCTTTGAACTGCGCAACGCCTCACGACCGCACGGCGCGACGCCGGATGCGTTGCTGACGTGGGTGCTTGGCCGCTTCACGCTGCCGACGCTGCCATCGGGCACCACCACCGTGCTGCGCAACTATCTCACCACCAGCGGTGCCTGGACCGGATCAGACGCCCAACTGCTCAACAAGACCGGTGGGCTCTGCCATCTGCTGGCAGGGTCGGGCGATTACCAGTTCGTCTGACGAGGTGCGCACATGAAGGTTACCCGGCGTCAATTCGTCAAGGGCGGCGTCACCGCGTTCACCGTCAGCATCGCGGCGCCTGCGTTCCTCAGTGACATCGCGCGCGCGCAGGGCAGCACGCATCGCAACCTGGTGGTGCTGTACCTCAACGGTGGCAACGACGCGTTGAGCACCGTGGTGCCGTATACCGATACCTTCTACTATTCGCGGCGGCCGACACTGGCCGTCCCCGCCGCGAGTGTGTTGCAGATCGGCACGGACCGCGCGGGTCACGCGCTCGGGTTGCACCCCAGGCTCACCGGGCTGCGGCAAATCTTCGATGCCGGCGATCTCGCCGTCATTCAGCGGACTGGTTATCAGAACTCCAGCCGCTCGCACTTTCTCGGCACCGACATCTGGTCGACCGGCAATCCGGCCAACGCCACCGGCGCGGGCTGGCTCGGGCGTTATCTGGACGCCCTGCCTGATCCGGTCGATCCGTTGGTCGGGTGGAGCACGGTGCGCGAGCTTCCGCATGCGCTGGAAGGGCGCGAGGTCAGCGTGCCCGCCATTCCCAGCGTCGCCGGATATGCGTTCTCCAGTCCGAACACGGGCGTCGAGGCGACGTACTCCCGCGCAGCCATGACGCAGCTGGCGTCACATGTGCCGGTGGATCGCCCGCACGTCGCGTTCGTCAACAGCACCTCGATGGCGGCGCTTGCGACACTCGATCGCGTCGCATCCGTGGCGTCGTACACCGGCACGGTCACCTACGCGAACAATGGTCTCGCGCAGGCACTCAAGGCGGTGGCGGGCGCCATCAGCCGCGGCATCGGCACGAAGGTGTTCTGGGTCCAGCTTGGCGGATTCGACACACACGCCGGCCAGGGCACCAATCAAACCAACGGCAGCTACGCCAACCTCATGGGAACCATTGGCGACAGCCTGCTGGCGTTCTACAACGACATGCGCAATCAGGGGCTGCTGCAGGACACGCTGGTGCTGCAGTTCTCCGAGTTTGGCCGCCGCATCGCGGAGAACGGCAGTCAGGGCACCGACCATGGCGCCGCGGGTGTGATGATGGCGCTCGGAGGCGGCGTGAATGGCGGCATCTACGGCACGGCCGCCAACCTCAACCCGGCCAACGGCGACGGGTCTCTCGAGAACAATGGCAACGATGTGAAGTTCGAGACGGACTTCCGCAGCGTCTATGCGCGTGTGCTCGATCAGTGGCTCGGCGCCGACTCCGTCGGCATCCTCGGCGGCAACTTCCGCAACTCGTCGCTGACGTTCCTCTGACGCGGCGCCTACTGGCGGGCCTCACGCACGGCAGCGACCATGGCGAAGTCCGCATCCGCGTTGGCCCACTGCTGCGTCAGGATGTCGAACTGCTCGTTGGCTCCCGCCATGTCTCCCTGCTGTTTCAGCAGACGGCCCAGGTGCAGTCTGGAGCCCATGATCGCCGGATTGGGGCCAATCGAATACCGCGCCGCAATCGCATTACGGTAGGACGCGATGGCCTCGGCCGGTTGCCCGGCGCGTTCGTGGATGAGTCCAAGGTAGTAGTGCAGTTCAAGCGCGCGGGGATTGGCCGCGATGACGTCCCCGATGGCCTGCACGCCGGCTTGTGCGCGTCCCGAGGCGGCGTCCACCAGCGCGCGCGCCACCTTGGCCGGCTGGTATTGCGACGGGTCGTTCTGGTCCACGTTGGCGATCCGCGGCAGCGCCGCGCGTGTCGCATCCATCTCCCCGATGATGGCCAGTGCCGCCACGACCTGCGGCAGCGCCGCGGCAGGTGTCCCACCGTTGAGCAGGGCCTTCAGCCGCGGTATCCACTCGCCGCGCTGCACAACGGCCAGCGTAATCACCTCGGCCACCTGCAGTCCTTCAACTGTCGTGGCGTCTCCCGTCGCCCGCATCTGTGTCTGAAGCTCGCCGACGATGCGCCGATAGTCGGCGAGGCGGCCGTCCCAAATCGCCAGGTTCGAATCGGCAAACGCCACCTGCTGCGGATTTGCGATTGAGCGCGCCTGCGCTTCGAACTCGGCGGCTCTGGGGTGTCGATCCAGACGCGCAGCCGTCCACCGCATGATCGCGAGGTTCGGATCAGGCCGGAGCGCAAGCGCCTTGTCGACAGCGGTGAAGGCTTCCTCCACGCGCCCGAGAAACAGCAGCGCGTAGGCCGTGTTGCTCACCGGCACGGGTTCGGTCGGCGCCATCTCCGCGGCGGCGTTGTATTGCTCGAGCGCCTTCTCGAACTCCGCCTGGCCCATCAGGAGCACGCCAAGGTTGTTGCGGGTGGCATAGTCGCCCGGGTACGACGCCACCATCATTTCAAGCGTGCGACGAGCTTGCGCGGTGTCGTTGCTGACACGGGAGGCGTGACTCCATTCGATGTACAGCCGTTCGTACTCGCTGACCTTGTCACGCAGGGCGTAGGCCTGCTCCGTGTACTTGCGCGCATCGTCGGTGCGTCCGATGTTGGCGGAGAGGACGCCGAGTTTGGCGTAGGCGAGCGCGAACTGCGGGTCGAGCGAGACGGCCTGCTGGAAGAATGGAATCGCCGCTTCGTCGCCTTTGGTCTGGCGCACACGAGCGGCCTGACCGTACGCCTTGAGCGCTTCGAGCGACCGTGTCGTGGCCTCGGTGATCGGGACGTCGTACTGCTGAATCGACGCCAGCGACTCGCCGAGCCGTTCACGCACCGTGGTGATGGCCGCGCCGAGTGTGGTGAGCACGTCTTCCTTGCTTGAGGCCTGCACCTGTTCCTGTGCCAGCGCGCCACCGGTTTCGCAATTAAAGACGCCGATCGCGATCACGTAGGCCGACCCGAGCTGCGAGATCGATCCTTCGACCGAGGCTTTGGCGCCGGCACGTTGGCACACCTCACGGGCCACGGCGCTGGTCAGCGGTTCCTCCGGACCTCGTGACATCAGGCGCAATGTGCGCTGCACGGTCTGCTCGGGCAGCAGCGTGACAAAGGGGGACTGCTGCAACTGCACCGACACGGCCTGACGCAACGCGTCGTCAAACACCGTGTCGCCGGTGCTGTTCTCGAAGTCGGCAATGACGATGGGATCACGTTCGCGGAACGATGCCGTGGCCGTCTGCGGCCAGTAGAAGTACGCGGCGGCGGCAATCGCCAGCACGGGCACGGCCACGACCAGCGCCTTCATCCACGGTGCTGCCGCTGCGGACGCAGCGGTGGGGCGGGCGGCCGGTGCCGCCGTGGTTCGCATGGTTGTGTCCCGCCGCAGGCGCGAGAGCTCGGAGAGCAGGTCCGCCGCCGTCTGGTACCGCATCCTGCGGTCCTTTTCGATCGCGCGGGTGATGATGTGGTCGAGCTCGACCGGCAGCGCCGGATTCGCTTCCCTCACCGGCTTCGGATCACGATTGAGGATGGCGTCAAACACCACCGCGGTCGTCTGGCCGCCGAACGCCTGGCGGCCGGTGGCCATCTCGTACAACACCAGGCCCAGCGAGAACAGGTCCGAGCGGCCGTCGATGTCTTCGCCCCGCGCCTGCTCGGGCGACATGTAGTTGACCGACCCGATGGCCGTGCCGGCGACGGTCAGCGCGTCCGCGGCAACGCGTGTCTCATCCGCAGCGGCGTGCGCCTTGCCCGCGGTCGCCACGCCAAAGTCGAGCAGCTTGGCCTGACCGCGCGTGTTCACGAAGATGTTCGCCGGTTTCACGTCGCGATGGACGATCCCCTTGGCGTGTGCGGCGTCGAGGGCATCGGCTAACTGGCAGCCGATGTCGAGAATCTGTTCGGTGGGAAGCGGGACGCCGGTGATCAGGCTCTTGAGCGAGTGCCCTTCCAGCAGTTCCATGACAAAGAAGCGGCGACCTTCGTGGACACCGCTGTCGTGCACCGTGCAGATGTTCGGATGCGAGAGCGAGCCGGCCAGCCGGGCTTCGCGTTCAAATCGTTCGGCGGCGTCAGGGGCGAGATTGAGGGAGTCGGGCAGGAACTTGATCGCGACGTGGCGACCCAGCTTCGTGTCTTCCGCTTCGTAGACGATGCCCATTCCGCCGCTGCCCAGCTGACGGAGGATTCGATAGTGGAGAACCGACGACCCCTGCATGGCCGGATTGTATCGGAGACCCGATGCGATACAGCCGGGTTTCGGTCCGGATGAACAGGGAGTGGTCCGCCACCGCCGGCGTGGCCAGTGTCATCTCGTCGAGCGAGTTCTGGCGAATCTCCGTGTACTCGCCGGCCGGCTTGACCACGATGGTGGTGCCTTCTTCATCGAAGAAGTAGATGCGGCCGTTGGCGACAATCGGCGAGGCCGAAAACGTGTGTCCCAGACCGCCGACGCGCGCCTTGTAGAGCTCCTTGCCGGTTTCGGCATCCAGCACCGCCATGATGCCTGTGTCGTGCAGCAGAAACAGCCGGCCGTCGACGTAGACGGGCGAGGGTGTGTAGCCGGACGCACGCGGATGCACCCATGCGACGAACTCGTTGCTCGTGGCGTCGCCAGCAAGAGAGATGTCGCCCTTTGCGCCAGGGCGGATGGCGAAAAACGGCCGCGACGCATCGCCACCCTGCGCGCCGGTGCCGACATACAACATGCCGTTCACGGCAAACGCCGACGGCGTTGGCATCGTTGTGCCCGCGATGGTGACGCGCCAGAGTTCCTCTCCGGAGAGGCTGTAGCTGCGCACGGAGTGGTGGCCGGTGACGACGATCTCGGTGCGGTCGGGATGTGTCCACACGTACGGGGTGTTCCAGGAGGAGTGGAGCAGCCCCTCCGAGGCGCGCGGTGTGCGCCAGAGTTGTTTGCCTGTCGCGGCATCCAGCGCGGTGAGGAACGACTGCTCCTCGCTGTCCTGCAGCAGGAAGACTTTGCCGTCGTGCACCACGGGTGACGAGGCGGTGCCGAAGTCGAGGTAGATGCGCTGCGGATCCCACGTCTGCTTCCACAAAGGCGTGCCATCAAGCGTGAAGGCGAACATGCCGATGTTCTGACCAAATGAGACGTACAGACGCTGGCCATCCGTGAACGGAGTTTCCGACGCGTAGGTGTTCTTGCGGTGACGGCCGCCGAAGGGCAGGCCCTTGTGCGCTTCGCGTTCCCACAACGTGCGACCGGTGGCGGCGTCAAACGCGTACACCATGTAGCGGATTTCATCCGATTCGGACGGCACTTCGTTGTCGCGTTCGCGCACCATGCGGCTCACTTCCGCCGGCGGAATCCCCTTGGCGCGAAGCTCCGCGATGTAGTCGTTGCCGTACAGGCCGGGCGACGGTTGTTTGAAGGGCTTGTTGCTGATGGCGGATGTCACATACACGACACCCTTCCAGATGATCGGCGACGACCAGCCCCGACCGGGCACGTCGATGGCCCAGCGCACGTTGTCGGTTTTTGACCACGATTCGGGCAATGCGGCTTCGGCGACACCGTTGCCGAGGGGGCCGCGGAACCGCGGCCAGTCCATCGTGTCCGCCGCACCGTGTCCGAACGTGGACGATCCCGCCACTGCGACGAGCAGGGCGACACCACATCTGAGCAGGCCTGATGTCATGCGCACCACTCTATGACGTTCTGCCGCGCTTCCGGCGGTCCACTTCGGGCGCGCGTGGCAGGCCAGTAAACCTTTCCGCGCGGCCCTCCGTCGAAGTGTCCACTAGAACTTCTGGTGGAGGGACGGACCGCATGACACGTAAAGCCACGTCGTCGCAGGGTGACCTGCTCATGGGCACACTGGACCTGCTCGTGTTGCAGACGCTGCAGCTCGGCCCCGCGCACGGGTACGCCATTGCCTCCACGATTGCGCAGCGATCAGACGACGTGCTGCAGGTGGAGCAGGGATCGTTGTATCCGGCGCTGCAGCGCCTGGAAGACCGCGGCTGGGTGTCGTCGTACTGGGGACAGTCCGAGTCGAACCGACGCGCCCGGTTCTACCAACTGACTCCCGCAGGCAAACGCCAGCTTGTCGCGGAAACCACACGGTTCGAACAACTCGCCCGCGCAGTGCGCCGGGTGCTGCGACCGGTGTAGACCATGGCGTGGGTCCCCTGGTTCATCCGACGACGCCGCGATCGACTGCGTGCCGAGGAGCTCGAGACACATCTGGCGCTGCACGTCGAAGACCTGATGGCGCGCGGTGTCCCGCGTGACGAGGCCCTGCGCCAGGCGCGAATGCTGCTGGGCAACATGCGCAGCCGACGAGAGGAGATTGACGCGATGCAGTCACTGCCGTTTTTTGAGACTCTTGCGCGCGATGTGCGGTATGGCCTGCGCATGATCCGCCGCGCTCCCGGGTTCGCATGCACCGTCATTGCGACGCTGGCCGTCGTGATTGGGGCCAACACCGCGGTGTTCAGTCTTGCCAACGGATTGTTGCTGGCCGACCTTCCCTATCCGTCCTCGTCGGAACTGCACCTGCTTGCGGCGGATGTCCGCACGCCGCGGGGGCAGTTCTCGGGCACCGGGCAGGACGGTTTTGTGTGGGAGGCGTTGTCGCGCACGCCGTGGGCCGAGCGGGCCGCCGTGATGACCGGATGGTCGTCGAGTGTGAATCTCTCCGCCGATAACCAGGCGTTGTTCGTCGATCAACAACGCGTCAGCGCCGGATTCTTTCGTGTGCTGGGGGTCTCGCCTGCACGTGGCCGCGAGTTTCTGCCCGAGGAAGACCGACCCGGGGGGCCGGCGGTCGTCATTCTGAGCCATCAACTCTGGCAGCGGCTCTTCGCCGGACAGGACAACGTGCTGGGCACATCGATCATGCTCCGCGGTGAGCCATGGCAGGTCGTTGGTGTCATGCCGGAGGGCTTCCGCAGCACCGCGGATGCTGATCTGTGGACACCGCTGCGGCCCTCCACATCCGGGGAAGGCGGCGGCACCAACTACACCATCCTGATTCGTGTGCCTGGTGGCACGTCCATCGACGCGGCCACCGCCCAGATGCGCCCACTCCTCGACCCCTCCTTGCGCGAGCGCGGTCTCGGCGACGAAGTGACGGCGACCGTGTCGCTGCTGGGCCTGCGCGAGCAGATGACCGCCGAGCACCGCGACGTGCTCTACATGCTCGGCGCGGCCGCCATCGTGGTTCTGATCATTGCGTGCGCGAACCTCGCGACGCTCATGCTCGCCCGCGGCAGTTCCCGTACGCGCGAGATTGCCACACGCATGGCGCTGGGCAGCGGCCGCCGCGTCGTGGTGCGTCAGTTGATGGTTGAAGCGATGGTGCTGGCGGCGCTGGGTGGCGCAGGCGGACTGCTGCTGGGTGGCCTCGGCCTCGAATGGCTGCAGCAACTCGCCGGTGAACGGTTCTCCGACTGGACTCGTGTTTCGATGGACGCGCGGGTCATCGCGGTCAGCGGCGGGCTGGCGCTGCTCACGAGTCTGGCGTTCGGGCTGGGACCGGCGTGGCAGGCGTCGAAGCTGGATGTGCGGTCGGCGATGAATGAGGGCAGCACTCGGGCGGTTGCCGGCGGTGGCCGGCACTGGACGCGACGAGGTCTCATCGTGGCGGAAGTGGCGCTGGGCGTTGTGCTGCTCGTGTGCGCCGGACTGCTCACGCGCACGTTTGTGAACCTCACGGACCTGGACGCCGGCTTTGAGACCGAGGGATTGGTCACCACGCAGGTGTCCCTGCTCGACGCGCGGTACCCCGGGCCCGATCACGTGCGGCCGTTGTTTGCGCGAGTGCTCGAACAACTTGAGCGGGATCCCGCTGTGGCATCGGCGGCAGTGTCGCTTGGGCTGCCGTTTCAACGCGCGCTCAACATGGGCTTCCGGTTCTCCGGTGACGAAGCGGCGCGTACCGCCAGTGTCATGTACGTGTCGCCATCGTTCTTCGACACGTTCGGCATACCGCTGCGGGATGGCCGTACCTTCGCGACTGGAGACATCGCCAGTTCCCGCCCGGTTGTCATCGTCAATGAGGCGATGCAGCGGCTGTATGCCAAGGGCGAACCCGTGCTGGGCCGCGAATTGCGCGTCTCGGGACAGGAGTGGGACGTGGTTGGTGTCGTGGCCGATGTGCAGCAGCGGCCCGGATTCACGGTGACCGGCATGGTGCCGGGCCCTCTTGTGGCATCGCCGACCATCTACGTGCCGGTCGCGCAGATGACGACGGGAATTGCCGGGGCGCATCTCTGGTTCGGCCCGGCGTTCACGGTGCGCGCGTCGTCCCGCGCGGATGCGGAGCGGGCACTGGCGTCGGCCGTGGCGGCGGCTGACCCGATGCTGCCGATCGGCCGCGTGCAGACACTTGACGACCTTCGTGCCTCGGCCACCGGTGCCGAGCGCCTGCTGATGACGCTGGTCGGCGTGCTGGCGGTGGCCGCCCTCGTGCTGATGGCCGTCGGCCTGCACGGGGTGATTGCCAACGCCGTTGGTGAACGCACGCGCGAGTTCGGGATCCGCCTGGCGTTGGGTGCCACGCCCGGCAGTGTTTTGTGGCTGGTGGTGTCCAGTGGTGTCGGGCTTGCGGTGGTGGGCGTGGTGATCGGGCTCGGCCTGGCGCGCCCAGCCGTGGCGCTCGTGGCGTCCTCGTTGTACGGCGTGACCGAGAGCGACCCGTTCACCCATGTCGGCGCCGCCGCGTTCCTGCTGGTCGTGGCCACCGTCGCCAGCCTGCTTCCGGCGCTTCGGGTGCGGCGGCTGGATCCGGGACTGACGCTGAAGGGGTGACGGGCCTGTCAGAACGGCGTCTGTAGACAAAATGTCTACAGACGCGCTACGCTGTCCGGCATGCCTCGACCCGACCCGGCAGACTTCCTGCCGCTCAAGTCCGACGTTGCGTTCATCCTGATGGCGCTCGACGCGCGGCCGCTGCACGGCTACGCGATCATCAAGGACGTCGAAGCGCGATCGTCCGGCGAACTCCAGATCCAGACCGGCGCGCTCTACCGGACCCTGCGGCGCCTGCTGCTTGACGACCTGATTGCCGAAGTCGACCGCCCGGCCGGGGAGCCCAGCGACGATGAGCGGCGCCGGTATTACCGGGCCACGCCCCTCGGCCGCGCCGTCCTCGAAGCCGATCTCGCCAGGATGGCGCGGGTGGTGCAGGCCGCGAAGCGCCGCAAGAGCTTGGCATGACGCCCACACTCTATCGCCTGCTGCTGCGGTGCTGCCCCCGCGAATTCCGGGACCAGTTTGGTGACGAACTGCTCGCGACGGCCGAAGCGGCGTCGGCCGCTCAACGCCCGAGCGCCCGGCTGCGCGCATTTGTGGACGCCGTACGCACGGTCATCGGCCTGCGGCGAGATGTCCGGCGGGAGCGGCGCGTGCTGACCGGCGGCCTGGTGCGGCAGATGGCTGCGGACCTGCGCGTCAGCGTTCGCGGCCTGCGTCGGGCGCCGATGTTCTCTCTGGCAGCGATGATGACGCTGGCGCTCGGCATTGCGGCGTTTGCAGTCGTGTTTGCGATCGTGGACGCGTTGATGTTGCGACCGCTGCCGTTTGGCGACCGGGGTCCCCGGCTTGTCACCGTACATTCCACGCATCCGTCGCAGGCACGTGACTGGAACAACTCCGAACTGTCCTATTCGGACATTCTTGACCTGCGCGCGCGAGCGACGTCGCTTGAGGCCCTGGAAGGGGTCATCGACCGCAACTTCTCCGTCGCGGGTACCGACGATGCGGCACGTGTGCTCGGCGCGTCGGTCACGCCGGGCCTCTTCACGATGCTGGGCGTCGCGCCGGCACAGGGGCGGTTGTTCCGCGCAGACGAGGCCGCGCTGCCGGGCCTCGAGTCGGTCGCCATCATCAGTCACACGTTGTGGCAGCACACGCTCGGGGGTGACCCCGGGGTGATCGGATCGGCCGTGCTGCTCAATGCCAGGCCCGTCACCGTGATTGGCGTCATGCCGGAGGGCTTCGGATTCCCGGAACAACACCAGGTCTGGCTGCCGTACGCCGGCGATCCCGTTGCCAGCCGAGGGAATCGCGCGCTGATTGCGTACGGCCTGCTGCGTGAGGGTGTCTCGCCCTCCTACGCGGCCGGCGACCTCGATCGCGTGGCCGCCACGCTCGCACGCGAGTTTCCCGAAACACATCGTGCGTGGGGCCTCCATGTGCTGACGTTGCGTGAATTCCAGGTGGGCGGTCCTGAGGGCACCAACACCATGCTGGCGGCCGTGGCGCTGCTGCTGCTGGTCGCCTGCGCAAATGTCGGCGGCCTGCTGATCGCCCGCGGTGCGTCTCGCACTCAGGAACTCGCGACCCGTGCCGCACTCGGGGCAGGACGCCTGCGCCTCGCGTCGCTCGTCATGTCGGAGGCGGTGGTGATCGCTGCCGCGGGAGGTGTTGCGGGCGTGCTCCTCTCCGCGTGGGCCCTGCCCACGATCCTGGCGACGGTGCCCGAGCGTCCCGCGTACTGGGTGCAGCCGGCACTCGATGCGCGCGTCCTGCTGCTCGTGCTGGCCGTGACCATGCTGGTTGCGCTGCTGGCGGGCGCATTGCCGGCAGTGCGGCTGTCGCGAATTGACCTGTCGTCAATGGGCTCACAGACACGGGTGGCCGGCGGCACCGCCCGGCACCAACACACGCAGCGCAGCCTGGTGGTGGCACAAGTCGCCGTCAGCCTCGTGCTGCTGGCTGGCGCGACACTGCTGGCGGCATCAGCGGTCGCGCTGCAACGCGCCGATGCCGGATTTGATCCGGCGCCCGTCCTGAGCGGCCGCTTCTACATCGCGGGTGACGCCTACGATGCGATCGACGCGCGTGCCGGGGTCGTCACGCGTGTGGCCGACGCCGTGGCCGCGATTCCTGGTGTGACCCACGCGGCCGTCACATCAGCCATTCCCGCTGATGATGGCGGACCAACACTGCTCGTCGCAGCGCCCGGCCGAGCCGGCACACCGGTGGGAGCGATGGCGTTCTCAGCCACTGCCGGATTCTGGACGACACTCGGGCTGCAACTGCGGGAGGGCCGCACGTTCACCGCGCAGGAACAGGGCGACCCCGCGTCGGATGTTGTCATCGTGAACGCCAGGCTCGCCGACCGCCTGTGGCCCGGCCAGCCGGCGCTGGACCAGGTGCTTGCGCTGGTCAACGCGCGGGGCGACGTCACGGCGACGCTGCGTGTTGTGGGCGTGGCGCCGGACCTGACCTATGAGGAGTTTGGTGAGGTCTCGCCGCAAGCCGAACTGAATCTTTATGTGCCCTACGCGCGGCAGGGCAGCCGCACGATGGCGATTCTCGCGCGCGCCTCCGCCCCGCCGTCGACGCTGGCTGACTCGCTGCGGCGGGTGGTGCGCGGCGTGGATCCGTCGTTTGCGGCCTTTGACGTGATGTCGCTCAGCGAACGGCGACGTGTCACTACCTGGAGCGAGCGGTTCCTTGCCGCCACGTTCACCGTGCTTGCCGGTGTGACACTGCTGCTCGCGTGTCTGGGGGCGTACGCCTCGATGGCCTATGCCGTCGCGCAACGGCGGCGGGAAGTCGGTGTGCGGCTGGCGCTCGGCGCACATGTGTCCGACGTGGTCGGGCTCTTCGTGCGCGCGGGGACGCGGCTCGCGGTGGTGGGTCTGCTGATTGGCGCCGTGCCGGCCGTGGCGGCCGCGCGTGCCCTGGCGTCGGGCGGGTTGCTGTTTGACGTGTCACCGGCGGATGCCCGGCTGTGGGTGGGCCTGCCGGTCGTGCTGCTCACTGCCGTGCTCGTGGCCACCCTTCAGCCTGCGCTCACCGCGGGCCGGGTGGACCCGGCTGACGTCCTCCGTGATTGAGGGTATGATCCCGCCAGTCACTCAGGAGCGCACATGGCCGAGCCGGTGCAGACCTATAAAAATCACTCGAAGTTTGTTCCCGCGTATCACTTCGTCGCCTTCCCGCTGATCGTCATCAACATGGGCTGGGCGTTGTATCGCATGTTCAGCCTCCGGACCGGCGACAGCATCGTCAATGCCTTGACCGCGATCGCGCTGGTCATCGTGTTCTTCATGGCCCGCATCTTTGCGCTGCGGGTGCAGGATCGCGTCATCCGGCTCGAGATGCGGCTGCGACTGCGCGAGGTGCTGCCGCTGGGCCTGCATCCACGTATCGTGGACTTCACGCCCGACCAGCTGGTGGCGATGCGGTTTGCCAGTGACGAGGAACTGCCCGAGCTGGCGACCGTGGTCCTGCGCGATCACATCCATGACAAGAAGGTCATCAAGCAGATGATCCGCGAGTGGCAGGCCGACCACCTTCGGGCGTGAGCCGTGGTATCGTCGGACAGTTGGAGGTCAGGCAAATGCGTCGTCTTGTGATTGCGTGTGCATTGGTGGCGGGCGTCGTGGCGGGAGTCGCCGCGCAGGAAGGCAAGAAGTACGGTTCGGACCTGACGTTGAAGGACGTCACGAAGGTCTCCGATATCTACGCCTCGCCCGAGAAATACAACGGCAAGCGTGTGCTCGTGCAGGGGCCGATCGTGGACGTCTGCGAAATGATGGGCTGCTGGCTGGCGTTGGGTTCCGACAAGGAGTTCCAGACGATTCGCTTCAAGGTCGAAGACGGCGTCATCGTATTCCCGATGTCGATCAAGGGCAAAAACGCCAAGGTCGAAGGCATCATCGACGTGCAGACCCTCTCGGTCGAGCAGCAGATCGCGCAGGGCATGGAGCACGCCAAGGAACAGAAGACGACGTTTGATCCCAAGACCGTCAAGGGTCCCAAGGTCGATGTGCAGATCAAGGGCGAGGGCGCGTTCGTTTACTGAGCGTCCCGTTCATGGCCGGCGTACCGAGGCCCGGCGCAAGCCGGGCCCGGAGATACAACAACATCCTGCACCGTGACGTGGGGTACCTGATCGTGGGCCTCACGCTGGTCTTCGGCGTGTCGGGCCTCGCGCTCAATCACGTTGCCGACTGGAATCCCAACTACAGACAGACACGCACCGTGTCGCAGGTCGCACCGCTGGTGGGTGACGACCGCGATGCGCTTGTGCGCGACGCGCGCGCGAAACTGGGGCTGACCGACGAGCCGCTCAATGTCTTCCGACCCGATCCGGAGACCCTTCAGTTGTTCTACGAGGGGCGGACGATTGCGATCGATACGCCGACCGGCCAGGTCCTCACCGAAGAGACACGCCCGCGCCCAGTCCTGTTTGCGATCAATCAGCTGCACATCAACGCGTCCAAAGGCATCTGGACGTTCATCTCGGATCTCTATGCGATTGCGCTGATTGGCATGGCGATCACCGGGATGTTCGTGCTCCGTGGGCCCACAGGTCTTGGCGGTCGCGGCAAATGGCTCGTGGGTACCGGCGCCCTGATTCCGATTGCCTATTGGCTGTATCGGACGTTCGGCGGGTGATGGCGGACCTGACCACCTTCGCCAAGGCTACGGTGGTCCGCCCCACGATTGCCTCTTGCCTACCTGCCGATGCCCAGCAGCCGCTGCAGCCATGAGCGGTTGCCGTGGAGCGGGCAGTAGTCTTCCGGCGCAGTGCCGTCCTTGAAGTACTCCCAGCCGACACCTGACGTGATGGGTTCACCGTCTTCGTTGAGTGTCACCAGCTCGCAGCCGCTGTTGGGCAGCAGGCCGGAGCGCAGACACACCTGGCGCGCGACCACATCGTCGGGCCGTTCGAGCCAGGTGGACGAGTGTCCGCGGGTGGCATCGCGCATGAAATGCGCCCAGATTGGCACTGCAATGCTGGTCGCATACCCGTTGGGCGCGATCGTGCGCGGCTGGTCGAAGCCCGTCCAGACGCCTGCGACCAGTGACGGCGTGAAGCCCACAAACCAGGCGTCCTTGTAGTCGTCGGTGGTGCCGGTCTTGCCGCCCGCCGGCAGGCGGAAACCCTCACTGCGCGCGCGATAGCCGGTGCCGCGGTCGATGACGTCGGCGAGCATGTCGGCCATCAGGAAGGCCGTGCTCTCCGAAACGGCGCGATGAGATTCCGTGTGACTCTCCCAGAGCACAACGCCCTGCGCGTCCTCAACGCGACGGATGAACTGCGGTGGATGCACGATGCCGCCGTTGGCGAAGGCGCCGTACGCCGTGGTCATCGACAACAACGTGACTTCGCCGGAGCCGAGGACCAGCGACGGCACCGGTGGCGGCGGTTCGAGGCCGAGCCGTTGTGCGTAGGACGAGGCGCTGCGGATGCCGACGTTGTTGAGCACCCGCACCGCGGCACGGTTGTGCGAGACGCGCATGGCCTCACGCATGGTCATCGTGTCGTCGGAGGCCACACCTTCATTGGGACGCCAGACGCCGCCCTCGATCCGGGTGGTGTCATTGATGTCGGTCAGCAGCGTTGCCGGGCTCGCGCCTGATTCCAGCGCTGCGGCAAACACAAACGGTTTGTAGGCCGAGCCCGCCTGGCGATGCGCGTCGACGGCGCGGTCGAAGGTGCTGTCGTCGAAGTCGCGTCCGCCGACCAGTGCGCGCACGTGGCCGTTGCGCGGATCGATCGCGACCAGCGCGCCCTGGAGGTAGTCCGGACGGCTGCTGTCGTCGCTGCCGGCGTCCTGCAGCCGCGGCCCCTTGAAGTCGCGCCGCTTCTCGATGGCGGCAAGGCCTGAGGTGAGGGCCTTTTCAGCCGCGCGCTGCAGCGTGGGATCAATCGTGGTGTAGACACGCAGGCCGCCGTTCCACACCATGTCTTCGCCGAAACGATCCGTGAGTTCGCGCGCGACACGGTTGCGGAAGTATTCGCCAAACGACGGCTGGCCCAGGTCGCGTCGCAGCCGGACTTTGGCGGCGGCAGCCCGCTCGGCCTGTGCTTCGGTGATCGCGCCCACCGCGACCATCCGGCCGAGCACGATGCGCCGGCGCGCCAGTGCCTTGTCAAGGTGTGTGGGTGGCGCGTACGCAGACGGGGCCTGAATCAGGCCCACCAGCAGGGCGGCTTCATCCAGCTTCAGCCCGGACGCCGGTTTGCCGAAGTACCCTTGCGCGGCGGCCTCGATGCCATAGAAACCTCGTCCGAAGTAGATCCGGTTGAGATACAGCTCCAGGATCTCGTCCTTCTCGAACGCCCACTCGAGCCGCACTGCGAGGACGATTTCGCGGGCCTTGCGCCAGAACGACTTCTGATCGCTGAGGAACGTCTTGCGCGCGAGTTGCTGCGTGATGGTCGAGCCGCCCTGCACCAGCGAACCCGCCTTGAGATTGGCCAGCGCTGCGCCTGCGATGCGGCGGACATCGACGCCGTAGTGGTCGTAGAACCGTTCGTCTTCCACGGCCAGCGCGGCGCGGACCACGTCTGGGGAGATCTGCGCGAGCGGAACCGTGGTGCGTCGCTCCTTAAAAATGGAGAAGACGGGGGCGTCCTTGCGGTCGAACACCAGTGTGGACACCGGCATCTCGGCAGCACGGCTGATGCCGCCCTCGCCGGGCACCACGAGCAGGAGGTTGATGGCGACTGCGGTCGCGCCTGCCGCAGCCAGCCATGCCGGCCACGCCCAACGTCCCAGTCGCTGGTGCAGGACCACGAATCGCTGTCCAAGAGCGCGCAGTTGCTGTCGAATCGCCATCAACGGCCGGATCGCTTCAAGGTCCGTTCCAGCGTCGGAGCCTCAAAAAGCGGGCCTGCGCCGGGGCAGGGAGGGCGTTCTTACCTGGTTGGTGGTAGGGCGTTTCTACCGGGCGGTAAATCAGGGAAGGCCCTCAACGGCCGGCCACCTGGCGTCGCCAGGTGGCAACGGTATCCTCGTCCCGGCCCCCGGCGGCCGCATACCGCGCCGCCCATCGGTCAAACAACGTGAGGTCGTCGGTCCGAGTGCTGCCGAGGCTCACACCCAGCGTCGCGGCCTGATGCAGCAGCTGCAGACCGAGGAACACTGTGGCGGCATCCGCGTCAGGTCCGTCCAACGCCGGCAGCAACGCCTGGAGCGCCTGCACCGGCTGGCTCGCGCGGGCGTAGCTGATGGCCACGCGTGTGCGCATGGCCGGCAGGGTGGGCCATCGCGTAAGCCCGTCGGTGCTCAGCTGCAACGCGAAGCGCACGTCCTGGGCGCGCAGGGCGCCATCGATCACCGTGGTGTAGATCCACGGCGCGCGCTCGTCGGCTATGAGGCCCGTGCGCCAGGCCAGCAGCGCGTCGCGATCCCTGCCCGCCGCGGCATAACAGGCGCCGAGATAAAACGTCGCGGGCAGGAAGTCCGGCGCTGCGGCGAGTGATGCCGCAAACTGCGTGACTGCGTCGTCGAGTGTCCCGGACGCGAGGGCCGACAACCCGCGAAAGAACGGTGCGGCGAAGTGTTTCGTCGTTGTCGCGGTGGCAATCTCGGCGGCCTGCGTGAACCGGCCGATTCGTGTGAGCCCGAGTGCGGGCAGCAGCGCGTCCGGCAACGGCGGATGGCTGCCCTGCGCGAGTTGATCGAGCATGAAGCCAACCGCCGTGCGGCTGAGCAGCGACGCACGGTCCAACGGCGGTGGCGCGAGGGCGCCGACGGCTGAGGCCGGTGCGGGATCCACACCCGCCACCGGCATCGGGCGGCTGATGATTACCGGCCGTGACACCGCGCGAATGGGCCGGCCGTTCGAGTGCAGGCGAGCCCGGACGACGTACGCACCATCCGGAAGGTGCGCGACGCCGAGCGCGGCCTCGGCTCGGCGCTGTGCGCTCGTGCCGTCGTCGGTGAACCGCATCGGGGCCACCTCGAGCGCCGGGCTGTCTTCGTCGCGCGCAATCTCGAGCACCACCGTGATGGGGCCAAGCGACTCCGGTCGATCGGCCGCCAGCTCCACATAACCCACGAGGCTGGCGGCGGTGATCGTCCCATCCACGCTGGGTGAGGATGCGGCGCCCGCCACAGCGGGCGCGGCGACCAGCACATCGCCCATCCTCACCTGATCAAACCCTGCGACCCGCGCCTCAAAGGCGTGTTCGACCGTTGCGCGCCGCCCGCTGTCATCCACTGCGGCGACCTTCAGCGTGTAGACGCCGGGTGGCACCACCACGGCATCAGCCCACGTTTGCGGCGTTCCAGCCGCCGTGCCTGGCGCGCGGCTCACCGTCGTTTCATCCTGTGCGGTGACGAGGCGCCCCGACGCATCGTGCAGCATCCACGCGATGCCGAACGGGCCTTCCGGATTAAAGGCGCGGTCGAGCGACACTGCCAGCAGCGCTTTCACCTGGCGCGAGCCCGGCCCTTCCGGAAAACTCCAGGTCGAGGCCTGCAGCGTGAAATCGGTTTCCAGCGTGGGCGCGCGCAAAGCCGCGGCCAGCTGCTCCGCGCGTGTCGTCGGACGTTCCGCCGCGAGGCTGAACTCGCGTCGCGCACGCACACGCACGCCGGGTCGCGTGACCTCCACGCTGATCGTGTGCGTGCGTCCGTCACGGTCGGCGGGAACGGGTTCCAGGCCAAGCAGGTAGTAGCCGGACAACTCGACGTCGAGCCGCGCGAACAACGCTCCCGCATTCACGGCTACGGGCATCACCGTCCCGTTGGCGGCTCCGACCAGCTGGTCCAGGCCCGCGTGGAGCAGGTCCAGATCAGCCCGGCGGCTGGGCGAGACGCGCCCGATGCCCGCATCAAAGAGTTCGCTGTCGAGGCGCAGGGCGTACAGCGACACCTGTGCGCGCGCGGCCAGCGCACTCATCCAGCTGATGTCGGTCATGTCACGGCCCAGCACCAGGCCCTCGCTCAGCAATACCACGGTCTTGCTGTCCGGCGTCCGGGCAAACTCCTCAAGGAGTCCACGCAGGGCCGTGAGCGAGCGGGTCGTGCGGCCGCGGGTCAGGGTGAAGACGTTGCGCGCCTCGGCTTCGATTCGGCGACGGCACGCGGCGATGGAGTTGGTGTCGTTTTCTCCGGCACATTCGCGGGAGAACACCTCCTCCAGGAGTGATCCAGGCGGGCCAAGCGTGGGGGAACCAGGATCGGGGGGACGGTCGAGCAGCTCAAACGCTTCCGCGATACCGACGCGTCCCGAGATATCGGCCTCGGTGTTCATGCCTGACGCACCATCCAGCAGTCGGGCGACCAGCGCATGGTTGCTGGTGAAGCCGGTCAGCGGGCCCGTGCCGGGAATCAGGAACACGCCGACCCGATCGGCGCGGTCGAGGCTCCGCACAAATCGCGCCGCGGCCTGAAACACCTGGCGTGATGCGCCACGCCGCACGTGGGCTTCGTCAATGACGATGGCGACGAGGCGCCCGGGTTGTTGGCCGGCGTTGGTGCTGAACCACTCCGGCGCCGGCGACTCGTCGCGAAGCCGACCCGCCCGGATGAAGTCTGCCGACGACACGGTGCGCGGGCGTCCATCGACACGGATTACAAAGTCCTGGAGGGTCAGGTCACTGACCGGCCGGCCTGATGGGTCCAGAACGGAGACGTCCACCGGAACGCGCTCGACGGCAGACCGGAACGATGGGGGCTGGGTGTCTTGCGCCCACGCCGGTCCGTGCACCACTCCAAGAAGTGCCCAGATCAGGACACTTCGGACGCCTGATTTCGCGATTCCCATAAACACCCTAGAGGTGTAGTATGCGCCATCCCCGGATACACGAATTTCATCACGCGTTTTCAGGTCTTTAACCCAGATTGTCCGGAGATAGAGGAGTCCACATGTTGAAACGTTGTATTGGCGTGCTGGTCGCCGGCGTCCTGTTCGGGACACTGGCGGTCACACCGGCACACGCCCAGGAACTGCGCGGGGCGATTGAAGGCACCCTCAAGGACGCCTCCGGCGGCGTGCTTCCGGGTGTGACCGTCGAGGCACGGCACAAGGCCACAAACGCGGTGCAGGCCGCGGTGACCGACGCGAACGGCGTCTATCGTTTCCCGTCCCTCCCGCCTGGGGTGTTCACCCTGAGCGCCACCTTGTCGGGGTTTGCGCCGAGTTCGCGCGACAACATTACGCTGCTGGCCGGTCAGATCCTCAAGGCCGACATGACCATGGCGGTGTCAGGCCTGGCTGAGTCCGTGCAGGTGCGCGCCGAAGCGCCGATCGTGGACGTCAAACAGAACGCCGTCACGGCGACGATCACGAAGGACGTCATCGACCTGCTGCCTGTTGGCCGCAACTTCCTGGACGCCATCACCGGTGTGGCCGGCACGGGCATCGAAGGTCGCGGCGGCGGTCTGATGATTGACGGCGCCGGCGCCTCGGAAATCCGTTACGTGGTCGACGGCATGGACTCCACGAACCTGCGCACCGGCGTTGCCGGCCGCGGCCTGATTGTCGACTTCGTCGACCAGATTCAGGTCAAGCAGTCCGGCTACAACGCCGAGTTCCGGGCATCAACCGGCGGCGTCGTATCGGCGATCACCAAGAGCGGCACCAACAGCTACCGCGGCGGTTTCAGCGGGTACCTGACGGGCAAGAAGCTCGACTGGCTGACGGGTGACGTGCGTCCGTCGCTGCGCCTCGTGCCCAGCGACAACACCAAGGCCGAGTACTTCACGGCTCCACGCCTCAAGGAAACCGAGCGCATCGAGACGGTGTATGACCTTGGCGGTCCGGTGTTCCGCAACCGCACCTGGTTCTGGGTCGGCTACAACCGCAACATCCAGAACACGGACCGGACCGTGACGTGGACCAACCCTCGCGGATTCGATCCCGTCCAGAGCTTCAACTCGAAGACCACCAACAAGGACTACCAGTACACCGTCACCCACGCGCTCACGCGCAACAACGCGATGCGGGTGCGGGCGACCGGCGCCAACACGCGCAGCACGGGCGGCCTGAGCCTGCCGGCCATTGACGCGAACAACACGAGCTCGACCAATCCGACCAGCGCGTCCAATGCGACGCTGTTCAACCCACGTCCCACCACCTACACCGGCTCGTTCAACGATGCCTACACACTCGCGTTTGACTGGACGGTGAACGATCGCATGTATGCGAATGTCACCGCAGGCTACCTCGGATACGGCAGCGGTACGAAGGGCGGCGACTACTTCCGCGGCACACGGCGCACGTTCTCGACGACCAACGTCGGTCTGCTTGACGTGCCGGCGTCCCTGCAGCAGCTGAGCGGCTTTGCCGACAACCCGTCAAACAGCTTCACGCGGTACGACGACTACGCTCGGTGGTCGGTGAACTCCGACATCACGATGTTCCGCGAGTGGCGCGGCCAGCACGCGTTCAAGTTCGGCGTGCAGGTCGAGCGCATCGAAAACAGTGTGTCAAGCGGCCAGCAGCACCCGAATATCGCGTTTTCGTGGAACAGCTCGCGCGCGACGCTGTCCAACACGCTGGTGCGCGGCACTTACGGCTACTACACGGTCTCGCGCTCATACACCGAAGGCGACATCAAGTCGAACAACCTCGGCCTGTTCCTGCAGGATCAGTGGTCGGTGAACAACCAGCTGACCATCAACTACGGTGTGCGCGCCGAACACACGTCGATCCCGTCCTATCGCCCGGAGAACCCCGGCATCACGTTCGGGTGGGGCGAAAAGATCGCGCCGCGTCTCGGCTTTGCCTATGACGTGAAGGGCGACTCGAAGTGGAAGGCGTACGGTTCGTGGGGTGTGTTCTACGACATCGAGAAGCTCGACATGCCGCGCGGTGCCTGGGGCGCCGACCGCTGGATCAGCTACTACTGGACGCTCGACGACTACAACTGGAACACGATCGACTGCGAAGGCCCGGCCGGCAGCGGCTGCCGCGGCACCTTCATCGAGCAGGTCGACTTCCGTCACGTCTCGAACGACCCGGCCGACAACCTTGTGGACCCGAACCTCAAGCCGGTGAAGACGCAGGAACTGACGCTTGGTCTCGACCACGAACTGTCACGCACGATGTCGGTGGGTGTGCGCTACGCGCACAAGTGGCTGAACGAGACCATTGAAGACGTGGGCGTGCAGGTGCCCGGCGTTGGTGAGGTCTACTACATCGCCAACCCCGGCGTTGGTTTCGGTCAGTACCCGCTTGGCACTGACTTCCCCGCCACGCCGCGTCCGAAGCGCAACTATGACGGCCTCGACATCTCCTTCCGTCGTCGTCTGCAGGACAACTGGTTCCTCAATGCCAACATCCTGTTCAGCCGGACCTATGGCAACTATGCAGGTCTGACCAACTCGGACGAAAACGGCCGCAACAGCCCGAACGTGAACCGGTCGTTTGACGGTCTCTACATGCAGTTCGACCAGACGGGCAAGCCCCTGACCGGCAACCTGCAGAGTGATCGTCCCATTCAGTTCAAGGCGCAGGGTGCGTACATCCTGCCGTGGGGCACACAGGTGGGTGTGAACTTCGTGGCGTTCTCGGGTCTGCCCAACACGACGTCGGTCACCTACAAGGGCGTGCCGGTGTTCGTGTTTGGCCGCAACGACCTGGGCCGTTCGCCGGTCTACACGCAGACGGACCTGAACTTCACGCAGAGTGTGAAGCTGCCGCGCAACATGCGGCTGCAGGCGCAGTTCAACATCGACAACCTGTTCGATCAGATGACGGCGACGACGCGCTTCGCGACGGCGTATCGTGATGCGCTCGTGCTCGCCAACGACCAGGCGTTCTTCGCCGGGTTCGACACGGTGTCGTCGATGGCGAACCGCACGCCGGTGGGTCGTCCCGATCCGCGCTACAAGCAGAACTCGGGCTTCCAGGGCGCGCGCTCGGCGCGGTTCTCGGTGAAGCTCACGTTCTAGTTCGCTTCACACGCGTACACACGACGGGGCGGCAGATCTTCGGATCTGCCGCCCCGTTTTTTTTGGTGCTGCGGAAGGCTCACTCAGCGCGTGACGTGCAACGTCACGCGGTAGTCCTCAGGGTCGATGGGGCTCGGCGCAAACGGGTACGGTGACAGGGACTCCACACTGATGAGGTAGCCGCGCACCTCGGTTTCCCGATTGGTAGGGTTGAGGACCTGGAGCTCGAAGGAGCGCTGCGTCGCGGCCACCGAGGCCTCAAGCGCAATGTAGGCATCGCCGGCCTGGATGCACAACGCATTGGCCGGGCAGCGGGTGTCAATCGTGACGCCGATGAACTTCACGTTCAGTGAACCCGCGGTGGCGCTCTGGCCGGGCGCAAGTGTCATCGTCGCATCAACAGGATCGGTCGGAGTCGAACAGCCTGCGGCGAGGACCACCGCGGCAGTGCACACAAGAGAGGACAAACGTTTCATACAACGCCTCGATAAAGCAGGGTTTATGCCACCTTCATCGTAGGGGGCCTGAACTGGGGCAACAGAGTGACTGCCAATCTCGTCCAATCTCGACCATGATCCGCGATCTCAAGCTTGGACTCCGCACCGCGCTTCGATCCCCCGGCTACAGTCTGGTCGCCATCATCACCATGGCTCTCGCGATTGGGGCGAACACGCTACTGTTCAGCATTGCGAATCCGCTGGTGGTGCGGCCCCTCCCGATAGCGAATCCGGACAGTCTCGGATGGGTCCGTCAGGTGAACGGGCCTCAAGGCGTGACGATCGGGCGAACATCCATGCCCGACTTCCTGGATTTCCGTGCTGAGAGCCGCTCGTTCCAGACCCTGGCCGCCCGTGAGATTGGATCCGGGACGCTGGTGATCGGCGGCGATCCAACACGCGTCGCCCTGATGCGGGTGACAGCCAATCTGCCGTCGGTGTGGGGGCTGGCACCGGCGGAGGGACGTCTCTTCCTGCAGGGAGAGGATAGCGTCGGCTCCGCCCCGGTGGCGGTGCTCAGTTATCGCTTCTGGCGCGACTCGTTCAACGCAGACCGAGCAGTGGTCGGCCGCACGGTCACGCTCGACAGTCGACCGCTCACCATTGTGGGTGTCATGACTCCGGACATCGAGTTCGGCAGCCTGGCTGAAATCGACATCTGGACGCCGCTGCCGCTTGATGCCGGCTCGGCGCGTGACGTTCGCACGCTCAGCGTGATGGGCACTCTTGCACCGGGTGTCTCCCTGGAGCAGGCCCATACGGAAATGCAGGCTGTGGCCGCGCGCCTCGCGGAACGTCATCCAGCGACCAATACCGGTTGGAGTCTGGTGGTGCTCGATACACGGTCGGCCATCACCGGCGGAGACACCTGGGTGATTCTCGCGCTCATGTCCGTGGTCGTGGGATTTGTCCTGCTGATCGCCTGCGCCAGCCTGGCCAACCTCGCGCGGGCGCGTCTGGTGGGACGCGCGCAGGACATTGATGTGCGCCGCGCGCTTGGGGCCTCCCGCGCGCAGTTGATTGCGCCTCTCGTCTCCGAGAGCGTCGTGCTTGGCCTGGTCGGCGGCACGGCCGGCCTCCTGCTCGCACAGGCCGGCCTGAAGACGATCAACGCCGTCGCATTCGAGCAGTACTTCCGCATGCTGGCGATCGACGGATATGTTCTGGCATTCAACCTCGGTCTTTCCGTGATCACACCGCTGCTCTTCAGTGTGTGGCCTGCACTGCGTCACAGCCGCCCCGCCGACGCCGAACACCTGCGTGGTACTCGCATCCGCGGCGGGCATTCGAGCCGCCGGAAAGGGCGCGTGCTCATCGTGTCGCAGGTCGCCATGGCGCTCTCACTGCTGGTGGTATCGGCGCTGGCGGTTCAGTCCATGTGGCAGCTCAGCCACACGCCCACGGGCATGCAGATCGACCGCGTCCTGAGTCTGTCTCTTGATCTTCCCGACTCGCGTTATGGCGATCAGGACGCGCGCCGACTCGCCACGACCGCACTGGTTGATGCGGTGCGCCGCGTGCCGGGCGTGAATCGCGCGGCCGTCGTGTCGCATCTGCCGGTCTTTGATCCACAGGTGACCCGGAGCCTCAGCGGCACCGCCAACGACGGCGTGCGAGAGGGCGAGCGGCCGTTTGCCGCGTGGTACGCAGTATCGCCCGACTTTTTCTCCGCTGTCGGAATTGACGTACTTGCCGGTCGAGCACTCGAGCCGGCAGATGCCGCCGACCGCCGCGGCGTGGCGGTGATCAATCACACCGCCGCCACCCGGTACTTCGGCGGTGCGGCCGACGCCCTCGATCGCATGGTGCACCTGCATGCCGACGGCGGTGCCACGCCGCTGACCATCGTCGGGGTCGTCGAGGACACGAAGAATGGTGAACTGGTAGCAGTGGATCCCCAACTGTACGTGCCGATTGAACAATCACCCGTAGCCACGTTGACGGTGGTGGCCTCGTCGTCGCAGCCCGACAGCCTCGTGACCGATCTGCGCAGAGCCATCGCCAGTGTGGACGCCGGCCTGGCGACTACACCTCCCAAGACGTTGGCGACCCGGTTTTCGGAAAACGCCTCAAGTTCGCGAATCATCACCAGCATCTTCCTGGGGTTTGGCGCACTGGCGCTCGCGCTGGCCGCTGCGGGGTTGTACGGTGTGATTGCATTCACCGTCAG
>BTVE01000024.1:0-47706 GCA_045862915.1 Acidimicrobiia bacterium
ACCGTGCGCCCCTGGCCATCCTTCACCGTGAACTGAATCCACGCGCGCCGTGAAGGATACGCGGTCGGGAATTTGTGGCCGGCCAGATTCTCGACGTCCACCTCCACGCTCAGCTGTGAGTCCGAGCGCTGCGCTGCGGCAATGGACAGGCGGGCCGTGTCTTCCTGCAGGTGCCGCTCGGTACGGGCGATCGCGTTGAGCATCTCCGTGGGCGTCGCGCGCACACCCAGCTCAGCGCGATACCGATTCAGCACACGCATCATGAAGAAGTTGCCGCCGAGGAAGGTATGCCGCGACACGCCGGCACGCGGCTGCCCCAGGATCTGCGCCAGCGGAATCTCTTCTTCGACCACGGGCATGTGGCACGACTGGCAGCTGCGCGTCTCGCGGTATTCGCTGTGACGCCATTCCTGATACGGCATCTGCTCGGGCAAGGTCGCGCCGTTGGCACCGGTGGCCAGCGAATGAGTGGTGAGGGTGTGGCAGGTCGCGCAGAGTTCCGACTGCTGCACATGGGTGGACTCGTTGGGGACAAACCCCGACGAGGACTGCATGGCCCGTGAGCGTCCGGCATCCACCGCAAAGGGGCCAAACACCGCGCGGGTACCGGGAGCCGCTTTGACATCGATCACGTACCCGCCGGTGAAGCTCGCGGGCTCGCCCAGTCTGTCAGGCCGGATTTGGTGGCACACCGAACAGGACACGCCATCGGAGGCCAGCGCCGCGTCTGGATCATCGGGACGTCCCAGCGGCAGGTGATCGAAGATGCGGCCTTTGCCCCCGCCTGCCCTGGCCGGGTAGGTCGTCATCGGCATGTGGCAGATCGAGCATTCGTCTTCAATCGTCTCCCGCGCTGCCGGATGGTCCATGATTTCGCGGCGGACGGCGGCCTGCCAGTACGGGTCGCGCGCGGAGTTGGCCATCATCGACGCGCGCCAGTCGGCGCCGATCGAGACATCCTCGCCGGTACGGGTGATGAGATTGTTGTGACAGACCATGCAGGTGTCGCCGGGCTCGAAGAGCGCGGCCGGCGGGAGCCCCGCGTGGGGCGAAACAGCCTGGGTTGCCGTATCGGCCGCTACGCGCTCGGCGGCGACGAGCAGCGATGAGGCCCAGATGACGGCCGCGAGGCCGGAAATCACCTTACCAACCATCGCGCAGTCCTCCGTCAAACCAATCCCACAGGAAATACATCACCAGTCGTGAGTGCCGGCCGTCGCGGTTGTTCAGCGGCGTACGCCAGCCAAGATTGAACCGGACGTGCTGGCGCGTGTTGAGCGTGACCTGCACCTGCGGCACGATGTCCCAGTCGACATGGGCGCCCGATTCGAGTTCACGTGCGGCAATCAGCTCAACCATCGGTGACCACGCGCGTCCGAACGGCCCGTGCTGCGTGAACGTGCGTCCCACATTGAAGCGCCAGAACGCTTCCCTGCCGGCTTTCTCCGTATCAAACGGCAGTTCGACGCCCCCCTGGAACTGGAAGAAGCTGTCGGACGGCAGGAGCTGTCCGTATGAGAAAAACGACTCGAAGACCGGCGTACCTTTCGACAAACCGTCTCCGCTGTCACCGGTCGGCAGGATGATCTCGCCGGCCAGCGCGGTGATGAACCCTTTGTCGAGGTTGTGAGCAAATGCCCGCTTGAACCCGAGCACGAGGTCTCCGGTGCCGCCAGTCCAGTTGCCGGCCACACGCGTCGCGCCAAACGGCAGCTTCACTTCCAGCTGGTTACGCGGTCCAAAACGCTTTTCGTACACGAACTCGGTCGCGATGTCCGCCGGCTGACGCCCAAACGAGGTCGTCATCACCCATTCGTCTTCGGGAAACGCCTTCTCGACAAACAACCCCTTGGGCAGATTCAGTTCGCCCCTGGGCCACGAGGCATCACCACACAACGTCTTGATGTGTCCGACGATGGCGTAGAGATCGGATTCGCTGAGCGCGCCCCCGAATGCGGGCATGCGCTGGGAGAAACCTCGCGCGGGGCCGCCTTCGTGCGCAACGGTCACCCAGTCGGCGTTCGGTTCGCGCGGCGCAAACTGGCAGTCGGTGAAGTCGGGCGTCGGCACGTCAAAACCAAGCACGCTGGCGTCCTTGCCTTTGCCGTCCAACCCGTGGCACGCCGAGCAATTTTCGGCAAACAGCTGCGCTCCGGTCTTGCCTGTGGTGTCTACCGTGCCCTTCTGCACCACCTGAGCCTGCGGCACCGCCTGTACGGTCAACAGCGTGCCCACGAAGACAAGCGCAGCGAACCCACATGAAAGCGAGTGTCGCGTCATCACGCAGCACGATACGTCATCGCGCCAACGATCTTTTAGGACCGAACGAGTCCTGATTACGCGGGTGTATCCTTGTGCCTCTGATGCACGACGCCGTCACGCTCTGGACCGTTCGACGCCTGCTACTGGCGCTGCTCCTGTTTGGATTGATTGGCACCACGTCTGAGCTGTGGTTGATTGGCCACCACGAAGACGTCTGGCAGTGGGCGCCGTTATTGGTCATGACGCTCTCGGTGGCGGCGACCGCCTGGGTGCTCGCAGGCTGGTCGTCGAGCGCGTTGGCGGTCCATCGCATACTCATGGCGGTGTTGCTCGTGACGGGCGTGATTGGCGCCGTGATGCACTACCGCGCGAACATGGAGTTTCAGCTCGAAATGGATCCGTCGCTCAGCGGCCTGGCGCTGATGGCGGAAGTCCTGCACGCCAAGGCGCCGCCGGCGCTGGCACCTGGAAACATGGCTTTACTGGCGCTGCTCGGCCTGGTGGCCGGCTGGCGCGCGTCGTACATACGTTCGTCTGCGTCCTGAGAGGAGTCTTCATGACACGTGTTCGTTTGCCGCTGCTGCTGCTTGTTACCGCCTTTTTCGTCACCGCTCCGATGGCCCTGCGCGGCCAGGTGGGTCAGGGCATCCTCGACGCCAATACCGCCACCGAGGCGGAGCTCACCGCCCTGCCGGGCATGACACCCGCCATCGTCAAGGCGCTGCTCGCCGCGCGTCCGTTCGGCAGTGTCGTGGAACTCGACAAGTTCCTCGAAGGCCAGAAGCTCACCGTCGAGCAGCGCACCGCCGTGTACGGCAAGGCGTTCATCCATGTGAACCTGAACACGGGTACGCGGGAAGAAATTCTGCTCATCCCCGGAGCCGGACCACGTATGGTCCGCGAGTTCGGTGAGTACCGTCCGTGGAAGACGTTCGGGCAGTTCGACAAGGAGATCGGCAAGTACGTCAACGCGCAGGAAGTGGCGCGCCTCAAACAGTACGTGTTCATCCCGGTGAACCTGAACACGGCCAGCGACGCCGACATCCTGAGCATCCCCGGCGCGGGCCCGCGCATGGTGCGGGAGTTCAAGGAGTATCGTCCCTGGAAGACGCAGGCGCAGTTCGAGAAGGAAATCGGCAAGTACGTCAACGCCAAGGAAGTCGCGCGGCTCTGGCGGTACGTGGTGATCGAGTAGGCACGCTTCACGTCCGCCTCTGACCGCGCCGATCTGTTTCGGGGCGGGACGACTGCGGCGCCGTGTCTCCGCGGAGCGGCCGCTCGAATCCGTCGCTCCGTGCGCTCGCGCTGCATACTCTCGCCCGTCGCCTCGCTCCCAACTTGTCGCGCCGCAGCCTCCGCGAAGGCGGACCGGGAGCGAGGCTCGCAGCGCTCACTCCCTCCGCTCCGGCTTCGCACTGTCGCTCGTCGCGGCCCTCCGAGTCGACACGGCACCGCAGTCGTCCCGCCCCGATGTCGGCGCCGCGTGCCTGACCGCGCCGATTGTTTCGGACCGGCGCGGCTCCCGGCGGCGCAATGGTCATCCGCAGACGTACGCGCGTGCATTACCCGCCGGCGGTGTTGCCGGCGCGGGCCACACGTTGTCGTTGGGATCACGATCCGGGAAGCGGCACGACGGATCGAGAATCACCGACTCGACCGCGCGCCCGTCCGTTTCGAACATCGCATCAAACGAACGGCTGCCGCCAAACCACACGTCCACCGGCCATGTAATGACGGCGGTGTTCGGATCAATCATCCTCACTGTGCCGTTGCCCGACGCCTTGGGAGCGGCACCAGTCCCTGCCAGGGTGACCTTCAGCACAACGGGCGACGGCATCTGCCCCGCCTGCTCCACCTTCACCGTCGTCCGCTGCGCGGTGGACGCCACACTCGCGATGCGGCCTTCCACAGACTCGGTGGTCCACAGCCAGTAGTACCAGAACCACCCGAGGTCCTGCTTGAGCTGGTTGTTCATGAAGAAGATGTAGTCCCACGGTGACGGGTGCTTCAAGGCCCACACCTTCGTGTATTCACTCATCGCCTTCTGTACCGCTTCGTCGCCGACGATGCCGCCAAGCATTGACAGCATCAGCGGCGTCTTTGAATACGTCTGGAAGCTGTACATGCTGCCCGCATCGTTGGCCGACCACATCATCGGCGCTTCGTCTTCGTTGCCGCTCGTGCGGCCGTAGGACTGCCCCTGCCCGTTGAGGCTCGGCGCGCGCCCTGCCGCATCAGCACCAGACAGGATGTTCATGTACTGGTTGAAGCCTTCATCCATCCAGCCGTACCGCGTTTCGTTCGTGCCGACCATCATCGGCCACCACTGATGTCCCGCCTCGTGGTCGGCAGCGCCCTGGTTGGAGTTGATCACCATCGGATATTCCATGCCCGCGCTTGGACCATCCTGCAGCGTCAACTGCGGGAACGGGTACGGCGCCCAGAGCTTCGAATAGAACTCGAGCGCGTGACGGCTGATCTGACCCGCACGGGTGAAGAGGTTGGCGCGTTCAGGCAGAAACACCATGTGGATCGGCACGGGGCCCTTGCCGGGGATCGTCGCGCGCGTCGCTTTCCACACAAACTTGCGGGCCGTGGCCCACGCGAAGTCGTTCACCTTGTCGGCCACGAAGTGCCACGTCAGCTGGTCACCCGCGGCGGTCGCCTGACCGGGGCCAATCTCCTCCGGTCCGACAATCGTCACCTCCTCGTCTGAATTCAGCACCGTCGACAGCCGCTGTCTCGCTGCGGCGGTCAGCACCTGGTCCGGATTCTGGAGCACACCCGTGCCGCTCACGATCCAGCCGCCGGGGACCGTGATCTTCACGTCGAACTTGCCGAAGTTGTTGTAGAACTCGGACGGCCCGAGGTACAGGCTCGTCTCCCAGCCGCGCAAGTCGTCATACTTCGCCAGTCGCGGGAACCACTGGGTCGGCTGATACAGCTGGTCGTCGAAACGCTGCGTCATGCGATGGCCCCGGCCGCCATTGCCGCCGGGCAGTTTTGTATTCCAGTCAATCTCGAGCCGCGCGGTCGACTTCGGCGCGATCGGCGACGACAAATTGACCCGCGCCACGGTCTGATCGAGGCCCGAGACGGTCAACGGACGAGGCCCCGCCGCCGCTGCACCTCCTCGACGTGCACCGCCGGCTGCGGGCGCGGTAAGGTCCGCGGTCTCTCCATTCACCGCGAGCCGCGTGACGACCATGCCGTCCGTGTTTTCGGCCGGGACCGACGTGCCGCGGGGCACTAATCCCCGAAAGATGTTGTGGTCCAGCCGCAATACCAACTCTGCGAGCGGCGTCGTGCTGTTGTTGTGGACGAGGATCGTCTCGGTGCCGGTGATGGTGTGTGTCGCCGGATCGAGGCGGGCTTCAATCGTGAAGTCCGTTTCCAGTTGCCAGTAGTTCGGCCCCGGCCGCCCCGACAGGTCGCGCGTACCGGCGTCGAACGCGCGCCGAATCGAGTTGGTCAACGGCACGTCGCGCCGAATCGCACGCGGGGCGGTCTGCAGTTGCGCGGCTGCGGCGGCCGCGCTCTGCGCCTGTGTCGTAGCGGAGCCGGTGGGCAGCGCCACCGCGATGAGAACAAGGAGGATGAGGGCGAGACGACTCATGATGAGCCGGATCATACGCTTCTGGCGGGGTTCCGGAGTTCCGAGGTGCCGAAGTGCCGGGGTGCCGAAGTGCCGAGGTGCCGTGGTGCGGTGCCTTTGTTCGCGCCGATCGGATCGGGGCGGGACGGCTCCGTCGGCGTGTCTCCACGGAGCGGCCGCTCGAATCCGTCGCTCCGTGCGTTCGCGCTGCATGCAGTCGGGTATCGCCTCGCTGCCAACTTGTCGCGCCGCAGCCTCCGCGAAGGCGGACGGGGAGCGAGGCTCGCAGCACTCACTCCCTGCGCTCCGGCTTCGAACTCTCGCGTGTCGCGGCCCTCCGAGTCGACACGGCGCCGAAGCCGTCCCGCCCCTGGGTCGGCGCCGCGCGTCTGGCAGCTGTCTTTCCGCCTGCGCTGGAGTTGCGTGTCAGTCGTGGGGCGGGCGTCCGCCCGGCCGAGCACGCTCCGTCGTGTCACTTGTTGTCAGTGGAGCTGTCCAGCACAGTAGGCCACTTCCGCCGCAATGGGCGACAGGGCGTCCGGCAGTCCGTCACGCGTTGTTGGCGGCACCCGATCGATGGAAGCCGAGGCCACGACCATGTCCTTTGACAATCGCCAGAGGCCGTCCGAGTCGACGACCGCGAGTCCGTGTGGCCGAATGAACACGCTTCGCGGCGTGATCGGCAACGTCGCGGCATTGCGGCAGAAGGCCTGCCAGTCGCCGTTGCGTGGAATCGACCGTTCGCGCCCGAGATAGTCCTCAACGTTCGATACGTAGAACGCGGACACAGTGGTGTCGTGTTGCCGAAGATATTGCCCGATCCCGCGGATCGCCCTTGGGCCCGCGAAGTTGCCGACGACGGCGATGACCATGTTGCGGCGGTGCATGTCGCGCACGAAACGGTATCCGGACTCCGATGCCAGAAAACCCAGGTTGCGGCCCTCTGCATCCGTCTGACTCATCAAGTTCGCAAATGAGGCGACGCCCACAGGCCGCTGCAACAGCGTGGTGGCATATCCGATGGCCGGTCCGTACTGAAAGAATGCGAGTTGGAACTCACGGATCTTCTGGAAATCCCGGGCGTCGAGGGGCGCGGCATAGCCACGCAGCGTACGATCCACGAGACGAGTCAGGAAATCACGGAACTCATCCGGTCCCTCGGGCGAATCCGCCACGGCGTCCATCAACTCGGCGCCGGTGGGTTCCCCGTTGGTATCACGGCGCACCGGTCGTCCGAACAGATTCGCCAGGAAGGCGCGCCGGTCTGGGGACACATCGAACAGCGCCTTGTACATCAGATGCAGGAGCAGGTTCTCCCGCCTGATATCGACGATGAAGGCGATGCGAGGCCGAAGCACGTCGAGATAGGTGAAATTCTGCTCGGGGCCGACTCCGAGATAGGCCCCGCCGTTGGTGCCTGCCTGTCGGATCTGGGGCACGACCTGCGCAAACGACATCTCGTTGGAGACGAGATTGTCGGAAAGGAACGGCGCGCTCGGCTCGGACTGGGCCAGGCTCATCGCCCAGTACTCGTCGTGTGTCAGACGCTCGGGAAGTGCGACCTGCCCGTCTGATTCAAGACCGACATCCCGGTGGAATCCGCCGAGCGCGAGCGCCACGATGACGAGAGCTACACGCCACATAGTCGAATCCGGTCCACCAACATGCGGCTTGCCTTGTGCTTCCCCATTCGTGTCCCTGCACGTCCCCATGGTGAACTCGCCTGACTCACTTCAGCAGCCTCGACAACGCACCCAACCGTGCGACGGGTTGGCCATCCGCACATCACCAGCCGTCCCGAAACCACATCGGGTGGTTCGGATGGTTCGGACACGACGGCCACGTCGTGTCGATCCGCGTGTCCGTGGATGTACTGCTGAACTTCCTCCACCACTCGTGCAACGTATGTGTCGACGGTATCGGCGAACTGGCGCTGGTGGCGCGCTTCGGCCATGACCATGTCCAGGTGCCCGGGTCCGATGGTCGCCGCAACATCCCGTCCGACCAGGTCAACGACCCGCGCCTCGTCAGCATTAGTGATGATCTCCACACTTCGATCCCGGACACATCATGACATTGGGGGCGGGGCCGAGGTGCCGAGGTTCCGAGGTTCCGAGGTTCCGAAGTGCGGCAGGTCGGCGCCCCGTCGACACTGGGCGGGACAGGTGCCGCGCCATGTCGACTCGGAGGGCCGCGACACGCGACAGCACGAATCCGGAGCGAGGGAGTGAGCGCTGCGAGCCTCGCTCCCCGTCCGCCTTCGCGGAGGCTGCGGCGCGACAAGTTGGGAGCGAGGCGACACCGTTCCGGCGGGGCTGAAGCCCCGCCCCACCAAAAACATGCAGCGCGAGCGCACCCAGCGACGGATTCGAGCGGCCGCTCCGCGGAGACTTGGCGCGGCAGCTGTGCCGCCACAATCATCGGCGGGGCCAAAGCCCCGCCCCACACCAGTCACCCGCCCCACGGCTGCTGCCCCGTCCCACAATCGCCTGTGCGATCATCGAGGCGGATGATGCGAACGAAGCGCCCGTTGCGCGAACCGAAGCGCGACAGCGGCGGACCGAAGGTCAAGAACTACATCACGCCCGCGGGACTGCAGCGCCTGCGCGACGAACATCGCTTCCTGATGAGTCGTGAACGTCCGGCGATGACTGCCGTCGTGGCCTGGGCCGCCAGCAACGGCGACCGCAGCGAGAACGCCGACTACTTGTATGGCAAGCGCCGCCTGCGCCAGATTGACTCGCGAATCCGGTTCCTGACCAAACGCATCGACGCAGCCGAGGTGGTCGATCCGGCTGCGAAGCGCCCGGCCGCTGCTGCATCACGCATCTTCTTCGGCGCCACGGTCACGTATCGCGACGACGGCGGTACAGAGCAGACAGTCAGCATCGTCGGCGTTGATGAGGTGGACATCAATCGGCGCTACATCAGCTGGATGTCACCACTGGCACGCGCGCTGATGAAAGCCGCTGTCGGCGACCGCGTCGTGCTGCGAGCACCAAACAAGACCGAACACCTTGAAGTGCTCGACATCGACTACGCGCCCATCCCGATGGATCCGTTCCGCGAACCTCCGGGTGCGGAGTCTGCTCCGCCAAAAGCGTGAGTGCGCAGCGGCGCAAAGAGGCCCACAAGGAACAACACCGCTGACGCCACCATCCCGGCGGACACCACGCCGCCGGGCAACGCCAGGAAGGCCTCGGGCAGCGCCGGCGACACCGCCGGCGTCACGCGCGCCCACGCGATGAATGCCCCAGCGGCCAGTCCAAGCGCGCCGGCCGGACTCAACCAGATCGCCCGTGACTCGGCGGTGCGGGTCGATTGCCGCGAACGGTGCACCTCCGCCTGCTGCGCCGCACGCGCCATGACTGCCGCGCGGAGTGCCGTCGGCACCTCCGGCTCACCCAGCGCGGCCAGCCGCCGGGCCACATCATCGTTCGTCATGTGCACTGCCCTCCTCTGCCGTCAGTAGCGTGCGAAGGCGCTGACGCGCCCGAAACAACAGTGTCTTCACCGTGCCACCCGAGACGCCGAGCGCCGCAGCGACTTCATCGATCGACAACCCCTGTCGATAACACAGCAGCGCGGCCGTGCGCTGCCCCGACGACAGTTGCGCAACCGCGCGCCACAGCTGCCGATCACGCTCGTCCGTCAGCAGCCGATCCAGCGCGTCCACGGCGTCCCTATCCTCGAGCGGATGGTCGTCTGCAAGCCCTGCCTGCACGGCCGCCCGCCGAGTCCGCCCCACCAGCCAGTTCTGCGCCAGGCGAACGGCAATCGTCGACAGCCACGGATAAAACGGCCGTGAGGCGTCATACGCGTCGAGCTTCATGAAGGCCCGGACGAATGCATCCTGCGCGATTTCCTCTGCCGCCCCGGGATCCCTGGTGACCATCAGCAGCAGACCGAACAGGCGCCGCTCGAAGCGTTCGACCACCGCACCGTACGCGTCAGCATCACCACGTCGTACCGCTCGTATCGACGCGGCAATGCCGTCGTCATCCGGCGTGACGGTCGCCGGCATCGTCAATCAGGCCCAGTCCCATCGAGGCGTAGCAGACCTTGCGCGTGCCGTAGAAGAGCGGCACCACGCCGAGCAGGATGGCCGGTGGAAACAGAATGCCCAGGACGCAGACCACCACACCCTTGAGCATCAGGTCGGTCGCATCACGCTTCTCGGCGTCGGTCGCCGGGGCCGCGCGCAGATACTGCTGCAGCGTGGCGTAGCCGAACTCCCGCCGACGCCGGCCCAGGCTGCGAAACACCATCACGGCCGCGACCACAGTCAGCACCAGCGGCACCAACACCATCAGCAGCACCGGAGCCAGTACCAGCCACTCCCCTGTTCCCAAAGTCATGTCTCCCTCCCATCGAAGCCGCAGCGATCGGCTGTTGAAGGGTATACAAACGACAGATGCGCCTGGTTGACAGTCGTCAGCGTTCGTAGCCTCGGCGGGCGCGGATGGTCAGGCCGCGCGGCTGGGCGACCGAGACGGCCAACGTGTGCCATCCGGGCGTGTCCACGCCCTGCGGCGTGTATCGAAGCACGTACGCCGAGCGGAACTCTTGGATGACGCGTCCGAATGCGTCGGCGCGGTTGGAGAGCCGGTGAATCGACCCGCCGGTCTCGCGGACGGCATCAAACAACGCGTCCTGCGTTTCGCGCCACCGGGCCGCGCTCCACACCGCATTGCTGCCGCCGGGAGTTGCCGACACCGGCGGCGGCGCACTGGTTGTGACGGCATACAGCACCGCGTCAGCCTGTGACGCAATCTCGGGCAGCCGTCTGGGTTCAAGGATGCTCCACGAGTCGTGACCATCCGTGTACACAATCACCAGATGGCGCCGGGCGGGCTGGCCGGGGCGGACGAGTGCCAGGAACACGGTGTCGGCAAGCGCTGAGGCCTGAACCGGGCCGGGTGGCTCAATCGTCGGAAGCGGATCGATCGCCGACCGCATCGGCAGCAGCTCACGTGGCTCGCTGAAAACACCAAGCCACCGCCACTGGTCCTCCGGCCCGAGGAACCGTTGCATGTCTGCCGCATTGCGCACGAACTCGTCAAAGTCGCCACGACTGCTGTTTGAAAAGTCGAGGACGATGGTGAGGTCGAGCGGAATGGTGCCGTGCGAAGTTGACTCGATTGTCTGGGGGACGCCGTTGTCGGTCAACGTGAAGTCCGCAACGCCCAATCCCGCTACCGGGGTGCGTCCGCGCATGACGGTCACGTCCACCGCCACCGAGACGACGCTCGCTTGGAACATCGGGCGATTCTGCTGAGCCAGGAGCACCGAGCCGGCCGCGGCTGCGGCAAGCATTGCACTGGTCACAATGCGCCTCATCGTGCCTCCCGCATCTGTAGGGCATAGACGCGCATGAACCGAGCGTCACCTGCAACCAGCAGATCCCACAGGTCGTCCCGCGAATGGTCAAACTCCAACAGCATGAACGTCTCGAGCACGCGCGCTGCCTCCGTGCGCTCACCTGCACGCATCAGTTGGGCCGCCAACAGGGTGTTGAGATTGGGCGCCATGGGGTAGCGCTGGTACGCGGCTCGATAGTTCGCGAGCGCCAGGTCGTGTCGGTCGTGCTGCTCTGCCATCCACCCGCGGAAGTACTCAACCGCCGCGAGCAGGGTGCCGTCTTTCGTTGTTCGCTCACTCCAATCAAGCCACGTCGTCGTGGCCTTCCAATCACGCTGCATCAGGCGCAGCTGTGCGAGGCGCAACGCCGCTTCCCCCTCCAGGGTCGGGTCATCCAGCAGCACCTCAAGCGCATCTTCAACTTCGCGAAACCGGCCGCTGTTCACCTGACGCGCGCCGTCCTGCAGGTGCAGCAGAACATCAGGCCGAGCCGGCACCCTCTGCTGTGGGGTCCCCCCGCCCACAGTGCGACGCCACGCCTGGTCGGTCAGTGCCGCGGACATGGTCACGACCTCTGCCATGGCAAGGCGAGGATCCGCTCCCAGCCGTGTCCGGGCATCGGCAAGGAAGCCCTCACGTGCGAGTCGAAACACGGCGCGCTCCCAGCCAGGATGTCCCTTGTCTTCGTTACGTCGTTCGCGAGGGTTCCCACCAAGGACGGCCCACTCCCCGGCATCCTGCAACAGGGCAATGGAGGTCTTCCACCACCACGGCTCCCACTCCTGGACCGGTCCCGTCATCGGCACATGTGTGCGGGCCCACGCGACGATCGGCGCGGCGAAGCGTTGTTGATCGAATGATGGCACTGGCGGAACCGGCACGGTGAATCCGCTCTTGGCGGCTGCTGCGGGGTCATCAACGGCCACGCCGGTGAAGTAGCGAGTGAGTTCGCGCTGCGCCGTCACATCGAGGGCAAACCGGGCCGCCACCTGCCCACGGGCGACGTCGAGACCCACCCACGCGTCGAGTGCGCCGATCACCTCGTCAATGTTGCGACGGTCGAACGGATGAGCATCGAGGGCGGCATCAAATCTCCCGGCCGCATAGTCGTCGAGGGCACGATGAATCGGCCCAGCGGCCTGCCGCATCTGCCTGGCGTGCGTGGCCTCACGGCCCAGTGTCACGGTCAGCGCACAGGCCAAGCCGGCACAGACAAGAAGTCGTCGCATGCGGTGAGATTGGCTCCCACCTGAGCCTATCACTGCGGTCGCAACGTCTCGCCTATCCGTTCGAACGCCGGCAGGTATTTGTCAAACAGGGTCAAGGGCCCCATGTAACTCAGCACGACAAAGTGCTCCGGGTACTCGACGATGGCGACGAGTTGTCGGAACGGCATGACCTGACCTGCCACGTTCTTACTGGTGAAGTCCGCAAACGCCGCCCTGGCTGCGCGGCCCTCCGTTGTCGTCGTCAGCGGCGTCGTCGTCACGGTCGCTTCCGGCAGGCGCGCCAGGTTCGCCTCCAACTGCGCCTTCATTGCGTCAAGCGACTTGCCAGGCTTTTCGTAGAACATCAGCCGGATGGTCATCTCATACGGCTCTGTCCCTTTGGCGCCTTCGACGATGACGTCCCCATCTTCCACACGCATCGTCCAATCGCGTGGCATCTCCGCAACGAAGGGAGGCGAGGAGATCAGCAGATTCGGAGTGGTGGGGGTTGGTGGTGTTGCCGGTGGCCCCGCCGGTGCCTGCGTAAGCGAACGCCAGATGAGTTGGAATGGCGGAAGCAAGCGGTCGAAGAACGCGTCGGGTGCCGCGCAGGATCCGATGGCCACGTAGTCCTCGAGTTCCAGGAACACGAAGACCGCGCGGAAGAATGCCGTCTGGCCCACACGTGTCTTGTGCGTCCAACGGACCGTGGCCGCGCGCATGGGATTGCCGCTCGATGACGTGAAGACCTCGACGGCCTCCCACGTGGCATCAGCCATGGTCTTGGCATTGGCCACCTTGAGGTCCGCAACGTAGCCGTCAATCGTCGTGTTCGGCTGCTGCGCGCGAGGCGCCATGCGAATCCAGTACGTCGCCTCCGCCTCCGGTGTCCCTGCCGGCGCGTTGAACACCGTCACCTGCGCCGACTGCTTGCTGGTGGTCCAGCCAACAGGCATCCAGCCTCCGAACGGCGTTGGCGCCAGCGTGTATGCGGTGTTTTCCTGTGAGGGCTCGGGAGTCGGGGGCGCGGGCGGCCCTGGCAGTCCACCGGTCGAAGCAGCGCGCTGCAACTGGCCGGTGACGTCCGGCGCCGGCGGCAAGACCCGCAGACGTTCCTTGATGGCGGCAAATTCCTCCGACGTCGTCCGCAAGTCGCGAGCGGGCAACAACGCGGCGTACTCACGCACCGCATTGATGCGGTCGATTGAGAACGGATGGCTGCGGGTCAGCAGGTCCCACGAATTGCGTGTCGAAGGAGACATCTGCTCGAAGACCTGGAACATGTCGGCGAGCCCGTCGGGCGCAAACCCGGCGTCGTACATGATGTGCACGGCGAGGCGATCGGCCTGTGCCTCGGCCTCCCGGCTGAAAGTTAACGCGCCAACCGGGTTGCCGGCTTCGAGCAGCTTCGCCAGGAACTTCGAGACCTTGCTGTCGGACTGCTTGAGCGAGGCGAGCTGCTGCTCGTCCTGGTAGGACCGTGTGACCTTCTTGGCCGTGTGATGCGCGACCGAATGTCCAATCTCGTGCGCCAACACACCGGCCAGCGCGGCTTCATTGGGAGAAGCATCGATGAGGCCACGATAGACGAAGATGAACCCGGGCACGGTGGTCGCATTCACGCCCGCCGTATCAAGCACGAACAACTGGTAGTTGGTCGGAAAGCCCTTGGCGTGTTTGACCAGACGCTCGCTGAGTGTCTCGACGTACCGAACCACCTTCGGGTCGGTGAGCAGGGGCACCCCACTCGACGCCAGTTCTTGCGCATACCCGACGCCCCACTCGAGTTCCTGCTGGGGCGTCGCCAGATTCGCGGCACCACCCGCAGGGTTTTCGCCGATCTCGTACCTCGCGGCAAACAACTCGCGCGCGCCGGCCAGCAACGCCTCGGCGTGTTGCCGCTCGGCCTCAGGCAACGGCATTCGTACGTACCGCTGCCACAAGCTGACGGCTTCGCGGTACAACTGCGACTCCTCCCGTGCGGCAATCATGCCCACCAGCGCGCGCAGGTCGGTCGGGTCCTTCTTGTAGAACGCCTCGTAACGCTTCCAGGCATCGTTGGGTTTGTGCGTGCGCAGATACGCATAGGCTGCCGAATACACGTACTCCGGCACACGGTCGTTCCGGCGCTCAGCGTCACGAAATGCCGACTCTGCCTCCCGCCACGCCCCCTGCTGCGCAAACACCAGACCTCGACGATGGAAGTCCGCGGCTTCAGTAGCCCGCTGCTGATTGCGGTCGTTCGTGTTCGTGGTCGCGGGCGCAGCCGGTGCGTCACGCGGAGCGAGCATCCGCGTGAAAAACGCCTGGCGGGCGTCAACCTCCGTAATGGCCGTTTGTGAGTGGACGGTGGCAACTTCGAACCCACCAACAAGCAGCAGGCAGATGACCAGGGTGGATCGCATCAGACACCTCCCCTGTTCCCGGAAGATGCATATCAACTGCCAGCCGTGGCGAGGCTACCGGGCAGGCGATTCCGCTCGCCGAGGGCGCTAGGTGCCGGAAATCCCGCGTACCGAGAGGGATGTTGCCAGGCGCCGGAGGGTCTCTCCCACGTCCGCATCAATCTTGACGTCGGCAAACTCATCCGCGCGGGTGCGGCCTCGATTGATGATGACGATGGGAATTCCGGCGTCGCGAGCCTGCACGGCAAAGCGGAACCCGGAGTAGACCATCAGTGACGACCCGACAATCAACAGCCCCTCGCATGCCGCAAGCGCGTCACGCGCCGCCGCGTAGGTCAAGGCCGGCACGTTCTCGCCAAAAAACACGACGTCCGGCTTGAGGAGTCCTCCACACCCCGCGCACGACGGCGGCACAAACGCGGACACGACCATCGGGTCGATGTCGGCATCGCCATCCGGCGCCGGCGAGAACGTCGGCGACCAGTCAGGGTTGGCCGTCGCGATGTCGCGCTGCACGGCCGCGCGTGTCGTCCGCGCACCGCAGCCAAGACACACGACGACATCAAGCCGCCCGTGCAGATCGATGACGTTGCGGCTGCCGGCGCGCTGGTGCAGCCCGTCAACGTTCTGCGTCACGAGGTGCAAGACCACACCGGCCATCTCAAGCGCCGCCAGCGCCTGATGCGCCGCACCAGGCGCCGCTGCGGTGAATCGCGGCCATCCGGCATAGGCGCGCGCCCAGTAACGCTGATAGACGTCAGGCTTGTTCCGGAACGGCAGAATCATCACCGGAGGCCGCCGCTTCCATTGGCCCTGCTCGTCGCGGTAGTCGGGGATGCCGGACGCCGTGCTGCACCCGGCGCCGGTCAGTACGAACAACTTCTTCAGGTCCAACAGGTCCATCGGGTCCAGCGGAAGATTGCACAGTGAGGGATTTCTCGCACCGGGAGCTCGTCCGAGTATCGCGAATTCCCTGGCGCCGGTCGAGGTACACCATTTGCTGCAGATCCGGCATGCCTGGTCGCACGATCGGTAACCATCGCCTTCGCCCCGAGAGCCTGATGATGAGCTACGGCTACGAGCCGAAGCTCTCGGAAGGGGCCGTAAAGGTGCCCATCTTCCAGACCTCCACGTTTGTGTTCAACACCGCCGAGGAGGGCAAGGCGTTTTTTGAACTGGCCTACGGGCTCCGGCAGAAGGCGCCTGGTGAAGAACCCGGGTTGATCTACTCCCGGATCAACAATCCGGACCTCGAGGTGCTCGAAGATCGCCTCACGTTGTGGAACGACGCAGAGGCGGCGCTGGTCTTTGCCAGCGGCATGGCGGCCGTGGCGACCACGCTCTTCACGTTCGTACGGCCGGGCGACACGATCCTGACGAGTGCCCCCGTGTATGGCGGTACGGAGTTTCTGATCACGCGCATCCTGCCGCAGTTCGGCATCGAACATGTCGCGTTTCCGGCGGCGGGCGCGCAGCCGGACCTGGCAGCACTGGTGCGCGAGAAGGTCGACGCCGGCCGGCGTGTGCCGCTCATCTTCCTCGAGACACCGGCCAACCCGACCAATGCCCTGGTCGACATTGCCGCCACCGCCGCGGATGCCGACCGCCTCGGCACCGAGCGCGGTCTCCGTCCGCTCGTCGTCGTCGACAATACGTTTCTCGGTCCGCTCTGGCAGAACTCGCTCGGACACGGCGCCGACCTCGAACTGTATTCGTTGACGAAGTACGTCGGCGGGCACAGCGATGTCATCGCGGGCGGTGTGCTTGGGTCACACGCGCACGTCGATGCCGTGCGTGCGATGCGAACGATACTCGGCACGATGCCCAGTCCCCACACGAGCTGGCTCCTGATGCGCAGCCTCGAAACCCTGAAGCTGCGCATGACAAGCGCGATGAAAAATGCGCGCTACGTCGCCGAATTCCTGCGCGATCACCCGAAGGTGCGTGCCGTGAACTACCTCGGCTTCCTGCCGCCGGACGACCCCGACGGGCAGGTGTACCGGCGTCAGTGCCGCGCGCCCGGGTCCACCTTTGGATTCGAGATTCACGGCGGCGAGGCCGAGGCTTTCCGTCTGCTCAACGCGCTGCAACTCGGCAAACTGGCGGTCAGCCTCGGCGGCACGGAAACGCTGCTCGAACATCCGGCAACGATGACGCACTCGGACATTCCGCCGGACGAACAGGTGCGGATGGGGATCTCACCCGCACTCATCCGAATCTCCGTCGGCATCGAACATCCCGACGATGTGATTGCGGATTTGCGTCAGGCGCTGGAACGGGTCTGAACGGCCGACTGGCGTCCACGGGTAGAATGGCTCGGCACGCACCCGTCTCATGGCACTCAAGAAATCCGACCTCTATTCCTCCCTCTGGGCCTCCTGCGATCAACTGCGCGGAGGCATGGACGCCAGTCAGTACAAGGACTACGTCCTGTTCATGTTGTTCATCAAATACGTCTCCGACAAGTATGGAGACTCCGACGACCTCGAGCCGGCGGTCGTCATCCCGGAGGGCGCCGGTTTCAGCGATATGGTGGCCCTGAAGGGCAAGCCGGACATTGGCGACAGGATCAATACCGACATCATTGCGCCGCTGGTCGAGGCAAACGAGCGCCTGGGCCGGAACGACTTCCCGAACTTCAACGATCCGGAAAAACTCGGCGAGGGCCAGGCACTCGTTGATCGGCTGACGAACCTCATCGGCATCTTTGAGGCACTCGACTTTTCAAAGAACCGCGTCGACCACGACGACATTCTCGGCGATGCGTACGAATACCTGATGCGGCACTTCGCCACCGAAAGTGGCAAGAGCAAGGGGCAGTTCTATACCCCCGCTGAAGTCAGCCGCGTCATCGCCAAGGTCATCGGCATCGGGCCCCATAACACCGTGGCGGCTACCACGGCGTACGACCCGACGTGTGGTTCAGGATCGCTGCTGCTCCGGGTGGCCGCCGAGGCCGGCAGGCACATCACGCTCGAGGGGCAGGAGAAGGACGTGACGACGGCGGGCCTGGCCCGCATGAACATGATCCTGCACGACTTTCCGACGGCCAACATCCTGTCCGGCGACACGCTGGTCACGCCGAAGTTCAAAGACGATGAGCGGCTTCGCACCTACGACTACGTCGTGGCCAATCCGCCGTTTTCCGACAAGGCCTGGAGCACCGGCCTGATTCCCGACCAAGACGTGTACCAGCGTTTTGCCTGGGGCGTGCCGCCCAAGAAGCAGGGCGACTACGCGTACCTGCTCCACATCATCCGCAGCATGAAGGGGACCGGCAGGGCCGCGTGCATCCTGCCGCATGGCGTGTTGTTTCGAGGGGGTGCCGAAGGGGTCATCCGTCGCAAGCTCATCGAAAGCGGCATTCTCAAGGGCATCATCGGACTGCCGGCCAACCTCTTCTACGGCACGGGCATTCCTGCCTGCATTCTCGTGCTCGACAAGGAGAACGCGGTGGGGCGGAAGGGCATCTTTCTCGTCGACGCCAGCCGCGGGTTCATCAAGGATGGCAACAAGAACCGGCTGCGCGAGCAGGACATCCATCGGATTGTTGACACGTTCCGCAAACAGGTGGACGTGCCTCGATACGCCCGGATGGTGTCGTTCGAGGAGATTGGCAACCAGAAGAACGACTGGAATCTCAACCTGCCGCGGTACATCGACGCCACTGAGCCGGAGGATCTGCAGGACATCGAAGGGCACCTGCGGGGGGGCATCCCGGAACGCGACATCGACGCGCTTGGTGAGTACTGGCACGTCCTGCCTGGTGTTCGTGCGGCGCTGTTTGAGTCTGCCGGGCGGCCCGGGTATGCGCGGCTGAAGGTCTCAGGTGCGGAGACTCGGGGCGCGATTTTCGACCACACAGAGTTTCAAGCGTTTGTTGGGACGGTCAACCAACTGTCCGATCGGTGGAAGACGGCAAACCTGCCGCACCTGACTGGCTTCGACCGGGATGGGCACCCCAAGCACCTCATCGAGCTGATCGCCGAGGACCTGCTCTCCACCTTTCGCGCCGCGCCGTTGCTCGACGCGTACGACGTCTACCAGCGCCTGATGGATTACTGGGCGGAGACGATGCAGGATGACGTGTATGTGGTGGCGGCTGATGGGTGGAAGACCGGCGCGCAGCCCAGGGAGATCGTCAAGGTCAAGGACAAGAACAACAAGCTGACGTGGCCGGAGGCGCACGACTACAAGGTACGCAGGCGACGGTTCAAGTCGGACCTGATTCCAGTCGGTCTGCTCATGGACCGCTACTTCGACTCCGAGCGGAAGGCCATTGAGGTGCTCGAGTCGGACCTGGTCGCCATCGAGCAGCAGATGGACGAACTGCGAGAAGAACACGGCGGCGACGAAGGCCTGCTTGCTGATGTCATCGAGGGAGAGGCTGACAAGCGGAAGATCACCGCGAAGGCGATCCGGGCGCGCCTCAGGGAGATTGGCGACGATCCGGACTACGCGGACGAGGTCAAAGCGCTGACGGATTACTCCGGCCTGCTCGATGCACAGGCGGACACCAAAGCGCGGCTCAAGGCCGCGCAGGTGGAGTTGGACGGCAAGCTCCACGCGAAGTACCCGGCGCTCACGGAGGCCGAGATCAAGACGCTGGTCGTGGACGACAAGTGGCTGACCGCGCTGGGGACTTCCCTGCACGAGGAACTGGACCGTGTCTCGCAGGTTCTGACCGGGCGCGTTCGGCAGCTCGCTGACAGGTACGCCACGCCACTGCCCCGGCTCGTCGAGGAGGTGGAGGCTCTATCCGCCCGGGTTGATGAGCACCTCCGCAAGATGGGGGCGGTGTGGAGCTGAAAGCGGGGTACAAGTCGACGCGCGTCGGGGTCATCCCTGAGGACTGGACCGTCGAACCACTTGGTCGCATGGCGACATTACGAACGGGCCCTTTCGGCAGCACCCTGCACGAGTCGGACTACGTCGAAGGCGGCGTGCCAGTGATCAACCCAATGCACATCATCGATGGGAGGCTGGAACCAACTCCCGGAATGACCGTCTCGTCGGCGACCGCAGCGCGCCTCTATGAGTTTCAAGTGCAACCGGGAGACGTCGTGATCGGGCGTCGAGGCGACATGGGAAGGTGTGCGGTTATCGAGGCGTCTCAGACCGGCTGGCTCTGTGGAACAGGGTCCATGATTGTTCGATCATCGTCGGCCCATCCTGGCTTTCTCCAGCGCGTACTCTCGAGCAAGCGCGCGATTGAATCCATCGAGGCCACCTCGGTCGGCTCTACGATGATCAATCTGAATCAGGTCACACTCTCAGGACTCAGCGTTCAGTTTCCACCGCTCGAAGAGCAACGCGCCATCGCCACCGCCCTGAGCGATGTGGATGCGCTGCTGGGCGCGATTGATCGCCTCATCGCCAAGAAGCGCAACCTCAAGCGGGCCGCCATGCAGCAACTCCTCACCGGCCAGACCCGGCTGCCGGGGTTCAACGGGGAATGGAAAGTGAGACGGCTGGGGGACCATGCGACGTTTCTCAAACACGGCGTGAATTCCCGCGCGGAGCTGACGACCGAGGGGCGAGTCAAGTACCTGCACTATGGCGACGTGCATGGTGCCAAGGGCTTGCTGCTCAATCCAACACTCGAGTCGATGCCCTGTCTTCCGAGCATGAAGGCTGAAGGGATCGACCGGCTCATGATCGGAGACTTGGTGATCGCTGACGCGTCTGAGGATCTCGACGGCGTCGGCAAGAGCGTCGAACTGACCGGTGTCGGCACGGTCGAGGTCGTGTCTGGGTTGCACACGATTGCTGTCCGATTCGACAAGCGTGTCCTAGCGGACGGTTTCAAGGCCTACCTGCAATTCTGCGCGCCGTTTCGCGCCCAGTTGCGCCGGTTGGCCGCGGGGACGAAGGTATACGCGACGAACCGTTCACACGTCGCCAGTGTAGAAATCGCCTTGCCGAATGTCGAAGAACAATCCGCCATCGCCTCCGTCCTCTCCGATATGGACGCCGAAATCGAAGCCCTCGATGCACGCCGGGCGAAGACACGCGACATCAAGCAGGCGATGATGCAGGAGTTGCTGACCGGGAGGACGCGGTTGGTATGACGCCGCTGCGCATCTTCGTCAGCAGCGTGCAGAAGGAGTTTGCCGCCGAGCGGGCGGCCCTGCGCGACTACCTGCGGAACGATGCGCTGATGCGCCGGTTCTTCGAAGTGTTCCTGTTCGAAGACGTCCCCGCCGCCGACCAACGAGCCGACGCGCTGTACCTGGACGAGGCTGCACGCTGCGACCTGTACATCGGCCTCCTTGGCAACGAGTACGGCTACGAGGACGCCCTGGGCGTCTCGCCCACCGAGCGGGAGTTTGACGCGGCCGGCACCGCAGGCAAGGCCCGCCTGATCTTCGTCAAGGGGGCCGACGATGGCGCCAGGCATCCGAAGATGCGGGCACTGGTCAGCAGGGTCGGCAGTGAATTGATCCGCCGACGATTCTCGACAACGCCGGAACTGATTGCCTCGGTGTACGCCGCACTGGTGCGTGTGCTGGAAGAACGTGAGTTCATCCGGTTCACCCCGTTTGACGCCACGTTCTGTCGTGACGCCACACTCGCGGACCTGGACGAGGAACGTATCTCCCAGTTTCTGGTCCTGGCACGTCGCGGCCGTAGCTTTCCACTTCCGGAAGCGACGCCACCCGGAGACGTGCTGGCGCACCTGAACCTCCTCGATCGCGGCAGACCCACACATGCGGCCATCCTGCTCTTTGGCCGGCAACCTCAACGCTACCTGCCGATGTCCGAGGTCCGCTGCGCCCACTTTCACGGCACCGACGTCGCCAAGCCGATTCCGTCCCTGCAGGTCTACAAGGGCACGGTGTTTGAACTGGTCGACCAGGCAAAAGACTTCGTCCTGTCGAAGATCAATCTCTGGGTCGGCACCCGCGCCGAGGGCTCCCAGGCGCCCACCGCCTACGAAATCCCCCAGGAGGTCATCGTCGAGGCCATCGTCAACGCGGTGTGCCATCGCGATTACACGAGCAGCGCCAGCGTGCAGGTGATGTTGTTCAGCGACCGGCTGGAAGTGTGGAATCCCGGGGCATTGCCGCCGGCACTGACCATGGAGAAGCTCAAGTATGCTCATCCATCAGTGCCAGCCAATCCCCTGCTTGCCGAGCCGATGTACCTCGCCAGGTACATCGAACGCATGGGTACCGGCATCCGCGACATGATCGACCGTTGCCGGGAGGCAGGGCTGGACGAGCCGGAGTTCCGTGTGGACGCCGGCACGTGGATCACGACCATCCGGCGGAAGGCGACCGGGGAAGTCACCGGGGAAGTGGCCGGGGATGTCACCGCGGAAGTCACGCGACTGCTGATGGCGCTGCGGGGCGAGATGACGCGGGTGGACCTCCAGAAAGCACTTGGCCTCAAACACGACGAACACTTCCGGCTGGCCTACTTGCAGCCCGCCATGACCGCAGGACTGGTGGAGATGACAGTTCCCGACAAACCCAGAAGCCGCAGCCAGAAGTACCGCCTGACGGCCAACGGCAGGGCTGCGGCGAAGGCGTTGCTCGAAGGGAAGGATCGGTGAGTCCGGAAGGCCCCCGGTCCGAACGGCGCACTCAGAATCGAGTGGTCGGCCTGTTCACGGATCACAACCGACCCGGCTGCCTCGGTTACCGCTACCTCGGTGATTGGAGCGACCGATCGGACAATCGCAACCTCAAGACTGCCCTGCTTGGTGAAAATCTTGCGGCCCGTGGGTATACGCCGGCACAGATTTCCTCGGCGGTGCAGAAGCTCGAGGCCGCAGCCGACCCAACCGGGCTCTCGCCCTATCAGGCCAACCTTCGCACGTACCAGTTGCTCAGGTATGGCGTGCCGGTGCAGACCGCAGTCGGAGAGCCGCACAAGACGGTGCATCTGGTGGACTGGGAGCACCCGGAAGCGAACGACTTCGCGCTGGCCGAGGAAGTCACGCTGCGTGGTGGCCACGAGCGACGTCCTGACCTGGTCCTGTATCTGAACGGCATCGCCGTCGGCGTCATCGAGCTGAAGCGAAGCTCGGTGGACGTGGGCGACGGCGTGCGACAGCTCATCACGAACCAGGAAGCGATCTTCAATCAGGCGTTCTTCACCACCGTGCAGGTGGTGTTCGCCGGCAGCGATTCACAGGGGCTGCGGTACGGCACGACCGGGACACCTGAGAAGTTCTTCGTGGAGTGGAAAGCCGAGCCCGGCGCTGCGCTCGAACCGGGAAGCCTGCTCGATGGTCCGTTGTCGCAGATGTGCGACAAAGCCCGCCTGCTGGACCTCATTCGGCACTGCATCATCTTCGACGCGGGCCAGAAGAAGGTGCCGCGCCAGCACCAATACGCCGGCCTGAAGGCCGCGCAGGAGCGCGTGCGCCGCCGCGAAGGCGGCGTCATCTGGCACACGCAGGGCAGCGGCAAGAGCATCCTCATGGTGATGCTGGCGAAGTGGATCCTGGAACAGGACGCCGCGAACCGGGTGCTGATCGTCACCGACCGCGATGAGCTGGACCGGCAGATCGAGGGCGTGATGAAAAACGCCGGGGTCGTCGGCGACAGTTCGCCGTCCCCTCGGGTCACCTCACGGGACGAGTTCGTTTCGAAGCTTGGGTCTCCCCTGCCTCGGCTCCTGTGCGCGCTTGTGCACAAGTTCGACCCGGCGGACCTTGAGGGTGATCCACCGCCGGTGCACGGCCAGTTCCATGTCTTCGTCGACGAATGTCATCGCACACAGGGCGGCGACATGAACCGGCAGATGAAGCGGTGGCTCAAGAACGCTGTGTTCGTCGGGTTTACGGGCACGCCGCTGCTGCGGAAGGACAAGGACACAACGCGGGACATCTTCGGCACGAACATCCATACCTACAAGTTCCACGAGGCCGTGGCCGACAAGGTGGTGCTCGACCTCAAGTACGAGGCCCGCGACGTTCCGCAGCGCCTGGGCTCCCGTGAGGCGATCGATGCCTGGTTCGAGCGCAAGACTCGAGGACTGAACAACTTCCAGAAGGCCGTAGTGCGACGCCGCTGGGCGACGCTTGAAGAACTGATGAGCGCACAGGAGCGCAAACAGCGCATCATCGCCAGCATCATCGAAGACTTCAGCCTCAAGCCGCGCCTCAACAACGACCGCGGCACCGCGATTCTCGTGGCCGCCAGTATTTACGACGCCTGCCACTACTACCGGCTTTTTCAGAACACGGCCTTCGGGCAGCACGTGGGCATCGTCACGTCCTTCGAGCCTAACCACAACGCGATCTCCCGCGAGGCCGCCAACAGCGACGATCGGTACAAGTACGACACCTACCGGAATCACGTACTCGAGCCGTACCAGACAACGGAGCAGTACGAGATTGAGATCAAGCGCAGGTTCATCGAGGAGCCTGCCAACACAAAACTTCTGATCGTCGTCAGCAAGCTCCTGACAGGTTTTGATGCGCCGAGCTGTACCTACATCTATCTCGACAACGAGCTGCATGACCACAACCTGTTCCAGGCCATTTGTCGAACGAACCGCCTGGACGGCGAGGACAAGGACTACGGCCACATCGTCGACTTCAAGGAACTGTTCAAGGACGTGCAGGAAGCCATCGCCGTCTACAGTTCGGATGAGCTTGACGTGGATGGCGACGGCACGAGCAACAACGTTGAACTCAAAGACTGGATCACGGAAGGGCGGAAGCGCCTTGACCAGGCGCGCGAGGTGCTGCGGCACCTCTGTGAGCCAGTCTCCCCTCCTCGTGAGGTCGAGCAATACCTGCTCTACTTCTGTGGGGATGCCCACAACCCGGCTGCGCTGACCGAGACAGAGCCCCTCCGAATCGCGTTCTACAAAGCGGTCGCTGCTTTTGTCAGGGCGTACTCGGAACTGTCCGCGGAACTCGACACCGCCGGCTATTCCGATGTGGAGTCTGTGGCGATTCAGAACGAGGTCGCGCTGTATACGGACCTGCGTCTGGCCATCAAACGTCACTCGGGTGAAGAGCTGGACATCAAGCCGTTCGAGGCGGACATGCGCCACCTGCTCAACACCTACGTGCAGGCCGATCCGGCTGCGCCGCTTGGCAACATGAGCGACATGACGCTGACGGAGTTGATCGTGCACACGGGCATCCACGACGCGATAGCCAGGGCGCTCAACGACAAGGGTCGCCTGTCCCGTAACGCCATCGCTGAAGCCATCATCAACAACGTCCGCAAGATCATCGTCCGGGAGCAATTGACTGACCCCCGGTTCTATGCGGAGATGTCGACGCTGCTCAATGACCTGATCACGCAGAGCCGTGCCGATACGGCCGCCTATGAGGAGTTTCTCCGGAAAGCGGAAGCGCTCGTTCGACGGCTGGCATCACGGGAGCCCGAGGCCGGAGTGCCCATGGCGTTGCAGGGCACACGTGAAGCCGTCGTCGTCTTCCGTAACCTGCCCGCGATCCTGATGATGCCCGACGCTACTTCCGTCGCCGTGGCTGAGCAGCCAGCTGCCTCGGTGGATGACCTCGCCGCGCTGGCTCTGAGCATCGACCGAGTCATGCGCGAGCAGGCGCCGGCAGGCTGGAAAGGTGACGACACACGCGAGAAGCAGGTCAAGAACGCGCTGTTTCCCCTGCTCAACCGCAACAAGGCCGCCACGCTGGCGTTGTTCGAGCTCATCAAGCACCAGGCGGGCTACTGATGCGGGAGACATTCACTCTCGGGGACATCTCGATCGATGTCGTCCGCAAGGCGGTCAAACACGTGCACCTGTCGGTGCACCCGCCTGATGGCCGCGTGACGCTCGTCGCACCTGTTCGAACCCGGAGTGCAGTGGCTCGAGCGTATGCCGTGTCCAAGCTGCCCTGGATTCGGAAGCAGCAGGCCGGCTTTGCCGGCCAGGCGAGGGAGTCCGCACGTCGTTTCGTGCCGCGGGAGACCCAGTACGTCTGGGGACGCCGATATCTGCTTGTCGTAAAAGAACGCGATGCCAAGCCGGTCGTCAGCACCGACCACCGGCGCATTGTGCTGACCGTCAGGCCCGGCAGCGACGCCGGTGACCGCTCGAGAGTCATACAGGTGTGGCACAGGTCACTGCTGCACGACGCCGTTCCACGGCTGATCGCCAAGTGGGAACCTCGGCTGGGTGTGCAGGTACGTGGGTACTTCCTGCAGCGCATGAAGACCAAATGGGGCAGCGCCAATCCCCGCTCCGGGAACATCCGGTTGAACACCGAGCTGGCCAAGAAGCCGAAAGACCTTCTGGAATACGTGGTTGTGCACGAGATGATTCATCTGATCGAGCCGACGCACAGCGAGCGATTCATCGCGCTTCTGAGTCGGCACTATCCAGCCTGGAGCGAAGCGCGGGCAGAGCTGAACGAGTTACCGCTGGGAGCTGACACTTACCTCACCCGGCGCAGCCGCACCGGGTGGTAGCCGTCGGCGATGGCAACAATGCCCCAGGTCTGTCGCGGGTCAACGACCACGACGGTCTCGATGTGCGGCGCCTCGTCAGCGAGAGGGCGCAATTCGATGCGCCACGACGATGCCGTGACTGCGGGCACGAGCAGTCGACGCTGGTCGTGATCGCTTGACACCAGCACGAGGGCCTCACCGTGCGCCTCGAGCAGATCGATGTCGTCAGGCCATTGGTGCGGATCACTTGGAGGGGGCGCGGGTTCCGCACGACGGAACAACGGCGCCTGTGTCCATCCGGCCGGGTGGAAACGCCAGGCCACAAACGCGTCGAGATCGCGTGTCCATGTCGACGCGCGTGTCCCGTCAACCAACAACGTCGCGTCAGGCGGAACGGTCGGAGAGAGTCCGATGACACAACGCCCGCGTTGTTCATCCAGTGTGTGGCGCACCCAGGCGTGGCGGCTGATGCCCAGCCGGTCGGGCTCACGCGGCCCGGCCAGCGCGTCTTCGACGGGCCCCGACGCGAGTGACGCGCCTTCAAAATCGAGGTCGACAATGCACGAGTCGGCCCCAAGCAGTCTCGGCGTCGGGTTGGGACCGATGGTCGCGGGCCAACCGGCGACAAGCGCGGCCGCTGCGATGCCCGACGCCAGCACACGTTCACCACGACTGCTGGCCGCCAGCGCGGCCGGCCAGACCAGGAACGGCACCGGCATCAGGTAATGCAACGCCTTGTCCGCGCCGGCGAACACAACGACGCAATACACGCCCGCCGTGATTGCGAACACCCGTTCAAGGGGCGGCACACGTGACCAGCCTCGCAACATGGCGAGAGGCAACACGCCAAGCAACACACTCCAACGCACCAGCACCGGCCAGCCTGCGACCCGCCGCCCTGGGTCGACCAGGTCGTGCCAGTATTCATCGCGGATCTGCACCAGCCAGCCTGCGAGGTCTCCTGTGACCGTGCCCCACACCGCCAAGCCGCCCAGGGTGACAACGCTCAGCAACAACGTCCACCACCAGACGGATTTCGCCCGCTCAGGAACCTGCCAGGTGATCGCGATCAAGGCGCCAAGCGTCAGGACCGGTCCGCCGTAGGTGGCGAGTGATGCCGCAGTCCAGAGCGCGGCTCCCAGTGGCACCGAACCGCGCACACACTCCAGCACCCCCAGCACAAACAACCAGGTCGTCAGCAGGTTCGTGCCTGCTGGCTCGGCGATGTCAAACGGCGGGTCGTACGACACCCAGGTGGTCGCCCAGACGAGATATGTGGTCGCGCTGAGCGCCAGATACGTCCAGCCGGTCGCAGACAACGGCCCGGTGCGCGCGCGCACCAGCACCAACAGGAGTCCCAGACAGATCGGCATCAGCACACGCACCGCGACAGCCGACTCCCCCACCAGCGCCATTGGCACCTGCGCAAGGGCGGCTCCGGTGATGTAGGGCACCGCCAGCGGCGTACCAAAGGCCGCGCCACCGCTCGGGGTTTCGATCTCCCAGCGAGGCAACGGGTGTTCGCGCAGGCTGCGCGCGAGTTCGGAGGCCTCGGTGCCATCGCCGTTCAGGCCGTCGCCAGTGATCCGCGGCCACAAGACGGCAGTCAGCACCAGCGGCACAACCACCAGAGCGACACCCCATCGCCAGCCTGACACTGCGGCATCGCGCATCTGGCGTCGTTGCCACCCTGCCAGGCCCACTGCGACGAATACCCACCCGGCGACGACCATCGCCATCCGCCACTCGTACAGGCCCACCAAGCCCGCGCCGAGCGAACAGCTGATCGTCACCAGCAGAAGCACACTCAGCCAGCGCGTCACGACGCGCGAATCTCCGAATGAGGAAATGGGGAGATGGGGAAATTGACGTTCAGACACGGGAGCTGCGCACAAGGGTAAACCGGCAGGGGTCGGCGCCGCTTGTCAGGTACACTCCGTAGGGTCGGACATGGGCACCGCGCTCCTCATCAATCCCTCGTACGCCCGCACCTACGGGTCAACCGAAGGGGGGATCGCGTTTCCGGTGTATCCGGTGCTTGGCCTGAGTGCCATCGCTGGAGCGCTCGAGGCCCGTGGTCATCGTGCCGTCATTCTCGACCTGTCGTACCGCCGGTACGATCCCGACCTGATTCGATCGGTCATCCGCCGCGAACGGCCCGACATCATCGGCATCACGGCCACGACACCACTGGTCAACCAGCTGCGGGACATCTCCTTCCTCGCCAAGGATGTCTCGCGCGAACTGTATGTCGTCGGCGGCGGCCCTCACCCTGCCGCGATGCCCTCCGAGACGTTGCACGAGTCTGCGCTCGACGCCGTCGCCACCGGCGAAGGCCACTTCGTGCTGGCCGACCTGCTGGACGGCCGCCCTCCCGCCGCAATGGCCGGATTGATGTGGCGAGACACGGATGGCGCCCTTCGCACCAACGCGCCGGCACCACTCGTGACGCCGCTCGACAGCCTGCCGATGCCCGCATGGCATCTGTATCCGCGGGACTCCAGCGCCCACGTCCCGAAACTCATCGCGCGCGAGTTGCCGGTCACGACCGTCGAGTTCTCACGCGGATGTGTCTTTTCGTGTGACTTCTGTGGCTCGAAGACGACGATGGGGCGGGGCCACCGGAAGAAGTCTCCCGAACGGTGCGCCGAGGAACTGGCCCGGCTCGAGGCGCTGGGTTTTCGTGAAGTGGTGCTCGTCGATGACATCTTCACGAGCGATCGCAAATGGGCCATGGAGGTCTGCGAAGCCATCATCCGGCGCGGCACACGTATCCGCTGGACCTGCACCAACGGCATCCGGGTGGACAGCGCTACGCCCGAACTCTTTGCGCTGATGAAGCGGGCGGGCTGTTACCGGGTGTACTTCGGCTTCGAGAGCGGCAATCAGGATGTGCTGACCGCATTCGGCAAGGGCGGCCGCGCCACACTCCAGCGCGGCGTCGACGCCGTCGCCATGGCCAGGCGCGCCGGGCTGGAGCCCAACGGCTTCTTTCTTGTCGGGCTCACCGGTGACACGGAAGCATCGATGGCCGACACGATCGCCTACGCGCGTCAGTTGCCGCTCGACACGATGAAATGCGGCATCACGATTCCGTTCCCGGGCACACCGATGTTCCAGAACCTGCGGGCCGCCGGGCGCATCAAGACGCTCGATTGGGATCGGTACACGGTCTACAACCGCGCCGATCGCATCTTCGACCACCCCACACTCGACTGGTCGACGATTGCACGGTACTTCCGTCGCTTCTACGCGGAGGCGTACTTCCGGAATCCCGGCTTCATCCGGCGTCGCCTGGTCTACATGCTCCGGCACCGGGAAACGTGGCCCACGATCTTCTACACGTTGCGCGCGTGGCTGATGCTTGCGCGCGCGCCTCGAACGCCGGAGCCGGAGCGTTACGCATTCGAGCCAATGTGGCGTCCGCGCGACACACGCCTAGGTTGACTCAGCGTGCCTTGCGCAGCGTGATGGTCGCCGGCTGCCCCGCGCGCAAGGTGACGGGCGTCGCGGTTTGCGCCCAACGCTCAAGGGCGGCCGCGTTGGGCGTGAACTCGGGCTGCGGCACCAGCGCGACGAGATAATCTCCGGGAGGCAGTTCCGGAGCGGTGAACGTCCGCGTGTTGCTCACAAACGGCGACACCACTTCTCCGGCATACGCCGCAGGGTCCGTCCACCGTGCCTTGTCTGCCGGGAACACCACGACGCGATAAAACGACGGCAGGTCGTATCGGTCGAGTTCCACTGATCCGGAGAGTGACGCAAGTTCCAGCGCCGCGACGGTGATGGAGACGTCCGCGGCACCGCCGGGGCCGACGGTCAGTCGTCGCGCGCTCGGCGGCGAGCCATCACCGCTGCTGACCTGGGTGACGTGGCGCCACGACGTGTTGGGAATGGCGACGTTGACAAGATACTCACCGGGTTCAACGACAGCCGCGGTCCACCGGCCCTCGGCGGTCACCTCGACCGGCGTCCCCATGGTCCCGCCGACGCCAAGTGCCGACAGTTGGGCCGGCGTCATGCGCAGCGGCGCCAGGCTGACACGCGCCTGTGCGACCTGCGTCGGCGCAGGGGGCGACGGCCCATCAAATCGCAGCACACCACGCACTGGGTAACGCTGTCCGAGATTCACCGTCACGCCGATCACGTCCCGGCCAGCAACGACTACTGTCGTGACGCCGTGGAGTGCTCCCGGGCTCGCCACCTGCCGCGCCGTCCGCCCCGCAACGAGACTGTATGTGCCGACCGGGACACCGATGAATTCAAATTCGCCGGTGGGCGCTACCGAGACTGGCGCAATCTCGCTGATCGCGGCAGCGCCGGGCAGGTCGCCTTCACGCACCAGCCGCACGGTCAGCTCACCGTCGGGACTGTTCGCATTGTGAACCACTCGCCCAGTCACACTGTGCGGCCGTGAGGCGGCCATCGTCACATCGCGTCCGGCATGGACGTCGGCGTAGCCGACTGTGATCACCGGACTCTGCGCACCGGACGAGGACGACGGGTACCAGGTGGGTGGCATCACCGAGACGGTTTCGACGACCATGCGGGCAAGGGCGTCGGCGCTCGGCATTGTCGGGCCTAATGCTGTGAGCAGACGTGGGTCGATGGCCGGAACGTCGCCCGCGCAGGCGCACACGTAGTAGTCGCCCGGTGGCAAGCCGCCTATCGAATACGCGCCGAGGTCGTCGGTCGCGTCGGACCCGCGGGGAAACAACAACTCCATCGTTGCTGTGACCTGCGGCCTGAACGCCTGAACCCGCATGCCCACAACCGGGTCACCCGCGGCATCCCGGACCACTCCGGAAATGGTGCCAAGCGTGGCGGCCGCCACCACTATGCCCGACACCACGTCCCCATCGGCCACCGGAACAAGAGCCGCCGACGTCGCGGTGTAGTCGGGGTCGCTCACCCGGATGGCGTATTCGCCGGCCGCAATGTTCTGCAGACGGAAGTAGCCGGAGGCATCAGTCCGTAACAGCGTGTTGGTGCGCTGCACGGTCAGACCAATGTCGGCAATGGGGGCACGCGTCCGCTCATCAACCACCTGGCCGATGATCGACGCAGTGCCCTGGGTGATATCGGTGCGAAACGGCTGGCCGTTGATCATCGGCCCCGGACCAGGCGCCGGCGCCGCGGACGCCATCGTCGGCGCGACGACGGTCTGCCCGGTGTCCACAGTGACGCTCGTCGCCGCGTGTTCACCCGTTGTCACTTCAACCGAGTACTCGTCTGCAGGTAACGAGTGCACGCGGTACTCGCCATTCCGATCGGCGGACAGTACCCTCGGGGCGGTCAGTGCGCCTCCCGAGACACGCAGCTGCACTGAACGGCGCGGCTGCCCCGATGCGTCCACCACGCGCCCGGTGATGACGGCGCCCCGCTGCAGCGTCACCACCACATCGCCGGCACCGACCGCGACGGCGTCCCCCAGGTACGGCGCCTTCGCAGCGCCAACGCGGTATGCCTCCGCCGGCAATCCCTCGAAACGGAATCGCCCTTCGAGATCACTCATGGTCGCACGCGTGGTTCGCGAGCCGGCGCCATGGATGACGACGAGGGCCAGGCGGAGCGGCTGGTTCGTGTCAGCTGCGATCACCTGCCCCGCAACCGTGAGGACAGGCTGCTGCTGCTGCGCGGCGACCCCGGCCCACGCCGTTGCTACACATACGAGCGCGCCAATCCCTCGACTCATTGCACCACCTCCAACGGCCGCATCTGCATCCCCCGGAACCTCGGCACTTCGGCACCCCGGCCCCCCGGAACTCCGGAACCCCGGAACCCCGGAACCTCGATCTCCACCCGATACATCTGCCGCAACCAGGAACCCAGGTCGGGCGCGAGCGGCACCGTGATGTCGTTCCATTCGGGTGAGTCCAAAGTCAGTGACGTCGTCGCGCCACCGGAACCTGAGACGTTCACGATGACGGGCTGGTCGGCGGTGGCGTCAGGATGCCGCAGCGTCACGACCACGGACCTCGCCGATGGCGTCACGAGCGCGACCACCTCCGAGTACCGCCAGTCCTGCACCATGCCCTCGGGCGCGCTGCCCTGCTCCACCACATTCCACGTGAGTGTGGTGGCGGTCTTGTAGAACGGCGTGAGTTGCGCGGGATCACATGGCCGGGGATGCGCCATCAACCACGGCACGACCTCCGGCGGCACCAGCGGCACTTCCGCCAGCACCCACCGCGCGTCCTCCGGCGTCGGCATCGGATAGACGTGACATGGGTTGAACTGCTCAATCGCCGTGCGGGTCATCAGCACCGTGGCGGCCACCGACGGGATCGCGACCAGCACCGCCGCAGTTTTCCACCGCGTCTGGAGCCACGCTCCCATCGTCAGCAGGCCGCCACACCAGATCAACACCACGCCGAGCCCATGTGGAATCAACCGCTCGCGCGAAAACACCAGAGCGGACGGCAGTGACGCACACACGAGGATCACGAGACCGGTGAGTACGAGTGCCGCGGCCGGTCGCGATGTGCGGCGCACAAGTGCATACAGCCCAGCTCCGGTGACAACCGTCGAGATGACTGCGAACAGCAGCGACCACGCGGTTGGTGGTCCCACCACTGGATGCCAGAAAAAGACCACCGCTCCGCCAAGCAGTCCTTCCCACACGCCGTACTCGGATGCGCGTTGCGGCCACTGCCACCCAAGTGCCGCCATGCGCCACACGTTGAGCGCCACAAATACGCCGGCGATGACAAGCCCACGTCGCCACGGGTCCCGAGTCACCTCGCCCAGCCACACACGCCGCGACCAGGCGATGCCGCAGAGCATCAGGGGTACCATCAGCCCGTTCTCTTTGGTCAGCGCTGCGACCACGATCGGCACCACGACCAGTGCCCACCCGGTGCCGCTGCGATCTCGCCACCGGTGCCAGACCAGCAGCGCAGCGATGGTCATCGCCGGAATGACGGCCTGGTATTGATTGACGATCCACGGCCCACCGGCCACGGCCGTGGCGGGATGCACCACATACAGCAATGAGGCGACCGTACCCAGTGCGCGTGACCCGGATTCACGCAACACGAGGTGCCCAACCAGCCAGGCAACAACCGCCAGCGTCACCAGCGCCATGACGTGCAAGGCGCTCGTGTTCCAGCCGAAGGCCTCGAACATCAGGTGGAATGACCAGACGGCCAGAGGGCGAAAGTAGTCGTGCAGGCCGTTGGGTGTCCAGGGCCCCGACCAGACTCCCGCGAGCAGTTCGGGAGGCCACGGGCGCAGGTCGTACAGATCGTCTTCGTAGAGATCAAAGGCGAGACTGGGCCAGTAGACTCCGGCGACAGCCGCGATGATCCACAACGCGCGCCTCACCCTCCGACACCCGCCGCACGACGATACATGGGTGCAGTCTAGTCGAGCCGCACGAAGCACGCTACAGTCGGTCGTCACGCATGACGCCGGTCACCGCCGCCCACCATCTGCCCACGTGGCGCTGGCTTCCGGTGGTCACACTGGCCGCGTTGGCCCTGCGACTGTGGTGGGCCGTGACCACCCTCAACATCCATCATCCTGACGAGGTGTATCAGTATCTCGAACAGGCGCATCGCTGGGTGTTCGGGTACGGATTCATTCCCTGGGAGTTCAGGTTCGGCACACGGTCCTGGTTGCTGCCCTTCCTGATCAGCGCGCCCCTGGCCGCTCTCAAGAGTCTTGGATGGGACGCCCCTGCCGTGTACGTGCCGACCGTGCAGTCACTCGTCGCGCTGTGCGCCACGGCCCTCGTGCCCATCGGCTACCACCTCACGCGCCGCCTCGCCACGGAGGACGCTGCGCGGCTGACGGCCGTGTTCATCGCTGGCTGGTATGAACTGCTGTACTTCTCGGTGCGACCATTGCCCGACTCGATCGCGGTCGTGGTCGTCCCGCTGATGATTGCCGGCGCCCTCAGCCGACGGGTGACAGGCGCCGTGGCGACAGGTCTCAGCGCAGGCCTCCTCGTCGTGCTGCGCGTGCACCTGCTGCCGGTCACACTCATCGCCGCAGTCCTCGCCCATCGGCAGTGGACCCGTCGGCAGTGGACCGCCGGCGCGATCGCGTGGGCGGTCACACTCGCGGGACTCGGCGCGCTGGACGCCTGGATGTGGGGATCGTGGTTTGCGTCGGTCCACAACAACGTGCTGATGAACTTCGTGCGTGGGGTGTCGCAGATGTTTGGCGTGCAGCATCCGCTGTGGTTCCTCGGGACACTGGCCGTGACATCGGCGGGACTGTGGCTGCTGATTCCACTTGCCTCGTTGTCCTTCATTCGCAGCACCGTACTGCCGATCGTTGTTGTGGTCACGATCGTCGGCACGTTGTCACTCAATCCGCACAAGGAATACCGGTTCATCCTCCCGGCGGTGCCGTTTCTGCTGATGCTTGCGGCCATCTGCGCAACGACCGTGTCACGCCGATTGTCCAGCCAGGCGCGCCGGTTCACGCGTGGTGCGATCGTGGCGGGCATGGCGGTCATGTCATGGGCAGGCGGCACCGGCCGTCTGCCGTATGAGTGGCATGTATACGAAGCCCCGCTCGCGGAGGACGACGTGTTGCGCGCGATGCGGTTCCTCTCGGCCGAGCGCGATCTGACCGCGTTATACGTGGTCGACGAGGAGTGGGGATTGTTGGGCGGTTACTATCACCTGCACCGCGATGTGCCGGTGTATTTCGGCGGAGATCTCGATCGCCGCGCAGAGCCCGGCATCGGCCCTGACGCCTACGTCAGTCACGTGCTCGACTGGACCGAAACGCCAACACCGGGCTTCACCACCATCGCGCGTTTCGGTGTAGTGGAGGTCCGACATAACGTCACCGCCAACACACTGCGCCCACTGGAGACGTCACGACATCTGCCCCAGCCGGGGATTGACGATGTGTATGTGCCCACCGTCCGTCCCCGGCTGCCGAACTGACTAGCGGCTGACCGGCAGGTGCACCAGATAGTGCTTGCCGGCGTTGGTCAGCCACACGCGCACGTACTCGCCGCTCTTGAGCTCCTGCACGCGCACTGCGGGCCGTTTGGCGGTGCCCTCATCGAGGATCTCCGGCAGTTCGTCGGTCGTCACGACCGTGGCCAGTTCGCGACCAGCCACGGTACCGTTCCTGACAAACTCCACCCAGCGCGCGCCATCGGGAGACTGACCGACGACGGGTTCGGGCATCTCGCTGGAGACGCGCACCTGATACGTGCCCGCCGCAAGCGTTTTGCCGTCCGCCAGCACCGCCTGGCTGATGGTGACCGTGCCCAGCGTGGGAGTGTCCATGGCGCGTTGTGTCTGCGCCGGTTGTGTCTGCGACGATGAGGACGTTGACTGCGCCGCCGGTGCGGCCACGAGCACGACACTCAGTAGGATTCCGGTCATGTAGGCCTCCTGTCTATCGAACGATGGCCACGGTGAGCGCCGCGCGACGGTTCAACCGTCGTGTTTCCTCACGCGCGTTGTCGTGTTTGGGACGTTCCTCGCCGTAGCTCACGATGTTGAGGCGGCCGGCGGCGATGCCGCGCTGACCGAGGTAATCGCGCACGGCTGAGGCGCGACGTTCACCCAGCGCGAGGTTGTATTCGGCCGTGCCGATGTTGCAGGTATGGCCTTCGATGCGGAGCGTCAGTTCCGAATCCGCCTGGAGGGCCGACACGGCTTCATCGAGCACACGCAGGGCGTCGGGCCTCAGCGTGTTGCGGTCGAAGTCGAAGTGCACATCCTCGAAGACGAACTCCTTGACGGCCGGCGCGACGACCGTGACGGTGACATTGGCACTGGAGGAGAGTCCCGACGGATCCGTCGCCGTCACCGTGAACGGCACGGACCCGGGCGCATTGGGTGCGGTCCACGGCGTGCGCGGAAGTGTGGGACTGGTGAGCGTGCCGGTCGGCGCCGTCCACTTGTAGGTCAGCGTGTCGCCGTCCGGATCGGTCGCGTCGGCGATCACTTCCGCCACCTTGCCCACTTCCACGGTGCAGGGCTCACAGCGCGCGGTGATGGTCGGAGGCCGGTTGGCCGGACGCTCGTCCACAGGCGGTGCCGGTTCGGGCATCGGCGCCGGCGGGATCGGGGCCACGTATCGGCGGGTGCCGGGGTGGTACCCAATCCTGAACTGCATGCCGACCGAGTCACCAAAGTTGTCGTCGAAGTCCGGGCAGGCGGTGGTGGCGCAGATCGCCTCGCGGCGTGAGTCCACCGCGGCGGACCAGTTCAACCCGGCGCCGATGAAGAAGCCGCGGGAGTGCTGATACGTCAGCCCCAGGGCGGCGTAGACGGGGTTCTCAACCTCGGTTTGTGTGGGTGCCATCGAGCCGTCCGCCGCGAGGAATCCAGACGGCGCGAGGATGGTGTTGTCACTCAGGCGCTCGCCGTAGAGTTCCGCCGTCACACGGATCGGGAATCGCGGCAGCAGCGCCGCGCCCACACCCCATCGGATGCCGTTTGACAGGTCATACCCCTCGGGGTCGCCGCGGCGCATCACGCCGCCGTACGCGGTCAGTTCCACAGCGGTCCAGTGGCGGCTGGCCACCAGATCCACACTCAGGTCGGTCTCTCCACTGGACGCACCGATCTCCTCATCGCCGGTCGGCACCTTCACGATGCCGCGCAGCGCCAGCGCGAGTGGCCGCTCGTCGGCTTCCGACAGCAGGTTGACCTTGGCGCCCAACCGCAGGTCGCCGCGGCTGTTGCCGCTCCAGTACTGCCGGATGAACGGATAGTCGTTCACCAGGCCGCCGCCCGCGCCGGCCGGCGCTGCTGGATCGTTCCGGAAGTAGATGGGCCGGGTGTCGCGGTCGATGCGGGTCACGGTGTTCCACGACCCGAACAGTTCGACCCGATTCGCGATGCCGAAGGCGACAGAGACTGGAAAATGCGCGACATCGGTGAACCCTTGGCCGTAGTCGGTCTCGGTGCGATAAAAGCTCACCGCCCAGCCCTTGTGCGGCAACACCTCACCTGTCGGCAGGAACCACAAGCCCGTATCGCCAGACACCGAGGCAATTGCGGGTCGGGTCTCGACCGGAGTCATCTCGCCGGCCGGAGGTGTCTGCCCCTGCGTCTGTGCCGGCGGCGTCTGTGCCGGTGGCGTCGTGGTCTGCGCAAATGCCACGGAGGAAACCAGCGTCATCGTCAACGCCAGCGTGAGTGAAAGTCGAACGGCATGGCTGTGCATCAGGTACTCCACAAGTCGATATCTTTGTGAGAGTCCTGCACTGACCGTGCCAGTCCTGCGGGGGCTCAGGACGGCGCGTCAGGGCGGCGGTATGTCACGAGTGTCCGTGGATTGGCAGCCCGGGTGCGTCTATCGGCCGCCTTTGCGCATCTGTTCCACGAACGCGTCAAAGGTGTCCCACGCTTCGTCGAAGCGCTGGGCGTCGTCGGGGGTGAAGTCGTAGGCGGTGTTGTCCCAGAACTCACGCGCCTGCGCCTCACTCCAGCCGAGTGACTCTGCAAAGCCGTCACGGAACGCCTGGTCGATCTGCGCGTCGGAGGCACCCGCGTTGTACGCCGATTGCCCTGCTGCCAAGCCGTCCTTCCAGGCCTGATTCCACATCAGGCCGAACAAGGCGGCCGACACGGCGGATGGATGCACCGCTCCGCCGCTGGCGCTGTAGAGATTCCTGAGGTGGTCGAAAACGTCGATCATCATGCAGCCTCCTGTCGGCGAGTGGTGGTGGTCAGCAGGGCTTCAAGCATCGTCCACGCCGCAGCGTTGACGAGTCGGGCCTCGCGGAGTGCGGTGGTGACACGTTGTGGCAGCGGCATCACGCGAGCAGGACGTCCGCCGAGCAGAGCGCCACGCAGCAGCGCCAGCCGCACGCGGAACACACGTGACCTGCTGATGGCGCGGGCCGCAAGGCGGATGTCGATGACGACAACCAGCGCGCACAGGGCAAGAAAAAGCCAGGGCGTCAGTCGGCCGTTGCCCAGCCACACGGCGAGGTCCGAACCGGTGTTGACACGGAGGTTCGCGAGTGCGTGTTCGAGCGTGACCCAGCCGGCGGGCGCCATCAGCGCCACTGCGGCGAGTGGGGATGGCGTGGCTGTCGCGCGCGCCATCCGTCGCAGGGCGAGCCAGAGTCCGATGCCGGCGGCCGCCATACCTGTGGCCGCCGCGTGGCCCACAAATCCGGTGAATCCCCAGGCGCCGGGGACCAGCAGCGTCGGGCCATACTGTCGCGCCATGTCGCGCAGCACTCCGGGGTCGTGGCGGACCAGTTGTGCGTTCTCCACCATGGCGAAGCCTGCGCCTACCGCACATCCCACCAGCAGCCAGTCCGAAGGGTTGAGTGTGCGTCGCGTCCGCCGCTGGTAAAGGACCGCTACCAGCCATACCGGCAGCAGCTTCAGGCCTTCTTCGATGATCGGCACAACCGCCCAGCTGGCCAGCGCAGACTCTGAGGCATCCAGTCCGGCCGATGCCAGGGTCCATCCAATCAGCAGCATCAACGGCGCCGCCAGGCCGATCCCCAGCGAAAGGCCAAGCAGGCTTTCGCGGTAGGTCACCGTCCGGGTCGCGATGGTCAGTCCCAGCACCACCGCCAGAAACCAGAGTTCCCGCACGACCGCGCCGGGAGCGTGGATCGCCAACCACCCCACTGACAGGGCCAGCAACCCGAGCGAGATCATCTGTCGTGTCGGCATCGTGGCGGATTGGACCGCCGGGCTCTGGGAAAGGTAAAAAGCCGGCCTATCGTCCCTGGGCCAGCGGCAGGACGTCCTGGATGAGCGCCAGCAGGAACCGGCCCTGCTCTTCGAGCATGGGCACGTGCCCCGAGTGTTCCAGCGTGATGAACCGCACGCTCGGAGCCTTCACACGGTCGACAAGCGCTTTAGCGGACTCGTAGGGCGTGTGCAGGTCGTGTTTGCCCTGGAGTACTACCACCGGCACGGGCATCGTCAGCCACGCCTCGGGCTCACGTCCCAGGGGAGTGCGCATCACGGTGCGCGAGAACCACTGTGACGCCGCCTGCTGGGCCGCCAGATCCGCCTCCGAATATTCGGGCGCCCACTCGGGAAGGCTGAACAGCAGTTCGAAGTCCGGCTTGCCGTACCAGCCGCCGTTGTACTTCCGCGCCCACCGACGCACCACGAGCATGTCGGCCATCGTCTGCCCTTCGCGGGGATACGGCGCGATGGTGCGCAGTTCGGTCAGCGCCTGTGAGTTCCCGTCGATGCCGGCAAGTTGCAGCAGCCGGTTGTAAATCACCGCCTCGCTGTTCGTGCCGGGCGCCATCTGCCCCGTGCCGACGTACGCGTGGACCCACTCGGGACGACGCTGCGCGAGCGCCATGCCGATCAGGGACCCGTACGAATACCCCATCACGATGACCTTGTCGGCCTGCAGGCGTGTGCGCACCCACGCCGTCACGGCCTCCGCATCGTCGAGCACCTGCGCCGCCGAGAGGGTCGGGGTCAACGCCTCCCGATCCGCGCTGGCGGCGTTCTTCCCGATGCCGCGCTGATCCCACTGCACCACAGTGAAGAAATCCTCCCAGGGTGTCTGGTAGGCCCACGCCATCGGCATCATGGGCGTGCCGGGCCCGCCGTGAATGAACAGGAGGACCGGATTGCGCCGATCCTTTCCGCGGACGCTCACCCACTGGCGCGTGCCGCCCACCGGCACCTCTTCCAGCAGTTCGATGCCGTTTGGCGTATGGATACGACGCAGGTCGGCCAGCCGGGATGTGACCGCCTCACGCGCTTGTCCACTCAGCGCCGGTTGCTGACCTGACAGCACCACCGGCAGAACCACCACCCACAGCAGAATCCATCGCAGACGCATGCCGGGATTGTAGAATCGCGGCATGGCGACGGCAAAAACCATCGGCAAGTCGATTCGGCGATTCCTTGAACACCCTGTGACCGGTCTGGCGATCGGGTTGGTCCTGGCAGCGTCCGGTGTGGACGACCTGATGGACGCCCTCGAGGCGGGCGACCATGCGCTCGGCGTACATCACGGCATGATCGTTTTTGGGGCCTTCAAGGTGCTGGCGGCATTGGCGGAGGCCCTGGAGCGCGTGGGCGAAGTCGCCGCCCGCTTCGACTGACCTACCAGCGCAGCAGCGCTGTCTCGATGGATGTGCCGGGGCCCATGGCCATCAGGACTCCCAGGTCGCCCTCACGGGCGACCTCTTCCGCACGCAACGCTTCAAAGGAAAACAACACGCTGCCCGACGACACGTTGCCGTACTGCTCGAGCACCGAGCGGGTGTGACGGACGGCGTGTTCGTCGAGCCCCAGATCGCGGACAATCGCATCAATCACCTTCTTGCCGCCCGAATGGACAAGCCAGTGGCGGTTGTCGGTGCGCGCGAGGCCGTGCCGGACCAGGAGGCGATCAACGGGCACGTGGGCGTGGCGGCCAATGACAAACGGGATGTCGCGGTCGAGGAAAAACGACAGCTTCGGCCCTTCCAGGTCGTAGCGCATCGCCTGAATGGCGTCGGTCAGGATGAACGGCTCGAAGTCGAGCACACCGGGGCCGTTGCGCCAGTCGTCGGCGGCGTCGTGCCGAATGACCACGGCAGCGGCGCCATCACCAAACAGCGAATTCACGACCGCCGTCGACATCGACTGGTTGATGACGTAGGCGGCCGAACAGACCTCGATGCACACGAGCAGCCCAGGTACGCCGGGACGCGATCGGGCGATCGCCGTGGCCGCCTGCAACGCGTTGACCGCGGCGTTACACCCCATGCCGACCAGGTCGATCCGCTGGATCGAGTCCGCAAAACCCATGTGCTGAATCAGATGGGCAGTGAGGCTTGGACACAAAAAGCCGGTGCTCGTCGTGCAGACGAGAAACCCGATCTCCCGGACGGCCAGCCCCTCGCGCTGCAGCGCCCTGTTGATGGCCTGCGGACCGATCTCGAGCGCGCCCGACCTGTGCCGATCGATCAGCGCCTGCGGTGACTCGTCCGGGACGCGGCCCTCCACCTTGTCGGGCAGGTAGAGATACCGGGACTGAATGTGACTGTTGCGAAACAGCCGCTGGATCTTCGGATTGGTCTCGCCCGACCACTGCAACACGTCATCCTGCGTGTACCGGTCCGGTGGAGTGGCGGTGCCGACAGCCAGCAGCCGCGGCGATGGAGACGACGAAGAGGACATCAGGACTCGGACTCGAATGATCGGAAGTCTCGGCCGAGACCCAGCATCGCGAAGTCCTCACGAATGATGTCGGCCAGGCTGGTACTGGCGCCACACTCGACAAACGTGCGGCCCCCCAGTGCGATCAGCCGCTGGATTGTACCGTACCAATCCATGGGGTGGGCCGCGTTACGGACCACCTCGGCTGCGATGGCCGCGCCGTCGTCCAAGGGTTCGAGCGTAATCGCCGACACAATCGGCATGTGTGGTGCCGTCCAGCGGACCGACTGCACCAGTGACTGCAACGATGACTCAAGAGACGACAACACGGACGCATGAAACGGCGCGGTCAAGGGCAACAGTCGTGTCGCCGGTGCGCCCTGTGCCAGTGCCGCATCAAGTGCGGTCACGACAGGATCGCGGCGTCCGGTCACCAGCCATGTCGTTGATCCGTAGCGATCGGTGATCTCGAGGCCGTGGGAGTCTGCCAGCGCGCGGACGGCCTCGGGAATCAGACCGACGATCGCGCCGACGGCCCACACCCCTGGTGGCGTCTGGGCGTGCGCAGCTTCACACACGTGTGTCACCAGGCGGAGCACGTCCTCAAATGGGAGTGCGCCGGAGTGTGCCAGGGCCGAATACAGTCCCATCGAGTAGCCGGCTGCGCTGTGTGCGGGCCCCAGCCGCGCCTCCACCCATTCGCCCATCGCGACGCCCTCGATGACGGTGGCGTAATGCGCCTGCAGCGTCTCCGGCAGTGATGACTGCAGCACGGTCGGGTGCGGCACGGCAAACGTGTCTGCGGAAAGCGGGACCACATCGGCCGCACGCGCGCGCCATCGCTCAAGCACCGGCGCCAATCCTGGCACACGCGCCGCACTGAATTCGGGAGTGCGCATCGGGAACGTCGGAAACAACAGGGACAGGCCGTCGGTCATGCGCGCCTGAGTATACTGCGCGGGTGCTGCACGAGACTGACATCGCCCTGATCGGCTTCGGCCCCACCGGCGCCACGCTGGCCAACCTCCTTGGCGCGCGCGGCTGGCGCGTGGACGCCTTTGATCGCACACCCGATGTATACGCCCAACCACGCGCGGTGCACTTCGACGACGAGATCATGCGGGTGTGGCAACAGCTCGATCTCGTGGACGCGCTGGCGCCGGCCATCACCGAAGTGCGCGGCATGGACATGTTCAACGCCGACGGCCAGCTCATCTACCAGTACGTCGCCCCATCGGGGGTCGGCCCCCTGGGCTGGCCGAAGGGGTTCATGTTTTATCAGCCGGACGTCGAGCGTGCGCTGCGCCGTGGCGTAACCCGATACCCGAACGTGCAGGCACACCTCGGCCATGAAGTGACATCGGTCTCCGCGGTCGACGACTCACGCGCGCGGATCACGACGCTGGGTCCCGGGGGCCCGGCGGAGTGGCAGGCGCCGGTGGCGATCGGCTGCTGCGGCGCGCGGTCCATCACACGTGCGGCCATGGGCGCGTCGTTGTCGGACTACGGTGCGCACCAGCCATGGCTCGTGCTCGACATCCTGCTGCACGACGACCCGGGGTTGCCTGCCGTCACCGTGCAGTACTGCGATCCGGCCAGGCCCTCCACCTACGTGCCCATGCCCGGGCAGCGGCGCCGCTTCGAAATCATGGTCATGCCGGGCGACGTGGTCGAGACGATGACGGAGGCCGGTCATGTCGCGCGGTTGCTGCAGCGCTGGGTGCAGCCTGGCACCTACACGCTCGAGCGCGCCGCCGTTTATACGTTTCATTGTCTGGTCGCCGATCGATGGCGGCAGGGCCCGCTGGCGATTGCCGGTGACGCGGCGCACCAGATGCCGCCGTTTCTCGGTCAGGGCATGTGTTCGGGCGTGCGCGACGCGGTCAACCTCGCGTGGAAACTCGACCTCGTGCTCCGCGGAGATGCAGATGCCTCCCTGCTCGATACGTACCAGGCGGAGCGGGAGTCGCACGTCCGCGCCCTGATCGAGACCGACATCTATCTGGGCGGCATCATTCAGACGACGAATGTGGACGTGGCTCGCCAACGAGACGCCATGGCACTGTCAGGCGGCGCAGCGACGGCGCTGACACCCACCTTCCCGCCGCTTGGCGGCAACCTGTGCGGCACAGGCCCGATGGACCGGCTGCCCTTCCCGCAACCGGTGCTGTCGGACGGCACACGCTGGGACACCATCCTCGGTGACGGGTTTGCATTGGTCGGAGCGATCACGCCCTCCCCGGCTGCCGAAGCCATGTTGCAGGGGCTGGGTGCACGCCGCATCGCCGAGGTTCCCACCCAGGTGCACCAGTGGCTGGAGACTGCAGGCGCGAGGGCGGCGGTCGTGCGTCCGGACCGCGTTGTGCTGGCCGCGGTTGACGGCACGGACGCCCTCGACGAGGCGCTCGCGCCGCTGGCGACGTATTGCCGCCCCTCGGCCGTCAGCCTTTAAGGATGCGGCGCCCCAGCGCCGTCACGTTGCCGGGGCGAATCTCAGTCGCACAACAGAGGAAATCCCCACGCAGGTAGCCGGGATTCACTTCCCGGAAGTACCGGCTGTGTCGATTGTGCTCGTCGGCGTCGGCCGCGACGTGGTCGGTGTGCCGATACGGAATGGGATGCGCCAGCTGCACGACACCACGTGCCGGATCGAACTCATCGGGAAACTTCTTTGGCACGAAGGTGTTGATCCAGTGCCGCAGCTCCGTGTCATCCGGATGATCGGGATCGGGCGCGAACCGGAGATACGCCGCAGGCAGGATGCGATACGTGCGGTGCGTCGCGGTGAGCAGAATCCAGAAGAAGCGGCTCTCGGGCTTCTCCGCCGCCACGGCAAACACGTGCCGGGCCCACACACCAATCCACGAGGAGTCGCTCATGAAATCGGGCGACAACACCGTGTCACCGGAGAAAAACCCGTAGGTCGTGGTGTCGCCGTCGACGTGCGACAACAATTTGAGCGTCGTGAACCCCTGCAGCGCGCCCTGGTGGTCGTCCACGCGGATGACCCAGTCCTTCTCGGACAGGTCGTGCTCGAAGATGTCCCGCTCCACACCCACGAAGTGTTCGTTCATGATGGCGAACATCCGATCACGTTCGTCGGATCGAATGTCAGCAGGAGTAACGACAGAGGCAACGGAACGCCGTACCGGTTCGGCGATGGACATGCGCGCGTAGTATACCGTGCGATAATTGGCGGCCATCGAGATCTGAAACAGTGGCTCTCAAAGTACGTTCCTGTCTGGCCGGCCGAGTGCGCTGGGACGTCGCTCAAATCCTCGGTCGCCCACACCTGGCCGACGCGCTGGCCGCAGACCTGTCGGCGCATCCGGATGTCACCGCGGCTTCAGCCAATGCGGTGACCGGCAGCCTGCTGCTGACGTTCACGCCGACCATTGATGTGACGCGCGCAGCGGAGTGGGTCCGTGACGCACTCCTGCGGCAACTCGATGCGATGGTGGCGACAGGGTCGCCCCTGCCAGCGGCCGTTCCGAAACCATCCGCACCCTCCGCCGCGCAGACACCGCTGCAGCGTTTCATCGCCAGCACCGATCGCCACCGCACGTTGCGGCGACGTGCGTTTGTGTGCTCGGTCGCCAACGGCGCCGAAGAAGCGGTACCGCCGCTGCTGGTGGGTCTTGCGGCCGACACTGTCACGCGCGGCTCTGCGTCGCTCCTGGGCAGCCTTGGTCTGCGCTCGGTCGGTTCGCGCCTGTTTGCCCTCGGGGGTGTGAGCGTCGCCTTCTGGGCGGCTGCCTCACTCATCGAGTACATGAAAGAGCGTGCGACGGCCGACCTGGCCAATGCGGTGCGACACGACCTGCGCAACCAGGTCTATCAGCACATGCAGACGCTCGACGTCTCGACGATCGAATCCCGCGACGTCAGTGCCTGGATGGCGATCCTCGACCAGGACGTCAACCAGATTCACAGCTTCATCCGCCAGGGCGTGGACCCGTTCTTCAACATGGGCAGCAATCTCGTGATCGTTGGGGCGACCTGCCTGGCCGTCTCGCCGACTCTCGCGCTGACCCAGCTGTTGCTGCTGCCGCCCCTCGTGCTGGCATCGATGGCGCTGCTCAAACCGATTCGCCAGCGCCATATGGCCGCGCGTGACGACGCCGAGCGGCTCAATGCGATTTTTACCGGCAACGTGCAGGGCATGGCGACGATCGCCAGCTTCGGCACGGAAACCATCGAAGCCAACCGCGTGCTCGAGGCCAGCATCAAACATCGCGACAGTGCGCGGATCGCCGAACGCGTGGAAGCCGTGTACGTGCCGTCGCTGCGCGCCATCGCCGGCGGCGGATTTGTCACCACGCTGGTCTGGGGCGGTGCACGGGTCGCCAACGGGACGTTGTCGGTCGGCGCCCTCGATGCGATGGCGCTCACACAACTCCGGCTGCTGTCGGCGTTGGCGCGTATGGGCGTCGGGCTGGATCAGTATCAGAAGACGGCGAACGCGCTCAATCGCATCTATTCGACCCTGGACGCGCGGCCCGCCATCACCACCGGCACGGTGGCCCTCCCGCCGCGCCGCGTCCAAGGCGACCTCGGGTTCCGGAACGTCACCTTCGGCTACGACCCGAGCCGTCCGGTCCTGCGCGACCTCACTCTGGAATGCGGCGCCGGCCAAACCATCGGCATCGTCGGCGCGACCGGTGCAGGCAAGAGCACGCTGCTGAAGCTGCTCCTCCGCTTCTACGATCCGCAGCAGGGTGAGGTGACGATCGACGGTCACGACGCCCGCGCGCTGGTGGTGCAGGACCTCCGCGAGAGCATCGCCATGGTGTCGCAGCAGATCACACTGTTTGCCGGCACGGTGCGCGACAACATCGCCTACGGCCGGCCAGAGGCCACCGACGCCGACATCATGGCCGCGGCCCGAGTGGCCGAGGCGCACGACTTCATCAGCGAATTGCCTGGGGGCTACTTGTCCCGCATCGGCTTTGGCGGACTGACGCTGTCGGGCGGTCAGCGGCAGCGCATCGCCATCGCCAGAGCCGTGCTGGCTGACCGCCCCATCCTGCTGTTTGACGAAGCCACCTCGGCGCTCGACCATGCGACCGAGGCGGCGCTGCAGCGGTCTCTGGCGACTGTTACCGCCGGCCGCACCACCGTCATCGTCGCCCACCGGCTCTCGACCATCCGGCGTGCCGACGTGATTTACGTGCTCGACGATGGCACCGTGCGGGAGTCAGGCACACACGATGAACTGGTCAAGGCCAGGGGACTCTACGCCGGCATGTGGATGGTGCAGACCGGTGAGACGCGCCCGGCCCGACGACACGGAGAGACCAGGACGCCATGAAAGTCAGAGTAGACAGCCAGCGATGTCAGGGGCAGAACCGGTGCTACGCGCTGCTGCCTGAAGTGTTTGACGTGGACGAGTTCGGTCAGGCCCACGTGGTGTTCGATGGCCCGGTGCCCGAGGAGCTGCAGTCCCGCGTGCGTCTCGCCGCCGCCAATTGCCCCGAACGCGCCATCACGGTTGACGACCATGAGTAAGCCGCCGGCGTCGTCCCCTGACACCCGCGTCCAGGACTGGGCGACGGACTTCGATCTCGCCGAACCCGAATACAACCAGCGAGCGGAAGCCATCTGGGCCGACTTGCGGCAACGCTGCCCCGTTGCCCACACGCAGCGGTACGGCGGCGCGTGGATGCCGGTGCAGCACGAACACATCCGCCAGATTGCCTACGACACCGAGCACTACACCAGTCGCGGCGTGGTGGTCGGCAACCTTCGGCCGGTGGTGCCAGGGCCAGCAGGAGCGGCACCGCCCATCACGTCAGACCCGCCCTTTCACGGAGAGGCCCGCCGGCTGCTGCTGCCGGCGTTTTCACCGAAGCGCATCGCCCGGCTGGAAGACGACATCCGTGTGTTGTGCCGCGCGCAACTGGACAGCCTTGGCGACACACAGGCCGGCGACGTCATTGATGCCGCGCAGCAATTCGCACAGCAGGTGCCTGGGGCAGTGATGGCGCGGATGCTTGGGCTTCCCGAATCCGATCACGCACTGTTCCGGGGCTTCGTGCACGACCTGCTGGAAGGCGTGAACCTGCCGGCCGAGGAGATGGCCATTCGGCGGGATCGTTTTGACGCCTACCTGGACGTGCAGATTGCCGCGCACCGGGCCTCGCCGCAGGACGACCTCACGACCTTCCTGTGCAACGCGACGATCTTCGGGCAACCGCTCGAACCGCAGCACATCCGCGGGACCATCGCCCTGCTGTTGCTGGCCGGCATCGACACGACGTGGAGCATGCTCGGCTCCGCGCTGCTCCACCTGGCCACACATCCGGACGACCTCGCCAGGCTGCGCCACGAGCCGGCGCTGATGCCCACGGCGATCGAAGAGTTCCTGCGCGCGTATTCACCGGCCACCATGGCCCGGCTGGTCGCACGCGATCACGACTT
>BTVE01000025.1:0-46701 GCA_045862915.1 Acidimicrobiia bacterium
CCGCGCGGGCGCTGCGTGCCCCCCGCCGGCGGCGCCGCCGTCTGCGCCAGCCGTCGTGCCGGCCATCACCGGGCCAAATCGGGTGTCGGGCGTTCTGGTCTCAAATCAGGCCCGGACACCCGTGCCCGGGGCCACGATGACCCTGACTGAGATTGGTGGCGCGTCGGCGACCACCTCAGTCACGACCGGGCCTGGCGGAGAATTCACGTTCCCATCCGTCCCCGCAAATCAGTTGTGGCTGTCAATCACCGCACCCGGCCACCTCGAACGGGTCACCAACCTCCAGGTCACCGGATCGAAGCAGGACCTCGTCGTCGACGTGATTGCCACCGCGCCGCCGTTCTCGTTGGACTTCTTTCGGCAGTTCGCACGCCGTGGGTTTGAGTCGCCGACAAACCTCGGGCATCTGAAGCCATGGTCGACGGATCCCAGCTTCTACGTCCGTACCGTGGTTGAGGATACCGGTGAGTTAGTGTCAGACGTGGTAGTCGACGGCCTCAGGCGTGTATTCACCAACGCTGTGCCTGAGTTGTCAGGCCGTCGAAGGACCATGGCCGCGTTCGAGTTTGGTCCGGAATCACGTGCAGGTAGGCCTGATTGGATCAACGTGACCTTTGTGCGTGGGCTGGCTGTTGGAGGCGAAGCAACCGTTGGGCCCAGCGCTGCGCCGACGATGAGGATCAGATATGACCCGTCATTGGACGCCGGACCTATTTTCTCCGGCTGCGAGTCGGTGATGGTAGAAGTGGCAGACCACGAAATCGTCCACACCATGGGATACACCCATACGGATCAGGTAGGGAACGACTTTCGATCCGGCAAGGGCTGCCCGGGAGCCGGTCGTCCGGAACGGGTTCGCTATCACGCTGACGTGATGTACACGAGAGTCCACGGAAATCTTGATCTCGACCGCGATCCCTGGAACTTCGCCATCACTGCCAGCGCGACCGACGCACCCATTGTTGCGTCCTGTCCGATACACATGTTTCGCTGAGGTGTCTCCATGACTGGAAGGCTCTGGTGTTCGGTCATCATCACGATGCTCGCCTCGACGCCCGGCGTCGCGGACGAAGCACCGTACGCCGTAGTCGGCCGGGTATCGGCTCATGTGGCCAACGGACCATTGAACCGATTCCATTTCGATCCAGTCGCGCGTCGGGTCTACGCGCCGAATGGCAACGGTGTGTACTGGGTGGACATGCAGTCAGCCGAACCGATGCTCAATGGGCCACTTCTGTTCAAGCGTCCTGGCCTCATTGCGATCGCGCCAGACGTGGGCCGGATGTACTTCGCGAGTGACGACGGGTTCGGATTTCTGAACCTGCGCGGTGCCGAGCCGCCGACCTTTCTCACGCGCGAAGCGTGGCGCGGCGGCTCGCTCGTGTATGAACGGACTCGTCACGAAATTTATGCACCCACGCGCAATGTTGGCGACCGCATGGCGATTTACAACGCCGACACCGGTGCGCCTGTTGCCGAACTCGCGCTGCAGGGAGGCGGCGTGAATCTCTTCCATGCGGCGCCCGGCCAGGTGTTCGTCTCCGTCTCGGGCGCATTCGGGCTGCACGTCATCGACGCGACGACCCGCACGGTCAGCCCTTGGCCGGTAGACGGTGCACGGGTTTCTCCGCGGCGCATCGAGGTCGAACCCTCCGGACGCATCATGATTGCGGCGTACGACCGGCACCTGGTGGCCATCGACATCCCGTCGGCCCGCACGATCGCGCAGTTGCCGGCGGTCGGGCTGCAGAGCTTCGCGTTTGACTCGGCTCGGCGCGCGGTGGTGGTGGCCATCCAGGATCCCCCCGACCACCCCCGCGTGCACCTGCGCGTCTACGCGCTTGGGACCGACGCGTTCACGCTGATGTCGACGCTGAAGAACCCGGCTGAAGACACCGGGTGGCTCGTGTCCGCGACCGACGGGTTCCTGCAGCGGACTCGCGACTCGCTGTTGGTCTGGAAGGCACGGCCGGCGGAATCACGTTGAACGCTACCTCCGCAGCCACGCCTCCAGCTTCTTCGTGGTCCAGGTATTGATGACGCGTGAGGCCGGGATGCCGGCCAGGCGCGCATGGGCGAGGCCGATCTCGGCAAAACAGAGAGACATCATCACAACCCTTTGTCACCAGTTTCTGTTCCGCGGACATAGGTCACGCGATTGTGATATGACTACGGCTTCTTAAGTCGCCCAACAAGGGAGCGGAGCCGTGTCGCCAAGGGTACTCATCGTCGACGACGACCCGACGTTTGTAGGTTTTGTGTCCCGAGTGATTGAATCACGAGGCATCTGCGCGTGCGTAGCGGTTTCCGGCGGTGACGCGCTCAGTCAACTCTCAGATAGAGCGCAGCGATTCTCAGGGATTCTGCTTGATCTGAAGTTGCCTGACATACATGGGGTGGAGGTTCTGCGGCGAATCCGTAGATCTGGAATCGACACGCCGGTCGCTGTGTTGACCGGGAACGGTGACGTATCGACGGCGGTTGCGGCGATGAAGCTCGGGGCGGTCGAATTCGTCGAGAAGCCCGTTCTCCTGCCCACGCTCGAGCAGGTCCTCAATACGCTGACCGCCGGGGGCGCCGCGGACTACCGACCGACCGACCGACCGACCGACCGACAGAAGGCACGCGTTCCTTGGCCGAGTTTTCGCCGCGAACGCTCCGGATCGCCAATGTGGTCGCCCGCTTCGTCGATGCCCCGTCGGATGCGCGCACGGTCGACGCCTTCTGCCGAGCGAGCGGGCTGTTTCTCGCCGACCGGACGTTCAGAGGGTGGTGCAGAGCTGAGGGAATTGAGGCGAGTGCGCTGCATGACCTGGCGAGGGTCCTGCGTGCGTCGCGCCATGCTGAGCAGCACGATTGTGTGATCGAGGCGTGTCTCGACGGAGACGTGCGGTCGATTGCGGCGTTATTCGCTCGCGGTGGGCTGACGCAGTGGATTGGGGCGGCGCGGCCGCACGCAGGAGACATCCTGCGTCGTCAGCAGTATGTGAGAGTGCGCCCGGTGGTGGAGGCCGTGAGGATGTTGTTGTCCTGACGCGGAATTGCCGGATCTTGTGCCGGATCGTGCTTGAGTATTCGTTTGGCCGCGACGACGATACCTTCCATCATGACATCCTCCACTCCTGACCGGCTTCAGCAGTTGGCGAACCTGGCTGTGGTCGCCGCCGGCGTGGCTGTCGCTTGGTTCGTGTGGCACAGGGCGCTATTAATGGTGTCCGCCAGACCACATGTACGCCAAGGAGGCGCCAGTGGATCCCGTTGACGGTGTCGCCTTGTGGACTTATCGACGTACCAGTAAGTGTCTGATGGCTGCGGCGTTAGCCCTAGTCGTTGCTTTCTGGACGGCCTTTGGCATCGAGGCGTGGAGCCGCAGCGCCCTGCGAGCCCAACTGGAGCGTTACCCTGTGCCGATGGTGTTAGTGGGCCTGCCGATCGACATCGGACCGGTGGCACCACTGGTCGCCCAGAGCCTTACGCTAGATCCGTTCCTGCTGATAGTTGTTTCGGACGAGTGCGGATTTTGTCGCGCCGCGGTACCGCAGTGGACCCGGCAGTTTAGGGCGCCGAACTTTCCTGCGGATCTGGCAGTTGTCGTTGTTAGTGTCCAAGGAGATCAGTTGGCGGAGGACCTCGACCGAGCACGACGTTCCGCTGGCTTGCGAGGAGTAGCCCTGCCGCTCCGCCCAGGTGAAGCCAAAATATTCGCAGCGCGGAGTGGGGTTCTGTGGACTCCGGCACTCATCGTGCTCGATCGAAGTCTCAGAGGCCTCCTGGTTCTCGATGATCTCGGTGAGGCATCACTTTCGGCGCTTCAACTCATGGCCCTCAGTTAAACACGAACCTATCCCAAAGGAGCATACGATCATGAATGCAGTGGACGGACGGAAGCTGTTGGTGGCGGTTGCGTTTGTAGCAACTGTCGCGTTTGGTGCGACACGGGTTGACGCGTCTGGCAGCGATGAGGCGTACTGTGGAAATCAGGAGTGCAGTGTCCTGAATACCCCGCTTGACTCGTGTGTTGGCCTTGGGGACTCCTACTGCGACGCGAAGTACCCGGGAACATACGACAAATGCTGCGTCATAATTTGATGCGAGCTCCGAACGCTTGGTAAGGAGCCGCCGATGAACGGGACCGCACGGGGGATGCTGGCGGCTGGGCTGGTCACAATGGCCTGTGTGGCTGTCGGCCTCCTCGGTCGGTCAATCTGGCGGTTGTGCGAGCGGGCGACGATTAATGCCGAGGTAAGACGTGGGCTGTTGGAATGGCCCTTGCTGAAGGCCGTCACCATGAGACGCGGCTACGGTGAAAAGGAGGGTGTGCAGTTCGTCTGGGGCTGCCTCCGCGATGCCGACACACAGATCTTGCTCGTAACGGCGAGTCGCAATTGTCCTGGTTGTGATCAGACGCTAACGACAACGCTTGCCCACGCGAGCGCTCACGGCGCTGCGGTGTCAATCTACGTGGTGGGAGAGCCCACTCCCGACGTGACTGACATGGCCACCCGTGCCTGCGACAGGGGACAGAATGTTGAAGTGTTCCGTGTCAGGAATCCAACGGCATTTCGGATGCACACAGGGACTTCCGTCGTGCCCACTACTTTCATGGGCGAGCGCAGCCTCCTTCAGTGTGTCATTACGGGGCAGCCCAGTTCGGATCTTCTGGCCCTCTGCTCAGTTCCATCAGGGCGTTCAGTTCGGTTTACGAGGAGCCCAGGGGCAGTTCAGATTGGTAGCGTCAACGACGAGTCGAATTGAGATAAGCTGCCCATACAAGAGGGGGAACTCATGGAGTGGCTCTCGGCCCACGTTCGTGCGGCTCATCGTCGTCTGCGACAGGACTTCAGGACACTTGTTGCCGTTGGACTGCTGTTGGGGTTGGGATCCGCAGCGATCGTTACGACGACGGGGATGATGTGGGCGGTCTGGGGGAAGCCGCTGCCATATGGCAATCCCGAGCGACTGGTGCGCGTCAGTGTCGTTGGGCAAGGAGTGTCCGGGATCTCCCCCGCTGAGTTTGCCGATTGGAGAGATCGTCAAACGGCGCTGGCAGATCTGGCCTCGTACGAAATCAGGACGGCTGAGGTCGTCACCGGATCCGATGTTCGAGTGGTGTCAGTGGCGTCGATCACGCCCAACTTGCTGCGAGTCTTGGATGTGCGACCCGCCTTGGGGCGGGGCTTCGCGCCATCCGATGTAGACAATCCGACGCTGCCGGCGGTGATCAGCCATCGGTTGTGGGCAACCCTTGGACGGGACGAGGCCGCGGTGGGGAGGATCCTTCAGATTCGTGACGCTGTGAACGCCTGGTCGGTAAACGTCATCGGTGTGCTCGACGCTGACTTTGAACTGGCGTTTGCCGATCCCGTGGACATCTACGTTCCGTTAAGCGCCGGACCGGCGGACCGCAGCGGTCCGAAGCGACGCCTGACATCAAGGGCCGTTGTCGCTCGCCTCAGGCCCGGTGGAAACGCCGCTGCCGCCCAGGCGGATCTGACGCGAGTAGTTCGGCAGTTAGAACGAGATTACAGTGATCAACCTCTCGGACGGTCCGTCCGTGTGGAGTCCTTGCACAGCGCCCTGCTGGGGTCCGCACGATCAACCGTGACCCTGTATTTAGTCGCCGGTGTTGGGGTGCTCACTATTGCCACCATTAACGCTGCAGGCCTCCTCCTTGCTGCAGCGGTGGCACGGTCAAGAGAATGGGGCATCAAAATTGCGCTTGGAGCTAACGCCAGAATGTTGCACCGGGAAATGGCTGGCGGTGCCCTTGTCGCGGCACTCGTTGTTGCACCGCTCGGGTTCCTATCTGCGGTTGTTCTCCTGACCGCCGTCATTCAACTGGAGCCCAATAGTCTTCCGCGACTCGCCACCGACGCGTCGCCTGAGCGGTTAGGCCTTGTCTCTGCGGTGGCTGGATCCGGGCTGGCGCTGATCCTCGTCATCGTGTCCCATCATCTTGGTCTGCGCTTCGCCGGTGTTCAGGCCACTTATGGCGTCGCCAACGTTCGTGGGGCCAGTACTGTGAGCCCCCTGAGGAAGGGTCTGGTGGCGCTGCAGATTGCGCTGGGCTTGCCCATCCTCGTCCTGGGAGGCCTACTGTCGGCGAGCGCGAACCGAATGACGCACCGCCCGCTGGGTTTTGAGATTGATCGACTGGCGCTGGCGGAAGTCCGGATGCCGTCCCACCTTCGTGCAATCGACACGTACAGCTCCACCATTGACGCGCTGCTCGCTGGGGTTGGGGCGGCGGGCTTTGATGCAGGCATTGCCTTTGAACCACCGCTGGCTCGGGTGCCGGGGCGTACCCGCGTCAGCGTCATCGGTGGCGAGACTGTTGACGTTGTCCACGGAATCGTAACTGAAGGTTACTGGGCGGCCCTCGGGATCAAGGCGGACCGTGGCAGGGTGTTCCAGCGCAACGACCGCGTTGACTCACCCGTGGCCGTCGTCAGCAAGGGGTTTGCGATACGGTATCTCTCGGGAACTGCGCCGGCGCTGGGCCGCCAGATTCAGGTCGGGGCGACGACCCACACCGTTGTCGGCATCGTACCCGATGTCCAGGATCTCAGCATCAGGAACGATCTCCGGCCGGCCATTTACGTACCCTTTGACACACAGGTGTGGCGGCCCGCGAGGTTCTCCATCGTCGCGAGCCGCTCAGGACGAACGGCCGATGCCGTTGACGACTTGCGCGCCGCAGTGTTACAGGTCGTCCCCGGCGTTGCGGTCCGCTCGTCGCTCTTTAGTCAACGGTTGGCGCAGGACCTCGATCCGGTCAGGTTCGCAGCCATTGCTCTTCGCGCAATGGCAACGGTTAGCGTCATCCTGCTGATCGCGGGTGTCGTAGCTTCAATATCTACATTGGTCGCTGCGCGTTACAAAGAGTGCGGAATTCGGCTGGCGATCGGTGCAAGCCCAACAGGCGTGCGGTGGCTGGTGATCATGGAGATTCTACGTCCCGTTGGCCTCGGCGTGGTCGGAGGAATGCTCGCGACGACAGTTGGTATCAACCTCATTCAAGACCTCTTGTTCGAGACCAAGGCATTCGAGGTTGTGACGTGGGCCCGTTCGTTGGCGCTACTGCTGCTCGCGGTGTTCGCAGCAGCTTGGACATCCACGCGAGGCCTCCGCCGAGCGAATCCGTCCTTGCTGCTGCGGGAGCCGGGATTGTCCGGGCGGTGAGGCCAGTGTCGTCCGAACGTCGCAATCACCGCCAGGACTTCGAAAGCAGCTCTTCGGGTGGTGTCGCACCTCTTGCATGTCATCCGTTGAACGCTACCTCCGCAGCCACGCCTCCAGCTTCTTCGTGGTCCAGGTATTGATGACGCGTGAGGCCGGGATGCCGGCCAGGCGCGCATGGGCGAGGCCGATCTCGGCGAAGCAGAGCTCGTCGAGGTCGTGCGCGTCGCTGTCGATGGCGATGAGGCAGCCCGCGTCATACGCCTCCCTCGCAAGCGCATACGGAAGGTCCTGACGCGACGGGTCGCCATCGATCTCAATCGCGACGTCGTTCGCCTTTGCTGCCGCAAACACCTGTGACCAGTCGGCACGGATGCCTGGACGTTTGCCAAACTTGCGTCCACTCGGATGCGCAAGGATATGCACGCCGGGCGTCGAAGCCGCCTTCACGAGCCGGCGTGTCTGGTCTTCGTCCGTGTCGAGCTTCGAGTGCGGGGCGGCGAGGACGACCATTGTGTCTGTCGCGCCGGAGCCATGGCGAGACGGACCTGTCGCGCCGAAGCCTTGGCGGTCCGGACTTGTCCCGCCGGAGCCTTGGCTCTCCGGACTTGTCGCGCCGAAGCCTTGGCGTAGGCGGAAGTCGATCGACCCATCCGCGAGGATGTTGGCTTCAATGCCCTTGAAGACGACGAAGCGTCCGTCGGTGGTGTCGTTGATGGCGTCGATCTCGCGGTGCTGCGCCTGGAGGCCGGCAGCGCTGAGGCCGCGGGTAATCGAAAGTCCTTCGGTGTGGTCGGTGACCGCCATGTGGCGATAACCGCGCTCGATGCACGCAATCGCCAACTCGGCAATCGACCGGCTGCCGTCACTCCACGTCGAGTGCATCTGCAAGTCCGCGCGGTGGTCCTTGAGGCCGATGGCCTTGGTCGACGTGTCGTTGAGCACCATCCGCGCGACGGCGAGGCTGATGAACCCTTCACGCAGGGCACGACGGGATTCCACATCAGCCCGTCGCCCACTGGCCTCCACGGCCTTGCGGACGGTTGTCGACGTGCCCGTGGCCAGCACTTCACGAACGACACTCGTCGCGGTCTTGCCGATGTCCGGCAGCGCGAGTTCGTCACGCGCGGGCTCGGGCAGCAGCATCACCTTTCGCGCGGCACGTTCATACGCACGGCGCGGGTACATCGACGTCTGCACGGCCGCCAGGTCGTCGAGCAGCGACGCGATGTGGAGGTTCAGATCCAGCACTGCATCTATTGTCCAGCGCGAAGTGCGAAGTGGGAAGCTTGCCCTCCGAAGCCCCGGTGTGCCTAGCTTGTCGCGCCGTAGCGCGAGCGGAGGCGGAGTGTTATCGTTCCCCCATGTTTCGATCGACCCTTGTAGTCGCAGTGGGTGCCGGCGCGCTGGCCGTGTCGGCGCTTGTGTCCGTTCCCCATGCCCAGACCCCGCCCGTGCAGACGGCCGAGTCGCTGTTCGGCCAGTTGCAGTGGCGCAACATCGGCCCGGCCAACATGGCCGGCCGCATCTCCGACATCGAGGCCGTGGAGGCCAATCCCGCCATCGTGTACGTCGGGTCGGCCTCCGGCGGTGTGTGGAAGTCCGAGAACGCGGGCACCACGTGGACGCCCATCTTCGAACACTATCCGGTGGCGTCGATTGGCGACATCGCGATCTTCCAGCCCAACCCCGACATCATCTGGGTTGGCACCGGTGAGGATTGCGTCCGCAACAGCGTGTCGTGGGGGGACGGCGTCTACAAGTCCACCGATGGCGGCAAGACGTTCGTCAACGTGGGGCTGCCTGAGTCACACCACATCGGCAAGGTGCTGACACATCCGACGAACCCCGACATCGCATTTGTCGCAGCACAGGGGCACCTGTGGGAACACAACCCCGACCGCGGCATCTACAAGACCATCGATGGCGGCAAGTCGTGGCGCAAGCTGACCAACGGCCTGCCCACTGACGAACGCACCGGTGCCAGCGACATCGTCATGGACCCGTCCAACCCGAACGTGCTCTACGCCGGCCTGTGGGAGCGCCTGCGTCGTCCCTACATTTTCGAAAGCGGTGGGCCAAACGGCGGCGTCTACAAGTCGACCAACGGCGGCGACAGCTGGACGAAGCTGACCACCGGATTGCCCACCGGCAACATCGGCAAGGTGTCGATCACGGTGCATCGCAAGAACCCGCGCATCCTCTCGGCGATCGTCGAAGCCAGGCAGAGCAACGACCTCAGCGTGCCCGGCTCGGGCATCTATCGCTCCGAAGATGCCGGTGCGACCTGGACGTACGTCAACACGACGAACAGCCGGCCGTTTTATTACAGCCACATCCAGCTCGATCCAAACGAGCCCAACCGCCTGTACGTGATGGAAGTGCCCGCGCGTGTCTCTGAGGATGGCGGCCGCACGTTCGCCCGCTCCTTGACCGGCATTGAAGGCGACTTCCACGCGATGTGGATCGACCCGAGCAACAGCAAGCGCTTCTACATCGGCAACGACAAGGGCGCGTCTGTCACCTACGACGGCGGCCAGAACTTCATCATGTTCGACAACATGGACATCGGGCAGTACTACGCGATCACGCTCGATAACCGCGACCCGTACTACATCTACGGCGGCCTGCAGGACAGCGGCAACTGGGGCGGCCCCAGCAACAGCCGCGACTACAACGGCATCCTCACCGACCACTGGTGGAAGTTCCATTCCGGTGACGGCTTCCACACCACGGTTGATCCCGAGGACTGGACGACGGTGTTTACAGAGACGCAGAACGGCAGCGTCCGTCGGCTGGATGCGGACTTCAGGCAGACGGGGACGTCGGTCACGCCGCGACAACAAACGATCCTCAACATCGATGAGGTGACCAAACGCGAAGGCGCCGCGCCGAGCTTCCGGTACAACTGGAGCACGCCGCTCATCCTGTCGCCGCACGATTCAAAGGTGCTCTACATCGGCGGCAACTACCTGCTGCGCAGCACCGACCGCGGTGAGAGCTGGTCGATCATCAGCCCTGATCTGTCGACGAAGGATCCTGACTACACGACCCCGGCGCCCCAAGGCTTCATGGGTGAACGCGGTGGCGCTGAAACCCACGCGACGATGATCTCCGTTGTGGAGTCCGCCGTGCGCCCAGGCATCATCTGGGCGGGGACTGATGACGGGAACGTGCAGGTGACGCGGGATGCCGGTGTCACATGGACGAACGTGCGCGACAACATCCCGACCGCGATGGTGCCCGCGCGCACCTGGGTCAGTCGCGTTGAGCCGTCACACTTCGATCCGGCCACGGCCTACGTGAGCTTCGACGGCCACCGCACGGGCAACTTCAAGCCTTACGTGCTGAAGACCACGGATTACGGCCAGACCTGGACCAACATCACGTCGAACATTCCGCAGCGTGACCCGGTGTACGTCGTCAAGGAAGACCTGAAGAACCCATCGCTTCTGTTTGTCGGGACCGAGTACGGAGTGTATGCGTCCATCGATGGCGGCGGAGCGTGGCACCGGATGATGACGGGCATGCCGACGGTGGCGGTTCACGATCTCGTCATCCATCCGCGCGACAACGATCTCGTGGCGGGCACACATGGCCGCAGCCTCTGGATTCTCGACGACATCACGCCGCTGCAGCAGCTCACGCCGGCGGTGCTGGCGTCAAACGCGCACGCCTTCAGCAACCGCGTCGCGACGATCTGGAAGGCCGTCAACCGGGGAGCCACCCGTGGTCATCTGCTGTTCCAGGGCCGCAACCCGCTGACGATGTCGCAGCGGGAACCATTGAATTCGCCGAGCGAAATCCAGAACTCGGCAACCGTCAGCTTCTATGTCGGCAACGTGCCGTCAGCGCCGGCGACGATTGAGATCACCGACAGCACGGGCGCGCGCACCTTCACCGATGAGATCGAGGTGAAGCAGGGCATCAACCGGTACTTCTGGCCGTTGAGGTTTGGCGCTGCTGCCCCTGGACGTGGTGCGGGGCCGAGAGGTGGCGCAGCTGATGCAGGGGGTGGCGCGCAGCGTGGCGGGGGTGCCGCACGTGGCGGTGGCGCTGCACGCGGTGGTGGCGCGGCGCGCGGTGGTGGGGGCGGCGGTCGCGGTGGTGGTGCTGCCGCGGCAGCCGAGCCGGGCACCTATCGCGTGAAGCTGACGATTGGTGACACGGTCGTCAACTCGGTCGTCGTCGTTCGCGCGGATCCCAACGCACTGCGAGTGCAGTGATCCGACGTCTTCAGAGTCCGCTGATCCTGATCGGGCTGGTCGTGTGTATCGCCGTCCTGGCGATATACCCGGCCAGCCTCGAGTTCGGCTTTCACTCTGAAGACTTCGTGTTCTTCCGGCCGTTCCAGGCTGGGGACCTCTGGCAGGTGATGACGGGGCGCTGGTTTGACGCGCCCGGCGCGCCGTATTTTTATCGCCCGCTCTCGGTCTTCGTGCACGCGCTCGAGTTCTACCTCTTCGGGCTCAATCCTTTCCCCATCCATCTCATCTCCGTTCTGATCGTCGCCGCGTGCGGCTTTTTGTGCGGCCTGTATGTCATGCGCGAGTCGGAGAGCCCGGGCCTCGGCGTCATGGCCGCCGCGGTGTACACGCTGCATCCGGCCACCACGATCGCGGTGGGGCCCTGGATGGCCAATCAGTATCAGGGGCTTGCGACCATCTGTGCGCTCTGGGCCCTGCTGCTGTGGCGCACACGCCGCGACGGTCCGCCACGCACGTGGCTGCCCATCGCTCTACCCCTGATCATGGCCGGCCTCTTCAAGGAGAACGCCCTGATGTTGCCGCTCGTGCTGGTTGGCGCGCACTGGGGAATGGCGCGATGGGCAACCGGCGTGCGGCCGCCGACACGCGCGGCGTGGATCGCCGCCGTCGGCCTGTTCGTTGCGATGAACACCTGGCGGATCGTGATGCTGGGCAATATCGGCGGGTACGGCAACGAGACCGTGTGGTCCGCCCTCCGTGAACTGTGGCGTGGGCCCGTCTACGTGCTGCTCACGGGGCGGGAGTGGACGGTCGCGAACGTCACGGCCTCAGTGTTGGTTTCGGCCGTTACACTCGGCGTCGGATGGCTGACGCTGCGACGTGTCCCGCTGGCCGGTGTTCGTGTGGCCATCGTGGGCTTTTCACTGATTGCCTGGTGCAGTCTGCCGCTCGCCATCGTGCCCAGCCGGGCACGAGCCTACCTGGTGGCCCTGGGCGGCGCCCTGGTGCTGGCCGTCGGCGCGTACCAGGCGTGGACACATCTGCGTCGCGCCCGCGTAGTCGTGGCTCACGGATTACTCGCGGTGCTGATGGCCAGCCTGTGGACCACCAGCCTGGCGCGGTTGCAGACCTACGCGCCCTGCAGCGAGTGGACGCGTTTTGGCGATTTGTGGGTGCTGGACGACATGGCGCCCTACCTGCCGCCGGAGTTCGTGCCCTGGCTGCGTCAGCGCATCCGGACGTGCCGGCCGGATGCGCAGGAGCGGATCGTGGATTCGCTGCCGGTCGCGACATGGCACCTGCCCAGCGGCGACAAGACCATCCTTGTTCCCGAACGGTTCGCGCGCCTGCAGGTCCGTGTGCGATCGGAAGAGGCCTCGGCTGATCACCCCATCACGATCGCCGTCCATGTCAACGGCCGGACGGTCACTCCCGTTGTGCTGCACTCGCGTGAGTGGATTGACGTGGACGTGCCGCTGACGCCGTCGTGGTGGAATCGTCTCCGCCGCGGACATCGCATTGACATCGATGCCGGCACTGCGGAGATCGAGGTGGTACCCGATCCTCCAGAGCTCTGACTAGGCGCGCAGCCGGGCTCGTTCCAGAGGGACAGCGGTCATCGCACGCACGTCAGCCACCGCGCCGGCCCCAAACGTCGCGTCAAGCATCGAGAGATACCGGGGCGACGTGAAATAGGTGGTGAAGGCCGCGTCCCTGAAGCGCAACACGTCGTCACCCGACAGATGCCGCGTCGGCAGCGGGTGCGTGTCGACGCCGAGCTGCGCATAGCCGGACCAGGATGCCGGCAGTGACCACCCTTCTGCCTGAGCCCGGGTGTACAGCGCCGAGCCGGGATACGCCATGGCGCAATAAAAGTTTGCGTAGGGTGTGTTGAGCTCCAGGGCCAGGTCCAGCGTCTGCTGCATCGACGCCTCGTCGTCTTCAGGCAATCCGAACATGTAGTTGCCGAGCACGTGGATGCCGGCCGTCCGCAACTGCTCCAGCGTCGCCGCAATCTGATCCTGCGCGTAGGCCTTGTCGACATCCGCCCGCACGTGTGCGTCGGCCGATTCGATCCCAAGCGCCAGCCACCGCACACCGGCATCACGCAGCAATGGGATGAGATCCGGCGCGATCGAGTCCACGCGCGCGTACGCCCAGATGTTGAGCGGATCCCGGCGAGCCGCCAGGCCACGGCAGATGGCGCTGACGTGTGTCTGGTGCAGGACAAACAGTTCGTCAGCCAGCTTCACGTGGCGCACGCCATAGACGTCCGCCAACGTGTCGATCTGCGCGAGGACTCCGGCCGGCGACCAGCGCCGATAACTGTGTGTGCGTCCGGCAGCGCGTTCACCCTCGTAGAACGGCGCCTGGATGCAGCAGAACGCGCACGTATACGGGCATCCGAGCGTCGTGTACAACGCGCCGTACGGCGACCGGCTCCCGGTCGTGCCGAACGCATGCCAGTTGTGCGCGCGGTAACGCTCCATCGGCAGCAGATCCCACGCCACCGCCGGCATCTCGGCGTCGAGGTCGGTCACCAGCGGTGCGGCCGGACCGCGGCCGATGCCGTCGCCATCGCGGTACATGAGCCCGGGCACCTGGTCCCATCGTGCTCCCGGCGTCCGGAGTGCGTCCATCAACGGCACAAACGTGCGGAGGCCTTCTCCCGTGGCGACGAACGTACACACTTCTTCGCGCAGCGTCTGCTCCGGCAACGCCGCGACGTGACCACCGACAAGAAGGGTGACCGCGGACGGCACACGCTCACGAATGGCCCGGCAGATCGCGCCGGCTGCCGGCATCACCTGCGTGGACGCGGACGGGTGATGGCCGTACACCACGACCGCCGTCAGCGTGGGGCGCCACTCCCGAACGTGTTCCGCCACATCGCCTGGCGACAGTCCTTCGGCGTTGGCATCGAGCACACGCACCCGATATCCGAGGCGGCGGACATACGTCGCCATGAGCCCGGCCCAGACCGGTGGTTCGATAGCGGTCAGTGTTGATGCGAGCGCCTGATAACTGCCGGCCCGCCCGCCGGGATTGACGAGCAACAGGTCCACACCGCTCATCGCCTCGCCTCCGGCTCGAAGACGATGAGCTGGCTGCCGCTGCGGTCGAACGCAAACGGCACTTCGAGCAGACCGGTCAGGGCGGCGCGCACCGCCGGCTGCCGATCGGGCTCGACGAACAGCACGAGGAAGCCACCTCCACCGGCGCCCATCAACTTGCCACCAACCGCACCGGCGCGGCGCGCCGTGGCATACATGTCATCAATGGCGGCGGTGCTCACCAACGGCGTGAGTGAGCGCTTCACCTGCCACGAGGCGTCCAGCAGCGTGCCCACGTCGGTCAGCGGCCCGTCGCCACACAACGCATCATGCGCAAGCGGTACAAGCGCCTGAATCTCCCGCACGGCCGGTGCAATGCTGGCAAGCCGATCCAACTGCGTGCGGGCCACGTCGGATGCCGTCCGTGCAAGCCCGGTGAAAAAGAGCATCAGGTGCTGCTGTAGCGCCGCCTGTCGGGCCGGCGGCATCAGCAGCGGCGTGGCGCGCCACGTCCCGGACGGATCGAAGTCCATGCGGATCAACCCGCCGAGCGCCGTCACGATTTGATCCTGGCATCCCACGGCTTCGCGCAGGACGTCCTGCTCGATGTGGATCGCCTCTGCCGCCAGCTCCAGCTTCGTGCACATCTGGCCCTGCAGCGCGCGCAGCGCATGCAGCAATCCCACCGTGAACGCCGAGCTGGATCCGATGCCGGTGCGCGCCGGCAGGTCGCCGTCGTGGTGCACCTCCACGCCCTCTTCGATCTGCAGATGTTGCAGCACCGCCCGCACAGCCGGGTGTTCGATGTCGCCGTTGCGCGCGACGTGTTCTACTCGCGAGTACACGATGCGTGATCGATGTTCGAAGAACGGCGGCAGATACCGGCAGGTCAGGTAGCAATACCGCGCGATTGATGAGGCGATCGCTGCGCCGCCGTACTCGCGGAACCATGCCGGGTAGTCGGTGCCGCCGCCAAACAGCGACAGGCGGTAGGGCGTGCGCGTGATGATCATCAGGCGCGCCCCAGCATGCGGTACGCGGTGATGAGCTCGCGAATACCGTCATCCAGACTGAACGCCGGCGCGAACCCGGTCGCCGCCAGACGGGCGTTCGAGACGATGTAGTTGCGTTGGTCGGGATCCCGGCCGATGGGGGCGTCCACGAAGGTGAATCCCGGCACGTGCGTTGCGATGCGCTCGCACAACTCCCGCTTCGTCAGATTCGCATCGTCCAGGCCGACATTGTAGATGCCGTCGCGCATGGCGTCGAAGGTCCGGATGCCGTGGAGGAACACACGGGCGACATCCCGGACGTGGATGAAGTTGCGTGTGAAGTGCGACTCGAACAGCACCACCGCACGATCGGTCACCGCGCGATACACGAAGTCGTTCACCAGCAGGTCGCGGCGCAGCCGCGGCGCCGGGCCAAACACCGTGGCCAGCCGGAACGAGATCGCATTGCCGCGTTCGACGATGGCGCGCTCGGCGGCGACCTTGGTCTCTCCGTAGAGCGAGACTGGTCGCAGCGGCGAGTCTTCCGTGCACGGCACACCAGGGGCTCCCACGCCGTACCCGCTGTTGGTGGTGGGAAACAGAATGCGCTGGGTCGGATCCGCGCACGCACACAGCAGCTGGATCGCCTCGAGATTGGTCGAGACGGCCGCAGCGGGATCGGCGTCGCACGCGGGCGCGCCGACGATACCGGCCAGGGGGATGACCACGTCCTTGTGGCGCAACGCGGCCCGCAACGTGTCTTCATTGCGGCAGTCGCCACGAATCACCGAGAAACCCGGAAAGGCGCAGCATCCCAGCAGACTGCGATCGTCGACCAGGAATCGATCCAGAACCGTGACGTGATGGCCCTCTTCCAGCAGAGCCGGGACAAGCGCGCTGCCGAGGTAGCCGGCGCCCCCGGTGACAAGGATGTGCAGCGGTCGGTCGTGTGCGGATCGGGTCATCAGTGCGCGGCAAAAAACGCGTCAATCGTGTCGGCAATGTACTCGACGTCTGCGTCGGAGAGGAACTGATGGACGCCAAAGTGCAGGCCCGTCGTGCCAAGGCGTTCGGCGACGGGAAAACGTCCTGCCGTGTATCCGAGAAAGCGGAACGCGCCGTGCTGAGTCGGCAACGAACCGAACAAGGTCTTGCACTGAATCGACGCGGATTCCAGGTGTGAGTACAGCGCGCTCACGTCACCGGCATCGTCACGCAGCACCAGCGGGAACGCGTGCGGAGAGATGACTTCGCCAGGCGCCTCCTCCGGAAGAATCACCCGATCGCTCCAGCGCGCGAGGCGCGTGCGAAGGCGTGCGACGATGGCGCGGCGGCGGGTGAAGGTGTCGTCGAAGTGCTCAAGGCCGTCAAGGCCGATGGCGGCCTCCATGTCGTTCATCTTTGCGTTAAGGCCGAAGCGGTCGAAGGCGAAGTACAGCTCACCGTTGCGGCGTCCGTGTGAGCGCACCGAACGACAGAGCGCATCGAACTCACGGTCGGCCGTCACGATCATGCCTCCCTCACCGCTGCAGATCAGGTGCGCCGCGTAGAAGCTGAAGAATGCGGCGACGCCCTGCGTGCCCACCACGGCGCCGTTGCGCGACGCGCCGTGTGCTTCGCAGGCATCTTCGGCCACGACCAGTGCGTGCCGCGCGGCGATCTCCGTGATCGTGTCCATGTCGCAGACGCGACCCATCGTGTGCACCGCCTGAATGGCGCGTGTGCGTGGTGTGATGGCTGCCTCGATCAACGCCGGATCGAGGTTCAACGAGTGCAGGTCCACATCCACGAACACCGGGGTGAGGCCTGCCGCCAGCACCGAATTGGCGGTCGCGACAAAGGCGGCGGCAGGTGTGATCACTTCGTCTCCGCGTGACCATCCGTGCTGACTGGCCAGAGAGGCCCAGGTGACGATGCCGGCGTCGGTGCCGGAACTGGTGGCAACAGCATGGCGGTATCCGAATTTCGCCGCGAAATCGCGCTCGAACCTGGCGACGTTGAGTCCCTCGGAGACCCACTGGCGGTCGATGGCGTCTGCCAGAAGACGACGACCGGTGGCACCAATACGCAGATCGCCAAACGTGATGCGGTGGGGAGGGCGGGACACGCGCTCCGATTTTGTCACGGGTGTGGTGCAGCGGCCGGGCGAGGAATGCGCCACAACACCAGGGTGTCGTCACGCGCGACTTCGGGCAACTGCAGGGTCAACTCTGGGGTTGTCAGGATGTCGGTGAACCCGTACATCGCGCCGAGGGCCTGCCACTGCTCGGGCGTGCGGATGACCCAGGTGTCGTCAGCCGTGGACGGCACCACACCTGCCGCGCCTTCATCGCCTTCCGGCGGCGCGCCCAGGGTCGTGTCGTAGACGTCCCGGAGAATGTGATCTGACATCCGCACGGCCACCGGCACGTAGGGCAGGCCATCGAGTGCGCCGGGGTCGATGAGCAGTGGGCGGCGTGTCGCCGCCTGCATCAGGTGAAGGTCGGCGTCCGTGACGAGCAGGCCGGTGCCGGCTGCCGCCGCGGCCAGCACGGCGTTCGTCGTGCGATCGGCGATGGGAGCCGGATTGTCGGTATGGTCGCGCACAACCTGCACAATCTGAAAGGTGACCAGCGCCGTGAGGACGGCCGGCAACGCTTTTTCCACGAGCACGAGCGGCGTGCCCGCCATGTGTCGTCGGATCGATCGGGGCAGCAGAAATGCTCCGACCAGGCCCGCGCCGAGGATCAGCAGGATGGCCTGCGCGACCGAGCCCCGACTGTTCACCAGCCAATCGAGCCCGGGCACCTCAAGCACGTCCATGTGTTCCGCCACCCCAACGACCGGACACACGATCGCGACCAGACCCACCAGCATTGCCTGGAGGACCATACGCACTGCGCCCGGTGTGGTCGCACTCGTGGCAATCCCGATGAACCAGGGGGCCCCCACGAGTACGGGCAAGACGAGCAGCCGTGTCGGCATCGGCATCGAGACGATCTGTGCGAGTGGTGCGGGCGCGACGCGCAACACCAGATCTGCCGCCACACCGATGGCCACAGCCACCAACAGCAGCAGCCCAAGCTCACGTGCGGGCTCGTCGGCGTCCTGTTGCGCCGACGTGTGGCACCAGAACAGCATGACGATCGGCACGGCCAACGCGACGATCACGTCCGTCGTTGTGTACGCCAGCGGCTGCCGATGGCCATCCCAATAAACCCGCAGGCTCTCTTCCAGTTCCGGTGACCGCATGAGGTGGGAGGTGTCGGGTACAAACATGCCCCAATGCAACGCTGCCGATGCCAACGTGATTCCCAGGCCCAGGCACCACCAGGGCCACACTCGAGCACTGCGCATGCGCAGTGGCGCGTAGATGGCGATCACGCCGGCCACCACCAGCGTCAGGAGGCCGCCCATGCCCGGATGCACCGCCGGCAGCACGCCGAGCAGGACCGCGGCCAGGCGATCACGACGGAGCGCCACCAAGGCCAGAACCATCACGGCGAGTGCATGAGCAATGAGGCCATAGGTGTACGGCCATCCAAGCAGCAGCACCGGATACCCAGGCGTCAGTCGCGCAACGCCGGACAGGTAGATCAGGAGCGGTGCGGCGGCGGCCACCGGTGCCGGCGCTCCGCACGCACGTGTGGCGAGGGCCAGCGCCACAAACGACAGCGCACCAATCACGCCGCTGATCACCACCGTCAAGTCCACCTCGGCGACGCCAAGCGCCAGCAGCGCCGCCGTGATCTGATGGAGCAGTGTCCACGTGAGGGTGGAGTACAGATAGACAGGATTGTCGGCGGGGTAGGACACCAGACCCGCCAGCACCTGCGCGGGCTCGATCACGTCCTGCCACGTGGGCTGCTGCCAGGCGCCGGTCAGAAATCCCACGATGGCAGCGGGGACGACAACGAGCCCGAGCCGCGAGGTCATACCGCCGGGCGAGTGGGTGGAGCGCCGGTGGGCCACCCCCACGTGTCGGCGATGATGTACGACGGGCGTCCGCGTGACTGCCGAAAGAGCCGCGCGACATACAGGCCGATCACGCCAAGGCCCATCATCTGCACGCCGGCGAGCAGGACGACCAGTGAGCCGATCATCAACGTGTGTGTGCCGTGCGAAAACGCCGCGACGAGCAGGCCCGCTCCGCCCGCAAGTGTGAGCAGTACTCCCAGCGGTCCCCAGATGAGCAGCGGCAACACGCTGAACGACGTCAGCCCCGACAGGACCGTGCGCCACGGATTCGGGCTGAAAAACGGGAAGTGGCTGACGCCCGCACCCCGCGGCTGCCGCTCATACGAGACAAATTCCTGGCGGAAGCCCACCCAGACAGCCAGTCCCCGGAGGTACGGATCGATCTCGTTGGTGCTGAGCAGCGCATCGACCGCGCGCCGGCTGAGCAGTTTGAAGTCGCCGGCTTCCACCTGCAGGTCGATGTCGGCCAGTGCACGAATCAGCCGGTATGCCAGCCCGGTCAGCGCCATCTTCATACGCGATTCGCCGAGCCTCCGCGTGCGCACGGTGTGGACGACATCGGCGCCCTCACGCCAGCGTGTGATCAGTGTTGGGAGCAGTTCCGGTGGATCCTGCAGGTCGGTGTCCATGAACACCGCGGCGTCACCGGACGCGTGTCGCAGCCCCGCGAACACACATTCGGACGGACCAAAACGTCGCGACATCCGGATGACCCGCACCCGGTTGTCCTGCGACGCCAGTGTGCGCAGCACGGCCTCCGATCCATCCGTGGACGCATCGTCCACAAAGATCAACTCGTGCCGGCAGCCGGTCTGTTCGAGTGTGCGGGTGAGGCGCGTGGTCAGTTCGGCAAGCAGGTCGGCTTCATTGCGGAATGACAGGATGACGGACAGGAGCGGCGGCGCGGCTGTGGTCATCGGGTCGCCTGCAGGATGTGTGATGGCGACAGCCCCAAGCGTTCCAGCAACGCCCACCGCCCGCCATTGTCCGAGATGTAGCGGTCGGGCAGCGTCACGGGTGTGACGTCCACCTGGCAGCCGTGTTCGCGGCACCCTTCCCAGACCGCCGCGGGCAGGCTGCCGTTGGGCGTCTGTTCGTCCACGACGACCACCCGGCTCGCGTTGGCGAGTGTGTGTGCCAGCGACTCAGGAAACGGCTTCGCGCGAATGAGATCAATGGCCGTCAGCCGCTCTGGTTCGGCCGTGGCGAGTGTCACGCAGTCATGGACCGGACGGCCGTGGGACACGAGTGCGACCCGCCCATCCGTGGGGCCGCCACACTGCCGCCAGCCGCGCGTCAGATCGTCCATGGAACAGTCGGGTGCGAGATCCGGCAACGCATGACGGTCGAGCCGGATGTAGGACAACTCGGGCGTCTCGATCATCCTGCGTGCCAGTGTGGTGGCGGTCGGTGCGTCTGCCGTCGTGTAGATGTGCAGGCCGCTGATTGTGCGCAGGCAGGCGAAGTCTTCCGTGGCGTAGTGTGTGGGGCCGGCATCCGCGTAGCCGAGCCCGACCCCGACCGAGAGCAGTGTGATGGGCAGCTGCATCACACCCGGACCACACTTGATCTGTTCAAGCGCGCGCAGCGACACAAACGGCGCCATCGCGTACACGAAGACGGTGTGGCCTTCCAACGCGAGGCCTGTGGCGACATCCACCATCGCCTGCTCGCAGATGCCGCAGTGCAGGAACTGGCCGGGAAAGTCGGCCCGCAGCGCATCGAGCGCTTCGGCGCCGAAGTCCGCGCTGAGAAACATGATCTCCGGATGGGCCGGGAGGGCCTCAACGATGGTCCGGATGAAGGCGTCACGTTGCAGCATCACGCCAGCTCCTGACGGCACTGCGCGATTTCTGCGTCCGTGATCGTGTTCCAGTAGTGCCAGCGCGGCTGGCCTTCCATCAGCGACAGGCCCTTGCCCTTGACCGTGCGCGCGATGATGCAGCCGGGCGGCCCGGTCTGCGGTGTGGTGCACGTGCGGAGCGCGTCTGACAGGGCGTCCATATCGTGCCCGTCGCATGTGATTGGCGCCAGACCAAAACCGCGCAGGCGCGCATCCAGCGGCTCGAGTGTGACGCAGGCGTTGGGTGGGCCGAGGATGATCAGATCGTTACAGTCGATGACCAGCACCAGGTTGGAGAGCTGCAGGTGGGCGGCCAGCAACAGGGCTTCCCACGTGGAGCCTTCGTACAGCTCGCCTTCACTCATGATCACAAAGACGCGTCGGTTGTTGCCCCGGCGTTGGGCTGACAACGCCATGCCCGTGCCGTAGCCGAGGCCGTGTCCCAGCGACCCGGTGGTGGCGTCCATGCCCGGGATGGCGCGGTTGCCGAACACACGCAGGCACGACGGCTGTTCACCCCACGCGTCCCATTCCGCCCGGTCGAGAATCCCGAGTCCTACAAGAATCGGGTACAACGCGACGGCACCGTGACCTTTGCTGACGATCACACGATCGCGCAGCTCTTTCCCGTCGGCATCACGCCGCACGAATCCACCGTGGTACAGCGTGACTGCGATATCCACCATCGAGAGCGCGCCCCCGGGATGGCCCTGCTGTGTCACCAGGAACTTCTCGAAGAGGGCGCGCCGGTAGTGTCGCGCGAGTGCGGGCAGGTCGACGGATGTCACCAGAGTCATTCTAAGGCCGGTACAATGCCCTCGTCGTGGCCCCCCAGCATCGACGCGTCTGGCCGATCGTGGCCGTGGCATGCGCAGCCATCCTGCTCGTCTATTGGCGAAGCCTGTCGTTTGGCCTGTATGACGATGACTATGTGCTGCTGCGGCCGTGGTCGACGCGGCATCTGCTGGCGGTGCTGACGGGGCCGTGGCTGTCGGTGCATCAGGCCGACTATTACCGGCCGCTCGCGATCTACATCTACAAGGCGCTGTTCCACGTCTTCGGGTTGAACGCGCCGCTGCTGCACATCGTGCCGATTGTCGTGATGGCGACCATTGCGGCGCTGGTCGGCGTGTTTGTGCGCCGCGAGACGGCGTCGCTGACAGCCGGCATCACCGCTGCGGTGTTGTACGCCGTCCATCCCGCCACGGTCATCGCCATCGGACCGTGGGTCGCAAATCAATACCAGGGGATCGTGGCGATTGCGACCATCACGGCCCTGCTGATGTGGCAGTCGCGCCGGGCGGACACGGAGCGGTCGTGGTGGCCCCTGCTGGTGCCGGTGGTGATTGGAGCGCTGGCCAAAGAAACCGGCCTGATGGTGCCGCTCATTCTGGTTGGTGCGCATCTGGGGGTCAGCTGGTGGTGCCGCCTGCCCCTGCGGTCGCGTTGGTCCGTGGCTGCGGCGGGCGTGGCGGTGTTCGGAGCATTAAATCTGTGGCGGGCGCTGGTGCTTCACGGCGTTGGGCCGTATCAGGGCCTCACTTGGCAGGAGGCCGCGGTGAACTTCATCAGCGGCCCCGCAGTGATGTTGTTTGATCCCATACCGGGCTCCTATGAGCCGCTCGAGTACGTATTGTTTGCCGGGAGTCTCGCGCTGCTGGCCTCCGCCTGGTGGGTCGTGTTGACCGACCGCACGAGCGCCGCGGCGCGGCTCGTGATCATCGGGGCCGTGTTGCTGGTCTGTGCGTCGCTGCCCACCAGCGTCGTGTTTTCGCGCGACCGGCTGTCGCCGCACGGTCTCGGCGCAGTGCTCATCTGGTCCGGTGGTGTCACGGCGTTACTCGCGCGGCTCACCGCCTGGCGGCGTGTGGTGACGGCGGTGGCGGCGGCCGGTGTGCTGCTGGCCTCTGCGACGATCGCGACGCGTGTGCTCACACGCTTTGATCAATGTGGCTCGGGTGCCCGGCTGTTTCCGAACGACCTGTTTGAAGCGCCGGCACGAGTGCCTCCGCCGGAGATGGTGCGATGGCTCACCACACTGACACGCCCGTGTGACCCCGGCCTCATCACCCCCATCTATGCCGTGGTTCCCGCCCTGACGTGGGGCGTCATCGAAGCGCGTGTCGGGAGCACGGCGCGTATTCACCGATGGGTCGGCGACCGCGTCGTGGCGTTGCTGGCGCCCGACGCGGAGTCGGTCAACGTGTCGCTGCGCCACGTGACCGCCTCACCAGCGCGCCCTGTGGTCGTGCGTATTGAAGGGCCACGTCACACACGGTTGCTGCGCCTGACCACACCGGAATGGCATTCCATCCGCGTGCCGCTTGCGCCAACATGGTGGCTGCGACTGCGCGCCATGCACCGAATCGAACTGTATGCCGATGCCGGCCGCGGCTCCGCGATCGAGATGCGTCCACTGGGATGGGAGACCGTGGAATGAAGCCGGTGCTGCAGGCCGCCGGTGTGCTGGCCTTGATGGCGTGTGCCTGGGTCGGCGGAGTCCTGCTGCTGCAGTATCTGCACGCGGAGGTGCCCGCGTTGCGCGCAGTGGTCTGGCTGGACGAGCCCGGAGGAGCCGTGTGGCAGGTCCTGGCAGTCCCCGTCGGACTGGTGGCCGTGTTTGCGGTCACGCTGCTGCTTGAACTGCGCGCGCGAGGCTGGGAACAGTCGGCACTGCGGCGATTGACGGTGGCGCCGACGCGGTCGTCGCGTGTGGACCGCTTCTACCTCCTGCTGCGGCTCTCCGGCGGGACGCACGTGCTCGCCTTCATCTGTTCGTTCGGTCTGGCGTTTGCCGGCGGCCGCGCTCTCCACGACACGCTCGGGTGGCGGCTTGCGGAAGGATGGGCGTGGCCGTGGCAACTGCTGGCCACCGCACTCGTGCACAGCTTTGTTTTTTACTGGGGCCACCGGCTGATGCACACGCGGTGGTTCTGGACGCTGCACAAGGTGCATCACGCCGCCGAGGAGATGAACCTCGTGACGCCGTTGCGGAATCATCCCTTGGACCTCGTGGTGATGACACTGCTGCACGCTGGGCCGGCGGCGATGCTGGGTGTGTCGCCGATGGTGGTGCTCGTCTACAGCGGCCTGCACGCGCTCCACCAGTCGTGGCTGCATAGCGAACTTGTCACGCCGCGCGCGTTCTGGAATCACCTGCTCATGACGCCGGACGCGCACCGGCTGCATCACTCCTCGCGCCCAGAACACTTCGACACCAACTTTGGCGTGTTCCCGCTGTGGGACTGGCTCTTTGGCACCTATCTCCGTCCGTCGGATGCCGGACAGCCCCAGCCGCTGACCTACGGCGTCCCCGACGCGGATCTCTACAACCGGCCGGAGTACTTCCGCGAGATGTTCGACAACGTGCGCCGATGGCTCATGGAGTGGCGCCGGCCTGCCGGCTCGCAGTGAACCCGGTGCGGGGGTCTTCTCGTCAAAGCGCCCGGAGGTTCTTTGTGATGCGACGAACGATCTTTTCGGCGGTGGTGGCAGGTGTGTTCGGGGCGATGCTCGTGTTGCCCATTTCCGCACAGGCCCCGACGTACAACGTGTCCTGGGTGGCCGGCCCTCCGGGACAGGAACAGACCTACACCGGCACGACGACGTTCAGTGTGGACGCCAAGGGCGCAGTCACGGGCAAGCTGGCGCTGACCGCTCCGGTTGGTGTCAACGGCACCCTGGCGGGTACGGTGGTGAAAGACACCTGGACGTTCGAGTACGCGTACGAAATCCCCGATCAGATGTGCTCGGGCACCATCAAGGGCACGGCAAAAATTGCCGAAGCTCGCAAGTCGATTCAGGGCACTGCGGTGATTGGCGGAGGCTGCACGCCCGAGCCGTTCAACTCGACGTTTACGTTTACCCTGCCGGAGAAGAAGTAACCCGCACGCCATCCACCAGGTCGCGGACTGTCTGGAAGGGACCGGTCACGACCGTGGCGCCCTCCGGCAGTCCGTCGACTTCGATGGACAAGCCGCCGATGATGCCGGTGGTCACCGGTGTGAAAACGGCGCGTCCGTCTTCCACCCGAAACACGCCACTGCGTCCCTCGCGCTGCACCACGGCCTGGAGCGGCACGGCGATGACGTTGCGCTTCTCGGCGACGAGAATCTCGGTATCACACGTGAGCCCGGGACGCAGCGTGGCCACGTCACCTTCCAGCCGTACCTTGACGCGGAACTCACGGGCTGCGGCCTGGGCGCCGGTCTGCGGCAACGCGCTTGCGCCGATCTCCACGACACGGCCATCAAACGACCGGCCCGCCAGCGCGTCGAGCGTGATCGTGGCCGATTGATCAAGGGCCAGACGCAACACGTCCGCTTCGGCCACCTTCACCTCGGCTTCAAGTGCGGACAAATCCGACACGGTCATGAGAATGGTGCCCGGCTGGTTCTGCACACCCATCACGACCATTTCACCCTCTTCCACATCCAGTCGTGTCACGACGCCGTCGATCGGTGCCGTGACGGACGTCTTTGAGACCTGATCGCGGGCGCGAACCTGCTCGGCGCGGCCCTGTGCCACGCGGCGCTGAGCGGCATCACGCGCCTGGCGCGTGCGTGTGACGGCAGCCTGTGCGGCCGCAACCTGCGCCGCCGCCGTGTCGGCTGCGGCCACGGCGGCATCGAGCTCCGCCTTGGGCAACAGGCCGGACCCCGACAGATCGCGTGCGCGCGCCAGTGCATCCGCCGCCTGCGTGCGGCGCGCCTGCGCGGCGGCCAGGTCGGCTTCGGCCGCAGTCACCGCCGATGTGGTACCCGCGGCTTCCGCTTCCAGCGCCTGCAGGCCTGCAGAGGCTGCGGCGGCCGCGCTCTCGGCCTGCACCGGATCAATGCGCGCCAACACCTGACCCGCGCGCACACGGTCGCCTTCCTTGACGGACAGCGTGACCAGCCGGCCCATCACCGACGACCCGAGATCGGCATACCGCGTGGCGACGATCTCTCCTGACGCCGTCACATAAGACTGCAGCCGCTCCACGCGCGATGCCACGGCCGTATCGACCGCCACACCGTCACTGCCGCGTTGTGACCACCACATCCACACACCGGCCACGACAACGATGGCGAGTGCACCTGTTCCGAGACTTCGCGAGGCCCGCACGATAGCTCCTATACTGGCATGGTCCGCTTCCGGACGAGCCATGCGCGACGCCTTCCTTCAGGCCTCCAGGACACTGGTCGCCAATCGCCTTCGGTCCGCGCTCGGTGCCCTGGCCATTGCCGTGGCCGTCGCCACACAGGTACTCGTGACGACGGCGCTCGACGGGGTGGCTGCGTCAGCCGAAGAGACCACCGCGCGCGCGTTTGGCTCCGAAACTTTTCTGCTGGCGCAAATTGCGGCCCCTGGACGTGTCTCCCGGGAACAATTCCTCGATCAGCTGCGCCGCAATCCACCGATCACCCGGTCGGACTGGCGCTTCCTTGAGCGCGTCGCCGATGGCACCGTGCGATACGCCCCCAACGTGTCGACGGTCGCAAACGTGGCGGCCGGGGGACGGACCTTTGATAATGCCGGCGTCTCGGGCACCACCTCAGATCTCGCCGTGATGCGTGACCTCGAGGTGGAACGTGGGCGATTCCTGACGTTTGATGACGATGAGCGGGGCACGTTGGTGGCGGTCATCGGCGCCGACGTTGCTGACGCGTTGTATCCGGGTGTGGATCCTTTGGGGCAGACCATCAGGATTGCCGGGCGTGGTTTTCAGGTGGTCGGGCTCCAACGCCGGCAGGGCACGGCCAACGGTACTTCACTCGATCGGTTTGTCTGGATTCCCATTTCAGCCTGGGAGCGCGCATTTGGAGCGCCACGCACGTTGCCGTTGTTCGTGCGGGCGACACCCGACGTCGGCGCGCAGCAGGCCGAGGATCATGCGCGGGTGTCGATGCGTGCCCGGCGTCAGCTGCTGCCGGCTGAGGCGGACAACTTCGACATCCTCACTCCTGATGCGGCGCGCGGTTTTGTGGCGAGCCTCACGAGTCGCATCGGTCTCGCGGCGGGTCCCATTTCGCTGATGGCGCTGCTGGCGGCGATCGTGGTCGTCACCAACACGGTGCTCGTGTCGGTTACCCAGCGCACGCGCGAGATCGGCGTGCGTCGCGCACTGGGGGCGACGCGCACCACCGTCGTGCGTGAGGTGCTGGCCGAGTCCGCGCTGACGGCCGTGCTGGGAGGACTTGCCGGACTGGCCGCAGCGTGGTTGTTGATTGTGGTGCTGGCCGGAGCGCTGGATCTGCCGCTCACCATTCGCTCGAGCACCGTGGTGCAGAGTGTGCTGGCGTCCGCGCTGAGCGGTGTGGTCGCCGGCTGGTATCCCGCACGCCGGGCCACCCGCCTGGTGATTGTGGACGCGTTGAGGGCCGAATGAGCGTGCCGCAGACACAGCGGTGGCGCGCAGCGGCGCGCGAGGCAGCCACACTCGCGCTCGAGTCCATCCGCGTACACACCTCCCGCTCCGTGCTCGCGATCGTCGGCCTCGTCATCGGGATCGTCACCGTCGTGCTCGTGGCGTCCACACTGGTGGGCCTGCGCAACTCCGTTGCGCAACTGTTCCGCGAACTCGGCACGGAGAACATCTTTGCGTTTCACCGCAACGGCGATCCGTACTCACCCGCGTCCGACGAAGACGCCCGGCGTCGGACCCTTCGGCCGAAGGATGCGGAGACGATTGCGCGACTTGCGCCGTCAGTGGCTGCGGTGGGGGTGCAGATTCTGGTGCCGGCGGCGACGACCACACGTGTGATCACCGCGCGCGCGGGCGGTAACGAATCGGACACCGTGCTGATTGAAGGCGCGTCGCCCAACTACTTCGAAGTGACAGAGACGCCGTTTGCCGAGGGCCGGCCGTTCACCGAGATCGAAAGCCTTGTCGCGGCTCCAGTCGCGGTGCTGGGCGCCAATATCGCCAGGGCGTTGTTTGGCGCGGAGTCGCCGGTGGGCCAGTCCCTGCTGCTTGGTGGCGAACGATATTTTGTGGTGGGGGTGCTGGCGCCGCGGCAGGGTACGTTTTTCGGCGAGAACCGCAACGACAACGTCGTGTCATTGCCGCAGGGCACCGTCACGCGCCGTTTCCCCGAGGCGGAGCAGACGGTGTTGTACGTGCGGGCGAAGCCGGGTGAACGGGAACGTGCGCGCACGGAAACCGAAACCATCCTCCGGCTGATCCGCGGCGTACCGGCCGATGCTCCCAACGACTTCAACCTGTCGACGGCCGACCAGATCATTGCGCAGTTCGATCGCATCGGCGCGCAGATCTTCCTCGCAACACTGGCGCTGGCGGCCGTGTCGCTCGTCATTGGCGGCATCGGCATTGCGAACGTCATGGTCATCAGCGTGACCGAGCGTACGCGCGAAATCGGCCTGCGCCTCGCGATCGGCGCGCGACGGGAGGACGTGCGTCTGCAGTTCCTGATCGAGTCGGCTGTGCTTGCCGCTGCCGGCGGGATCGCCGGCGTCACACTGGCGCTTGTGCTTGGTGCGGTTGCTGCCGCGCTCGCGCCGGCATTCCCGGCATTCCCGCCAGTCTGGGCTGTTGTTGCCGGCGTCACGAGCGCTGTTGGTGTGGGTGTTGTCGCGGGGTACCTCCCCGCACGTCGCGCCTCCCGCCTCGATCCGGTGGAGGCGCTCCGTTACGAATAGTGCGAAGTGCGAAGTGCGAAGTGCGAAGTGCGCAGGGATCAGGGGCGGACGCTGATGGCGTAGCCCCGCCACATGCAGAGCAGGCCGAGCAGTTCCATCACGTACAGCACTTCCGTGTAGCCGAAGCGTGTCGCCGTGCCGCCGATGCCAGGCAGCAACGCGCCAACCGCAATCCACACGTTGGCCCACATGCGATGGCGCGTCAGCGGGCCTCGGCTGAACTTCATGGCGGACGCGATGGCGCCGCCGATGAGGAACACGACGGCGTACAGGTTGATGAACGGACTGAACCTGCGGACCCAGGTCCACTCGAATACACGGCCTGTCAGCCTGTGGGACTCAACAAGGGTGTAGTCGATCGGTGAGGCCCAGACGGCCACGGCGGCAATTGCCACCGTGGCCACCAGGGTCGTTGTCAGCACATGTGCCGTGCGGCGCCGCAACATCAGGTACACCGTGCCTTGTGCGAGCGGCGCTCCGCCCAGCAATGCGCCGGTGATGTACCACAGGCGGAACACCGGCTCCTGCCAGCCCAGCAGTGCCGTGAGGGATTCGGTCAGGGTGCCGGCACCGTACGCCGCCACCCCGATCCCCCACCACAACAGATGCAGCCGTTCAGGAAACTGCCGCCATCGGCCGAGGATGATGACCGCAAACGGCACCGCCATCATCGTCGTCACGATTGGCACGTAGTGCACCCATTGCGCACTCACGTCGTCACCTCAGCACCTCGGCACTTCGGCACCTCGGAACCTCGTCACTAAAAAGCGCCGAGCGTCAGCCCGACGGTGAACGAGCGGCCGCGTGAAGGGGCGAACTGGAAGTGTTCGCGGTAGTAGCGGTCCGTGAGGTTGTCGACGGTGAAGGTCAGCGCGACACGGTCGCGACCACGCGAGAGGTCGATGCCGGCTGCTGCGCGGTGCAGCGTGAAGCCGTCCAGCGAGAGGAGGTCCTGCGCGATGAGGAACGGCGAATCGAGCAGTGCCTTCGCGACACGCGTGACGTCACCCTGCGAGCGGATGCCGTATTCCACCCACCAGCGGCCGTGGGCCTGCGTGAACCGCGCGGTGCCCACGAACTTCGACGGCGTGATGTTGTCCGCCGGCGTGTCGGCGAGTGAGTCGCCCGAGAGCGGGTCGGTGCCCTCGGTGATCGAGCCGCGTGTGAACGCGCCTGAGCCCGAGAGCGTCAGCACGCCGTAGCGGAAGGACATCGGCGCGTCGAGCGAGAGTTCAATGCCGCTGATGCGGACGTCCGCGTAGTTGGTCGCCTGGGCGAGTGGGCCTGCCGAGGTTGTCGCCACGACGAGGTCCTGCGCGATGAAGTCCTGGTACTGATTGAGGAACGCATAGGCTCCACCGGTCACGTTGCCAAAGCGCACCTTGGCGCCGACGTCAAAGTTGTTGCCGATCTCAGGCTTCACCTGGACGTTGGGCGCAATGTTGCCGACCGTGGCCGGGCCTGCAAAGAGCATCTCTTCGAGGTTGGGATGACGGTAGGTGCGGCCGTACCGGATGAAGGGGCTGATGGTGCCGTTGGTGTTCGCGACCAGGCCGATGTCACCTGTGAGTGCGCGGCGGCTGTAGCTGGCACCGGCCGGATCAGGCAGTGTGGCGGGGTCGATGGCAGGCGTGGCGCCGGCTACGATTGGATCAACGGTGTACCCCGTCGTCGCGGTCGTCTTCACGTCGTAGAAGTCGCCGCGCAGGCCGGCGGTGAGCGCCAGATTCGGGCGAATGCGCCATTCGTCCTGCGCAAACACCGCGATGTCCTGCAGGTGCGCGTCGGGCACACGGACGGGATGTGCGATCGTGGGTGGGCCAAGCACCACCGGCGTCGGGAAGACGGTAGCCGCCGGGCCACGTGCACCCATGGCCACGTTGCCGACCATCGACATCGTGGTGGTGGTCGTGCGTCGATCGCTGCTGCGATCGCGATACCAGGTCACGCCGGTCGTCAGCAGGTGATTGGTGGCCGGCACCCACACCGCCTGAATGTCCACGCCGGGGGTCCACACACGCTGCTCGGTCTGTGACAACACGTTGAGCCGCATGACGCTGATCGGGAAGAACTGCACCGCGGTGGGCGCAGGGAACTGCACCGGCAGCAGGTTCTCGAGCATACGTTCGGTGCGCTGGTAGTACGCGTTCACCGAGACGTTGGCGAGCCACGGCGTCAGCGCCTGCGCCTCGTACCGCAGCGATCCACGATCGAGGTTGCTCCACGGCAGCGAGGTCGCATTGAAGAAGTACGGTGACGCGAAGTCGGGGAAGCCGATGTCCTCCATGCGCCGCTGCTGATAGCGGAGCTTCAGCGACTGGTTGTCGGCCACGCGGATCAGGGCCGAGGCATTCAGGAAGTGGCCGTTGGCCTGGGAGTTGAGCACCTCGCGGTCGGTGCGGACGTACGGCGCGTTAAACGGGTCGGGAAAGGCTCCAAACCGGAATCCGAACGCATCGTCGACCGTGTCGCCGCGTCGCAACCGGCCGTTGGCGAAGAATGGACGGGTATCTTCGACGTCAAACGAACCGGCGCGGTAGTTGCCGAACTCCTCGACGCCGCCCTGCACGCGGACGGCGTATCGGGGCGCCGACACGCCGAAGGTCAACGTTCCGCGGCGTCCGTCTTCGTTGCTGCTGTAGAAGCTGTTGAGGCCGTACTGATACTGCCGCGAGGACGTGAACGTCGGCTCGTTCGTGATGATGTTGATCGTGCCTGCCAGCGCGTCGCTGCCGTAGAGGAGCGTGCCGGCGCCGTTGACGATCTCCATGCGGGTAATCGCGTCGGGCGAAATCAGACCGACTTCCGCGCCCGTTCGGTCTGTGGCCTGGCGCGCCGTGTTCAGGCGTTCGCCGTCGACCAGCACCAGCATGCGCGTCGAATCGAGGCCGCGCAGACGGGGCCGGATGCCGAACGGACCATTACCCACCGGCGTGATGTTGGCCACTGACGTCAACGCATCACCGGTGGACACCGGCAACGTCTGATTCACGGCCGCGCCGGAAATCGTCTCGACGTGCAGTGGAATCTGCCGGATTTCACGGTCTGCGCGGGCAGCGGTGACGCTGACTTCGGACGTCAGCGCACCCAGTTCGAGCTGAACATCCAATGCCACCTTTGGCGTCCCGGTGGTCGTGACGATTGTGCGCGCGGCTTCGTTGAAGCCCTGCCGCGTCACGATGACCAGGTACGCGCCGTCGCTGGTGCCGTTGACCGTGTATTTGCCTTCTGCATCCGATGTCACCGTCGTTTCGCGGCCCGTTGCCACCTCGCGCAGGATGATCTGCGCCTTGGGCAACGCCGCGCCCGTGACATCCGTAATCGTGCCCGTCACCGTGACGGGCGACACTGTCGGCTGAGCCATCACCGGCGCTGCCATCAGCAACACCGCCACCAGCCACACTCCTCCTCTGAACGTACGCATACCAACTCCCATGGATGCAGACACGCATCCTGAAACCTGCCAGAACTGCTATTGAGAACAACGAACGTGCGGGATCAGGCGAGGCGGGGAGGAGGGCGCGGGGAGAAGGGCCGATAGGAGACGCGCGCGGTCGGGCGCGCGATGGTGAGGAGTTCAATCGTGCCGGCGCTTGTCAGTGCGACGCGGAACCGTCGGGTGGCCAGTAAACCAAGGCCGCCGAGCAGAACCGTCGACAGCCCAACCGTCAGCGTGATGACGACTTCCGGGACCGCGGGGGCGCCTGGCGTATCGAGACGGGTCGCCAGCGCCGGACCGTGCAGCAGCGCAGCCAGCACCCAGATCGCAATCGCCCGGCGGCCGATCAGTGATTCGCCGCTGCGGCGGAGATAGACCAGGCCACCAATCAGTCCGGCCGCGACGAGCCAGCGGAGGATGAGTGACGGATCGCCGATGGCGCCGCTCAGCACCTGGCCGGCAAACAGCCAGACGTGGAACGCCGCAAGTGCGGCACCCACCAGTGTGATCGAGCGGCGAATCATCGCTCCCACTTTACTGCACGAAGTGTGCCCGACTTCCTGATCGCGAAATTGCGCCTGAATTCCCGCAAGAACGTTTCGGGCGTTCAAAAATCCGCGGAATATTCCCCAGGTGTCGCGGAGCCGTCAGACGCGGCCGGCCTCTCGTCGGCTTACCGACCCCGCACTCATCTCGGATGCCACGTGCTTGTCGTGTTCATTGGTGCTCGGTAGTGGTACAACCCTTGCGGATCTGGGCGGGTCCAGATCACCGGGGGTTAGGCATGCGTGTATCGATTGGCCGAGTTCGAGTCCTGCTGTTGGTGCTGACTGTCGCGGTGGTGGTGCAGACCGCCTCCGTGGCCGGGCGACGCAGTGATCCCAGTTTCACCACCGCGGTCTTGTCCACCTTCGGCACCGTGCGCAGCATTGCCGTGGGCGACCTGAATGGGGACGGCCTGGCCGACATCGCCGGTGGGCTGACGGACGGCTCGGGGGTGCGCGTGGCGTTTGGCGATGGCGTAGGTGGCTTCACGGGAGCGATCACGCAGGCCACGACACGGCCCGTATTCGACGTGCGGATTGGCGACATGACCGGCGACGGTCTGGCCGAGTTGATTACTGCTGAGGTCGCCTCCTCCACCTCGAGTGCCATTAACGTGTGGATGGTGGACTTGTCCTCGATCACCCTGTGGTCGTCGCTGCAGGGCGCCACGGACATCCGGAACATGCAGGTGGCGGACATGGATGGCGACGGCTATCTCGACGTCGTCGTTGCCACGGGCGGTGCCGTGCAGGTGCGGGTTAATGACGGCGCGGGTGGCTTGACGCTGCTGGCCTCGATCAGTGTGCCAAGTGTACGCACGATTGCCGTGGCGGACCTCAACGGCGACAGCATCCGTGACGTCGTGGGCACTCGCCCGACTGCGAACGGCACCAACGCCGTCGCGGTGTTATTCGGAGTCGGCGGCGGTGTGCTGTCTCCGCCGGCATTCACCACGGTGCCCGGTGTCAGCCAGGTGCAGGGCGTCGCCATCGGACGGCTGGACGGCGATGCTGACCTCGATGTGGTGGTGACGGCGTTTGGCTCCACGGCGACTCCCGGATTGGACGGTCTGTTCGTGTATCTGAACGACGGCACGGGCGTGCTGACCGCCGCGGTGGTGACCGAATACGCCGCCGTGGTCGGGGCGACCTATCCCAGCCTGACCCATCTCAACGACGATGAGTTTCTGGACATCGTGATTGCCGGCGCGTCAACGTCATCCAATGACGTGTACTTCTACCTGAACAACGGGGACGGCACGTTTGGTCCGCGGCAGGGCGGGACGTTTGATGACGGGACTGGTGTCCCGCAGCAGACGGCGGTGGGAGACTTTGACGGGTCCGGTCCCGGCACACTCGACATCATCGCGAGTCAGCAGACCGACGCGCCGCTGGTGATCTTCAATCGGCTACCCCCGTGCTCCGCTGGTTACTACCGTGCAGAGGGTGAGACCGCGTGTTCGCCGGCCGATCCCGGCTACTACGTGCCCTTGATGAACTCGGTACAGCAGATTGCCTGCCAGCCTGGCACGTTTACGTCAACGGCGGGGAACACCGAATGTCAACAGGCTCCTCCCGGCAGCTATGTACCGAACGCGGCGGCGACCGCTGCGACGTTGTGTGCGGCCGGCAGTTACTCGAGTGTGCCGGGCGTGAGCGCGTGCACGCTGGCGCCGGCGGGTTCGTACATCGACACGGAAGGGGCGCTTGGAGCCCTGCTGTGTCCGGCGGGGTTCTACACCGAGACCGAGGGCCGTACGGATTGTGACGAGGCGCTGGCGGGATCGTATGCGCCGGGGCCGGGCGCGACCGAGGCGCGACTGTGTCCGGCCGGCCGGTTCAGTGATGCCGATGGCGCGGCGGTGTGTGAGGAGGCGCCGGCTGGATACTTCGTCGCTGCGCCGGGAAGTCAGGTCGCGGTGGCGTGTGTGCCCGGGACATACGCGCCGACCAAGGGGTTGTCGGCGTGTCTGCAGGCCGGGCCGGGCAAGTACGTGGCCGACGCCGCGGCCACCGCGGCGACACCGTGTGAGCCCGGCACCTACAACGGACAGGTCGCACAGACCGCGTGTACGCCAGCACCGCCGGGCTCGTATGTTGATGGGCCCGGTGCGTGGACACCCGAGTTGTGTGCGCCCGGGAGTTATTCCGACAGCGAAGGGGCCGAGGTCTGCACACTGTCGCCGGCCGGCAGCTATGTGCCGGTGCCTGGAGAGACCAGTGCACGCGTCTGTCCCGAGGGTACCAATAGCGAGGAAGGCGCCACCACATGCATCGTCGAGCCTGGTTATTTCATGGCGGCGGGAACGCTCAACCCACTGCCGTGTGGGGCGGGGACGTACACGTCCGAGCCGGGGCAGTGGTCCTGCACCCCCGCCGAGCCCGGCTACTACGTTGCTGGCAATCGCGCCACGATGCAGACCCCATGTGCAACAGGGACGTTCAGCGCGACGACGGCAGCGACCGCGTGCACGCCGGCGCCGGCGGGGAGCTACGTGGATGCTGCCGGAGCGACCAGTGCGTCGTTGTGTGCACCTGGAACGTTTTCATTCCAATTCGGGCAGGCGTCCTGTGATCCGGCACTCCCCGGCTACTACATCCCTGACGCGGGCGCGACCGAAATGACGCGGTGTCCGGTGGGCAGCTACAGCGACACATTCGGCGCCACAGCGTGCACGCTGGCGCCAGCGGGGTCCTTTGTGCCCGAGACAGGGGCGACCGCGTCTGTGCAGTGTGAGCCGGGGACGTTTAGTGCGGTGCCGGGAGAGGCCGCCTGCACATTCGCGCCGGCGGGGTCGTATGTGTCGGCGCCGGGTTCGTCGAGTGCGACGCCGTGCGAGGCCGGCACCTACAGCGACACCACCGGGGCCACCGCGTGCACGCCGTCGCCGGCAGGAAGCTACGTGCCGGATGCCGGAGCGACCAGTGCGACGCCGTGTCCCGAGGGGTCGACCAGTTCCGAAGGGATGGCCCTGTGTCTTGCGCTGCCCGGGTGGGCTGGGACTGGCGTCCCGACCCGGTGTCAACCTGGGACGTTCTCGTCGTCCGTTGGCCAGGTGTCGTGCACACTGGCGGAGCGAGGCTCCTACGTATCCGAGGTAGGCGCAACGATGTCGACGCCGTGTCCGGCGGGGACGTTCTCGAACATTGAGGGCGCGGCGGCCTGCACGCAGGCGCCGGCCGGCAGCTATGTGGGCGAGGAAGGGGCGACGGCGGCTGTGCTGTGTGAGCCGGGGACGTTCAGTGCGGCGCCGGGAGCGGTCGCCTGCACGCTGTCGCCGGCGGGGAGCTACGTGGAGGCTGCCGGCGCGACGAGTGCGACGGAGTGTCCGACTGGATCGACCAGCCCCGAGGGTGCCGCGTCGTGTGCCGCACTGCCGGGTTGGGCGGGCACTGGCGTGCCCACCCAGTGTGCACCTGGGACGTTCTCATTCCAATTCGGGCAGGCGTCCTGTGATCCGGCACTCCCCGGCTACTACATCCCTGACGCGGGCGCGACCGAAATGACGCTGTGTCCGGTGGGCAGCTACAGCGACACATTCGGCGCCACAGCGTGCACGCTGGCGCCAGCGGGGTCCTTTGTGCCCGTGACAGGGGCGACCGCGTCTGTGCCGTGTGAGCCCGGGACGTTTAGTGCGGTGCCGGGAGAGGCCGCCTGTACATTCGCGCCGGCGGGCAGCTACGTGTCGATTGCGGGCGCGACCAGTGCGACGGCGTGTCCATCGGGCACGATGAGTGCGGTGGGGGCGACAGCGTGTACGCCGGTTCCTGCGGGATCGATTCCGCGTCCGGATGGCAGCGGGTACGACGCATGTCCGGCGGGGAGCTTTGCGCCGGAGGGGGCGACGATCTGTACGCTCGCGCCGGCGGGCAGCTACGTATCGACCGCGGGCTCGTCGAGCGCGACGCCGTGCGAGGCCGGCAGCTACAGCGACACCACCGGGGCTACCGCGTGTACGCCGTCGCCGGCGGGATCGTTTGTCAGCACGGCGGGCGAGACGTCCGCGACGCTGTGTGCGCCCGGTAGTTTCAGCGCGACCGAGGGAGCCATCGCGTGCACGTTCGCCCCAGCCGGCAGCTACGTGCCGACGTCGGGGGCGACCAGTGCCACCGCGTGTCTGGCGGGGCAGGTCAGTCCGGTAGGCGCGACGGCGTGCATCACGGTGCCGCCTGGTTCGATTCCACGTCCGGATGGCAGCGGCCATGACGCATGTCCGGCGGGCAGCTTCGCGCCTGAGGGTGCGACGACGTGTACGCTTGCGCCGGCGGGATCGTACGTGTCGGCGCCTGGCTCATCGAGCGCGACGCTCTGCGACATCGGGACGTACAGTCCGACGACGGGTGCGACGGCCTGCACACCGGCCCCGGCGGGATCGTATGTCGACACGACGGGGGCACATGCGGCGACGCTGTGCCCGGTGGGCAGCTTCAGCGCCAGTGTTGGCGCGGCCTCGTGCAACCTGGCACTGCCCGGCTCGTTTGTGGGCGAAGCGGGGGCGACCACGACGACGCTGTGTGCGCCAGGTAGTTTCAGCGCGACTCAAGGAGCCATCGCCTGCACGCTCGCCCCAGCCGGCAGCTACGTGCCGACTTCGGGCGCAACAAGCGCCACGGCGTGCGCCGCGGGTAGTTTCAGCGCGACCGCGGGCTCCAGTGCGTGTACGCCCGCACCGGCGGGTAGCTACGTATCGACCGCGGGCGCGACGAGTGCCACGCCGTGCGACATCGGTACCTTCAGCGCGACCGAGGGGGCCACTGCGTGCACCCAGGCGCCGGCGGGCTCGTTTGTGAACTCGACGGGTGCTCACTCGGCGACGTTGTGCGAAGCGGGCACGTTCAGCTCGGCGGACGGTGCCGTGTCGTGCAGCCCGGCGCTGCCGGGGTCGTATGTGGCCGCGGTGGGTGCGACGAGTGCGACGCTGTGTGAACCCGGCACCTACAGTTCCATGCCCGGCGCGGTCGCGTGCACACCGGCCCCAGCCGGCAGCTACGTGGCGACTTCGGGAGCGACGAGTGCCACGGCGTGTCCGATCGGGCAAATCAGTCCGGTTGGCGCGACGCAGTGCACGACGGTGCCGGCGGGCTCGATTCCGCGTCCGGATGGCAGTGGGTATGACGCGTGTCCGGCGGGGAGCTTCGCGCCCGAGGGTGCGACAACGTGCACGCTCGCACCGGTGGGTTCGTACGTGTCGGCGCCTGGCTCATCGAGCGCGACGCCGTGCGGCATCGGGACTTTCAGCGCGAGTGAGGGGGCGACGGCGTGCACACCGGCCCCAGCGGGATCGTTTGTGAACTCGACGGGTGCTCACTCGGCGACGTTGTGCCCGGCCGGCTCGTTCAGTGCGACCACCGGGTCGGCAGCCTGCACGCCCGCCCCGGCGGGTAGCTACGTATCGACCGCGGGCGCGACAAGCGCGACGTTGTGCCCCGCCGGCACCTCGTCGCAGCAGGGCGCCACCAGCTGCACGGATACGACGGCACCGGTGATGTCCAACGTGCCGGCCAACATCAGCGTGCAGACAAACGGCACCACCGCAACGGTGACGTACTCGACCCCGACCGCTGTTGACTCCGCCGATGGGGCTGTGCCGGTGACCTGCACACCGCCCTCCGGAAGCGCATTCATCGTCGGCACACACACAGTCACGTGCACGGCCAGTGACGCCGCCGGCAACCAGGCATCGGCGTCGTTCACGGTCACGGTGACAGCCGCAGATCCGCCACCGCCGCCGCCGACGTCCACGACCGGGCGCATGCAAGGTGACGGCAGCGTACGTGGTGAGGATGGCGTGACCGTGCGGTTCGACTTTGATGTCGACCGACTGGTACAGGAACGCCGTCGGCACGATAACGATTCGCTCCGCCTGCGGATCGATGGGCAGACCCGCCGCGGTCAGCGCACACGTTTCGAATCCACCGCCATCACGTCGATGGCGTTCAGCGATGACCCGGGCGTGCGACCAGGCGGCGGATGGTTCTGGTGGTTCCCGGTCTTCCGCGTGCGGACGGACACGGTCGTGTTCAGCGGCACCGGCAAGTGGAACGGCGCATCCGGCTACACGTTTGAAGTCACTGCGGTCGACAAGGGCGAACCCGGTCCTGGTCGCGACACGTTTGAACTGGTCGTGCGCGACAAGAAGGGCACGATCGTGCTCGAGGTGTCCGACGCCCTGCGGTCGGGCAACATCCAGTCGTTGCCCGTGCGCGGCGGCCGCTGACACTCGCTTTCTGCGGGCTCCCGGGGCACACTGTGCTCCGGGAGCTCGATGATGTACCGATTCACCACCCTTGCCGCACTGGTGTACCTCGCCGCCACCGCCGGCCTATTTGCGCAAGCCCCACAAAAACTGACGCTGCCGGACGTGCCGCTCGTCTACGGCATGATCAACGCGCACTTTCGCGCGGACGGCACGTTCACGATGGGTGGCGGCGGATGGCCGCAGCTGACTGGCACGTACACAGTCACCGGCAACGACGTGCAGCTGACGCTGGTCAAACCGCCCAACGGCTGCGCCGAGCCGGGCCGCTTCACCGCGCAGGTGGACGGCACGACGGTTCGATTCACGATGGTGGCCGATGCGTGCATGCCTCGCCGCATGATCCTCACCGACAGCGTCTGGCGTCCCGAGGGTGCCCCTGTGGTGCACCCGCCTCGCCGCATCGTGCGCACCGGTCCCGCGCGCGCACCGGAACTCCCGCCGGCATCGTCCGCTGACGGCAGCTGGCCGTCGTTTCGTGGGCCTCAGGCTCGCGGAATTGCCGAGAATCAGAATCTTCCCGAGACATGGGATGTGAGCACGGGCACGTCCATTCGATGGCAGCGGCCGATCGACGGTCTCGCACACTCCAGCCCCATCGTCTGGGGCGACACCGTATTTGTCACCACGGCGATCAGCTCACGCGGCAAGGCTACGTTTCGACCGGGTCTGTACGGTGATGGCGATGCGTCCGACGATCGATCGCCTCAGCAGTGGAAGGTGATCGCACTCGACAAGAAGACAGGCGACGTGCGCTGGGAGCGTGTCGCCGTTGAAGGAGAACCTCGCGACAAACGCCACATCAAGTCGACCTACGCGAGCGCAACGCCCGCGACAGATGGCCGCGTCGTGGTCGCGGCCTTCGGCTCGATGGGTGTGTTCGCCTGGGACATGCAGGGCAATCGCCTGTGGAGCGTGGACTACGGTCGCGCACACCTGGGCGCCTACGACCTGCCGTCGTGGGAGTGGGGCAGTGCAAGCTCGCCGATCATCTGGAACAACCTGGTCATCCTGCAGGTCGACACACACGCCGACTCGTTTGTGATGGCGCTCAACGCGCTGACGGGCGCCACGGTGTGGAAGACGGAGCGCGAGGAACTGCCATCGTGGGGCACGCCGACCGTAGCCGACACGGCAGCGGGGCCGGTGCTGGTTACCAACGCGTCCAACTTCATCCGCGCCTACGATCCGCGCACGGGCAAGGAACTGTGGCGTATCGGACGGAGCTCGAAAATCACCGCGCCCACACCGATCCATGCGGATGGTCTCTGGGTTGTAGCCAGCGGCCGCGCGCCGGAGCGGCCGATCTTTGTCATCCGTCCGGAGGCCAGCGGAGATCTCACATTGCCGGCTGATGCCGATCGCAGCGAGTCCGTCGCATGGAGCAAAACGGCACGAGGGCCCTACATGCCCACGCCGCTCGCCTACGACGGCGTGTTGTACGTGCTTGCCAACAACGGCGTGTTTGACGCGTACGACCTGCAGACGGGCGCAGAGGTGTATCGGCAGCGACTGCCCGACGTGGGCAGCGGATTCTCGGCATCACCGGTGGCGGCCGACGGCCGCATCTACCTGTCGAGTGAGGACGGTGACGTCGTTGTCATCAAGGCCGGCCGCGAGTTCAGCCACATTGCCACCAACAGCATGGGTGACCTGATCATGGCGACACCGGCGATCTCCGACGGCACGCTCTACATCCGCACGTCGTCAGAGCTGGTGGCCGTCGGGCGGAAGTGACCGCGCACGGCCCATCACGTGAGTGATGAGCCGTGCGATGTGTGTGCGCTAGCGTTCGCCGCCGAAGCCGCCGCCGCGTCCGCCGCGCCGCGACTTCAACGTCGCGAGCTGTTCAGGCGTCAGCACGGCTTCGATGTCCGCGCGCAGCTTCTCGTGCAGCGCCTTCACCTGCGCCTTCTGGTCCTCGCTCAGGTCGAGCCCACGCAGGGCGCGTGCCGGTCCTGGAGCGCCTCGTCGTCCGCCAGGACCCTGGCGGAAGCCGGGACCCTGCTGGCCCGGACCGCGCTGGCCGGGACCACGCTGCTGCATCAGGCGAGGGCGCTGGTCGTTGGCAGGTTCCTGTGCCGCCGCAGCGTAAGTCGAACCTCCCAGTGCGAGAGCACCGATGGCGAGTGTGGCGAGTGCGTATTTCTTCATATGGCCTCCTTGGCGGTGACCCGGGCGTCATGTCCGCGTCTGTATGGTGAGACTGGAGGCCTTCCTGAATTATTCCCGCGCGTTCAAAGATTTATTTCGCGGGCAGACGCACCCGTGCCGTGACCGGGAAGTGGTCCGATGGATACCGGCCCTCACGAGTCGTGCGATCGATCCCAGCCCTGACGACCTCGACGCCAGGCGTCACGAGCACGTAGTCGATCTTGTCGCCGGTCGTCTGGCCGATCGTGAACCCCGTGAACGTGCCGACGTCCTTGGCGTCAGGTTGCATCGCGCGAAACGTATCGATCAGCGGCGCAGGTCCCTGGCCCTGCGGACGCAGTAGCTGCGTAATTGCGGCGTTCTGCTCGCCGGCGTTGAAGTCGCCGGTGACGATCACAGGTTCGTCGGGAAGACGACGGGTGCGGATGCGGTCGAGGAGCAACGCCGTGCTGCGTTCGCGCGACGGCTGCGATTGATGATCGAGATGTACGTTGAACACCCAGAACGCGCGGCCTTGACGATCAACCAGGCGCGCCCACGTGCAGATGCGGGTGATGATGTTGCCCCACGACTTCGACGCAATGACGTCCGGCGTGTCGGAAAACCAGAAGGTGCCGGTATCCGACACGGCATACGCGTCGCGACGATACAGGATGGCGGCGTACTCACCCCGCGTCTTCCCATCGTCTCTGCCCACCCCCAGCGCGGCGTACTGCGGCAGCGCATCGAGGATTTCGCCAATCTGTCCACCCAGGGCTTCCTGCACACCGAGCACGTCCGGGTCGGCGGTCCGGATCGTGTCAAACAGCAGCTGGCGGCGGAGTTCCCAGCGGTTCGCTCCGTCGTTGGCCGTGCCATAGCGGATGTTGAACGACATCACATCCAGCTCGGCAGGCGCAGGCGGTTGAGCCTGCTGTGCAGCCGGGACCAGCAGAAGCAGCGGAAGGAGCAGTCGAAGCATCGGGTAATCCTACGCGCACCGCGTGAAATCCCGGTGTCGTGTGTCGCCCCGCGGGGCCGACATCCGGCGCATCGGGCTCAGTGCGATGGCATGCGACTTGAAGCGCTCTGCCCGATCGATGGCCTTTTCGCTCCAGGACCTCCAGTCACACCCCGCACTGTTGAAGCTCGACCTCTACTGCCAGGGCCTGCAGATCGACCCGTCCTGTACGGTGGGCGACGATGGGGGACGGCAGATCATGCGGACGCGGGCCGGCTTGGGGAGCGGGCTCGAGGTCATCCTGCCTGGCGGCCTTTGGACGAATGTGCCGGTGGTCGAGTCATTTGCCGCACGGTCACCGTACGTGCTCAAGCGCGACGATACCGGATACACGTTGTGGCGCAACGCCGAGCAGGTCACAGCCGTCCAGTTGTCACCGCGGCCGCAGTGGTACGACAGCCGCACGTCGGCGGGCACGCCCATGACACGTGTCGGCACGTTGCAGGGCACCTACCTCGGCATATATCCCGCGCAGGTCTGTGACTTCTGGCGCGCAACGCCGGAACGCACCAACTGCGGCTTCTGTTCGGTCGGTCTCAATCTTGGCGTTGATGAGGCGACGGAGAAGTCGGTCGCGGATGTGCTTGACGTTGTCGAGGCCGCCCGGCGGGAGTCCGACATCACCTACGTGGACTTCAACACGGGCCACTATGAAGGCGAGACCTACCTGGACATCCTTGAGCCGTACGTCCGAGCCGTGAAGGAGCGCTTTGGTGTCCTCATTGGTGTGCAGACGCCGCCGCATCAGGACCTGTCGCGTTACGACCGCCTGCGCGCCATGGGCGTGAATCGTGTGTCGTTCTGCTTTGAGGTGTGGGACCGCGCACGGTTTGTCGAGGTGTGCCCCGGCAAGTCGGCCACGTACGGCATCGACCGCTACCTTGACGCCATCCGCTACTGCGCGGGCCTGGCTGAGCGTGGACCGCGTACCGAACCGTGGGTGACCAACGGGGAGATCATTGCCGGGCTCGAGCCGCCCGAATCGTCCATCGAGGCCATCAACTGGATGACCATGGTGGGGGCGATCCCGACGGTGTGTGTGTTCCGGCCGCTGCGCGGCACCGACTACGCCCACATGGCGCCGCCGGATGCCGAACCGCTGGTCCCTGTGTTTCGCCGGCTCTACGAAGCCTGTATGGAGCAGGGGCTCCCGATCGGGTGCGCGCCCAATGTGCACGTCTCGCTGGTGCTGCTGCCCGAGGAGTGCCGAGATCTGTCAGACAAACCGTTCCGGTATCAGCGAGCGAAACTGGCCGTCCAGAAACGCATGTTCGCTGCGATGTTTGCGCGACGCCTCCGATAAAATCCCCGGGTGCGTCGCCTCATCGTTCTCTGCTGCCTGCTGCTGAGTCCGGCCGTTTCCTCTGCGCAGGAGGCGCCGCCCCCCAATGACCGCGCGCAGTTCCCGCACTGGCTGCACGGCTCGTTCATCGACGTGCACCTGGGCGGTATCTCATATCCGTTTTCCAGCCTGCAGCTCGAGCCGGGAATGACGGCCGGCAAGATCGACATGCCGAAGCCCACCGTGCGTGTGGCGCTGACCGGCAAGCAGTTCACCCGACACCTCTCTGCGCAGATCACGTACATGCGGCCGGTGCAATATGTCGCCTATCGCGACTTGAACGGTACCGACGAAAGCCGCACCGTTTGGATGCACTACGCCACGTTCACGCTCAAGGGGCGTGTGCCGGTGAGTCGCAAGTTGTGGGTGTACGGAGAGGCGGGCCCCGCGTTTGCCACGAGGAGCGGCTTCAACTTCGACGGCAAGGAGGTCGTGCGCGACGAGATCGACACCACCGTGCTGCTCGGCGCCGGCCTTGACTGGCAGTTCAACGATCGCTGGGCGCTGACCGGCGGCGTCTCGTATCTGCCTGGAGACGATGGGCAGCGGCAGCCGAGGACAATCTTTTCGTCGATGGGATTCCGGTACACCATGCGACCGGTCAGTGAGGCGCGGCTCGCGGAAGTGCGGCAGGCCGGCAACATCTTCCCGAAGACGTTGGTGCACGCGGAGTTCACTGGTGGACGAGGCTATTCCGTCAACAACTTCTTTTCGCGCAAGTTCCCGATCTTCTGGGGCGGCAACGTGAAGGTGGATCAGGGCTTTGCACTCCATGCCGAACGCAACGTCTTCCACTCGAAGTCACTGTTTTCGTTGGGTTATGGCGTGAGTGTTGGCGCCTGGAAAACACGCGAACAGGACCAGAAGTTCTGGACGCTCTCGGTCTACCCCGTGTTGCGGTTCACCGTCTTCCGCTCACGTGCCGCCGACTTTTATCTGATGCATTCGATGGCCGGCCCGACGTTCATCTCGCGGACGATCATGGACGGCCACGACACCGGCAAACGTTTTACGTTCCAGGACTTCATGGGCGCCGGCCTCTTTCTCGGCAGCCGCCGCCAGACGCACATCGCGCTCAAGATCAATCACTACTCAAACGGCAACATCTTTCCGCAGAACGCCGGCGTCAAGATCCCGCTCACACTCGTCATCGGCCGCACGTTTTGATCCAATCTCACCATGGAGGCATGGAGGACATGGAGAAGATCCTATGGGCGGAATTCTTCATGCGACTGCCGTGGTTTACTCCATGTCCCCATGGTGAGCCTATCTAGATGCACTCGTTGGACACCATCGAGATGGTGCGAACCCGCAGCACGGGCCAGGTGTTTTCCGGTGCCGTGATACCAGGACGCGGCTGGGCGCGGCCGTCCCACGGACCGGTGATCTGCACCAGCGTATTCATGTGCTGCTTGAGCTGGATACCGTCGTTGTCGGGCACGATGACAAACCGGAGTCCGGTGCCCGTCACGCCCTTTTCGCCCTGGGCGCTCTTGAGGATGTAGCCACCCTGGGTGTCAACCGACGGCGACAGACAGCCGCGAACGGTGATCTCCTTGGCGACCGGTGTCTGCTCCTGTTCCTGCTTCTGCTGTTGTTGCTGCTGCTGTTGCTGCTGAGCCCCGGCAACGAGGGCGGAGGCACTGAACACACACGCTGCGGCGGCAATTGAGAATCGGGACATGGCGAAAATCTCCTTTCGCCAGGGGAGTAGTTCAAGCTGCGTGCCAGCGGTGCGCCACGCAGGGCAAGGCTTTAGCCCCGCGTTTAGGGGAATGGCGGACCCAACGTCCGCCCTACGGGTGTTCGAGATGGCACCGGGCTTCCTCGAGTACCCGCTCGCGCGACCATCCAGCCGCGCGCAGATCCCGGACGCCGGTATCCGCGTCGGACTTGCTCAGCTTCTGCGTTGGCGACTTCATGATCAGCCCGTGATGAGCAAACGTCGCCGGCTCGGGTCGCCCGATCATCCGGCCAAGCAAGATCTGCCGTCCGGTTGAATCCAGAAGGTCCCGTCCACGAATCACGTGCGTCACGCCCTGCAGGTGGTCGTCAACCGTCGCGACAAACTGATACGTCCAGTTGCCCAACCGGTCACGAATGAGCAGGTCGCCGCACTGTGAGGCCGGATGTTGCACCTGCGGCCCGCACCACCGATCGTCAAACCCTACGGTCTCGTCCGGCAACACCACACGCCAGCCCACGTCGTCGCCAAGCGCATGCCCCGAGTGCCGGCACGTGCCCGGATACACGCCGTCGGCAGGCAATGTGCGACGGGTGCACGTGCAGCCGTAGAGCAGTCCCAGTCGCGCGAGCCCCTGGGCCACCTCTCGATAGATGTCATTCCGTTCCGACTGACGAACGATCTGGCCATCCCACGTGAAGCCGAGCCACATCAGATCTTCAATCAGCGCGGCATCATATTCGGAGCGACACCGCTCACGGTCGTGATCTTCGATGCGGAGCAACACCTGTCCACCAGCCCGGCGCGCCTCGCCCCACACGTACAGCGCATTGAGCACGTGACCGAGGTGCAGGTAGCCGGTGGGCGCCGGCGCAAAACGTGTAATCACCCTTCGAGTATCCGTTCGATGTCGACGGTGGGACCGGTGCGGATGGGTGCCCACAAGTCACCGACCTCACGGAACCGCGCTGGTGCAGTGCGCAATGTGAAATCGCGCGGGTCCACACCTTCGGCGACTTCGCCCCAGGTCAGTGGTGTCGACACGCCGGCGTAGTCGCTCGCACGCACCGCATAGGCGGCCGCCAGCGACTTGCCGAGGATGTTCTGCAGGTAGTCGACGTACACCGTACCCTTCGGGCGCTTCTTGACCATGCGCTCGATGGTCGCGACGCGCGGATGTTTCGACGACACCATCGTCGCAACCAGATGGCAGAGCAGCTGCCCGGTTTCGTAAGTCGTCTTTTTCGGCAGGCGGATGTAGATGTGCATGCCCGACGAGCCGGACGTCTTGGCCACCGCTGGAATGCCCAGCCGGTCGAGCTCCTCTTTCACCCAGCGCGCCACGTCCAGCACACGCGCAAACGTCACCCCATCGCCGGGATCCAGATCAATCGCCGCGAAGTCCTG
>BTVE01000026.1:0-45332 GCA_045862915.1 Acidimicrobiia bacterium
TGCCCGACTACGGCGCCGGCCATTTTGCCGAAACGATTCGCGCGGTGCATGCGCGCCGACCGCAATGTCAGGTCGAAGTGCTGATTCCGGATTTTCAGGGTCTCGAGGCCCCGTTGCGCACGGTGCTCGACGCGCGACCGAACATCCTGAATCACAACATGGAGACGGTGCCGCGGTTGTATCGTGTCGCGCGCCCGGGCGGCAAATACGATCGCGCACTCGAGTTGCTCGACCGCGCGCGCCGCTGGGCACCGGACATTCCGACCAAGACCGGACTGATGGTGGGATTGGGAGAGACGCCGGACGAAGTGATCGAGGTGTTGAAGGATCTGCGCAGGATCGACTGTCAGATCCTGACGATTGGACAATACCTGCGTCCATCGCTGGCGCACATCCCCATGGATCGGTATTACACGCCCGACGAATTCCGCGAGTTCAAGCGTGTCGCGCTCGAACTCGGGTTCGGACATGTGGAGTCCGGTCCCCTTGTCCGATCGTCGTATCACGCACACGAACAGACCAAGTCGTTTGAAGCCAACAAGTAGTTCGCGGCCCGAGGATGTCACCGCCTGCCGGCGGTGCCCTCGTCTGCGCGCCTACTGTGCCGAGGTGGGCCGCACGAAGAAGCGCGCGTTTGCCAACGAGACCTATTGGGCCAGGCCGGTGCCCGGGTACGGAGACCCGCAGGCGCGCATCGTGTTGATCGGACTCGCGCCGGCGGCGCATGGCGCGAATCGCACCGGCCGGATGTTCACCGGCGACGGAGACGCGGCATCAAGTGGATTCCTGGCGCGGGCGCTGCACGCCAATGGACTCGCGAGGCTTCCCCACTCGGAACGGGCGGACGATGGCCAGGAGCTGTATGGCGTGTGGATCACGGCGGTCTGCCGCTGCGCGCCCCCCGACAACACACCGCTGCCCGAGGAAATCGCCAACTGCCACAGCCATCTCGTGGCCGACATCGCGCGTCTGCCGCAGGTGCGGGTGTATGTTGCGCTCGGCCGCATCGCGTTTGACGCCTGCTGGCGCCTGGTGCGCGAGGACGGGCTTCCCGTGCCGCCCGCCAAGGACCGGCCGTTTGGTCACGGCCTCGTGTATCCAACGGCCGGGGGGCCGACGATCATCGCGTCCTTCCATCCAAGTCGCCAGAACACCAACACCGGCAAACTCACGCCCGAGATGTTTGAGTCCGTCTTCGAAAAGGCCAAACGCGCCGCCAGGTGAGCTCTCACCATGGAGTCGTGGAGAAGACCTTCACGGTCGTCTTCATACGGCCGCAGCCGTAGGGCGGACCTTCAGGTCCGCCATCGCCCCACGGCGATCAACTCCCTACGGTGATGGTCTTGATGTACGACATCCGCGGGAAGTGCTGCATCAGCCAGGGCGTGCCGTTGGCCACGATCAGCGACTGATCCGGGCCCTCACCGTAGCCGTCGTGGATGCGCTCGACCAGCACCATGCTCGTGATGACTTCGCCAAACGGCGCAAACCCATCGATGTCCAACCGTGAGTTGTTGCCGTAGTTGATGAAAAACTGCGTCGTGCGTGACGAGGCCATGGTGCCCTGCGCAAAGGTGACACGACCACGGGTGTTGGCGAGGAACGACCGGTCGGACGGCAGCGTGGCGTCTTTCCAGACGGCGGCAATCGCCGGGTCAGCCGGGATCCCCACCTGCGCCATGAACTTCGGGATCACCCGGAAGAATCGCGCGTCGTTGTAGAAACCATGTTTCGCCAGCGTGTAGAAGCGGTCCGCGCCGTTGGGCGCCCATTCGCGCTTCACCCGAATGACGAAGGTGCCGACTGACGCGTTGACCGTGGCCAGGAACTCCGCCGGCGCGGTTTCGTGCAGGGCTGGATTCAACAGAGGATTGGGCGCCTGCGCGGATGGCTGGGCACACAGCCACGCCGCGACCACCACAGCAGCGACACCTCGCATCACGTCAGCTCTCTCGTCATTTCGATCATGGTTGCGCGAAAGCCGTGCGCCTCGAAGAGCGCACGCGCGCGGGCATTGGGCGCCGCCGTCCACAACAGCACACGCGGCATACCGCGGTCCTTGAGCCACGCCATCGCGCGCTCGAGCAGTTGAGCGCCGACGCCGCTGCTACGTCCGCCGTCCTCCACATAGATGTCGTGGATGTAGCCGGCCTGATCGCGCAGTTCCTTCCACGACAGCGGTTCAATGCCGCCGTACACATACCCGACCACCGCGGTGTCCCGCTCCGCGACAAACACACAGGCATCGACATTGCCGAGTTGTGTCTCGAGGAACCAGCGGTAACCGGATTCCGGATCCGCACCGGGCGCGAGGAAGCGGTCCTGATCAAACGCGTAGTGCACACGCATCAGATTGGCGCCCAGCCGGCCGAGGGTCTCGAGGTCGTCAGGTCGGGCGGGGCGAATGGTGAGGTCAGTCATCGATACCCGGGGCGAGCGGTCACACGGTATTCGTGGGCCGGCACCCGCACCGTCAGCGTATGCCACCCGCCGCGCTCCACGCCGGTCGGCGTGAATCGCAGCAGATACATTGTGCGGTATTGCGTGAGAATCCGCTGGAACACCTGCGCACGGGCGTCGGCATCGTTCTGTGCCAGGACCTCTCCACCGGTGCGTCCGACGACGGTGCGCAAGCGGCGAAGATCGAGCGTGCCGGTCCACGGCACCATCGCGGGCCTGAAGGGCTCCTGCGTCCGCACGATGGACACGAAAAGCGTCGCCAATGTGTGCTCGGCCAACGCCGCCACATCGTCGACGCCGAGCAGACTGGTTGTGTCGCGGCCATCGGTGAACCCCACAACGAGGTGCGGCCTGCCGTGGGCGCCGGGAGTCAGGAGCGCAGCAGCCAGCGCGTCATAGAGTGAGGTGCCGGATCCGCCCGGTGCAGAGGCGCGGCGCTCCGGCGTACCGGCCGGGGCCCACTCGGATAGCTCCACCAGGTGGTGTCCGAACCCGATGACCCGGAGACGATCAGCCTGGGGCAGCGACGCGGCGACCGCCTGCAGATCCGCATCAAACCGGCGTTGGGCCTCGGCCGTAATGCTGCCGCTGATGTCGGTCAGAACGGTCACGTCGAGCGGCAGGGCTTCCAGCGACGCCACATCCACACGCTGCGGCACGCCATTGTCGAGCACCTCGAAATCGGCTGCCACGAGGTCCCGGACCGGACGGCCGTTCTGGGTCACCGCCACGGGCAACAACACACTCTCCGCGACGGCGCGAAACGTGGGCTGCGGCGGTCCCTGCTGGGCGTGCACAACCGCGGCGGCCAACACACACGTCCACACCAGAGACCGCGTCATGGTCGCACCAGACTGCGCAACTGCCCCATCCAGCCATCAAGAAAACGCCATTCAGACCACAGGTAGTCCTGCCATGGATCGGCGACCGGGATATCCACTTGCAGCAGCTTCGTGGTGACGGCCGCTGCGGCATCTGCTCTTCCAGTCCGGGCAAGTGCCGATGCCCACGCGATGGTGGCTGATTGCGCAAGCGGAATCGCGACACACGCAGCAGCGTAGGCCGCTTCCGCGCGCGTAAGGTCGCCGCGCCGCTCATGCGCCTGCCCCGTGAACAGATGCTTCAGGTACTGCAGCCAGGGGTCGCCGGGTGCCTGGGCAGCGTCCAGCAGAACGAGCGCGTCGTCCACGCGACCACGCTGGAGTTCCAGGCGCCCCAGCCGGACCCGCGCCTCCGCAGCCACAGCAGAATGCGCCATCGCAGCGTGATAGGCGTCGGACATCCGCAGCCACTCTCGCTGATCGGGCTGCCACGTCGCGACGTCCCTCGCCTGCGGCCACTGAGGCCGCTCGTGGCTCAGGGCCACGGCCAGCGTGAAGCGAGCTTCAACAGGGAACCGGGCGCGCGCCCGCTCGGCGAACACGGCGAATCCCGCGCCGCGGCGCTGCAGCCACGCCATCGAGGCGAGGCGCCACAGCCGCTCCGCCTCGGACGGGTCGCCAGCGCCAAGCGTGTCGGCGGCCCAGGTCATCAGCTCGATCACTGGTGAGCCGTGGTCTGCGGGAACACGGTTGCCCTGCGTGAGCACCACGTCGAGTACAAACGCCGCAATTTGCTGACGACGGAGAGGCTCGGAGGCCGGACCGGCCGCGCGATACCAGCGCTCGCCCTCACGCTTCAGCGTGTCGGCCACGCGCGCAAAGTCTCTCGGCGAATACGGCGGTACAGACTCTGGTGTCCACTCACCGCGCACCCATCGGTCAATGTCGCTGGCGTCCGACTCGACCTGCCAGCGTTGCTGCGCAGACACAGGGGTGTTGACGCCAGGAGAGAGCCCGTTGAGCCCAGTCAGCACCGAGGCACAGGCGACAAGACATGCGCGGGTCATCACCTGCGCCCCAGTATCGCCTGAATCATCAGTAAGTGTTCAGGCCACGCGGGCCTGCTGGACGTCTCAGGCGGTTTCGAGGATGCGCACGCGTCGAAGGAGCAGGTCGAGTGCCCAGGCCAGTGCGGCAAAAAGCACCAGCCACGGCCACAGGGCAATTCGCGAGGCACGGGTATCACCCGCATCACGCGCCAGCGCTGCGGCTTCCGGCGTAATCGCGCCCTGCGTCGCTGACGCGATGGAGGCCAGCAGCGACGTATCCGGTTGCTGGAAGCGGTACTCGGCCCCGGGGTCCGGGACGAAGCGGCGCGACAGTCCCGCGCCTTCGGGCAGCGACTCGTCAACGAGCGCAGCCTCAACGGTCGCGTTGGCGTCCACTGTGAGCCGCGCCTCGTATCGGCCGGGCGCCACCTGGCGCGCCACGATCGTGCGCTCGAGGTCTCCTGCGCGCACCTGCACGTTGGGACGCAGGAGGTTACGCGGCAGACCGCTGTCATCACGCGCGTCAAGCGTGACCACCACCGTGCGGGACATGCCGCGCGAGGGTCCCACTTCCATATCGATGGTCCACGGCATCGCGCGCTGCCCGGCCAACTCACGCACGACGGCCGAGAAGAACGGACCGTACCCGCGCCAGCGGATCCAGTCGGCAGCCCATCGGTCCTTGACGTCCGAGGCAAACACCGCCGCACGGCCCGCGCCGATGGGCCAATACGCGAGCAGGGGGTCCTCTTCTTCGGTGCTCAGCAGTTCAAGCGCGGTGTCCTTGATGACCGTCGCGGTGCGCCCACGCAGCGCGGGTGCGCGCGAGAAGTCGATCCCTTCGAGGAAACCGACGTGGTTCACCACAGGCTTGAGCGGCTCTTCGTCAAAACCCGGCGACGTCACTTCCTTGGCTTCCTTGACGAAGATCTGCGGCACGTCCTTCGGATCGTCAGACGCGTAGAACCGGCCCTTGCCCCACTTCGCAATGTTGTTGAGCAGTTCACGGTCGGCGGCCGCGCCCATGGCGACCGACGACACCGTGATCTTCTCGGCGGTCATCTTGTTGACCAGCGTCTCGTAGTCATCCGGATACGACCGGCCGTCCGAGAGCAGCAGCACGTGTTTCGCGCGGGCCTTCAGTTTCTGCTGCGCCAGGTACGCCTGTTCCACCGCCGGGAAGATCAACGTGTGACCGCTGGGCTCAATCCCCGCGATGGTCTTCTTGATCAGTTCGCGGTTGGGCCCGACTTCCCGCGGCGTCAACGTCCAGTCGAGGCCATCGTTGAACGTGATGATGCCGAGCGTGTGCTCGTCCTTCATGACGTCGACGGCCGCCTGCGCCGAGATGCGCAGCATCTCGATGTTCGTGCCCGCCATGCTCCACGACTTGTCGAGGACCATGATCAACGCGACTTCCGGCTCGTCCTTGCGCTCAAACGTCACGGGCAGCAGGCGCTCGATCGCCGACTCCCGGTACCCGTTTTCGCCGAACACGGCCTCGCCCCCGGTCACGAGCAGTCCGCCACCCTGCTGCTCCACCCAGTCCGACAACACCGCCACCTTTTCGTCCGGCAACACGGACTTGGCGAGGTCGCTCAGCACCACAACGTCAAACGGCGCGAGTTCAGTCAGCGCACCGGGCAGTCCGGCGGCGGCCCGCACTTCCACGTCAAAGCCCGACTGATCCAGTGCTGTTGCGAGGTATTTCGCCGATGTCGGCGTGCCCTCAACGTAGAGGACACGCGGCCGCGGCGCCACCCAGGCTGACTGCGACAACGTGTTGTTCTGCGGCAGCGGGTCCCCCGTGACCGTCACTGTCGCTTCAAACGTGGTGGCGCCCGCCGTGTCGAGTGACACCTCGACAGGCACGGCGGTCGATCCGACGCTTAATGCGGCGGTCTGGGTCCCGAGCGAATGGCCACCAGACGTCACCTCAACAGTGGCCGTCGCCGCCTTCTGACTGCCGACGTCCACCGTCAAGGTCGAGAGCCCGCCCGGCGCCAGGCGCAGAGGAAAACGCAGCGACTCTACCCACGTGTCGCCAAGCTCCCGCGGTGCCAAGGGGTACACACTCACAGGCACACCGGACGCCGCGAGCCGTGTCACCGCGGCGGTCACATCGCCCGCCGTCGGCCGCGCATCCGTGAACAGCACAATGCGCGGCACGTGGCCGGGTGCCAGTTCCGCGCGCGCGGCTGCGAGCGCGGCCTCGAGGTCGGAGGTCGTGCGATCGATGCCGTCGGCGGGGGCGTCTGCCGCGACCAGTTGCCGCAGGGCCGCTCCGTTCTCGACGACGCGGGCATCACGCGCAAACGCAACAATCCGCGCGTGGTCGGGCGACAACTCCGTGTTCAGCGTCTCGATGCGCGATGCGGCCTCGTCAACAGCCTGCGACGAGACGCTGTACGACACGTCCACCACATACACGACGGACAGACTGGACGACCCGACCTCCAGGATCGGACGCGCAAGCGCAAGGGTCAGTGCCACCAGCACCAGAGCGCGGACGCCCTGCTGCACGAGGTGCTGACGCGGATTGAAGTTCGTGCGCGAGTAGCGGCTGGCGACCCACACCAGGGGCACCAGCGCCAGCAGCCACAACGCGGAAGGCGACGTCCAACTCACACCGTAATCCTCCGCTGCCAGGTCCACCACTCGACCAGCACCAGCATGAAGGCGAAGCCGACAATCCACGGCCACCACGGACGCTCAGCCCGCGCCGCCGCGCCCTGCGCCTGCACCTGCTCGCTGAGCGACGTGCGCTGCAGGTTCGACACCTGCGGATCCCCGACATTCACTGCAAACGTCGTCCGCATCCCCCCGCCCTCGGCCAGATACAGGCCGGGCCCGGGGAATCGCACGAGCCGTGCATCACCAAAGGTCGCAATCTCGAGATCCTCACCACTGGTCGACATGACACGCGTCAACGCGGCATCGATCGGCACGACGCCCGGACGAAGCTGACCGGCCAGCGTGGGCCGTGCGAGCCACTCAATGGCGTTGACGATCAGCACCGGAAAGGCCGGCTGCAGCGCCACGTTGGACTCGGCTTCAAGCAGACCAAACCCGAGCATCACTGCACGATGATCCGCCGACTCGCTCACGCTGACCAGCGGCACCCCGGTGGCCGACCTCGCAATCGGCGTGAAGGCCTCGGACTCGACCGCGCGTGCGCGTTCGAGCGTGACGGTCGCCGGGTCCACCCCGCGGAGCACCGCATGACGTTCGGCCGTAGCCCAGGTCGGATCGTTTTCGTCACGGCGTGTGCCCAGCCACTCGGTGCCCTCGCCCATCATCGGCGAGATGTAGAGCGCGGGCTTACCCGGCGCCGCGGGCGGCACCCAGTGGTCAAACAGCAGCACGTGTTCAGCGCCTTGGCGGGGACGGTCGTAGGCGCCGGGAGCGACGTAGGTCGCCTGCATGCCAGGAATCCGGTCGAACAACACCTTGAGGAACCCGGGTTCCGCGCTGACCACCGTCACCGCGAGTGTCTCGGCGCGCGCCACCCACGCGACCGCCTCGTCATCCACCTCCAGTGCGTTGTCACGCGCGGAGATGCGCGCACGCACACGAGGATCACCGTCGGTGCCCAGCGGCACCATCTGGCGCACGGCCTCACCCGCCGCGAGGTCCACGTTGAGGTCGGCAATCGTGTTGGTGCCGCGCGTCACGACCAGGCGCACCGGCTGCGGCTCTGCCGCGTAGTTGGCGAGTTCCAGATAGGCCTCGGCCTGCGCGTCGGGATCACCGGGGTCGTAGGCTTCAAACGCGGTGATCGCCACGTTGGCCGCCGGCTCGAACACCGACTGCACCAGCACGTCGACGCCCGGGCCTTCCAGTTCCTCGAGTTGGCGCGGTACGGTGCCGTCCGTCAGAAAGTGCACCTTCGACACGTTGGCCAGTGTGGGCCAGTCGGCGTCTTCGCCGCCGGCCGGCTGCAGTCGGTCCAGCGCGGCTTCCAGCAATACGGCATCGGTGGTCGGGCCTTCGATCAGGCCGTCAGCCGTGGTCGCCAGCGCGACTTCGTCACCGGCGGACGCCTGAATCAACGCTCGCGCTTCGGCGACCGCGCGATCCCAACGCGACTCGCCACCGCTGGTCTCCGCACCCATCGACCACGAGGAATCCAGAATGATGAGCCGACGTCCGCCAGCCGCCGCGGTGGCGCTCGACGAGGGGCGCAAGACCGCGAGGACGAGCATCACGCCGATGAGCGTGATCACGATCCACGACACCACCTTGCGGATGCGTTCCCACAGCGTCATCTCGCGCGACTGGTCGAGCACGCGCTGCCACAGCAGCAGCGAGGGCACGGCCATACGCGGCGCGCGGATCTTCAGGAAGAACAGATAGGAAAACAGACCAGCCGTGGCCAGCAGTGCCAGCCACGCCTGCCATCCCGCCAGCGCGCCGAAACTCATGCGACGAACCGTCCCTGCCGGAAGGTCTTGAGGATGATTTCCTCGACGGGCCGTTCGGCATCAGCGCGTACGTATCCGATGTTGTAGCGTCCGCAGAACTGCTCGAGCTCCGCGGTGTGTGTTTCCCACGCCTCCGCGTAGGCCCGTGCCAGCGCCGGCGTCACTTCGATGTCACGTGTCTCGCCACTCTCCGCGTCCACAAACCGCACGTCACCCAGCGCCCCGGGATCCCGATCACGTTCAGCCGACATCTGCACCACGTACACGTCGTGGCCACGGGCCTGCAGCACCTTCAGGGCGCCTTCGTAGCCGGCCGGATCGAGAAAGTCCGAAATCACGACGGCCAGCCCCGCACGACGACCGCGCCCAGCGAAGTGCTTGAACGCTTCGGCCATGTTCGTGCCGCCGCGCGCCTCGATCGCTTCGAGCATCTCGAACACGCGGAAGATACGCCCCTTGCCCTGCCCCGGCGTCCGCTCTTCGCGCACGGTGACGTCAAACGGCATCAGCGTCACGCGGTCCAGGTGCGCAAGGCCGATGTAACACAGCGCTGCCGCGATCCGCCGTGCCTGATCGAACTTGATGGGATCTTCTCCCTGCGGCGCCATCGACTGGCTGGCATCAATCAGCAGATAGATCGGGAGGTCCTGCTCTTCATCAAACAGGCGCAGCAGCAATCGGCCGAGGCGCATGTACGCCTTCCAGTCGATGTGCCGGAAGTCGTCACCCGCCGAGTACGCACGTGTGTCGGCAAACTCGAGACCCCGTCCCCGCTTGGGCGCCAGCCGCTCGGCCCGAGCCTGGCCGGCGAACGCCTTCTTGGAGACAACGTGCAGGTACTCGAGCTTCTTGAGGAAGTCGGAGTCGAACCCTAGAGCCACGAGGTGGTGCCGATCACGCGTCGGGCGAGACGCCCGCGAGCAGTTCCTTGACGATCACGTCGGTGTCAACCTGCTCGGCCTCACCTTCGAAGTTGAGCAGGACGCGATGCCGCAGCGCCGGCAACGCCACCGTGCGCACATCGTCGGGCGACACAAACGCCTTGCCGTGGGTGATTGCATGAATCTTGGCGGCCAGCACCAGGGCCTGCGCCGCGCGCGGGCTCGCACCGTACCGCACGTACTTTTTGATCATGGGCGTGGCGTGCGGCGAATGCGGGTGTGTGCCCATCGTCAGGCGAATCGCAAACCCCTGGACGGGTTTGGCAATCGGCACCAGGCGCGCGGCGTGCCGCATCTTGAGGATCTCGTCGCCGTCGACGACACGTTCGACCTTGTCGGCATCGGCCTGCGTCGTGCGGTCGAGAATCGTGTACATCGCCTCTTCGGTCGGGTACTTCACGCGCAGCTTGAAGAAGAACCGGTCCAGCTGTGCTTCGGGCAGCGGATACGTGCCTTCCATTTCCAGCGGGTTCTGCGTCGCCAGCACCAGGAACGGCTGCTCGAGCTTGTAGGTGGTCTTGCCCACCGACACGCTCATTTCCTGCATCGCTTCCAGCAGCGCCGACTGCGTCTTGGGCGTGGCGCGGTTGATTTCGTCCGCCAGCACGACGTTGGCGAAGATCGGTCCCGGCTGGAACTCGAAGAACGTGCCCCCCGCATCGTGCTCCTGGACGATGTTGGTACCGACGATGTCGGCGGGCATCAGGTCCGGCGTGAACTGGATGCGGGAGAACTTGAGGTGGAGAACGTCAGCCAGCGTATGCACGAGGCTGGTCTTGCCGACGCCGGGAATGCCTTCGAGCAGGACATGACCGCCGGCCAGGAGCGCCGTGACGGTGTTGGACACGATGTCTTCGTTGCCGACGATGCGGCGTCCAACTTCCCGGGTGATACGAACAAAACGTTCCTGGAACTGATCGATGTGCTGTTCGACGGCTGTGCTCATTGGCGACGATTGAAGTAACGCTGAAGGAGCGACCGGTGGGCCTCCGGAACTGGAGGCGGCAGGGCCGCGCGGCTGCGATCAAATGTCGTGGGAGCCGGCACGCGGGTGAAACTCACCTTCGCCTGGCTCTGTTCGGTTTTGCGGCGCAGTTCGGTGTCGATGTTTTCACCGAGTTGATCCTGCTCCGCCTGAATCAGTTCCTGTCGCAGGGCCTGCGCCAGGGCCTTCATGTCGAGTTGGCCCTGTCCGCCCTGGTTGCCACCGGCACCGGGACGCGAATCCCCGCCCATCGCGCCACCGCCGCCCTGCATCATCTGCCCCTGCTGGGCATCGCTGGCGGCTTCGCGCACCATCTGCATGCCGGCCTGCTGCGCCATCTGCGTGGCTTCGGCGCCTTCCGATGCGTTGCCCTTTTCGCCCGTCTGTTCCGACGCGCTGGGGTTGTTCTGGTTGGTCTCGCTCTGGTTCGGCTGTGCGTTGGCCAGACGATTGGCGAGATCCTCGAGCGACCATCGCACGTCTTCGGGCAACCCGGCGCTGGCATCCGCCGCTTCTTCCGCCTTGGCGGCCAGCTGATCGCTCGGCTTTTCGCCGCCGGCCTTCGCGTCACTCATCTGGGCGTTTTCGGCCGCCTTCAGATCCGCGAGCTCGCCTTCCTTGATGGCTTTGTTCAAGTCTCCGAGCAGGTCGCGAAGCTCATCCATCTTGAGCTGCGCTTCCGCATCGGTCAGGCCGCCTTCGGCCAATTCGCCGAGGATCGCGTCAATCTTGGCCTGCAGTTCGTCGGGCAACATCTCGCCCGCCATCGCGGCCGCGATCTGATCGTCGGTGAGTCCCTGGTCGCGCAGAATCGTCGCTCGCGACCGCGGGCCAATGACCAGCGCCAGCACGGCCATGGCCACCAGGGCGCCCGAGGTCATCCACTGGCGCGCCGCCTTGACCGGGGGATACAGCGCAGACCAGTCGACACTCGACACGCGGCGTGACGCATGCGTGAGGTGGTAACCCGACCACTCGGCGTCCTCACTGGACTGGTGCTCGGGCGTGGACCGGCCTGCAAACCAGTGCGCACTGTGCAGTTCGCCCGCCAGCTGCGCATCTTCATCGATGCGGGCTGCGGCCGCATCGGTCACCGGCAACGCCCGACCGCCCCACCACGCCATCAGCGCGAGGATGGCCGCGAGCGCCAGGAGGACAACGGCCGGGACGCCGACGTTCCAGCCAAACCAGCGCGCGGCCATGGCCAGAATCACGCCAAGGCCGGCGGCATAGGGGGCCAGGTGCGCGACCCGCGCGAGGGCCAGACGCGAACGTCGCCGCCGGTCGATGCCGGCCACGACGTCGCGCAGTTGGGATTCCGGTGCGGATGGAGTGCCCATCATGACTGTCTTGGGTGCTTACGATACCCGAAGACAGAAAATTTACGTACTGATCTGGGACGACTACCGGATCCGGATGTCCTGCCGTTTCCGTTCGCCTTCGGCCAGCGTGACCGGAATGGCCGACGCCACCAGCGAGTCCAGGAACGGCTGGCTGGCCAGCTCGCGGGTATCCAGGTCAGTGACGACCGCGAGGAGGTACGCACCTGCGGGCAACCCCGCCAGCACGAACCGCCCATCGCTGGACGGTTGCGCCGACATCACGCGCCGGCTGCCGCTCCGCCAGTAGGTGCGATCGGCGGAGAACACGACGACCTGGTACTGCGCCAGCGACGCGCCATCCCCGACCTGCACCTGCCCGGACAACTCCGACGGCCGATCGGTCAATGTGATCGTGACGCCCTCAACGTCGCCGGCGGCGATCTCCAGCCCCAGGTCGGCGACATCACGTTCATTGACCTGCACGGACTTCAGCATCCAGCCCGATCCCGGCTCGGTCGGCATCGTCCGCATGCCCGGCATGACCACCGAGACGCGATAGTTGCCCGGCATGAGCCCGGCAGCCTCAAAGCTGCCGTCGGCCTCGACCGTCGCCGCACTTTGTGCCGGACGAAACATGGGAAGGTCCGGCAAACCCGCCAGCGTGCCGGTGTCGCCAATGATCACGCGTGTGTTGGACGGGATCGTGGTGGAGGCCCCCTCAAGGACCACACGCCCCGACACGGTCAGTCCTTCGCGCAGTTGCAGGGCCAGCGGCCCCACGGGACTGCCGCTGACTTCAATGGCTTGGCGTGCCCAACGTGTCGCACCGCCTCCAGTGGCGCCGCCCATCAGGCCTGCCACGGCCATCGGCGGCACACCCCCGGCGCGGCCGCCGGGTGGTGCGGCTCTGACCTGCACCTCGTACGACCCGGGGGTCACGCCGCGCAGCACAAAACGGCCGTCGGCCGACGTGCGCGCGCTTGCATTGCCGAGGAGTGCCGCCAGCAGGTCTTCCTGACCGGCCGGCTCGGCCAGTTGGAGCGCCACAAACGCGCCAGCCGCAGGGGTCCCCTCCAACGTGGTCACGGTGCCCGTCACCTCCGCCGTCGGCACCAGTTGGACCGTGATATCGAGGCCGGTACGTTCCTCCGCGACGCCGAGTGACACCACCGCAGCGCCCCCAACAGTTGCACTGGCCGGGTAATAGGTGGGACTGAACGCCACCGTCGGCCCAGGGGGTGGCACCGGCTCGGGGACGGCTCCTGGAATATTGCGCGGCCCCGCGAGCAGGCTCTCCGCCCAGCGGATGTCGGAAGGCAGCGTCTGGCGCATGTCCTGCCCGCTTTGCGGCAGCACATCCTGCCGCACCTGCAGGACGTACTCGCCCACAGGTAATCCGAACAAGCGGTAGCGACCCTGTTCGTCGGTCGAGACCGGCATGGCGGTCATCGTGGTTTCGCGACGGCCCTCCGCGATCCTCGCGCTCAACGCCATGACCTGCACGCCACCGGCGGGGCGACCACCGGGCATCGTCACTGTTCCCGCGAGCACACCGCCTTTATGCAGCCGCACGCGCACGTCAGTCACGGCTTCACCACCCGACACGGCCACGGGAATCCCAAGGCTCTGGCCGGCAATCGCCCGCATCCCGGTGCGAACCGCCACCCACGCGGGCTTCTGGGCGTTCACGAAGTACGCGCCGTCCGCAACACCCTCGAAACGGAAACGGCCCTGCTGATCGGTGAGCACGATACGCGGCAGACCGAGTTGGCTCATCGCGAGCGAGACGGGCACGTTCGGCAACGGTGTGGCCGACTCATCCGCCGTGACCACCGTGCCCGCGACGGATCCGGCTCCGACCTGCACAGCGGCCGGCGGGACCGGCGGCCCCACACGATCGCGCCCCTGGCCCGGCAACTGCCCGGCCATGCCGGTCATCGACCACGCCGCAACGACGACACATGCCAGCATCACTCGCCTCATCGCCACACCTGCAGTCGCGGAGACACCCGCTGAGATTCCCCTTCACCCACGCGCACGGCCGTCGCGATGCGCTCGAGGGCGGCAAACACCGCCGGGTCCTGCATGTTCGGCGCATCGTCATTGGGCACCGCGGCAATGAGGTACTCGTGCGGCGGCAGGTTGTTGATGGCGAACGCGCCGGTCTCAACCGTGCGCAGCGACCGCGACAGCGCCTGATGCATCCCGTTGGCCACCCACTCGCGCCACGCGCGCGGGAACAGCACGACGGTGGCCCCCACGCGACCAGCCTCCCCCAACTGCACCTGCCCCCCGATCGAGGACGACTTGTCGGTGTAGGTGATCACGACGCCCGTGATGTCACGTTCGCCGAGTTCGATCGGGCCATAGGTCACGTCACGCCCATCGGCCACGATCGACCGCACGAACCATCCAGTGAAGTTGGGGGGCGTAATGCTGATGATGTACCGTCCCGGCGGCTGCCCGGCCGCCACGAACGTGCCGCCGCCGGCATCGGCCTCCATGTTGCCCGCGCTCATCGGCAACATCGTCCCCGGCGTTGACCAACGCCCATCCAGCGACGTCAACGCAACCCTCGCGCCGGTCAACCCGGGCGGTGCACCCGTCCCCTGAAACTCGAAGCGGCCGGAGACCGTGGCTCCCGCGGAGAGCACGAGCGACACATCGGCGACATCGCCGGAGACCGACAGTGGGATCTCGGCATACAACGCGCGCGCATCTTCACCGGGCGCCGCCATCATCTGCTGCATCGCCTGGCGCATGGCCTCGGGCATCTCCGCCAACTGTGCAGCCGGGAGGGACATCCGCGGCGTACGCATCGCCCGAAGCACATAAGTACCGGGCGGGACGGCCGGCATCATGAACGAGCCATCCGCCCGCGTCGTCGCTGCCGCGACGTCCATCGAGTTGTCGGTCAGCAGTGTTTCTCCGACCGCGATCAGACGCACAGGCAATCCGCTCGCCGGGCCGCTCGGACCGGTAACTCGCCCCGACACCGACACCGTGCGCACGTACGGAAGGGCAACATCCACACCCGTCCGCACTTCACCAGTGCCCAGCGTCACGACCACAGCCTCGGCCGACGTCGATGCCTCTGGCGCAAACCTCCCGGCAAGCACCACGGTGCGCCCCGCGTCATCCGTCCGCGGAAGGTCACCGGTTGTGGTGCCCACGACCATGTCGCCCACCCGAGTGCCGTTCACCGCCATCGCACCGCCCGACATGGCGACGTCGGCCATCGCCATGGCGCCGGACATGTCCCCACCCATCATGGCGGACATCATCGTGTCGAGCATCGTGGCGGGCGTACTCACCATCGTCTGCGCCACACTGACGAGGTAGTCGCCGGGCTGCAATCCCGACAGGTAATACACGCCGCGATCGTCGGTGAGCGCCACGGCGCGCGCCGACACCCGCGGTTGGCCCCGCTGAAATGTCTTGAAGAGCGCCCGGACCTGCTGCCGCACCAACGGCTCGCCCCGGGCGTCACGCACGACGCCCGTGATTGAGGAGGTGCGCCAGATACGGAGGCGCGCGGTCAGCGCCGCTTCCCCGTCGCGGATACGCAACGGCTCCGGCGCGCCGCCCGGCCGTGTCTGGCCGTACGACCCGTTGAGGTACCCGCTGGCCGTCACCGTCATCTGCACCGTGCCGGCCGGCAGGTCACGAATCACGAACCGGCCCTCCGCAGTCGTCAGCACCCGCCGCGCGCCGCCGGCACCTGGCGTCACGTTTCCCGCCAGGCCGCCGGACGCACCGGCCTGCCGCGACGAGACGGTCACCGACACGACGGCATCCGCGACCGGTTGTCCCGTATCACCGTCCACGACCTGCCCCAACACGACGGCAGAGGTCGGGGGGGACGGGGCGTCCTGCGGCGCGCCCGCGCGCGACGGCACCTGGGGTGGGGCCTGGGTGGCCGTCACAGGTCCACTGAACGTCGCGGCCAGACACACGGCGAGCCCTGATGCGAAAACACGAGTCGGATTCATCGAAGACAACTCCCGGTCCCGGCCAGACTACCACCCGTCCTGCGGCTGGTGGTGGATCTGGTACATCAATCGTCATTGTCATTTTTGCGATTCTTTAACACCTGTCCTGTCTGTGTTTTGCGAGGATCGGTGTCATGACTCACACGAGACTCGTGCTGGCCTGTATGGCGATTGTCGCGGTCGCCGGCAGCCAGGTGGCCGGACAGATCACCGTCGGCGGGGCGGCGACGTCCTCCGGCGCTCCCGCACAGATCCTCAACGACCTGGTCGGCGGACTTGCCCCGCAGGGCACCAAGCCGATGCCCGCGGGCGGCGGGATCATCGTCGGCCGGGTGGTCGATGGTGTCGACGGCACTCCGATTGCCGGCGCCATCGTGTCGCTGGCCCTGCCGGGGTTTTCCCCCGAACGTGTGCAGGCAGACGGCAGCGGGCAGTTCGCCTTCCGCGGGCTGCCGGAAGGCGCATTCACGATTTCATCCTCCCGCCCTGGCTGGGTCGACGGCGCAGTCGGACGCACACGTCCACGGGGTCCCGGCCGCGCGGTGACACTCGACGCAAACGGCCGCGTGGGCGACGTCGAGATCCCGATGTGGCGGTTTGCCTCAATCTCGGGCGTCGTGTTCGATGAAAACAACGAGCCTGTGGTCGGCGCCTCCGTGCGCACCCTGCGACGCACCTTCACGGGGGGACGCCACCGATTGGCGTCGGGCCCCACCGACACCACCGACGATCGCGGCCAGTTCCGGATCGGTGGACTCGAGGCTGGCGAGTACATCGTCGTGGTCCCCATCGTCCACCGTCCGTCGATGGACGGTGCGCTGCGCGCTGCACGCGAAAGTGCCGTGGCGTCGGGGGGTGGTGGCGAACGCGGAATGGTGGTCGCCGTCCGCGCTGAGATGTCAGGTGCGGCCTCCGGCGCCGCGCCTGTGGTGCTCAGTTCCCTGGACGGTGCGGGGCCACCGGCAGCAGGTACCACTGAAGAGGGCCTGCCTCTCACCTACCAGACCGAGTACTACACCGGTGCGTTGTCCGCCGATCGCGCCACGCCGGTGGTTGTGACACACGGGGAAGCGCGTGTGGGTGTGGACTTCACGTTGCGGCCGGTCCGCGCGCTGCGTGTGTCCGGCTCGGTGACCGGGCCCGACGGCCCCGCGGCGAACGTCCAGTTGCAGTTGCTCCCCGCCGACGCGGGCGACATGGCCAACCCGATCGAAATCGGTTCCGCCAACAGCGACAACGAGGGCCGCTTTGACTTCCCCCTCGTGCCGGCGGGCCGCTACATCCTGCACGCATCACGTCAGGCGCGCGGCCAGGGCATGACGTTCACGCAGTCGGATGGCAATGCGACGTTTGTGGTCCGGCAGACGGTCGAGCGCGTCGCAGCCGGCGCCCAACTGCCGCCCGAGCCGACACTGTGGGCTGAAACACCTCTGACGGTCGGCAGCCAGGATCTCGCCGAAGTGGGCGTGACCTTGCGTGAAGGCCTCACGGTTGGCGGGTCACTGTCGTTCAGCGGTTCGGCGGCGCCACCCACACCGGAGCAGCGACGCAATATCTCCGTGTCACTCGAACCGGCCGACGGCCGGACGGCCGGATTCTTCGCTACGGTGCGCGGCCAGGTGGATGAATCCGGCAGCTTCACCACGGCCGGTGTCCCGGCGGGCAAGTACGTGCTGCGGGTCAGCGGCGCGCCCCAGGGATGGACGCTGCGCGACGCGACGTTTGCGGGGCGTGACATCACAAGTTCTGCCATCGAGCTACGCGACGACAACGCCTCGGGTGTGTTGATCACATTCACGGATCGCGCCACGGCACTCACCGGCACGGTCCGCGATCGCAGCGGCAATGCGGACACGGCGGCCACCGTGCTCGTGTTTCCCGCAGACCAGGCGTTGTGGGTGGACACCGGTTCCCAACCGCGCCGCCTCAAGCAGACCCGCGTCGGGCAGGACGGCAGCTACACGGTCGCGGACCTTCCGGCCGGCGACTATTACGTCATCGCCGTCGCGGACAAGGACGCCGCCAACTGGCAGGATCCCGCGTTCCTGGCGCAGATCTCGCGCAGCGCGACGACGGTGCGCCTGGCCGACGGTGACTCGCGCACACAGGCCCTGACGACGCGCGAAGGAGGTGCACGATGATCCGCCGCGGACTCCCCGTGACGCTGGCTGTCGTCCTGATCGGTACCTCACTCGCCGCGCAGCGCCAGCTGACGCAGAATCCGGCGCGTGATGTCGTCATGGCCCAGACGGGCCCAGCTGAAATCTCGGGCCTGATTCTCACCGACGAAGAAACCCCGCGGCCGGTGCGGCGGGCTGAGGTGCGTCTGTTTGCGCCCGGCACCGCGGGCCAGACGGCGTACAGCGATGCGCAGGGGCGCTTCACCTTCCGCAACCTGCCCTACGGGCGGTACACGGTCGAGGCCAACAAACCCGGATTTGTGCGCGTGTCGTATGGCGCACGCCGCTACGACCGATCCGGCACACCGGTCACGGTGACGGCTGAAGCGCGCGCACACGATCTGCAGTTGCGAATGCCGCGCGGCGCTGTCATCACGGGCCGCATCGTTGACGACTTCGGACAACCCGCCTATGGCGCGCGTGTGTCCATCCAGCAGGTGCGCACGGTCAACGGCGAGCGCACGGTGACGCCGGTACCGATGGTCAGTTCCATTCTTGGCGAGATGGTGGACGACCGCGGCGTGTTCCGTCTGTTCGGACTGCCCGCGGGAGACTACGTCGTGTCGGCCACACCGCGCTCGGTGGGTGTCGGCGACATCCGTCGCATGACGGACGCGGAAATTGTGGCTGCACGTCAGGCGCTGACGCTCCAGCCCGGGTCGTCGTCTTCCACGGACGCCCCACCTGCGCCCAACACCCTGGGGTTCACCCAGGTGTATTACCCCGCCGTGTTAACGCTCAACGACGCCACCATCAACACCGTCGGCTCAGGAGAAGAGCGCGGCAACATCGACTTCGCGGCGACACTCGTTCGCACGGCGACGATCTCGGGCACGATCATCGCACCTGCCGGAGTGTCACCACAGTCCGCGCGTCTGTTCCTCTCGCCCAAGGGCAGCAACAACGTAACGACCTCCACGGGCGGCGGCGGCAACACGATGGTGTTCACGTCGATCAGCCTTGCTTCCACCAACCGTCAAATCAACCCGGACGGCACGTTTGTGTATCCGGGCGTCGCGCCGGGCCAGTACACACTCAGCGCGTCTGCCACACGCGAGGGCGGCACACCTCTCTGGGCCGCGGCCGACATCACCATCGATGGTCAGCCGCTCGACGGCGTGACGCTCGCATTGTCGGAAGGCCTGACCGTATCGGGCACGGTCGAGTTCGATGTCGACGGCGTGGATCCGCCCGACAATTTTTCGCGCGCCCGCATTCTGATGTTGCCCACTGGAGGCGCTCCCATCCAGATGGGTCTGCAGGCGGGCCTTGCCGCTGGCCGCGGGCCCCAGATCACACCGGATCGCCGCTTTTCGATTCCAGGCCTGGTGCCCGGACCGCACCGTGTGCAGGCCACGTTCAACACGCCGGAGGCGAACTGGATCCTGAAGTCGGCCATCATCAAGGGACAGGACGCGCTTGATGTGCCCTTCGTGCTGGACGCGGGAGATGCCATCACCGATGCCGTGCTGACCTTCACCAACCGCACGCAGGAACTGTCAGGCAAACTGTCGGACGCATCCGGACGGCCCGCGCCTGACTACACCGTCGTCCTGTTTCCGGAGGACACGGCGCTCTGGAGTTCGCCGCGGCGCATCCGCACGGCGCGGCCCGGCACAGACGGCAACTACACGATGGCCAACCTCCCGGCCGGGACATACCGCATCGCCGCAGTGACCGACATCGGGCCCGGCGAGGAGCGCGACGTCACCCTGCTGCAGGAACTGCTGGCTGCGTCCATCCAGGTGGTCATCGCCGACGGAGAGCAGAAGACGCAGGACATCCGCATTCGATAGAAGCCGACCTGAGCCTGCCCAAAGTCGGCTGAACCTGAATTTGGTTCGGATCAATGAGGCTGGCGTGCGTCAGTCCCCTTCCACGACGCCTGTAGCCAGACGTTGTTGCGCAGGATGGCGTACTCGTGCTCCGCGGCGCAGAAACCTGGTTCGTCAATGATCGTCGTGAAGTCGGGGTCAGTACGGCGCTTTGCCTTCATCGTCAAGTGAATGTCGAAGTCCGGCTCGGTAATCCGTCGTACGCGGCAGAGATTCTGGGCCCGATTGAAGTAGACGAGCGGGTCGCACACCATGCGCGGAGCGAGGGTCGGCACTTTGAGGTTGACTGGTGCCGCCACGCCTGTGTTCGCAGTCGGTGTTGCACTGACCTCGCAGTCTTGCCGCGCTTCAAACATGTGTAGCGCAAAAACGCGACCCTGTCCTGTCAATGTGGAATCACCGTTGTACAAGTGGGGCGTCAATTGAAGGAGCGCAAAGACGCCGAGCGTGACATACGCGGCACGTGGGGCGCGGCCTCGTAGGAGCGAGGCGAGGGTCGCGCGACCATCGGGCGTTCCCAGGAAGCGCTCCGCCGCGAACCATGACAGGATGGTCGCCATCAGCGCCGGATAGAACCAGTGAATCTGGCTGAGCGACTGGATGTGGAACAGCGCCAGTTGAAGCAGGGTGACTATCGTCCAGCGTGTTCGACGGGCGAGCAGGCCCCAGATGGCAATCAGCTCCAGGAATACAACATACGCGCACGCCACCGGCACCCACTCAGGCGGAATTCCCCACAGTGGACCGTAGAGCACGGTCCCAGACAGCCATTCATGGTTGGTCTTAAGTACACCAGCCCAGAAGTAACACGACAGGATAGCCACTGGTATCGTCCATCGAAAGGACGTTGCGCACAGATAGACCGACTGAATCCAGAGCAACATGTAGAACTCGTTCGCGCGCAAGCGATAGTCGAGCGACACCAGCGCAAAGAGCGCGAGGTTCACCACGACGAGTCCGACGCGGAAGGTCCGGGGCCGCTGGTGCCACTGGGCGGCCGCACACGCCAGGATCAGGGCCAGGTAGCCGACCATCACGATCAGAGCATGGCCGTACGAGGGCAGGCGCCACTGCCAGCACGACTCGAAGTACGGCCAGCAGTAGGGCTCGACGTCAGCTGTGACGCCTCGCAAAATCTGCGTCTGGGCAAAGAAGGCCCAAACAACGGCGTGGCTCGCAAGCAGCGCCCACCCGTATGCCTCGTTCAACGAGCACGCGCCTCGAGAGACATCCTTGGATGTGTGTCGCATTCGCGAATTGTCTTGACACAGTACCCCCCCCCCGCGCGTAGCATGCCAGCACTTTTTAAATAGAACGACTCCTTCGGTAACTTCTCGGAGGTTGATACACGTGGAACGATCTCGGCTGCGTAACGTGCTTGACGGCCTAGTGACCGTAGCGATGATCGGCCTGATCGGCCTCATCAGCTGGCGACTCTTGCGGCAGCCGCCTGCGCCCCCACAGCCCCCGCCCATCGCGATTCCTGAGCAGCCCATCTCACTGGCCGGAGCTCAGTTCAGGGGTGCTGAATCGGCACCATGGACCCTCTTGTTGTACGAGGACTTCAGCTGCGCGGCCTGCCGCATGTTTGAGCGCGAGGCTATGCCGACTCTGCTGCGCGATTACGTAGAGGCCGGACGAATCCGCCTTGCCGTGCAAACACTTCCCCTTCAGGCTCGCGGTCCAGCCGCCGATGGTGAATATGCCTCCGCTGCTTGCGCGGCGGCCCGTGGACACTTCTGGGCGTTCAGGGACGCGATGTTTGCCAGGGAATCACCGTCGATAGAGAACGCGGCCTCGATACTGGCCCGCGTCAGCGCCCAGGACGCCTTGCCGTGTTCGCCGCTTGGCCCAGATTCGGCTGTTGCGAAGATCGACGCCGCAAGGCGGTCTGGCATACAGGGGACTCCTTACTTCTTGCTCGGCACCGTCAGCGGCGAATCACTTACAGCTGCGGCGGCCCATCGGGGAGTCGGCCAGGGGGATGCGTGGATGCGTAGCTGGCTTGACGAACACATGCGCGCGTCAGGTGGTCAATGAGCTGTCACCGATATCCGGTGGTTTGCCATAAGAAGGGAAAGAGTATGAGAACGATTCGAAACGTCACGTTCCTCGTATTATGCGCAATGGTGTACCTCATGCCGGCGGCCCCACAGGCGTCGAGCAGCAGTTGCTCAGCAAACGAACTGTGGACCGTCGGCGGCACGACCTATTACTCCGCAAATTGCGGTCCCGGAAGTTGTCCGTATGAAGCCTACGATCTGGCCATCGACACATGTGGTGGCGACACGATGGTCGAGTTCTTCTGTGACGATGGCAGCGGCATGGTGACGTGGGGCTGCTATGGTTTCATCCTGGACTAGGAAGCGTTGCACACCCCCGCCAACTGAGTAGAGTGTGTTCGGTCCCATGCGGATGTTCCTTGGGCTGACGCTGGCGACGGCTGTCGTCACGGCGTCAGCCCAGCAGCAGACGCCGCCGCAGTTCCGCGCGGGCGTGGCGGTGACTCGACTCGAGGTCACCGTCCTCGACAAACGCACGCGCGCGCCGATCACCGGCCTCAGCGCCGACGACTTCGTCGTCAAAGTGAATGGACGGGTTCAACCGGTGGTGTCGCTGGCTGAGGTCACGGTGCCTGGCGCGGCGGGTAACGCTGCGCCGGGCATAGTCGAAGCCACGCGAGATGTCAGCACCAACGAGTTGACGTCACCTCGCATCTTCGTCGTGATCATGAACGATGCGGTCGGCGGCCGCGATCCGTTCTATCGCAACAATGGCAAGGCCATCGCGAATCGATTTATTGACCTCCTGGGCCCCAACGATCTCGCGTCGGTGATCTTCGTGCGGGACAACCGGCATGCGCAAGACCTCGCGCAGGATCGAACACTCTTGCGACGCGCGATTGACGAGTATCGGCCGATCGGCTTCGACTTCAGGATGTCCAAGGCGATGACAACGAAGGTGTTGCTCAACACGCTTGAGTTTCTGCGTCCGCTATCGAACTACCGCCGGGCCGTCGCATTCATTTCACCGGCGATCGATTCCGATGAAGAAGTGGAGACCGACGACTTGGCATACTACCTCCAGGACATCGACACCTTCAGGGATCTCTCAGTCATATCTACAATCGCAAGCCTCTCGCACGTCCCCGTGTACACGTTCAGCGCTCAGGGCATCCAGGCGCCAACCGGCGGACAAATCGCCACAACCGCATCAGGCCGCCGCTTGCTCCTGCAGTACGACGTTCATTTGGACACCCTCAGGACGATTGCCAACTTGACGGGCGGTCGCGCGACCGTCGCCACCAACACCCCCGCGGACAGAGTGCCGGACATGTTCAACGAACTGTCCTCGTACTACGCGTTGGCGTACGAGCAAACCGACCCGGCCGACGGCCGGCTTCGTCGACTCGATGTGCAGGTCAACCGGCCCGATGCCATGGTCATCTCGTCGCGTCTGGTGCTCGCGCCAAACGAGGCCGCACCGACATCTCGAGCGAACAGCGCGGGTGCTTCCCGCACAGGGCTGATGGCAGCGCTGGAATCGCCGGTGCCACTGGGCGCGCTGCCCCTCCGACTGGCGGCGATCCCACTGGCCGTAACCGGTTCGCGTGAGCAGGCGGTCGCTCTCACGTTGGGCCTGCCACCCGTCTCAGCGGCGGAACAATTCCGGATTCGCGTGCTCGTTTACGACGGCGAAGGGCGTCGCCAGTTCCTCGACACCGGACGGGTCGTGGATCTGCCGCGAGCGACAGACGCCGAAGGCAGTGAACTGGTGATACGCGCCTCGCTCCGGCCCGGACGGTACAACGTCCGGGTGGCCACCGAACGAGCCAGTGACACGGTGGCAGGCACGGTCCACGCAACGATCGACGTACCCGACTTCGAGCGCGAGCCACTGTCGCTGTCCGGCGTGGCGATCGGACGCGGCGACAGCCGCCGCATCGGCGGCCGGCAAGAGATCGAAGGCCTGTTGCCGTTTCCTCCGACCGCGGTGCGTGCCTTCGCCCCGAGCGATCGCGTCGGTGCCCTGGTGCGGGTCCATCAAGGCGCCAACCGGCCGGCAGCGGTGACGATGACGACGTCGATTACGGACTCGATGGGCGCGGTGCTCTTCACTCGCGCGGACGCGTTGGCTCCGACAGCATTCGCGGACGGCACCGCCGAGCATCGATTCGAGCTGCCGCTGACCGCCATCCGGCCGGGAACGTACCTCCTGCGGTTCGTGGCGGTGGCCGGAAAGCACACCGCGCAGCGCGAGGTGCGCTTCTCCGTCAGGTGATCGGATGGCGATCGGTAGGGCGCCACTGTTTCGCGGCGCGTCAGACCTCGCCACCCCGCCCCCTCGCCATCTGGTAACCTGATCGCGAGGGGGATTCCAGAGATGCGAGCAGTGTGTCTGTCCGCGGTATTTGCCGCGGTGGTCTGGTCCGGGCTGTCGGCGCGTGAAGCTGTTCCGGCGGCCGAGGCCATGGTGGGTTTTGGCGGAACGGTCCTGGTCGGTGACGGCGAGGTGTTTGCGGCCGAAGCCGCCAATCAGTTCCGGCCCGGCATGGTCTACGTGTTCCGCAAGACCGGAGGCCAGTGGCAACAGGCCGCGACGTTGACGGCGCCCAACGGTATGGTGCTCGATCAGTTCGGCACGGCGCTGGCACTCAGCGGCGATTCCTTGTTCGTCAGCGCGGGGTCATCCACCGTGCATCACTTCCGCAAGCAGGGCGGCACGTGGAGCCACGCGTCGACGATCGCGTCGACGCTCGTCCCGGGCGACCCGGTCACGTTCGGATCGGCGATTGCCGCCACCGGCGACTGGTTGCTGGTCGGCAAGGAAGTGGTGGGCGCGGGCCGGGGCCGTGGTGGTCGCGCGGGCGGCGCGGATGCCCCGCCGGTGCCTGCCGGCGCCGTGTTTGCCTTCAAGCGCGGCGCCGACGGCGCGTTCGCCTATCACTCCACACTCACGTCGGGTGACGCCAACAACGCCGGTGATGAATTTGGCGCCTCGCTCAAGGCCGAAGGGCCGATGGTGCTCATTGGCGCCACCGGCCGCAGCAGCCGCACGGGCGTCGTGTATGAGTTCGCGGTCGACGGAGACGCGTGGGTCAACCAGCGATCCTTCGCGCCGGTGGGCGGCCAGAACAACGATCGCTTTGGCGCGGACATCGCGTTGACCGGTGACCAGGCCGTTGTGGCAGCTCCGGGTGATGCCGGCGGCTACGGCGCGGCCTACGTCTATCGCCGTATCGCCCAGGGCGGGCGTGGCCGCGGCGCGGGTGGGCAGCAGGGTGCGCAGACTGCCCCGCCGGCGTCAGGCAACTTCACGTGGCAGGAAGTCGCGCGCCTCACCGCGCCCGCCGGCCTGCGCCTCGATCGTTTTGGCAGCTCCGTGTCGGCTGACGACACCCAGGTGTGGGTCGGTGCTCCCGGTGCGGCTGGTGCGGGCCGTGTCTTCGTGTTCCCCGGTAACGGCACGCAGTTCGCGGCCGACGGCCTGCGCTTGATTGCGCCCGCCGTGGACGCGCCCGCCTCGGCGGGCACGTCGGTCTCGGTGCGGGGCAACGTGGCGGCCATTGGCGCGACGGCTGTCCGCAATGGCGGCGGCGCGGTCTTCATCTACGAAAAGCAGAACGACGGATCGTGGGCGGAACAGCCGATGCTGACGACGCCGCTCGACGAGATTGCGCCCATCACCGGCGGTGAACGCCGCTGCTCGGGTGAAGGCAAGGTCGAAATCTTCGACTGCGGATCGGCCGACCTGCTCTCCTTCCTCCCGCCGTCACGCATGACACACGACGGCCACTACATCCAGATGAACGACGTCTGGGGCTGGACCGACACCACCACGAAAAAGGAATGGGTCATCGCCGGCCGTCGTGACGGCTCGACGTTTGTCGACATCACGAATCCCACCCGCCCCATCGTCGTGGCTGACCTCCCGCTGACCGACGGCGCGCGTCCCAGTTCGTGGCGCGACATGAAGGTCTACAAGGACCACGCGTTCATCGTGTCCGACTCTGCGGGCCAGCACGGCATGCAGGTGTTCGACCTCGCGCGCCTGCGCACGCTCAAGCCGCAGGCCAATGGCCTGCCGGTGAAGGTCGAAGCGGACGCGGTGTATTCCGAAATCGCCAGCGCCCACAACATCGTCATCAACGAGGACAGCGGATTTGCCTACTCGGTGGGATCGTCGGGCGGCGGCACGACGTGCGGCGGCGGCCTGCACATGATCGACATCCGCGAGCCGAAGAAGCCGACGTTTGCCGGCTGCTTCTCGGACTCGGGCACGGGCCGCGCCGGCACGGGGTATTCCCACGACGCACAGTGCGTCATCTACAAGGGGCCCGATGCGCGCTACAAGGACCACGAAATCTGCATCGGCTCGAACGAAACCGCCGTGTCGATCGCAGACGTGACCGACAAGAAGGCGCCGAAGGCCGTCTCGCGTGTGACCTACCCGAGCGTCGGGTACACGCACCAGGGCTGGTTCACCGACGACCACAAGTTCTTCTTCGTCAACGACGAACTGGATGAAGGCCGTCCCGGCGTTGAAAAGACGCGCACGCTGATCTTTGACTTCACCGATCTCGAGAACCCGAAGCTGGTCAAGCAGCACATGGGCGTCGAAGAGTCGTCGGACCACAACCTCTACATCAAGCAGAACCTGATGTATCAGGCGAACTACCGCTCGGGGCTCCGCATCCTGAACGTCAGTGATCCGGCCAACCCGCGCGAAGTGGCGTTTTTTGATACGGCGCCCTACACGACCAACGGCCCCGGCTTCAACGGCGCGTGGAGCGTGTACCCGTACTTCCGCTCCGGCTCGATCGTCGTCAACTCGATCGAGCAGGGTTTGTTCATCGTGAGGGCGTCGGATCGATGAAGACGTTCGCAGCAGCGTGTGTGGTGATGGCGGCAACTCTGTTGCCGTCATCACTCATGTCCCCATTCCCTCGTTCCCCCATTTCCCCATTTCCCCAGTCCGAGATTCCTGCGGGCACCCTGCTGGTCTGCGTGCAGGATGAGGCGAAGATCGCGATGGTCGACATGGCCTCGCGCGCGGTGGTCAAGACCATCGACCTGCAGGCCATGGGGCTGCCGGCCACGGCCAAGCCGCACTACATCGTGGTGGAGCCCGATCGCCAGCACTGGTATGTGTCGCTGATCGGCGCAAACACCGTGGCCAAGTTCAACGCTGCGGGCGAGATCGTCGGACGCTTCTCGATGGAGACGCCGGGCATGCTCGCGTTGTCCGGAGATCGGCAGCTGGTCGTCACCCGCTCGATGAGCGCGGTGAACCCTCCCAAACGTGTGGCCATCATCGATCGCACGACCATGGAAGGCTCGGAAGTGGACGTGATCTTCCCGCGCCCGCATCCTCTCGCCGTGGCTGGAGGTTTTGCGTACACGGGCAGCCTCGGCACCAACCAGATTGCCAGCGTGGATCTGAAGACCGAACGTGTCGCACTCGTGAATGTGCCGGGCGCCACGCATGCGTTCGTGCAGTTTGCGATCTCGCCCGATGGCAAGACCATGGTCGGGTCCACGGAAGTCTCCGGCCAGCTGATGGTGTTCGACCTTTCGTCGCCCGCGCGTCCGGCGCTCGTCAAGGAACTCCCCCTTGGCAAGATGGTGTTTGACCCGTCGTTCACGTCCAACGGAGAGTCCATCTGGGTGCCGGTCAAGATGGACAATGAAGTCGCGGTTGTCGACACGAAGACGTGGACCGTCAGTCGCCGGATCTCCAGCGACTCGTTCATGCAGCCGCACCAGGTGATCTTTTCTGCCGACGGCAAGACCGCGTTCATCACGAATAACAACAAGATGGACCACATGGCCGACCCGGCACACGCGGGTCACAACATGCCCGGCATGGACGGCCCCGGAGCGTTGTCGGTCATTGATGTCGCCTCAGGCAAGACCCTCACGTCGCTGCCGCTGGGCAAGAACCTGACGGGAATGGGCGTCGCCCGCTGACGTGTTGCTCCGCCTCGTTCTCGCCCTCCTGGTAGTTGAGCTCGGAGGTCATTTCACCTCCGAGCTCAGTTTTCAACGTGTCGTCGCGCCGTTCGAGATCCTCGGTGCTGACGGCCGTCCGTATGCCCTGCCGTTTGCCGGAGGTCTCGACGTGCCCCGGCCGCAGTTCGTCGACATCGACGGCGACGCCGATCTGGACCTGTTCATCCAGGAGTACTCCAACCAGCTGTGGTTCTATGAAAACACCGGGTCGGCGAAGGCGCCTCGCTACGAGTGGCGCACGAACAAATATCAGGACATCGACATCGGCGAGTGGTATCGCTTCGTGGACGTTGATGCCGACGGGCTTATCGACCTGATCTGCGAAAAACCGTTCAGCCACATCCAGTTCTATCGGAACACCGGCACCAAGACCCAGGCGAAGCTGGAGTTCGTCGACGTCCTTCGCGACATTGAAGAACAACCGATCTTCATGGACCGCCAGAACATTCCCTGGCTGGTGGACGTGGATTGCGACAAACGGCTTGACCTGTTCGTCGGCCGTGTCGAAGGCACGCTGGCGCGTTTTGAAGCTGATGCCCCGGGATCCACCTACTTCGAATTCATCACGGAGAACTTCGAAGGCATCGAGATCATCGCCCGTGTGGGTGACGACCGGGCACGCCCGACTGCCAGGCACGGAGCCAATGCCATCGCGTTTGGCGACTTCGAAGGAGACGGCGACCAGGACCTCTTCTGGGGGGACTTCTTTGAGCCCGGCGTCCTGCTCATCGAGAACATCGGCGCCACGTGTTCCACACCCAACTTCCAGGTGGAACCGGTCCATCTGCCCTGGGCCGCCGAGCAGATGACGTCCGGCTACAACGCGCCGATGCCTGTCGACGTCGACCTCGACGGCGACCTCGACATGTTCATCGGGGTCATGGGCGGCGCCTTCAACCCAGTCGGCACGTCGGCGATGAACCTCTTCTTCTGGGAACGCACCGCGCCCGATGCCTTTGAGCTGCGCACGAAGAAGTACCTCGACATGCTCGACCTGGGCAGCGACACGGCTCCGGCCCTCGGCGACCTCGATGGCGACGGCGACCTTGACCTGCTGGTGGGCACCAAGCTTGATCCTGTCGCTGCGGACTCAGGCCGCCTGACGTCGTTCATCAATATCGGCACGCCGACCGCGCCTCGTTTTCGTCAGGGCAACTCGATTCCCCTCGGCGAGGCGTACCACATCGCGCCCGCGCTTGGAGACCTCGATGGTGACGGCGATCTCGACATGCTCGTCGGCACCTGGAACACCAACATCCAGTACTACCGGAACGACGGGTCCAGAACTGAGCCTCGCTGGGTGCATGTCCCCGAGCGCGAGATCGTACCCGAGCGCGCCAGCAACATCATCCCCACACTCGTCGACATCGATGGGGACAAGGACCTCGACCTGTTCATCGGCAGCGCCAACGGCGTCGTGGGTTTCTACCGCAACACCGGCACACCACAACGGGCCGAGTTCACGCTCGTGACCGACCGGCTCGAGAACGTCAAGGCTGGCCGTCGCGGCGCCCCGGCATTTCTGGACGTCGACGGTGACGGCCGGCTCGACCTGCTGCTTGGCCAGGAGGCCGCTGAGGTGCTGGTGTATCGAAACACCGGCACGGCCAAGGACCCGGCGTTCACGCCATACACGGGCCTCTCGCTCGAACTCCCCCACATGGGCACACCTGCCGTGGCCGACCTGGACAAGGACGGCAAGCCGGACCTGATCGCCGGCACGGTCTCGGGCGGACTGGTCTTTCTCAAGGGCCGGTAGGCGCACATTTCGTTGTGAACCTCTCCCCCCGTCGCCCGTATTAAGTTGACAATGTAACTTTATGGGCAAGGACGGACTGGGCGAATTTGAACTGCTGGTACTGCTCGCGGCGCTGCGACTGGGTGACGACAAGGCGTACGCGGTCTCAATCGTGGACGACATCCGCGATCGCACAGGGCGCGAGATCCACCGGGCCGCCGTGTATGTGACATTGCAGCGGCTTGAAGACAAGGGGCTGATCTCCACACGCCTCGGCGCGCCGCTGCCAGAACGGGGCGGCAAGGCCCGCCGCCTGGTCCACGTCACCCCTGGCGGCAAGGCCGCGGCTCGGGATGTGCGTAACGCCTTCCAGCGGATGTGGGGTGGCCTCGCCCGCAGGCTCGAAGAATGAAACGCGCGCCCCTGCTTGCCCGCCTGCTGCTTCGGCTTGCACTCCCGGCCGACCGACTCGACGAAGCCCTTGGCGACCTCGAGGAATCCCACAAGGGCACGGTCCGCTCCACCTGGGATGCCATGCTCATCGCCGCCGCCTTCACCGCTCATCGTCTGACCACTCCATTTCGAGGTGGCCTCATGTCCCCTGCTGATCTGCGACACGCCCTTCGCGCCTTGTTCCGCCAACCTTTGACCTCCATCACAGCCGTCGTGGCGCTGACGCTCGCCATCGGCGTGGCCACCGTGGGCTTCGCCACGATGGAAGCCATGCTGTTCAGCCGCCTGCCGTGGGACGCCGACGGCCGCTGGATTCAACTGCGAGCGGTCACCGATCCCGAAGGCGAGGCGGCGTCACTGTCGCCTGAATCGCTCGCGCGAGTCGCCGCACTCGACGGGCTCACGCATGTTGGCGCAGCCTCGGGCACACGCGCCACGCTCACATGGCAGGACGGGCGTCACGACGATGTGCTGGTGGCGGGCCTCACGCCATCCACATTTCAGGTGTTGCCGGCGGCGCCTCTGCACGGCCGCCTGTTCTCCAGCGACGATGCGGTGCCGGGGAGGGACGCGGTGCTGCTGGTCAGCGACCGCCTCGCGCAGCGACTGGGCACCGGCTACGCCACGGTCGGGAACACCGTCACCCTCGCTGGAGTTCCTCACCTCGTCGTTGGCGTGATGCCGGCGGCGTTCAAGTTTCCGAACACGCCGGATGTGTGGGTACCGATCGACGAAGGGTTCATCAAGGGCGCTCGCGCGCTCGACAGCGACGCGCGCATCTTCGGCGTGATGGCGCCGGGCGTTTCGCTCAGCGACATGACGACGCGTGCGACCGCGCTCGATGGTGCGCTGTTCGAACGTCGGGACCGGAGGCCCGCGCGCATCGCGATCACCGCGTTCACTGACGTCGGTCCGATGGCCACCGACTTGTCGACCGCGATCATCTTCGCGGTGCTGGCCGTGTTGCTGGTCATCGCCGCCAACGTCGGCAATCTCGTGCTGGCGCGATCATTCGCGCGCAGCCACGAGTTTGCGCTTCGCGCCGCGCTGGGCGCCTCGAGGCGACGGCTGGTCATGCAGGTTGCGCTTGAAGTGTTGTGTGTGGGCCTGATTGCTGCAGGACTTGGTGTGTTGGGCGCGGGCGCCGTCCTTCGCCAGTTCAACGCGATGGAAGAGCTGCCCTTCTGGGTGGACTTCACCGGGGGGCCGCTGACCGCCGGCCTGGTCGCGATGGCGACGATCCTTGCGACGCTGGTCGCCGGTGCATGGCCTGCACTCCGCGCCACCAGGCGGGACCTGTTGCCCGGCCTGCAGAGCGGCGAAACCCGCGCCACCGACGTCCGGTTCGGTCGGATGGCAGGCGCAATGGTCGTTGCACAGATCGCGGTGTCGGTCGTGATGCTGCACGGTGCGCTTGTCGTAGCGCAAGCTTTCCAGTCGTACACCCAGGCGGATCTCCCGCTGCCCGAGAATGTGCTGACGACGGGACTGAACGTCAACGCGGCGCGCATCGCCGCCGACGGCACGCGCACAACCCCGCTGACTGCGGCGACAGTGGCTGATGCCATCGCCGGAGTGCCCGGCGTCATTGCCTCCGGTGTGACGACCGCGCTGCCCAGGCATAGTCCTGCGGCCCGCAGGATCGAGATTGAGGGCGAGGGCAACGTCGTCAGCACCCCAGCGGCCGGTGTGTCGGACGGTTATTTCGCGGCGCTGGGCGCCTCGGCGTCGACGGGACGTGTGTTTACCCGGGCTGACGGTGTCGCAGGTGCCCCGCCGGTCGCCGTCGTGAATGAGCCGTTTGCCGAACGTGTGTTGCGCGGCCGACCGCCAATCGGCATCCGGTTTCGCGAGATCGTCGACGGCCGTGAGGGACCATGGACCACGATCGTTGGTGTGGTGCCTGACCTGGGCCTCTCGGTGGGCAACCCGGATTTTGCCGCAGGGTATTACACTCCGATCAGCTCCGACGAGAACCAGATCTACATCGCCGCGATGGTGACCGGTCCGCCGTTGCCGTTTGCCGGACCGATCCGCGATGCGCTGCGCGCGCGCGACCCGCTGGTCACGCCGTTTACATTCCAGCGGTTGGCCGACGTGGCGTCGGAGGACGTGGCATTTTTCGCAGGCTTCAGTCAGGCGCTGTTGGTGCTGGGCGTCGTGACGCTGGGGCTCGCGCTGGTTGGCGTGTATTCGATGATGTCGCTGCTGGTCGCACGGCGCACCCGCGAGATCGGCATCCGTATGGCGCTTGGCTCATCCGCGCATCGCATTGTCACCACCATTGCCGGCCGGGCGGCGACCCAGGTGGCGATCGGTGCCGCAGTCGGGGGCGTGCTTGCCCTCGCGTCACTGCAGCTGCGTAGTGTGCTGGTCTCGCGCATGGGTGATGGCGGCACCTGGACGTTGCCGGTGGTACTCGTGGGACTCGCCGCCGCGGCGTTGGCGGCGACCTGGGTCCCTATTCGCCGTGCCCTTGGCGTCCGGCCGCAGGACGCGCTGCGGGCAGACTGACCTGCGCGGTCACCGGTATTCCGGCAACACGCGCTCGAGTTCGGCGGCGACCGCGCTGACGCGGGCGCACCAGTCCGTGTCGGGGATGCCCTGCTCGATGTCGCGCTCGATGGCGGCTGCGAGTGTCTCGACGCCGGCCGCGCCCATCATGCTGGCGCCGCCCCGCAGCAGGTGTGCCAGGCGGTGCAACTCCCTGGTGTCGCCAGCCGTTGCGGCACCGCGCAGCAGCTCGACGGTCTCGCGCGAGTGGGATTCGAAGACACGAACGGTTTCGGCCCACTCGGTGCCCAACATGTCGCGTAAGGCTGCAATCCGCTCGCTGGCCTGCCTGGGCACCGGAGTGTGGGACGTGCCTTCAGACCCACCCGCGTCGGCCACAGCAGGGGCGGTCAGTCCCGGAACCCAGTGCTCAAGTGCCGCCGACAGTTCCGGCAGGCGCACCGGTTTGGGCAGGAAGTCATCCATGCCCGCCGCGAGGCAGCGCTCACGTTCACCCTTCAGCACGTTGGCGGTCATCGCGATCATCGGCACACGCGGCCGTCCTTCACGCTCGGCCAGCGCCCGAATCTGCCGCGCGGCTTCATACCCGTCCATTTCCGGCATCTGGCAGTCCATCAGGATCACGTCGTACGGCACACGCGCGACGGCCTCCACCGCTTCCTTGCCGGTCGCAGCCTTGTCGGCGCGAATGCCCAGACGCCGCAACATGGCCGCAGCCACGACCTGGTTCGCGGGATTGTCCTCTACGATGAGGGCGCGCACGCGGGCCGCCGCCTCCGGCGAGACATGACTGACACGAGGCTCCGCGCGTGGAGGCAGTGTCGCGGCAGACACCTCGGTGACCGGCACCACCACCGTGAACTCGCTGCCCTCTCCTTCCACGCTGTGCACGGCGATCGAACCGCCCATCAATCGCGTCAAGCGGTCGCTGATCGCCAGGCCCAGGCCGGTGCCGCCATACCGACGGCTCATCGAGCTGTCAGCCTGCGTGAACGGACGGAACAACCGGCTCAGTGCGTCACGATCGATTCCCACGCCGGTGTCGCGGACCACGAGCACGAGCGCGGCGTCGCGGTAGTCCTGGGTCACGACAATCCGCCCGTGCTGTGTGAACTTCACGGCATTGGCAATCAGGTTGCTCAGGATCTGACGCAGGCGGCTGGGATCTGCCTCGACAGCGGCGGGCACGGCGGGCAGGCTGACCATCTCGAGCACCAGCCCCTTCTCCTCCGCTGATGGACGGAACAAATCAACCACATCCCCGAGCAGGTCCGCAGGCGCAAAGACGATCTGCTCGAGCACCAGCTGTCCGGCGTCAATCTTCGAGAAGTCCAGGATGTCGTTGATGATGGTCAGCAGGGCCTCGCCCGATTCGCGGACGGTGGTGAGATACCGGCGCGCCTGTTCGGGCACGTCGGAATCGAGCGTCAGTCCGGTCAGGCCGATGATGGCGTTCATCGGCGTCCGGATCTCGTGGCTCATCGTCGCGAGAAAGTCCGACTTGGCGGCAGCAGCGGCTTCCGCCTCTTCCTTGGCGCGACGCAAGGCCGCTTCCGCCTCGCGACGGTCGGAAATGTCCCGGAGGAATCCGCTGAACAACACCGGCCACCCGCCGGTCCGCCCGTCGTCGACGCGTGCGTCCGCGCGATGCACCGGAGAGATCGAAAGTTCCACGACGAACTCCCGGCCCTGTTTGTCGATGGCCGGTAACTCGAGGCGCTGCCCGATGACGCGCCCTTCGCCGGTCTCGCGGTATCGCCGCATGCCCGCCTTGTGCGCCTCCCGCAACGCCGGCGGCACGATGAGGTCGTTGAGTTCACGTCCGATCGCTTCGGTCGCGGTCCAGCCGAAGGTGCGCTCGGCCTGGGGGTTCCAGGCATGCACGATGCCGCGCGCATCGATGATGACGACCGCATCAATAGCGGAGTCAATGACCAGACGCAGGCGTTCTTCACTTTCCCGCAGCGCGGCTTCGGCGCGGCGGCGGTGCAGGAACTGTCCGATCTGACTGCCCAGGGCCGACATCACGTCCAGCAGACCTGCCTCCGGAGGGTCACTGGACGCGCCAAAGGCCTCGATGACGCCGGCCACGCCGGTGGGCGCACCTGGCGTGCGCTCGGGAAGAAGGATGGGCAACGCGAAGGCGCCACGAAGTCCTGACGCCAGCGCGGCCGGCGCGCGCGGAAAATTCGGATCGGTCGTGACGTCTTCGACCCACACGGCCTGACCGGAGGCCCAGACGCGCCCCGGCAGCCCCTCCCCGCGCACAAACCGGCGGGCGCGTGTCGCCGCCTCGAAGGTGGTGGTGGTCCCCGGCCGTGTCCACGTGCCGATCGGGCGCAGGTAGTCGGGGTCGCGGCGATCGATCTGCCAGACCGCACCGCACTGCCAGCCCACCAGATCACAGAGCGCGTGGACAAGGTCAGGCGCGGCGGCTTCCAGCGACGGCGCGTCGGCCAGCACCCGCGTGACCTGATACTGCACCACCGCAGACTGGGTGGCGCGGCGCTCGCGCAGCTGCTGCTCGGTCATCTGCGCGGCAATCCGCCTCGCATCGGCGATCGCAGAATCCTTCGACTGCAGCGCAAACAGGAAGTCGCGATCCTGATGTGTGAGGTCGTCCATCGACACGCCGTGCTGTTCCAGATCGCGCGTGTTCGTCAGCCAGAGGCTTCCCAGAAACACCAGCAGGTCGTCGTTCACGCGCACCAGTGGCCCACGCAGTGGGAGTCCCGTGCGCCGCACCGACAGGAACAGCGTCGACGACACCCTGCGTGACAGTTCGTCGAAGTCGACCGGGCACACCGGCCGGTCGATCCGGACCAGATCGCCGATGGATTGGCCCGGCCTCGCCTCGGGATCGGCATGGCTCCACGATGGCCCGAGCGCGCGCACCGTGAGGTCGCGGCGGAACGCGAGCAGGAATGGCGCGACGGCACCCAGATGCTCAGGTCCCAGCCGCAAATCAGGCATGCGGTGTCCCGGTCATCGGGCGATAGTGGACATCAAATTGATCGTGGTCGTCACCCGGCGACCGGTCCAGTCGGTGAATTTCCACCTGGGTCGCAAACATGCGGCCCAGTCCACGCACGAGTCCGATCACCATGGGAGCCAGCCCTTCGCGTGTGGACTGGTAGTGCAGCCGGAGCCGGTCGTCGTGGACCTCCGTGCACCAGAACGACGGAGGACGCAGGTCGGGGAACACCGCACCCACGTGGGAATGCAGCGCGTGCAGGTTGAGCATGAACTCGCGGAACGTGCGGCCGCCGCGCACAAACAGCTCGCCATAGCCCTCACGCCCCGTGTACAGGGTCCAGTACTCGCCGAAAGCCTCGAGCAGCTGGTCGGCCGGGATGCCAAGGTGGTTGCTGGCGGCGCCGACCAGGCGGTACGTCACATCGTCCGGGTAGGGCGTCATCCGGACAAAGGCGGCGTCAGACACGCCGGCGCGGGTTCTGACCGCCTGCCAGACGTCCCGCCCGAAGCGCTCGGTAATCAGATCCTCAACTGCCTGGTTGACCAGTCCGTACATGCCCGACTCAGCTCCGTAACTCTATCGCACGACCAGCAGGGTCACACTCTGCGGCGGCAGTGAGAGCACTCGCCCGCCACCCACCGATTCGGAGGCCCGCGTCCGAATCGGAAGACCAGCTGCGACCTCGTACCGCTCGGCCAGGGACACACGTCGGCCCAGGACGCCGAGACGCACGTCCGCAGCGGTCGTGCGCTTGTTGACGAGCACAATGGTCAGTGCGCCATCGACCCGGCGCTCCGCGGCATACGCGGCCACCTGGTCGGCATCCGGCGTCGTCGCACGCACCGACAGTTCACCGAATCCTGATGCGCGGTCGTCGTAGTTGCGGAAGAGTTTCATGACCTGGAAGACGGGAGACGCGACCGGAGGTGTGCCCCATCGCGCAGCCATGTCGAGCCCCTCGCGACCAAAGATCCCCAGCAGGTCGGCCTGCGCCAGCGCACCGCTCATGTGGTCATCCGCGCCCCAGTGGTACTCCGTCAGGGCGATGGGCACCCCGGGCACGTAGTGCGCATCCACCCACGCACGCAGGCGTGGAATGAGCGCGACCGGCGTATTGATCCACGACTCGTCGACGTACGCGGGATCCCACAGCGCCCGCGTGGATCGCGCACGGCGCTGCTGCATCGCCGGCGACACGTCACGGCTGAACTCGCCGCCCTGCGGGTAGTAGTGCACGGTGACGACGTCCACCGGCAGCCGCCCGGTGCGCACAGCCTCTGCGCGCCACTGCTCCAGCATCCAGGGCAGGTAGTCGGCACCGCCATGTGCGGCACGGTCCGGCAGCCGTCGCCACCAGCCGTTTGCCTGCGCGAACTGCTGGTCGGCGCCTGAGTAGTGGAATCCCAGCCACCCCCACTCTTCGGGCGCCATCACACGCGCGTCGGCATCGGCGGCCCGAATCATCGCCGACGTCTCGAGAATGCGCCGATTGGTCTCGTCCATGCCGAGTCCGCCTGGATGCACATCACGATGTGTCTCGAACCACAGGCTCGGCTCGTTGTCGACGATGTAGTACTGCACGGTTGGGGCAAGCCGCTGCACCCACGGTACGTGGAAGTCCGGCGTCACACGCACGTTGGCATCGGCCGGATCGTTGCCGGTCACGCGTGCCCCCTCGCGGGTCACACCATTGCCGGCATCCGGAAACCACTGCGCATCCACCTGCGCCTGCGCGCCGTACTTGCGGACGGAAAAACTGGCAAGGCGGGATCGCCCAGGCCCGAGCCGCGCGACCCAATCCCCCATCGGCACCGTCACCGCAGGAACGGCGCCGGCGCCGCGTGTGGCGTCCACAACACTCTGCACGTACTGCCCGGGCGCCACGCCGGCGTCCGGCACACTTTCGAAGAACCAGTCCGCCCCCCGGTTCGACGCGTTCTCCCGCCAGTTGTAGCGGGACGTGGGATTACCGCCCAGCCGGTGCCAGGAGGCGTTGAGCGCGCGCAGTTGTTCGGGCGTCGCGTTGGCGGTGCCGTAAATCAGCGGATTGATCGGTCGTCGTGATGCGCGCACATCGATCGTGATGTCGAACACTGCGGCGCCGGCCGCTGCGGACGTCTCGCACCCGGAGCCTGCGCACAGGCACAGCAGCAGGAGGGTGGCGCAGCGCGCAGCGGTCACGCCACCACCGCCACGGGGCGCGCGACCTGACGCACGCGCGCCCGACCACGGGTCGTCACCGCCGCGACAGGCGGCATGACCAGACTGCGCGACGGCACCGTCCGCATCAGCACGGCCCCCGCACCCACCTTGGACTGGGCGCCCACGACGATCGGTCCAAGCAGCGACGCGCCGGGCCCCACATGCACATCGGCCTCGAGGCGTGGTGCGCCAATCGCACCCGTCACCGGATCCACACTCTCGCCCAGCGTCACGCCCTGAAACAGGATGCAGCCCGGACCGACCTCGGCCGCATGACTGATCACCAGGCCGGTGCCGTGCACGATCGACACGCCGGGCGCCAATTGTGCGCGCCAGTGAATCTCCGCGCCATAGAAGTGCCGAATGAGCCGGGAGATCACCATCGGCGCCAGCGGCACGCGGAGTTCGACCAGGCACCGCATCACGCGATACCACGCCAGCATCTGCAGACCGACTTTCTGCACGAGTGCCGGCGCGAGGCGCCCACCCGAATCGTTGTGGTACTTCTGGCGGACGCGCTGCAGTTGCGCGTGGTCTTCCTTGATGGCCGCCACACATCGCCGGATCGGCCCGCGCGACGTCTCGCGCTCTTCGTCCCGAAGGCCGTGAAAATACTCCGCCGCATACGTCATGGCGGTGCCGGTCACCGCCAATGACCGCAGTCCCATCATGTCGAGCAGCCGCGCGGCGCCATACGCCAGACGCGCAAGTGGACGACCGAGCGACGGGATCACACGAACCGTCCACAAGGCAGGCTTGGACAGCGGGTGCACCAGCGACCAGAACCGCCAGGGATCGGCATCAGCCGCACCGGGATGTTTGCGCGCAATCTTCAGGTCGTATCGTCCGTACAGATAGGCACGCTGCAACCACACGTCCAGGCGATCGTGGTCCGAGCAGTGTGTGGACGCCGCATCATCACCAAACACCAGGCGGCAGCCGGCCAACTCCAGGCGCACGCCGAGCTCGCGATCTTCCGAACGCCGCAGCGACGGATCAAAACCGCCGGCCTGTTCGAAGTCCGCGCGCATCATCGACACGTTGCCCATGCACAGTTGCACGCCCCTGGGACGATCCGCCCCGGATCGCATCGCCTGGTGCCACCGTTCCAGCTGCCGGGCGTGGTACCGCTCGAACAGCGGCATGCGCTCCAGACCTGGCGCCGGCTCAATTCGGCCGAGCACCACAGCGCGGGGTGTATGCAGGTGATACCGCATGTGCGCCGACAGAAACTCGGGCGACACGCGCATATCGTCATCGAGGAACACGAGGATGTCGCCGGTGGCCAGGCTGCACGCCTGCTGGCGTGCGGCGGACTGGCCGACACCTTCGGTCCGGGTGTGCAGCAGACGGCCGGCTCGCAGACGTGTCTCGAGTAGCGGCGCCACGGGTGTCGTGGACCCATCGTCAACCACGACGACGTTCCAGAGCGCTGAGGACAGCGCCTGGCTGTCAAGATCCGTCAGCAGTGACAGAAGGCTCTGCTGGCGATTACGGGTCGCGATGATGACGGTGATGATGGGACTCACAACTGTGCTCCACGAATGCGAACGATGCGGGCAGGGGCGCCGACGGCAACCGCGCCGGCAGGAATATCGGACAGGACAACTGCGTTGGCGCCGATGACGGCACCCGCGCCAATACGCACGGGGCCGAGCACGCGCGCGCCGGCGCCAATCTCCACGTCGTCTTCAATCACGGGATACCCGTTGTCACTGGCGGTGCCAACGGTGTTGTTGCCCATGAAGCGGACCCGGGCGCCGACCGTTGCGTTGCCGCCGACGACAGTGCCGAGGGAATGGATGAAGTACACGCCGGGGCCAAGACGCACCTCGTTCCCCAGCTCGACGCCACCGAACATCATCTGCATCAGTCGCAGGATGCGGTTCGCCAGCGGAATGCGGAGACGGCGCGCGGCCTGGCGCAGGCGGAACAACGCCAGCAGCCAGTACGCATCGGTCGTCATCATGTGCAGGGCATCGCGACGTTCGGCCTCGCGGCGCGCCGCCGCCGCGAGCTCACGCGCGTCGGTCCAGAAGATGGTGCTCACAGCGACTCCCCTTCCCGTGTCGTTCTCACCCACACCTCCGGCGTGCGGCGTAGTCCACGCATGGCGATGACGGCTTTGCCCCAGGCATAGGCGGGCACGTGGCCAAGCGCGCGCAGCAAGTCGCGGCTGCGGCCCACCAGCACCGCCGCCAGCGCGGCATGCGCGGCGATGATGACGAGCGAGGCGGCGAACATCCAGGCGGGCACCGCCGACCCACCGAGCAGCCATGCCGTCAGGCTGAGCATCAGCCCGGCCGCAGCGGCCATCACCACCGCGGAGATGGGCGGCACGATGAGGTCGATCGCCAGGTCGAGCGCCATCACCGACCGTGTGGTCCAGGCCTGACGCAGCAACGAGCCGAACCACGTACGGGCGATCGCCGCGCGTCCACCAATCCAGCGCTCACGCTGGCGGGTGACGACGGCGGCACGCTCCGGCATCTCGCCTCGGACTCGTGTGTCTCCGGCAAAGGCCACGCGGATCCCGCGCAGGCCCAGTTGCACACCGAACTCGAGATCCTCGGTACGGGAGTGCGCAGTGTGCGGCACCGCGGCCAGCAGCGTGCGGCTGAACGCCATGCCGTTGCCTCGGAGGCCGCACGACAGCCCGAGGCGCTCACGCGCACCTGACCGCACGAGGTGGAACGCGGCAAAGGCCACATCGGTCAGCACCGACGTGGGCGTCGTGCCCGGCGTCGGCAGGTACGCCGCCTGGACGGCGTCGGCGCCGGTGGCGAGATGACCGGCCAGAACCTTGAAGGTGTTCGCGTCGACTTCCGTGTCCGCATCCACCACGACCAGGCTGTCCCACGCCTCCGCCGGCTCGGTCAGCAACTGGTCAATCGCCGTCTGCAGGGCGTATCCCTTGCCGCGGCGTGTATCGTCGTGACGTTCGATGACCTCCGCACCGGCCGCGCGCGCGATGGCGGCGGTGTCATCGGTGCAGTTGTCGGCGATGACGATGATGCGGCGGCGTCCCTGGCGATAGTCCGACGCGCGAAGGCTGGCGATCGTCCGGGTGATCCCGCCGGCCTCGTTGTGCGCAGGGACGAGCACGGCAAGCCAGCGCGAGTCGGACGGCGCCACCGGCACCGGCCGGCGCCACATCGCGGTCAGCGCGCCAAGGTAGGCGGCGATGAGCAGCGCGGGCACGGCTGCGACGAACAACACCATCGTGAACACGGTCAACATGACGACACCTCGGACGTGCGAGTCGTGGCGAGCGCGGCAGTGCTGCCAGCCAGGCTCGACCACACGAGCATCCCCATCCAGCTCTGCAGGCCCATGTCGCCCCACGCCTGCATCAGCAGGCTGATGGTGGCGGCAACGAGACCGAAGGTGAGGACGCGATCAAACGGCGCGGTGGAGCGGCGATGGGTCCACAACGCCACGCTGACCGCCGTCACAAACAGGGCCCACAGGCCGGTGAAGAAAATCCAGCCCGAGAGCGACAGCAGCCACAGGACGCTGTTGTGGGCAATGAACTTGTACTGCGCGAAGAGGTGGTCCACCCGGTAGGCCTGCACCACCTCGTGATACTCGTGTCCGAACCCCGAGCCCGCGATCGGTCGCGGCTTGAGGGTCTGGATGAGGTTGTAGTTCTCAATGTCGCGCGTCTGGCTCGACGTGTCTTCACTCGTCAGAATGGCGCGCACGGTGGCCACCGGGGCAAAGACACGCGCCGAGGAATTCCAGCCGACGGCGAGATACGCCAGTCCCAGCGGAATCGCGAGAATCACCAGCCGGCGCACCCAGATCCGCCACCACGCAGGTCCCATCAGGACAAACGCCACGACACCAAACGCCAGCGACACCATGGCAATGCGGCGATCGTTGACATACAGCCCCATCAGCAGGACCGGCTGCACGAGCAGATTGGTCAGCACATGGTCGCGAGTGGGACGTTCCACCAGGGCTGCCGCCGTCACGAGAATGGCCACGACGCCGAGGATGGCGTCTGAATGGGTCATCGTGTATTCGAGCGACCAACCCGCCGGCCGCGCAATGGCGTACGTGAAGTAGATGCCGATGACGCTGCGCACCCAGGCGGCGCCGACGATCACGCGCAACAGCGCGATACGCGCGCCGTCGGTCTTGAACGCGCGCCCGGCCAGCAACGTGAGCATCGGCAGCCAGAACAACTGTCGGGCCTGCCAGAGCGAGTTCTTGAAGTCCCCGCCCCGCAGCAGGCCCCACACCTCAAGCGCCGCGACGGTGCCCAGGCACACCAGCGTGGCCTGTCGCAGCGACGCCACGACATGACCATGCCCGTACGGGTCATCGATATCGTCGCCGCGCAGGCTCCGCGCAACCGACAGCACGATCAGTCCGCCGATCGCCAGCTCAAGGAGACTGAAGCGCAGAGCCCCGATACCGGTGTGATGATGCAGGTTCTCGTAGACGAGCTGGCCCGCTGCAAACAACGGCGATTCCCAGCGGCCTTCCATCGGGCGTTCGCCGGGGTTGTCCACCAGCAGCGCCACACCAATCAGCACCAGTGCCGACGTCTGCAGCCGGGCCGACAGCACCGCAGCCAGGGCGAACACACCGACCACCGGCAGCCATGCCACCGCACCCGCACCCACCAGGATCATCGCGGCGGCCGCGAACGCCGCGGCTCCCCACGACCATCGCAGCGGTGCGAGACGGTGCACGAGGGCTGCCGTGCTCACGCCCGCACCTCGGTCAGTACCAGCGAGCGCAGTTCGCCCGCCACAGCCCGCAACATGCCAAGCGCCACACCGGCCATCACGGCGCCGGCAATCATGAGCACACCGCTGGGTGAATCGGATCGGCGCGGCAGCTGTGCCGGCTTGATGATCGTGTAGCGGTAGTCAAACGCCGCCCGCGCAGTCTCGAGTTCGATGCGTGTATTCGACAGACGTTCGAGCAGGTCCTGGTACGACGCAATCGAGCTTTCCAGGAGCGACCGTGCATACACGGTGGCGGCATCGTCGCCCACGATACGGGTCAGGCTGACGCCGGGCGCTGCGGGAGCCGGCGCGGCCGCGGCAAATCGCGGCAGCGACCCTTCAACCAGATCCGCCTCCGATCCTCCGGCGGCAAGAAACGCATTGAGCTGACGACGGGCTGCGGCCTCGGCCTCAGTCTGCTCGGGCGACGGCACCCGGGCCTGCTCAAGACGACGACGAAGCGCCACGACGTCGGGATGCCGATCGGTCGCCCGCGACTGGCGTTCGGTCAGCTCGGCCTCCAGCGCGAGCACGTCCTTCTGTTGCGCAGCGCTGAGGGCGTCGACCGCGCGTCGTGCGGCCAGCACGTCGGCACGCAGCGTCACCAGCGTCTGCATCTTCGTCAGCGCGGCGGAGTCCGCGGCGGGCAAGGCGGAGGGGGCCGAGGCAGCGGGAGTGGCCTGCGTGGAGACACGCGGCATCGCGGCCGCCGTCGCCACACGCCGCTCGACATCCGCGCGGGCCACATCCGCCGTCCGTTCAAGCAACGTGTACGTTTCGGCGATGGCGTCGATGTCCACGCGCTTGCGGGCGCGCAGAAATGCCTCCGTCGCGCCGTTCACAATGTCCACCGCCGTCGATGGATCCGACCACTTCGCGCTCACGCGGATGACATCTCCGTCAACGGTGACCATCACACGTTTGGCCAGCACGTCGATCAGGCTCTCAAGGCGCTGTTCGCGCGGGGGCGCCCCGGCGATCCAGGCGAATACGGTGTCCTTGAACTCGTACAACGGCGACCGGGACGCCTCCCACCGGGTCAACAGGTCGTACTCGTCGACGATGGCGCGCAGGGCTTGACGATCCCGAACCAGATCGCCCGCCGACTGCGTCAGGCTCTCTGCGCTTGCCGGCACGGACCGGCGTGGATGCGCGAGGGCCGGCATGACATCCGTGCGGCGCGCCAGCAGCCGCGCTTCGGCTGAAAACGTCTTCGGCATCTGCGTCGCGGCCGTCACACCGAGGCCCGCAAACAGCAGCGCAAAGATGGCGATGGACAACCGCGACCGCAGGATCGCGGCCATGGCCCGCTCAGCCAGGACCCGCCAGCCCTGCATGTCGCCGGCGCCGAACAGTGAGGGCTGCGGCGTCATGACACCCTCCGCTGCGCGCGGCGTGTCCACAGGACATTGCGCACCGTCGTGTCGAGCATCAACGTATCAACGGGCTTGGACAGGAACGCATCCGCGCCGGCCTCGAGCGCCGCCGCGCGGTCCTGCGGATACGGGCGTGCCGAAATGACCACGATCCCGGCGTCGGCCGTCGCAGGCGTGGCGCGCAGCGCTCGGCAGACATCAAGGCCCGAGGTGTTGGGCAACATGAGGTCCACACAGATCAGGGCGGGACGCTCGCTCGCGGCCAGCGCCAGTCCCGAGTCGCCATCGCGGGCGTCAAGCACCCGCATCCCCTGGCGGCGCAACAGCCCGGCCAGCAGGGCGCGAATCACCGGCGAATCATCGATGACAACAGCCGTCAGTACGTCAGACACAACACACACTCCTTCAGGGCAAACGCGGAACGATCACGATGAGCGCAAAGATGTAGAAGAGGACCAGCGCGGCCGTCGCCCGCAGCACGCGGCCAAACGACGCCGGAGTCTCTCCGGCAGTCCAGCGCGTCGGCAAAACAAACGTGCCAATCAGCAGCGACAACAACAGCAGCGGTCTCACGCGGCAGACATAGGGCAACTCCTGTGCCAGCCCCGGAAGCCTGCAATGTGACGTGTCGACGGCGATCAGGCCTCACCGCTCGTCTCGGGTGTTTCATCCTGAGACAGCCGGGATGGCTCGTCCTGAGACGATCGCCATTCGCACGCGTGTTTGTCGTGTGGTCAGACCTCGATTCGACATGGCACGGGCCTTGCCCTATGGGTGGCTGCCATGTCACTTCGTTCGACTATCGGTTCCGTGGGATTTGATCGCGTTGATCGCGACGAAGCCCTTCTCCAGATCGATCACCTGATCGCCGCCCGTCGTGGCGGGTACATCGTGACGCCCAACATCGATCACGTGGTACTCGCACATCAGCGGCCCGAGCTGCGCTCCGTGTATGCGGAGGCCGCGTTGTCGCTGGCAGACGGACAGCCCCTCGTGTGGCTGGCGCGGCTGCTGGGTCAGCCGGTCCCAGCGCGTGTCTCCGGCTCCGACCTGCTGTCACCACTGATGCAGCTCGCAGCCGATCGGCACTACCCCTTTTTTTTCTTCGGGGCCTCACCGGACGCGTCGCGAGAAGCGGCGCGACGCCTGCAGGCCCGGCACCACGGCCTCGAGATTGTCGGCCGCGACTGCCGGATGTGGTCCCCCGATGATCCGACACCGGCCGAGGACTCGCCGGTCGTGCGCCGCATCCAGCAGAGCGGCGCGCGGCGGGGGGTGCTGGCGAGGGGCGCGCCAAAGCAGGAGATCT
>BTVE01000027.1:0-45326 GCA_045862915.1 Acidimicrobiia bacterium
ATAACATTCCATCCCTGCGATCTTGCGGAAGTCGTTGACCGCGTGAGACGCATGCCCGGCGCCTCCTCCTACGCCCAGGAAGAACACCCGGCCTCCGGAGGCGCGCGTGGCCACGAGGAGATCGGCGATCGCGTCGATCGCGCCTCGGTCAAGTTGTTGCAGGATATCGATCGACTCGGAAATATAGCTCTCGGTGTAGCTCATGCGATGTACTCCTTCGGAGTCCGGCTGTCCGGGACCCGACGCTGCAGCCACAGGCTCGAGACCCGTTCACTGCTGTCGGCGGGGGCGTGGTATGGAAATGTGGCGGAGAGAAGCGTCGGCGACTCCATCTGCATCAGTCGGGCCGCCCATAACAGTTCGAATTCCTGATTGAACATCAGGAATGCCTGCAACATGTACTGTTCGGTCCAGAAGAAGCGGTGCCCGCGCACCCAATCTTTCCAGTAGTGGCCAGGCAGGAGGATGTCGTGGAAGTGCACCACGCAACCGGGTTTAAGGCGCGGCACCACCTCCAACAGGATATGGGTGACATCTCCGCCCATTGACACCACGTGGGAGGAGTCAACGAACAACAGGTCGCAGTCTTCGAACTCGGAGAATGGCACATCCTGCGCTTTCATCACACAGAGACGCGTCAATCCCTCAAGACCGTCACGCAGCATAGCGGCGGGATAGGGTTCGACGGCGACAAACTCGACGGGCGCGCCGTCGCGAGCGTTCATGGCACACGCGCGACCCGCAAGCCGCGTCGAATGACCACTCCCGATCTCGACCATCTTGCGCGGCTTGAAATGCCGGATCATCGCGTGCAGCACAGCAGCGTCCACTCGGGACAATCCTCCGTTGGGCGGGAACTCCACCTCGCCTGCGTAGCGGGGAAACACCTCCCGCAACAAGCGCTCCTGGACCTTCCGCCGCCAGTCGACCCCGAGGCAGGCGGAACGTCGCTCGAAAAACTCGTCGGGCAAATCCGTACTCGAGGGCACCGGGTAGAAGTAGTGGGCCGGGACGACATGCAGCCCCACGCGCTCCCAGAACGGAAATGTGCGAATTGCGATTCGATGCATCAGCCGGGCAATCATTTGGACGACCACCCCAGCTGTCTGGCGAGCCAGCCGGAAATGCTCTGATTCAACCGGCGCTTGTTGCCAAGTCGCTGCTCTGCGACGGCCCAATCGGATGACGACTCAATCAGCCGATCACCTAAATCCTTCAGCGCATGGCCGGCGCGCTGACGCCAGGCGGCACGGGCGGATACCTTGCTGGTTGCAGGGAGAGCGGCGTCCAGTGTCTGCGCGGCCGGCAGGTGGCGCCATGCCTCCCGATACGCCGCCATCCAATCCGCAAGGCCGTAGACCGCGCAGATGGCGAGGGTACTCGCGCACGCCTGCAGCACGTCCCCCTCGTCCGACTGCGCGAGATGCTCGGCGAGCGCCTCTGGAGAAACCATGTAGAGCGCGTCGGCAAAGATCAGTTGCCCCCGCGTGCCGGCGACCCGTTGTGCGGCCTTGCGCCTCCAATAGGTCGGACGCAGGTCCACGAGGTCGAACCCTGCCCGGCGGAGGTGGGCGTCGACCTCGCCGAAGAGCGGTTCCCCTTCATACATCGGCGCGAGTTCGACTTCGACTTCCAGCCCGATTACGCTCCGCAGACTTTCGCTCGCGCCGCAGAGGATTGGCAGACCACCACCCTGCGCATCGAGTTTGATGAAGCGGCAGCGACGCGGCGCCCGTGCTGATAGGACACGGTCGAGAGTCGTTGTCTCCACGTCCAGCTGCGAGACCACATCAAATCGTTCTGCCTCAGGGAACTTCGACAGAAAATCTGCGCGCGGGCGGAACAGCGAGGAACACCCCGGGTTGCGGGTCACATGAAGAACGTGGCGGCCGGGGCTGTCCCAGACGGCCGCCTCAACCACCTCGGCCAACGCGCCCGAGCGGCGGTAGGACTGCTCAAGCCTGCGGGCCTCATCGGGATCGGGCTCGAACGCCACCACGTCCAGCACGGCACTGACAGCGGCCCAATGCGGCGGAAGGCCAAACCGAGCCCCGATGTCCACGAGGCTCAGCGGTTGCCGCCGCAGCAGGTCGAGGGCCGCTGGCGGCAGGATGGTGTCGAGTGGTGCCATGTCTACAGTCTCTGCGCCCAGCGGCGCTCCGCGGAAGGAAGTCCCGGCATCGCGTGCGGCCCGGCCAGTATACCTGAGCGATCCGTCGTTACTGCGCGGCCAGGATCGACGCGAACCGCTGCCGCGTCCTCGCCAGCGCTGTGCCGGGGATCGGCGGGTCGAGCGCCGCCCGAATCGAAGCCCAGTCTCCGAGACCGGCGGCCGAGGGCTTATCGCGGCGAAGGTCGTCAATGGCCTGCAACGCCTCGTCGAGGGCAGAGAAAACCACGCCCGCGCGCTCGTACAGGGCATCCCAGGCGGTCCGCACACCGTGTGTGTCAATCAGGATGGCCCGCCGGCCGGCGCTCGCGACCTCCATGGCCGCCGTGGCGCCGAATTTATGCCCAAGACAGATATCCGCGGCCAGGCCGACCTCCATCGGATACACGTCATTCCGGTGTGCACCGCGTCTGACTTCGACGTAGCGTCTGGTTGCCAGAGCCGCCGCCAGCAGCGGATCAGCCGTATGTCGTGACGACGGCGAGTTACGCATGAACTGCGACTTCACCAGCAATCCGACATCGGGGCGTTCCAGCAGGAACTGACACAACAAGTGCAGTTCACGACGGTGGTCGTCCTCGCTGATACACCCCCATTGATCGAGCTGGACCGATTCGTCGAAATATCCGATCACGAATCGTGCGCCGGCGTCCGCCAGCGCTGCACGGTGTCGCGCCGCACGTGCCGACACGGCCGACTCGATCCCGCCGTAGATGTACCCGTTGCCGGTGATCCGCGCAGGGCCTATGCCGTTGACATGGAACACGGCACCATACTGCTCCGAAAACGCGAGCATCTCGTCAGCCGTCGAGGTCATCACCGGGGAGACGAAGGGGGTATTGGAGTACTGCATTGTCACCGTGGTGACGCCGAGGTCCCGGGCGACGATCTGCACCGCATCACAGGTCCGGTTGTGGGTCTCCTTGGACGCAAAGCACCGCACACCCCGCTCAAGACTGATCCCAGCCATCAACTCCGACTGGAACAGCAGGAACCAGACCTGAACCAAGAAATAACGTTCCGCAAAAGCACGCCCGGGATGAATGGCGGCAACGGCGAGCCGCCGTCGCCACCGCCGGAGTCGCGCAATTACCGGATTGCGAAGGAATGCCTGGCGGGCCCGTCCAAGAGCGGCGTACGGCAGAACCGTCACAGTCGGAAGAGTCAACGTCTCATCGTCGAACTGCGCCGACGTATGTGCCTTGACGACGACGACCGGAAGGTGCGGCCCAGATACCCGGTCGATGAAATGCAACTGATTCCGCAGATCGGGACTGTTACGGAGACTCTCCTCCTGGATCATCAGGAGCGTGCCGCCAGACGGCAACGGTGAGGATGACGCTGGCGATCGGTAAGTAAAATGGCCATGGCCGTCCCTGACGACCTGTCGCGCGACAGCAAACGCGGTTTCGGTGAGAAATGTCTTCCAGTCGCGTACGGGATCCGGATAGAACAGGCAGCGCCCAGCCGCGGCCGCGTCGAGCACGGTCGCGTCGAAGCGGCGAGGATGCCGCAGCAGTATCCTGCCTTCACTGGTCCCGAGCAGGCTGTGCGCGACGAGTATTCTCGCGGTCCATTCTTCGATATGGCGCGCCAGATGTTTTGCGACGACAAGCGTCAGAGTCGCGCGGTGGATGTCCGGCACCGCTCGGCGCATGGCGGGCTGGTGAAGCAGACCGGTGGCTGCGCCGAATGCCAACTCGTTGGCAAGACGCCGCGCCGCAAAATACACGGCCTCGCCATCCGGCGTCCTCAGATGGCCGGCAAAGAACACGCCCGCCTCGCAGGGCACTCCGAGCAGCCTGAGCAGCAGCCGCCAGAAGCCGGCACTGGCCGTCAGCCCGTCAAGCAGAAGGACGCGCCCGATCAACCGCCGGCTCCGCACGATGTACGCCACTGATCCGGCCGTCAGGCGATCGACGCACCAGGTCTGTCGTACGCTCATGAACGTGCATCGAAGAAATCGAGAGCCGCATCCAACTGCGGCCCCAGCGGTCGTTCCATGTTCCCCATGACCGCCGCGAGGGTCCCGGGCCATGAGCGCCGTCGGCTCCGGACCTCTTCTCCATCGTCGCGGACTGCCGTGATCGCGCGGTTCAGTTCGGCAGCGTTCTGGACAACAAAGAGTGAGTCTCTGTACTCAGCAAGGGAGATGGCGCCGAAAGCGCCGGGATTGTCGACGACTATCGGCATCACGTCCAGGGCCATCGCCTCGAACGCGATCATGGATCCCACGCACACCATGCAGTCGGCCGCCGAGATGTAGTCGTAGATCCGGGCATCGGCGGGCATCAGTTGCGCGCGATCGCGGCCAAGGGCGTCGAGGGCTGCGGCGAGTGCGGGATCGCCGGCGGGACGGTTGGGATGCGTCCGCACGAAGAGCCGCATGCCCCGTATCTCGCTCGCCCCGCCCACAAGCGCTCCGAAGAGTGCCTGTGTATCCGACTCGACGATCGCCAGCGCCACCACCACCACGAATGCATCTGCGTCGATCCGGAGCGCCTGTCGCACCGCCGCCTTCCCCGCGCGGCTGCGACGATACTCAAGCAGGTGCCCGTATCGCTGCGGACCGCAGACCCGGACGCGGTCGGCAGGGTAGCCGCCCTCGATCACATGGTCCGCCAACGCGGGACCGATAGCGACGAACCCATCGGGTAGTGGTCGAGCTCGCGGCTGACGGGGGACTGCGAGACTGTCAGCCACCTGCCGATCAGTGAATTGCATTTGCAGGTACTTCCAGCTGAACGGATGGTGCTGGTATCCAATGGCCAGTGCCCGCCGTCCGATGCCGTGCGCAACGGCCGACTCGGCGGGCTGAAACTCGGCGCGGTACAACACTAGCGACGGTGCCAGCAGGCCGACCGCCCGGTCAACTGCCTGAGCCAGCCACTCATCCTGAATGGCTTCCGCTCCAGACAGTGCGCGTTCGATATCCTCCACGACGAGTGTCTCGACGGGAAAGCCAAGAAATTGCTCGCGCAGCCGCGGGCCCATCCGTCGTCTAAACGACCAGAGCCAGCGGTAGCGACGCCAGGCGAACGCTGATAGAGCCTCCCGTAACCGCAAGAACCGGTGCAAGGGAACCAACCGAAGGTTGCGGACAGCCGCTCGCACGGCAACCCGGTGCTTCCACATCCGCACGGGTTCAAGCAGAAGGGCGAGGTACCCTGCGATGGACGCATCGCCGAGATGGGTGAAGAAGCGGTCGGCGGGCGCGTCAGTGTGTGTTCTGGTGAACCAAGTCGGAAACGCCGTGAAGACCCATCGACCTCCGCGGTGGGACGGTAACGGCTCCCGCAGCCACGCTACGAACAACCGAAGCGCCACGAAACTGGAGAATGCCCGGCACTGCTGGAGAAACAGGCGCACGAACGGTAGACGGCGCTGCTGGGCTCTCGATTCCCTTCGGGCGGCGACCAGGGTCCAGTCTGGTCGCTGCGCGGCCGAGAACACCCGAGCCAGCGCGGTTTCCCGGATGCTCAGCCAGACGTGGCTGTAATTCCGTCGCTCTGCTGCCAGATGGACAAGCGCCAGCCGGTACAGCTGCCCGATAAACGGCGTGCGGTATGCCCCCCTCTCGGAAGGCTCGAGATACCACCAGGCATTCCCATGCGGCCCATCGAGGAGTTGGAGCAGCGACCGACCACCCAGATCCGTTTTCGGCAGGCGCTCCGAAAGGGACATCACGTAGCGGCGCACCAGCTCATGTGCCGCCTGTTCGAGCTCCTTCGCGTCAATGAGCTCAGCACCGTGAAGCAGACGGGCGTGGCCTGGATGCTGCCATCGGAACCAGTCGGGACTTCCTCCAACGAGGAATACGTCCCACGAACCTTCTCCACCCGATTGCGAGGCGGCGGCAAACGCCGGGCTTTCGTAGTCATCGGTGATCAGCAGTCGGCGCGCCATTGCTCCCTAGATCACCCGCTCGGAGGCGAGCAGGGTACCGCCAATGAAAGCCAACGCCTTGCGGACACACTCCAGTTCCATGGCAACCCTGGTTTCGACCGGCAGGGTCGCCGAGTGGGGTGTCAACACCACGTTGGAGAGCCCGCACAGCGGCCCGTCGTAAGGCTCGTTCGCGAAGACGTCGAGACCAGCGCCGCTGAGATGCCCACTGACGAGCGCCTCCAACAGTGCAGCTTCATCCACCATGCCCCCGCGCGCCACATTGATGAGCACCGCTCCACGCGGCATGACTCCGAGTTCGGCCGCGCCAAGCTTCAAGGGGCTGGCTGACGCTCCGGCCGCATGGATCGACACGATATGGCTCCGTCGCAATAGCTCCCCCAGGGGGAGCAGTTCGACTCCATGCTGCCGCGCCCACTCGGGATCCGCGGACGGGTCGGAGGCGACCAGAGTCGCGCCGAATGGCGAAAGCAGCTCAACGACTCGACGGCCGATCCTGCCAAGCCCGATGAGACCGACCGTCCGGCCAGCAATCAGGTGACTTTCCAGCCTTCGCCATTGCCTACCCGCCATGAGGTTGGCCTGCGCACAGAGGTTGCGCGACACTGCGAGCATCATCGCGAGCGTCAACTCCGCGACCGCCTGTGCCGGTACTGTCGGCGTATTGACGACGGCAATCCCACGCGCCCTCGCGGCCTCGAGATCGATGGCATCCACGCCGACACCGCACCGGCTGATGCAGCGCAGCGACGGAAGCTGTGACAGGACCGCCGCGTCGTACCGCTCGACTCCGGCAACCACAACGGTGCACGACTGCGCCCGTGCGACAAGTTCCTCCGTCGTAATCCGTTTCCCGGAGTCGTTGATGGTGAAATCGACGCCGCTGGCCTGCAGCAGGCGCAGCGGGCCGTCATCATGTTCTGCAAACGTGGAGAGGGTGACGAACAGCGAATCGGTCATGGAATGGTGTTCTTCGCGAGAATGGCGCCTTGACGCCCGAACAGGAGGTTCGAAAAGCCGCCCGGCATAGGTTGAACCTGAATGATGTTCAGGCCCGCGGATTCCAGCCGGGTGGTGACGCGCGCATTGAGCGTCGCGTCCGGTCCGGCTTCAATCAGGACCGTTTTGAGCGTCGGTGAAGCCAGCACCTGCGAGGCCCCGGCCAGCACGCGCTCCTCCGCGCCGTCAACGTCGATCTTGATATGGGTGGGCGCGGGCAGTCGGTAGTGCGGGATGATCGAGTCCAGACTGTACGCAAGGACATGTTGTCGGAGCGCAGGGACGAAGACATCCTGCTGCTCGTCAACCGGATCTCCGAGGGAGTGCAGAGCCGCCCCGCTGGTCACATTGCGGTAATTGAAGACCAAGGGCTGTGTACGGTCTGCCAGAGCCACGGGCAGGGGGATGACAGTATCGCCGCAGTGATTGAGCGCTAGATTGCGCACGAGTTGGGCAAAGTTGAACGCGCTCGGCTCGAAGGCACAGACGCGCACCTTGCCCGAGTGCAGGACGGCCGCGACAAGGCTGTAGGCCCCGACATTGGCGCCGATGTCGTAGAACACGTCCCCTGCGGCAAAGTGCTCCTCAATCCAGCGAACCGTGCCCGGCTCACGCTCCGCCGAGCGCAGCCGGATGTTGAGTCCAATCCACGAATCCACATGGATCAACACACGCGCCTTCGCATAGGGCAGCCTCCGGACCATCGGCGCGCGTTCGGCGAGCATCACCCGCAGACGACCAGGCAGCACGCCCAGCATCGCCGACACGGAGTGCTCGACGGTCCTCAACATCAGTCCCTTGAATGCGTTACGCATCGCTCGTCCTGTCCATTCTGGCGCGCAGCACCTCCGCGACTTCAAACATGTCGTGACACATGACATCGGGACACGTGTCGAACGGCAGGCCGCTGTCGCGCGCGACGAAGTCGACCCCGGCGGTCAGGGCAGCGCGCTGGTCACCGGCCGAATCCCCGACCAGCAGGACACCCGCCGTCACGCCACCATGCCGCTGTACGATGTCGGCAACGGCACGAGCTTTCTCCCAGGGGGGACATCCATAGACGGCCTGAAAATGGCGGGACAGCGCCCGGCGTCCCAGGACCGACTCCAGTTCTGCCTGTGGGGTCACCGAGGCCAGATATGTGGGGACGATGCCGGAAAAACGCTCGAGCAGTTCCAGTGCACCGGGCACCGGCGCGCACGCGGTCATGCGGTCCGCCAGTCTCCGAGAGAACTCCTCGGCAAGCCCGTTAATCAGGTTCGTGTCACCGGGACGGCGCAGGCGGGCTTCGACCAGATGTGCAAATTTGACATAGCGCGATGAGGACTGGTGCTCCCGATGGAACGCCATCATGGCGGCATGGTGCTCGGGATACTGCGCGAACACCTCATCGAATACCGCGGTCTTGAGGTCGTTGGATTCCAGGATCACGCCATCGAAATCCAGCACAAGTACGCGCAGCACCTTCACGGCTGCATCCGCCGCGCCATCGCGGCCAATTCGCGATGCGCGTGACCCAACAGAAGCATGTCCGAGGACAGGGCGATGAACTGGTACCCCTCTGCGATTCGACGGCGCATCTCCTGTTCGGCCGTTGCCGGATGGACGACATGCACGCCGGACGCGAGTCCGCGGGATCGCGTGGCCTCAAGCACCCGTTGCCGCGCGGCAACCACCTCGGGGTGTTCCAGTTGGCCCGCCAATCCCAGCGACGCTGACAAATCGTATGGGCCGATGAACGTCCCATCGAGGCCGGGCACCGATACGATCTCCTCGATGTTATTCACGCCCTCAATGTGCTCGATTTGCACGATCACAAGGCTGTCGCGATTGGCGGCTTCCATGTAGCTGTCGAAGCCGGGGCCATAACCGTGGGCTCTGGCGAGCCCCACCCCGCGAATGCCCTGCGGCGGATACTTGACGCTTGCCACAGCCAGTTCCGCTTCGGCCCGCGTGTTCACCATCGGCACAATGACACCGGCAGCTCCAGAGTCCATCACGGACTTGCACTGCACGGGATCGTTGGACGCGAGCCGCACCAGCGCGACGGCGCCGCGGCGTTCGATCGCGAGGATCATGGGCAGGACTTCGGAGACGTCAACCGCGGTGTGCTCCGTATCGACGACCACCCAGTCAAATCCCGCACCCGCTACGATCTCGCCGACAGAGACGTGCGGCAAGGACAACCAGGCGCCGGTGGTGACGTTCCCGGCGCGCAGCCGATCCTTGATGGCCGCTGCCAGCCTCGGCTCGCTCACGCGCGCCTCCTGGCAATCAATCTGACAAAAGACGCCAGTCGGTGCTCCTGAAGAAACTCCTGCAGACTGGCCCAGCCGTGGTCGTCGAGATTCGCACAAAGGTTCTTCACCACGCGAGGCCACGCCCCATTGGGCTCGGCGGACACGGCCCTGCGCACGTTCTCTACATCCAACATCCCCGGCGTGCTCAGTTCGATCAGCTCCCAGTGCGGCGCGGCGAACAGGCGTTGAAACCCGGTCACCGACAGCGCCTGCAGTTTGTCGGGCGGCGTCAACGTGGCGGACCGTTCCCAGAGCACCTGCAGGTCGAACCCGCTCACGCTGGTGGCGGTCGCAAACAGGAGACCGCCCGGCTTCAGCATCGTCCAGATGGCCCCGAGAAGGGCCGGCAGATCAGCGGCTCGATCGACCACATCGAACGCGGTGACGATGTCCACGGCGCCCGGTGTGACATCGTGACGCACGACGACACGAGGCGCCCCGTCGAGACCGAGTTCACCGAGACCGTAAGAGGCCTTCGCCCGTTCACCGGGACGCGCGCCGAGCAATTCCTGCCCAAGCGTGCTGCCCGCCGGGCTCAGGTCCACTGCGGTCACGGCATCCGCGCGATGCTCGGCAATCCCATCCGCCACCCACTGTGCGCGCGGACCGGCGATCTTGGTCGCTCGGGCTTCAGCGGTCTCGGGAAGCACCCGTTCCCTCCAGAACCGAACCGACTCGGCATCGCGGTAGTACGCCTGGAGCGCGCCCTGCGTGGGCCGCGCCGACGCATAGAGGGTGCCACACGCGCCGCAGAGGTCATAGCGGAAGCCAAACTTGTGGAACGCTTCCGCACGGGAATCGTCCCCGCACGCCTGGCACGCGACGGTGACGAGTGTGTCATTGGGTGCGCCCCATCGATGCCGCACTTCACGTTCGGTGAGCGCGAGGTACTCGGCAAGGAGCGCGGCCGGCCGCACTTCGCCTTCCAGCAGGTCGTGTAGCGAAACAACGTTCTTCATACGGAGGAACTCCTCACAGGACCAGAGGCGCTGGTGGCGTAAACCGCTTCGATGATCTCCATCACCCTCAGGGCGTCGTGTGACGTGCTGTCTGCCACAGGGCCGTCAGTGAGGATGGCTTCGACGAACTGCTCCACCTGGACATCCCAGGACGGATCCACGTCGTAGTAGGTCAATTCCTCACGAGGATTGCCGAGCGCCACCGCTTCGCCGCTCCGCGGCCGCCGGCTGATGAGCAGGGTCTCGCGCCCGTAGCTGCCTGTCTTGGACAACAACCCGTTGATCGTCAGGTAGCCTCGCTCAAGGCCAATCTCGAGTCGGAACATGTGCTTCCACGAGGTTGCGGATGAGTGCAGTTGCGCGATCTGCCCGTGCGTATTCCGCAGCAGCACAAACGCGTTGTCCTCGCCCGGGATGTTCCAGTGGGCGCGAGCCGTCATGCCGACGACCTCCTGGAAGTCTCCGCAGAAGAGGCGAAACAAGTCGAGCATGTGAATACCCTGGTCGAGCAGGATGCCGCCGCCCGAGTCCGGGTGATTTCTCCACGAGTCCTCGAACCCCGTACCACCGGATTTTCCGTACATTCCGCGCAACGTCAGGACGGCTCCGAGGGCACCACTGTCGATGATGGCCTTGGCGTCTGTGATTCCCGGGTGATGCCGGTGATTAAACCCGAACATGAGCTTCCGCCCACGCGCGCGTTGTTCCGCAGCGATAATCCGCCGGACGTCTGCGGCATTGCGGCCGGGTGGCTTCTCACAGAACACGTGCAGCCCGCGATCGAGCGCGGCGATGGCGACATCCGGGCTGATCGTGTGAGGCGTGCAGACGAACACGATATCGAGGCCCAGGCCAGAATCGAGCAACTGCGTCCAGTCGGCCATGAGCGGTACGCCCGCGACGGGCGACGAGGTCAGCCTGGGGTCACAGATCGCGACAAGGCGCATCGTGGGCTGAGCCGCAATCGTACGCTGACGGATTTCGCCCATGTACCCGAATCCCACGATCGCTGCTTTCAGTGGCGCGCGCATCATCTCTGTCCCTGTCCCGAGTTGCTCGAAATCAGCTGGTGCAGTTCGCGCTGTCGGGCGTCATCACGCAGCGCGGTCTCCACAAGAGCCACATCATCAGGCCGATCCACGCCGACCGTTCCGGTCGACGCGAGGACGGCACGTACCGGCAGGCCGTGTTCCAACAGGCGCATCATGTCAATGCCTTCGGCACGCTCGAAAGGAGTGGCAGGCAATGAAACGTAGTGCCGCAGCAATTCGCTCCGAAACGCCATGATGCCGGTTTGACGGTAGACCGGACAATCGGCCGGACGCTGGTAATACGGAATCGGCGCCCGCGAAAAGAACAGGATGTCGCCGCGGGTATCGCAGGCCGCCTTCACGATATTGGGGTTCGTTGCATCCGCGGCCTGGTCCAGCGGCGAGACCAGGTTCGTGATGCCGGTTGTCGCATCATCCACCACGGGGCGCATGACCTGCTCGACGAACTCAGGCAGCAGCAGGGGCTCGTCGCCCTGCACGATGATCACGATGTCGGCGTCCTCAGTCCGAACAGCCTCTTCGACCCGTTCGGTGCAGCGCTCGTGGCTCGACGAAGTCATGGCGACTCGCCCCCCGGCCGCCTCGACCTCGTGGCGAATCGCATCGTCGCACGTGGCCACGATGACCTCGGTGATGCCGGCCGCCAGAGCCGCGCGCCGCCGGATGTGCTCAATCATGGGCAGCCCGCCGATGGACACCAGCGGTTTACCAGGAAATCGCGATGACGCCATACGAGCCGGCACGACCACGAGAACGCGGGGGGCGGTCATGATCGCCTCCGTGCGCGAATGCTCAAGGGGCGCTGACGATCGGCAATGAAGCGGCGCAGTCCGTCCATCACCGGCGGACTTGGTCGGTTTAATGCGTCCGCAAGGCGCCTGCTATCGAGCGACATGTCCTTGGGACGCTGAGCACGGAACCCAGCAGAGTCCATCGACCCTGCCGTGACGTGAGTAGCTGCCAGGCCGGCCGCTTCGGCCATCATGAGGCCAAATGCGTGTTTCGACACTCGGTCAGCCCCGCCGACATGGAAGATCCCGCGATGTTCAGACTCGATCAAGGCGCACATACGATCCACCAGATCACCGACATACAGTGGTGTAAAGTGAAAGTCATCAAACAAGGTGATTGGTTCCTGCACCGTCAGCGCTCCGAACAGCCACTCCCCTGCCGTCGGCTTGCGCCCCGATGACCAGCCGTAGAAATTCGTACGAATGACGAGATGGTTCGGCGCTCCCAACAGCGTCTCCCACTCGCCGTGGAGTTTGGAACGGCCGTACACCGTGCGCGGACACGGAAGCCGCTGCTCGGTCGCCATGGGGACGTTCCCGTCAAAGATGCCATCCGTGGTCACGTAGACGAAGAGCCCGCCCGCCGGCAGCAATCTGGCCAGATGCCCGGTGACCGCACCGTTAATCGCATAGGCCAGCACCGGATTGTCTTCACACAGGTCAACGTTCACGACGCCGGCACAGTGAATCACCACCTGCGGCCGCGCCTCGGCCATCAGGGCCCGCCGGAAATCGGCATCGCCCAGTTCTCCCTGCAGCAGTCGGATCGGCACGTCGCCCCACCAAGGATGCCGGTCGGTGCCGACGACCTCATAGTCAGCCGTCATCGCCGCAGCCAAATGCGCGCCAAGCAAACCGCTTGCGCCTGTGATCAACACGGTGGGTCTCATGTGCGTGGGTGAGATGTCGGGAGGAATGCCATTCAGAGCGTCTGGTTCCGGTAAAGCCTGGCGTAGGCGCCGTCGAGATTCATCAGGTCGGTGTGGGTTCCGCGTTCGAGCACCTGGCCATCACCAACCAGGATCAGTTGATCGGCATCGCGCACAGTCGCGAGCTTGTGCGCAACGACAATAAGAGTACATGAACGCTTGACCTGGTTCAGCGCATTCCTGATGACTGATTCCGAGCGATTGTCGACCGAGCTGGTCGCCTCGTCGAGCAGCAGCAAGCGTGGCTGGCGCACGAGGGCGCGAGCCAAGGCGATGCGTTGGCGCTGCCCGCCAGAAAGTGTCATCCCTCGGTCCGCGAGCTCCGTATCGTAGCCGCCGGGCAACTGGGTGATGAACGCGTGAATATCCGCCTGCTCAGCCGCGCGCTGAATGGCCTCGTCAGTGGCCGTCGGCAGCCCCATCGCGATGTTGTCCCGGATGGTCCCCTTGAACAGGAACGGTTCCTGACTCATCAGCCCGATCGACGCCCGCCACTGCTGCAAGTCCAGCGTGCGAAGGTCTTCGCCGTCGACCATGATCGCGCCCTCGTCGGGGTCGTAGAGCCGCATCAGCAGGTCGATAACCGTCGACTTCCCCGCACCGGACGCGCCGACGATGGCGGTAGTTGTTCCGGCAGGCACCGTGAAGGACAGGCCGCTGACGGTGCGGGTGCGGCCACGGTGGGTGAAGTGCACGCCTCGCAGCTCCAGACTCTTGCTCAAACCGGCGAAGGGTCGGGTGCCGCTGCGAATCGTCACGTTTGGCTCTTCAAGGGCCCGGCGGACCGTGTCCGCATACGGCACTGCCGCCACGATGCCCATGACGGCGTCACCGGCCGAGGCCATCAGCGTCAGTAGTTGGCGCAACGCCAGCACGAACACCGCCACGATCGGCAGATAGTTGTCGAAGGCCACGCCTTCACGGCGCCACAACAGCCAGACCGCCACGGCGATGCTCCACACGAAGAGGATGCTGGTCAGGCTTCCAGGCGCGAGCCGAAACAATTCCTGCCGTACCGCCGCTCTCGTGTACGCGTCAGTGGCGCGCCTGAACCCGTCCTGCCAGTACGCGCCCGTCTCGAAAACGCGGAGAAAGCGCATGCCTCGCGTCGCCTCGTCGAGCGCCCGGGTCTGCCGCGCGCTTTCACGGCGCTGGGCCTCGCCCAAATCGATCAGGCGGCGAGCCGACAGCATCGTCACCACGCCGTATGCCACAACGGCCACCAGCGCGACGGCTGCACCCGCGGTCGGCGCGATGGACCCAAGGAGCAGCAGCACGGCCAGCACCTGCAACCCGATACCCGCGAGGTCGATGACCAAGAACAATGTCTGAGTGTTGTACGCGGCGACCGAAATCAGGTGATTGAGATCACTATGGCGGTGCTCCAAAAAAAAGACGTAGTCGGCATAAAGGACCTTTTCATACGCCTGCACCATGCAGTCCCGCAGTGCCGCGGCTCGGACGCGAATCGCGAACAGCCCTGTGGCGTAGGTCGCGGCTTCAGCCGCCATCGTCAGCAGGAGAAACACCACGATGGCCGCTCCCACCGGCGACTCGACGGGCACCAGGTTCGCGAGTTGCCTGGCACGCAGGACCAGCGCGCTGTCGGTGCCCGCGGCATCCGATATCAGTGCCGAACCCACCACGGGAGAAATCGACGCCAACGCCCACGCCGCCAGGAGGGCAGCACCCGCCTGACAGAGGACGACCAGGCCGATCCGTCCGCGGTGCGGCGCCAACCAATACCGAAGGGTGGTCGCAGTCACGATCCCACCTCGTCATCCTCGGCGGGCCGGCCGTCCTCTGCAACCAGTGAGGCATACAGACCGTCTGCGGCTACAAGCGCGTCGTGGGAACCGGATTCAACAATGGTCCCCTGGTCGACGACCAGAATGGTGTCGGCTGGGCGCACACTCGCGAGCCGGTGGGCCACCATAATCACAGTGCGCCCCTTCGCGACTTCAACAATGGAGCGCTGCACAGCCGCTTCGGAGGGACCGTCGAGGGCACTCGTCGCTTCGTCGAAAATCAGCAGCGGCGGAGATGTCAGAATCGCCCGGGCGATGCCGATCCGCTGGCGCTGACCGCCCGACAACTTCAGCCCCTGCTCGCCCACGACCGTGTCATAGCCGTCGGGCAGGCGCTCGATGAACTCATGAGCCAGCGCCAGTCGGGCCGCGTCCCGCACCTGCGCTGCCGTGGCATCGCGGCCGAACGCGATGTTGTCTGCGACACTACCGTGGAAGAGGAACGACTCCTGGGCCACAAAACCAAGGTGGCGACGCCACGCGCGCGTGTCGAGGGACCGCATGTCCTGACCGTCGACCAGAATCACACCGCTGGTGGGATCGAACAGGCGCACCAGCAGATTGAGAACCGACGACTTCCCGGAACCCGATGGGCCGACAACACCAACCCAGCAACCGGCAGGAATCGTGAACGACAGGTTACGCAGCACATCCGGCCTGCCGGGGTACGACAGGCCCACTCCGACGAAGTCGATGCCCCGCCGGACCGCAGTCACGACGTGCGCGCCTGGCAGAATCCGCTGACTGGCCTGCGTCAGTTCGCTCTCAACCGCGCGCAGGGCCGGCACATTCTGTACAAGTTGTGCGCGCGCCTGGGCAATGCCGGCGATTGACGGCAGCAGTCGTTGCACGGCAACGAAATAGACCGTAATCAGGGGCAGGTAGGTCGTCACGGCGTCAGGGGCCCAGCGCATTAGGGCCAACGCGACAATGGAAAATGTCACCACGCTGACCACCCGTAACCCGTGGGGGGGGGCGGATGTGATCGCAAGCATCCGACGCGTCATTCCGGCGAAGTCGTCGGCAGCCGCGCGGAACCCGTCCCGCCAGCGATCCAGGTGGCCGTACACCTTGAACTGCTTGATGCCATCCAGCGCTTCAGTCACCAGCACGCTCTGCCGCTGGCGGATGGACACTTTCAAGTGCCCAAAGTCCAGCAGCCAGAGTCGAGCCACCAGTTCATAGGCGACAAAGAGGCCGAGTGACAACACCAGCAGACCAACAGTCACGGGGACGGACATTCGCAGCATGAGCGCGAGCAATGTCAGCAGCATTGCGGATTGCGCAACCAGTTGCGGAAGCGCCACCGCCATCTCCCCGACCTGCACCGGCGCCGACAAGGCGCGGTACATGACTTCGCCATGCCTCCTGTCCAGGAGGAACTGAAAGTCCGAGTTGAGGTAGGTATCAAACAGCCGCTGGTTGTAGGCGGCCCGCACGCTGAGGGAGGTGGCTTGGGTCAGGGCCCGCTGGCAGAAGGAGACTACCAGATACAGGGTGTCGAGGACGACATACACAACCAAGGCCGCCAGGAGCGGGGGAAGGCCTGGCGCCAGCCGCTGGAGAAACGTCAACAGCGGCCCGCCCGTTCCGGCGCTCTCACCGGCAACTGTCACCGCCGCTGCTGCAACCGCATACAGCGCCAAGAGGGCTCCGACCTCCAGACCGGCAGCCGAGAGCCACAAGGCGCTGAGGGCGAGCAGCGCCCCGACGCGGCCGCGGTACACGGCCCACACGTCGCGCAGGGGCGGGACCTTCACACGCTACGCCCGGCCGTACAGCCCGATGGCACTGTGCGTAGCAAGCCCGAAGAGATCCCCTTGCGCGTCACCTCGCAGTTCCTCTCCGCCCAAGTACGCCGCGACGAGACCGGCCAGGTAATCGACCTCGAACAGGGCCGGGTCCAGAGACTCAAGGAAGTGTCCCTCCCTCAGGGCTTCCATGAACGCTGGGCGCAGGCCGGATGCGTGCAGCAGTTCCCCCGAAATGCTGAAGCCTTCCTGCACGTCGTACGTATAGGCGTGTGGCCCCGTCTGCAGGTGGAGTGGATAGTTGATGCGATTGGCCAGCATCCACTTCAACGGGTACTTGGTGGGGTTGAGGTTCAGGCCGCGGCCCCACGATTCCGGCATCGCCGCCAGAAAATCGAGCAAGGCGGCATCCTGAAATGGGTTGGCCAGCCTCACGCCATGATGATCCGCCATGACCTCGCGCGCTCGCACGGGCGCAGCCTGCCAGTAAAAGGAGTTGTACAGGTGCAGGAACCAGCCGTACATGTTCCCAGGGCCAAAGGTGTCGGTCCTCTGCAAGTACAAGGCTTCGGACTCTGACAGATAGCGCTCGCGACCGGCGGGGGTCAGCGTCCTCACATTCTGGATCGAGTAGAACGGGACCCGCTGCCGGCTGAGGAACATGCTGCGCAGAATTTGCCGGTTGACCTCCGCTGGTGTCGCCGCCGGCGCATCGAACGTGGCTGTCCCATGTGAGCTGCGCAGCAGCCGCCAGACGGGATCGCGTTCCTCGCTCCGGGCGTGGAGTTGCGTCAGGAAGGTTGGGCCAAACAGATACGTGGCCATCTTGTCGGCGTATTCGCGGAAGTCGTACGACGCCGGGTGGAACATCGTCACGAACTGCGAGAACCCGAAGTTGTGCCCGCCGTCACTCGTTTCGCCGGTGAAGAACGTCGTGTCGGCACCGCTGAATGCTGACGCCACGTGCCCATACATCCTGTAGTTGCCGAGTGCGCCGACTGTGTTCAGCTGATGCGCCCGCAACACGCCTCGCGATTCGTTCAGGTAGCGAGCACCGCAGGCCCCGAAGTCGTACTCGACCACCTCAAGCGGGACGCCGAAGTAGTCGGCCACCGCCTGAGCCCGGCTGATCTCGAACCGGTTGATCACACCGGATCGATCCGAATACGTCATGCGGCCAATGACGGCGCGTACGCGCCGCGGACCGAACAGGTGCACGAGCGTCGCGAGGATCGCGGTGGAATCCCAGCCGGACGACAGCGAGACCACATTCAAATCCGCGCCGGCGCGTCCACGGATGGCCTCCAGGAACAAGTCGACGTACCGGTCCAGGTCTCGAGGCTGATAGTCCGCGATCTCCGGAATCGTCGGCGAATGTGAGCGGACCGTCACCTCGGCGCCCAGTACGGACAGGGATTCTCCCACACCGAGTCGTGTGACCGCGTCGTAGTAGGTCTGTTTCTTCGCTGGTCGGCCGCCGTAGATCGTCAGCGCGTGGGCGACAGCGACCTGGTCCAGGCGCCCACCGGTATCGGCAATCGGAAGCAACTCAAGGTTGGAGGCGAGGACGACCCCCGCGCTCACGTGCTGGCGGTAGACGTCGATGCGGCCAAGGGCGTCGGTCCATATCTCGCACCGACCATCCGCCCGGACAGCGACGACCGCGAAACGCCCTTCCAGACGACGCACGCCTTCAGGTGACTCTGCCAGCAGCAATTCGAGTTTCAGGTGGCTCGGTGGCGCGAGGGTTCCATCGGCGCGCCGCACCGCCGCCACCGTGCCAAGCAAGAGAAACGTTGTCCCGTCGCTGCTCTGCCACTCCAGCCAGGGCGCGGTGCCTTCCACGCGCAGCGGTCCGCGTTCAATAAGCGTCTTGAGAGCCTCGTGCCGGGGCACTGAGACCTGCGGTGTGGTCGTGATTCGGAATGCCAGCATGGGTCGCCTACGTCAACAGGGGGGAATTAGCGGATTGCGCGGATCAATTCGAATGCCTCAGCCGCGGCTGCGCCGACGACCGATCCCCACCGGCGGGCCGTGGCGCGTAGGGCCTCGGGCGACCGCGGATGCGGGAACGCGCGGCGCTCACTGTCGTACACCTCCATCGCCTCGACCTTCGCTTCAAGTGTCTGTTCCACGTCCACGAAAACGTTGGGCCGGAACGTCGGCGCAAACTGCCCGAACGTCCAATCCGACGACGAGGGGATTTCGAATGCATAGATCTCGCGTACCGGCGTGCCTTGGAGGGGCCGTGTCGCGGTCAGGACCGCTCGATGCAACACCACATGATCGATGTTCAAGTCGCCGCCGCTGTGCGTGTAGATCGTGGACGGTCGGATCGTGGACACGAGCTTCTCCACGACCTTGACAATGTCGAGCAGCGGCACCGAATCAAATCGGTTGTCCGGGAAGTCGAACATCTGCAGTTGCCGGGCGCCGACGCGATCGGCCGCGCGCTGGCTGCGGGCCTTGAGCGCGGCGATCAGCGACAGGTCGGCTTCGCCGCGCTGGTCATAGCGTGACGTGATGCCCTCGCCCAGAATGGCGATGTGAACCTCCCGCCCCTCGGACGCCAGGCGAGCTGCGGTCGCACCGCACCCCAGTACTTCGTCGTCGGGGTGCGCGGCCACCACCAGGATCGGATCAGACATGCTCCACCACTCTCTTCATCGTGCCAAATTCAATGCAGTCCACCAGGGCCTGCCAGACGGCGGCGTCGGCGGAGTTCCCGCACCCAACCGTCCGCCACTGCCGTCCGTCTCCGCTGCGGGCACTCACGAACGCGCGGACCCGGACATGCGCTCCGGTGCGGTCCACCACGGGTTCGGACTCGCACCCCACAATCTCGATGCGGGCGATCTCCGGCACATGACCCGTCAGCGCGTCTGAGAGCGCTGCCCACAAGGCGTCCACCAGGTGCTCCCGCTCCCCCATCCCGGACCGCTCCGCACCGTCCACTTTGACTCGCGCGGTCGCCTGGGAACGGTTCGACAGTGATGTGGCCTCAAACGCGATCGCCTGGAACGCACCGGCGTGGCCATGCAGGGTGCGCCTCAGCAGCAGTTCAAACGACGCCTCGGCTTTTTCGTACGCGTAGCCTTCGCTTTCGCGTTCCTTGATCTGTTGCGCCACGCGGCGCGCGGCCTCGGGTGACAGGTCGGCCCCCAGGCCGAACTCCGACGCCTTGAAAAGGACATTCCCTTTTCCTGCCAGCTCGGAAATCAGCACCCGCGTTTCGTTGCCAACCCGGTCGGGCACAATATGTTGATAGCTCTGCCGGAGTTTCATGGTCGCGTCTGCATGCAAACCGGCCTTGTGCGCGAATGCGCTCCGCCCCACGTACGGGGCGCGTGGGCTCAACTCGAGATTGGTCAACTCACTAACTCGATGCGACAGCGCCGTGAGGTCACGGAGCTGGTCGTCGGAGATGCAGTTGATGCCCATCTTGACCTTGAGGTTCGGAATGATGGACGACAGGTTGGCATTGCCGACCCGTTCGCCGTAGCCATTGATCGTGCCCTGCACCTGCACCGCTCCGCTGCGTACGGCTGCGAGCGCATTCGCCACCCCGAGTTCGCAATCGTTGTGTGGATGCATGCCGACAGGGAGCCCGACCGATTCACGGACGGCTTCGACGATGGTGGCGACCTCCCAGGGCATAGACCCTCCGTTGGTGTCGCACAACACCACGATTTCCGCGCCGCCCTCGGCCGCCGCCTCCAGCGTCTTCAACGCGTAGACGGGATTCGCTTTGTATCCGTCAAAGAACTGCTCCGCGTCATACATCACGCGCCGTCCCTGCCCGACCAGGTACCGAACCGCGTCTCGAATGAGCCGCCGGTTCTCATCGAGAGTGGTGCGCAGGACGGCCTCGACATGCAGATCCCAGCTTTTGCCGACGACTGTCACGATTGGCGTCTCGGCGTCGAGGAGTGCGCGGAGACTTTCGTCCTGCTCCGGCGGCGTCCCGACCTTTCCCACGAAGCTGAAAGCCGTGAGCTGGCTTGACTTGAGCGACAGCCGTCGGACCTGCTTGAAATACTCGGCATCCCGCGGATTGGAGCCCGGCCAGCCCCCCTCGATGTAATGGATGCCCATGGCGTCAAGCCGCCTGGTGATTTCGACTTTGGCGCCGACACTGAAGGAGATGCCTTCCCCTTGGCACCCGTCTCTCAACGTCGTATCGTAAATTTCGACGCTCATAGCTGCTCCACTCCCGTTGCCGGCGCCGCGTCGCCACCAACAAACACCATGCGAGTCACCGGGTACATGGAACGGCCCGGACGTGGTTCTGTCTCTCCAAGCGCCATCCCGCGAACGCTGCGGACGAGCACCGCCGGCACGTTGACGCCGCCGGCCAATGCTGAGGCCACGGCTCCGCTCCACCGTGGATTCACTTCGAACAGTCCCACGCCTTCGTCGGACCCTGTTCCGAAGTCCAGATCGCAGGCGAAGCTCAACCCGAGCGCGGCGACCACCTCCCGGGTGAGCGCCTCCAGCGCCGGGTGACGTTCAACCCGGCATCCCTGACTGACAGGCGAGAGCGGGTCGCGCCACAGGCGACGGCGCACGACGGTACAGTGCGGCACCCCGCGCGTCGCAACGCAGTCCACGTCGTACGCCGGACCAGGCAGGTATTCCATCGCCAGCAGTCCTGTCGCTCCACTCGCTGCGATCGCTCCGGCGATTCCAGCGAGATCTCCGCGGACGTACCCACGGGTGCCGGCCGGATGTGCCACGCCCCGCTCGCGGGCATCCACCAGCATCAAGCCTCGAGCACCGCGTCCGGTACTGGGTTTGAGCACAAACGGCCGGTCCGGGTAGCCGAGCATCTCCGCGGCCAGGCGTACGTCACCCGCCGATTCCACGCGGCGGTACGCTGGCACCGCCACTCCCGCCGCACGCAGGCAGTCGAACAGGGTGGCCTTGTCGCGAAGAATGGCCAGCGTCTCGGGCCGCTCCACCGCGCATGTCACTCCCATCGCCTCAAAGTCCGCGCGGCGTCGTGACAGAGCCAGTACTTCCTCGTCGGCTCCAGAGATCACCAGCGAGACTCCCATTTCGCGACACAGCGCGAGCATGACCTCGCCAAACTGCTCGGGCGCCGCGCTGGCATTGGGCACCACTCGGAACTCGTCGACGAAGTACCGGTTGACCGTTGATGCGTCGGCGTCACACCCGACGATGCGCAGTCGCAGACTCCGATCGAGTCGAAGGGCTTCGACGGTTTCCCGCGAATACACCCCGCCGAGGCACGTAATGAGGACGGTGTAGGGCTGAGACATGTCAGTCGCGCTGGGTAATGGACTCAAGGGCAATTGGCTCGTGGCGACGCAGCGGCCGCGTCGTCCGCGCGCCCAGCGCCCATTCGAGGAACTCCGGGGCCAGTCCCCGGTCGACCAGTGGCCGCATGATACCAACCAGACCGGGCGTCAGCACGGTTCCCGCTGGAATGTCATCGAGCGCGACCAGCCGCCGGCGGAACGCCGTGCGGAAGCGCGTTTCGCCAGGGGCGGGGCGCTTTCCAGTCTGTCCTAGGGCCGTCTCGCACGCGCGAATCTGTTTCACCAGCTCCGCGAGTTCCTTTGGCTCGGCGGCGATCGCGTGGTCGGCCCCCTGCCGCCGGCGATCAAGCGTCACATGTTTCTCGATGATGCAGGCACCGAGAGCGACTGCGGCCACACACACGGTAGAGTCCAGCGTGTGATCGGAGTAGCCGACCGGGTACGGGAACGCCGCGGCCAGTGTCTGCATCGCCCTCAGGCGTACCTCATCGAGTGGTGTCGGATAGATGCTGACGCAATGCAACAGCGCCAACTCTTTCGCTCCCGCGGCCACGACCTCCTCCACCGACCGGCCCACCTCCCACAGGTGGGCCCCTCCTGACGAGAGAATCAGCGGCAGTCCCAGTCCCGCGGCGGCGCGCAGCACGGGTAAATTCGTCAACATGCCCGAGCTGATCTTCAGGGCAGGCAGCTTCAACTGCGCACAGATTGCCAGCGAAGGCAGATCGCCGGGCGTTGTAAAAAACACAACGTTGCGATCAGCAGCGTGGCGTTGCAGCGCCGCGTAGTCGTCGACCGAGAGGGTCCGGGTCGAGAACGCGTCATGCGACGGGGTCCCGGGCACGTAACTCGCGTCCGGCTGGACAGTCTGGAACTTGACAGCGTCGACGCCCGCAGACGCGCAGGCATCGATCAGGGCATGCGCGTCCTGGGCATTGCCGTCGTGGTTGATCCCAATCTCGGCGATTACAAACGTCGGGTGCCCATGCCCAACCGGACGCCCGTCAATCAGGAAGTCGTTGTCTCTCCTGTGGTCCGGCTCCGATCAGTGCAGTGCCGAGAGGGCGGCGACGACTCGCGATGCCCCACGACCGTCAACGAGTGCCATGGCGCTGCGGCTGAGATGTCTACGCGCCTCTTCATCCTCGGCCAGCCGCGCCACAGTGGCGGCAAGGCCTTCGGGCCGGAGGTCGCCATACCATCCCAGCGAAACAGCCGCGCCGCGGCGCTGCAGTTCCTCGGCCAGTGACCACTGATTGTCGGCAACCACCAGTGCCAGCATCGGCACCCCCATCAGCGCCAGTTCCCAGCACGTGGATCCGGCGGCCGTGATCGCGAAGTCACTGGATGCCATCAGCGCGGACATGTCCGTCACGTTCTCGTGGGCGATTACCTCATGCACGGAGGTCCTGATGGCCTCTGCCAGCAATGCGCGGTGCGGATTGCCTGGCCCGATTGCCACGTTGATCTCGAGAGGCAGTGTGACCCGGTTGAGCGCCAGCAGAATCGTCGTCGTATGGTTGCGTCGATCGGAGCCGCCGAGCGTCACCAGCAGGCGGCGCGCCTGCGGCGGCCACCGCGGCGCGACGGACTCCCCTCGGGGAAACTCGGCACGAATCAAGGCAAACTCAGGGCCGAGCAACCGAACGCGTGGAGCGTCGCTCGGATAGTCAATCGCAGCCGCATGAACATTCTGATTCAACAGTACGTCCCCTGCGTAACCATCGCGGTCGGCGGCATCATCAATGTTCAGCAGCCGATGACCCGCTCCCGTAATGTGGCGCTGATACTCGAGATCGAAGTGATAGCCGTCCACAACCACAATCGCGGCGTGGTCTTTCCCGAGGGTTCTGCTCATCTGCTGCCAGTCCCCCGGATCGGGATGGGGCGAGTCCACACAGACCAGATCCCAACCCGCCGAGCGTAATCCCGCGGCAAACGCCTGTGGAGCTCCGGCGGCTACGAAGGTGACGTCCCCCCCCTGCCGGCTCCATTCCTGGGCCAATGCCAGACATCGCATCAGGTGCCCCATGCCGACCGCGGGGCCACCGTCGGCGCGTACCACGAGGTGCCGTCGGCCGCCGGGGATCAGTTGAACTCCCTGAACACTGTCTTGACCGGCCTCCCGCCAACCATGCCCGCAGTCGAACCGGCGGTCAGGGCGCGCACGTAGACGGGGACGGCTGCGCGGAAGGCCTCGACGGTTCGCTCGATGTCGTTGGCGGTATGGCGGTACGACGGGCATACCCACGGCATGAACACCCCGGATCTGAGCAGTTCCTGAAGGAACAAGGTCCGGAACTCAAACGAGGCAGACCCGCGCGGGTCGAGGCACGTGAGAACCGGACGATTGTCGAACTCACCTGCAAAGAACAGGTACGCGCCGATCCCGGCGTCGGCCGTCACTTCTGCAAGGCCATCACGCACAGCACGGCCTGTCGCTGCCAGAGCGCCGATGACATCGTGGTCCCGATAGAACTGCATCACCGCCAGGCCGGCCGCCAGACCCGAGCGTTCGGGACCGTTCGTCGTCGAGAGCAGGAAGACGCGGGGGAAGCTGTGCATCGTTCCCCCGCGTTCCATGTAGGCGCGGCGCCCAAGGAGGGCGGCCAGCGCGTAGCCATTGGCCATGCCTTTGCCAACCGACATGAGGTCGGGCACGACGCCAAACAGCGCCTGCGCGCCGTTGATGTGATACCGGAACCCGGTGACGACCTCGTCGAAAATCAGCAGCGCGCCTTCTCGGTCACAGAGAGCGCGGACCCCGGGAAGAAACTCCGGCGGAGGCCGGCGCTCGCGACAGACCTCAAGAATCACCGCAGCGACCTGCCCCGGATGCTCGGCAAAGACGCGCTCCACGCTGGCGAGGTCTCCGTATCGGAAAGGTGCGCTCAAGGCACGAATTGCTCCGGGCACGCCGGCATGCATCGCGGTGGTGCCGATGAACCAGTCGTGAATGCTCAGAAACGGCGCGCTGCCGTCAAACGCAATCATGTCCCGGCCGGTGATCGCCCGTGCCAGTCGAATTGCCGCGGAGTTCGGGTCCGATCCATTCTTCGAGAACTTGACCATCTCCATGCCGGGAAAGAACGACAGGAGCGCCTCGGCCGCGTCCAGTTCGAGGGGGCTCGGTCGCGTGAATGCCTGGCCCTCCCGAAGCGCGGCGACTGCAGCGTCATCGATCACGTCCTCGGCATGGCCGATGAGCACGTTGTTGATTCCCATGCCCCAGTCAATGAACTCCCGACCGTCGATATCCCACACATGCGAGCCCTTGCCACGCACGAACGCTGCGGGCGCATTCACCGGCAGAACGTCATCGCCCCGCGAATATGTAAGCGCTCCTCCGGGAATCAAGGTGTGCGCACGGCGACTGAAGGAGTGCATGAAAGTCCTACCAGATCTTTCTGGACGACGCGTAGGGCGCGGTCAGGTTTGTAAGGTCCGGCCGGGAATCAAGGAAGCGAATGATCTGCACGAGGGGGATTCGCGGAGCCTGCGCTTTGAAGTGGCCGTAGACCTCTCGGCAGACGATCAGGTCTTCGGGATAGTCCACGGTCAGCCGGAGGTCGCCGCGGCGAACCTCATCCGGCACGGGAACCACGTCCACCTGAAAATCGCCGCGATGCTCCCGGATGAAAAGATTGCAGTACTCGCTGCGGTGCCGTTCGGTTCCCCGCTGATGCGATGCGAGAAGCGCCGACAGCCGGTAGATCTCGAAGTGGCAGCCATCCGGCACCTCATCAATCACCGTCACGTCATTGCCGAGCGTGACGTGCCGTTGCCAGGCCTCGTCGATCGCTTCGGTGAAACAGAACGGAGACTCGGTGGTGACCCGGAACACGTCGGTCGCATCGGCAGCCTGTCCGCATGCGATCAGCCTCCCGAGCACGTCGCGTTGATCGCCGCGAATGAACCGGAGGCCGTGTTGCGCCGCAAACGCGGTGAACGACTCGTTGGCCGCACCTTCCGAAATCCCAAGGACGATTTCGTCAATCGGCTCCAAGGTCCGAAGCACCGAGGCGATGTGCGCAAGGATGCTCACCGGCATCTGTGTATCAAGGTTTTGCAGGGGTTTGCCGTACAGCCGGCTTCCCTCCATGCGACAGGCCAGCGCTGCGACCAGGCGCCTCTTCATGGACGATCTCCGTTGAGCCGATGCACATACACGCACACGTCATCCCGATGACGTTGCTCATGAGCAACCAGCACGAATCCTGCGTGTTCGAAGGCGCGTCGGGACGCCATGTTGGAGGCTTTCACCAGGGCCCGCACCGCACGGCCGGGTCGCAAGGCCCGCAGTCGCGCGACGCCCTCCACAATCAGCTGTCGCCCAAGTCCCTGGCCACGGTGCCCGGGGTCGATCGTGACGTCCACGTCGGCGGCGCCCTCGGGGTTGACGTCAAAACGAATCTGCCCCACCGGATGGCCAGTAGGTGACTCGGCGATGAACATGACCGTAGCGGGATCCGCGAGCCGCCCGGCGAACCACCGGTCATGCGCGTCTCGTGGAATGGCCTCTGGTGAAAACGCGGTCGCGCGCACCATGGGATCGGTCGCCCAAAGCCACAGGCGCTCGCTGTCGCCAGGCTCAACCTCCCGCAGGACCAGGACCGTCGTCACGGAGCAAGGACCTCCGCTGTCACCGCGCGCCCTGTCTCGACCGCCGTGGTCGAGACGCACCCGACTGCGTCAGAGAGCAGATGCAGCACCGCTCCGGACATATCACTGACACGGCGCAACTCGAGGTCGTCGATGGTCAATCGAGTGCCAGGCGCGATGTTTCGCTTGGCAACCACGACCTTCAGCTTCATTCGTCGGTATGCGTGTTCCGGCTCTGACAGGTCCAGAAGCCCTGAACCGAGTCCGGCCTCGAAGCGCCGGACGCGTTGTACGAACACCCGCATCTCGGCCGGCGTCAACGCCGAGACATAGTCTTCCAACTGCAGGGATCGATCGAGACTCAGATGCTTTTCGATGCACGCAGGGCCGAAAGGAAGCGCCAGCAACGCCAATAGCTCTGCGTCTTCATGCCCACCCTCTGCGTGGTCCATGTAACCGAAGGCATGCCCCGGAAAACGGCGTTGCAGGGCGCCGAGTTTGGCAAGATTCGTATCGGCCGTCGGGGTGGGTTCCGCCTGCAATCCATACAGAAAGCGGAGGGGGCCGCCCGGACGCACATGGTGCCTCACGATAAACGCGTCGATTTCGTCGACCGTGATGCCTCCCACTCCAAGGAAGACCCGCGGAAACAGCTGAAGCGCCCGCTCCACGAGCGGCACGTTGAAGAAGTTGCTGGTGGAGATCTTGACGCCGGCGGCATTGAGCGTTGCGGCTTCTGCCAGGCTTCGGTCGCCTGACACGTCCAGGTAGAAGGCCAGACCGGCATCCCGTGCCTGCGCGGCGAGGCGCGACCAGACGTCAAACGACATCTCAAGCTGCCGATACAGGTTGTAGTACTTGTAGTCGGGCGTGGCGATTTCATCGGCGTAGATCAGCTGGAGCTTCACCGCGTCAACGCCGGCGGCGGCCGCAGCCCGCACCAGCAGTTCAGCCTGGCGAGGGTGCCCCTCGAAGCCTTGCGCAAGTTCAGCGATGATCTCAACAGCCATACACGCGGTTTCAGGCCGACGCGATCGCCGTCCATCGCTCGGGATGGACGCAATCAAGATCGGAGCGATCGAACGCCTCGAGCCGTGCGAATTGCTCGGGCGTGAGCGGAGGCTTGGAGGCGGCAGTCATCGCAGTCTGCACTTCCGCCTCAGAGGCCACGCCGACCAGCACGACGTCCACCCCCGGCGTGTCAAGTGCGAACCGCATCGCCAGTTCCGGAAGACTGTATCCCCACTGCTCCGCGAGAGCGGTCAAGGCCCTACGCTCGGCGGCGATGGGTGCAGTGAGCGTGCCGGCGTCGTCGGCGCGATTGGTCAACAGCCCCTTGCATAGCACACTTCGAACGACGATCTCGTGATGCGGCCTCCGCAGCGACTGGATGTCGCGCCACACCTGCTGATTGAAGATGCTGTATTCGATCTGCAGCGAGTCGCACCAGGGCTTCGTCATCGCGGCGCGGGCCGTCTCTGAACCGTACGTCGACGCTCCAGTACGCCGAGCGACTTGCAGCGCGCGGACTCGCCCCATGCTTGTCGACAGGTCCTCGCGGTCCAGCAGCTCGAGCGGGGCGCTGTGTAGAAGCATCGTATCCACCGGAGCACCACCCAAACGGGCGGCTGACGCGCGGGCTTCGTCACACAACGTGTCAAGCTGTGTCCGCCGTCCGGCGCCGATCTTGGTGCACACGCGGATGCCAGCGCGATCGATCTCCGCGCGGGCCCGCCCCAGCGCCCCCTCGCTATCCCCGTACGCTGCAGCCGTATCCACGTACGCCGCCCCCGACGCCAGCACACACCGCACCAGGCTGTCTGCATTCGCGGCCGCCTGATCTCCGATCCCGTAGCGCGACGTCACAGCGGCCATGCCGAGTCCCAACTGGCTCACCGGGCGTCCCCTTCAGGCCGGAACTGGCTGCGCCTGACGCCAAACCTGAGCACATCGTGGAATCGACCTTCGGAATAGAAATGCTCAACGAGACGCCCCTCTATTCCGAATCCCAGGCTCGTAAAAACACGGGTCATGGCCTGGTTCTCCACGACGGTCCCGGCTGTGATCTTGTGGAGGTTCAAGTGATCGAAACCGAATGCGGCGATTGCGCTGCAAGCCTGCCGACCGAGCCCCTGCCCCCTAGCGGAACGATCCCCAATGATGATACCTATCTCCATGCGGCGATTGACGGCATCGAACTGGTGCAACGTCACGTTGCCAACATGCCGGTCGTCGGACTTCCTAACGATCTTGCAGATGAGATCGGGCGACTGAATACGCTCTACGTATCGGCGCACCGAGGCCGACGTCTGACCGAATCGCGTCCCGAGATAACGGTAGGTCTCGGGATCGTTCAACCAGGACACGTACTCCGCGGTCACATCGTCGACGCCAAGAGGCTCCAGGCGAATCAGTGGTCCGTCAAGCATTGGCGGCCGTCTCCACGAGTGTTGCAACCACACGACTGACGTCGTCCTCGGTCAAGCCTGGGTGCATCGGGACCGAAACTGCGCGCTCATAGTATGCGGCTGCGTTCGGGTATTGGCTTGCGACCTGCGCCTGACTCTGCCCCCCGCGATAGTACGTATTCATCGGCACCGGCCGATAGTGGACCTGCAACACGATGCCGCGAGCGGCGCAGCGCGCGAAAAACGTTTTGCGATCGGGGCGGCCATGGCGTCCGAAGCCAATTTGCACAACATAGAGATGGTAGGCGTGCCGCGCCCACGGAGCCGTGGTTGGACGCACCAATTCGCCGTACGGAGCCATCTGTGTGTCGTAAAGCGCTGCGATTCGTCGCCTGGCCTCAACGAACGACGACAGCCGTCGCATTTGTGAGGTTCCGAGGGCACACTGGAGATCGGTCAGCCGGTAGTTGTAGCCCAGTTCGACCATGTCCGAGTGCCACGGTCCTTCCCAATCCGCGATCAACTCGGGCGCACGCTCCATGCCATGACTGCGGAGACGACGCAGGCGAGCCGCAACGGCGGGATCGTTGGTGAGCACGGCGCCGCCCTCCCCCGTGGTGATGTGTTTGACGGGATGGAAGCTGAGCGCGGTCACGTGCGCGTGGACGCCCTGTCCGATCTTGACGCCGTGATACGTCGCCCCCATCGCGTGGCAGGCATCGTCGACCAGCGTGAGGCCGTGTCGATCGGCAACCTCGCGCAGCGCGACCCAGTCGCAGGGATGGCCGGCCATGTCGACTCCGACAACTGCGGCGACATGGCGGCCGGCTGCCTTAAGCTGCAACACACGGCGCTCGACCTCGGCCGGATCGATCGTCAACGTCTCCGGATCGATGTCAACAAACGATGGCTCCGCGCCGACGTACGCCGCGCAGTTCGCGCTCGCAAGAAACGTCACCGCGGGAACGATGACGACATCGCCAGGTCTCCAGTCGAGCGCAAGTGCAATCAGGTGGAGCGCTGCGGTACCGTTGGCGCACGCCACGGCATACGACGCGCCGAAGTACTGAGTGAGCGCGGACTCGAACCGCTCAACCGCAGGCCCCTGTGTCAGCCACTCGCCATCGAGAACGTCGAGGATGGCCTCGCGGTCCGACTGGTCGAGGGACTGGCGGCCGTATGTCAGAACGCGGGACTCAGCCACCGACGATAAACCGTGGCTCCGAGTGTTTCGGAGCAATGTCGCCGCCCGATTCGAGCGCGACTTCGTTGACGAGCGCCGCGATCTCGGCATCGGCCAGAAACCAGGGATTGGTGTCACTGACGTAGCTGAAGCCGTCGGGGCATGGGGCGGCCTTCGGCCTGTTGGCCTGGTAGTCGCGGTGGTTCCAGAACGAGTGCGACGGCTGAATGACGAAGTGTTCCTTGAACTCCAGCGTGAGGCGGGCGTCGTCCTCGCCAATCATGGCCTCGTGGAGTTTTTCGCCGGGCCGGATGCCGATGATCTCCTGCTCACATTCGGGTCCCAACACTCGGGCGAGGTCAGTGACCCGGACGCTGGGTATCTTCGGCACGTAAATCTCGCCACCCTGCATGTCCTTGAGGGCCATGATGACGAGATCGACGCCCTGGTCCAGGGTGATGAGGAAACGCGTCATCCTCGCGTCGGTGATCGTCAATTTCCCGGTCGGTCGCTGCGCCAGGAAATACGGAATCACGCTTCCTCGGCTCCCGACAACATTGCCGTAGCGAACCACGCTGAACCGAGTCCGGTGCACGCCCGAGTACGCGTTGGCCGCGACGAACAGTTTGTCGGAACACAATTTCGTCGCGCCGTACAGGTTGACCGGGTTGGCCGCCTTGTCGGTGCTCAACGCCAGTACCTTCTTGACGTTCCGATCAATCGCCGCGTCGATGACGTTTGCGGCGCCCATGATGTTTGTCTTGATCGCCTCCATTGGGTTGTACTCGGCGGCGGGCACCTGCTTGAGCGCCGCGGCATGTACGACGACATCCACCCCGTCGAGGGCGCGATAGAGCCGTTCCTTGTCGCGCACATCCCCGATGAAAAAGCGCAAATTGGGATACCGTTCAACCGGGTATTCCTGCCGCATCTGAAACTGCTTGAGCTCGTCGCGACTGTAAACGACAAGGCGCGACGGTTTCTGCGTTGATAGTATCCGGCTCACGAACCGCTTCCCGAACGAGCCGGTGCCGCCCGTCAGGAGGATGCTCAGACCATCAAAATTCATCGCGCCATCTCCCGGGGATGCACGTCAATCGTGAAACCAGCGGCGACGGCATCGCGGCGGAACATCTCGACCGTTTCGAGCGAGAACTGCGTCAGGTCCTTGCCCACGCCGTCGAGTTTCTTGAGGACATCATTGGTCACAGTGATCACGTGGCAGCCGATCTGGTCCGCTTGAAAGATGTTCAGGAGTTCCCGCGGACTGGCCCAGATGAGCCGCGTCTCGGGCCGGGCCTGGCACTGAGCCACCGCCTTCGTCATGATCGGCATCGGATCGCGTCCGGTGTCGGCGACGCGTCCGGCAAAGACCGACACGAAGGCAGGCGCGGATCCTTCGAGCGCGTCAATAACTTCGGCCACCTGACCGTTCGTCATCAGTGCGGTGACGTTGAGCGTGACGCCGGCGCGCGACAGCCGCGACAGGAGTGGCGCTGCCGAGGCGCCCCGGGTATTGGTCACCGGAATCTTCACGTTGACATTGGCACCCCACGACGCAATCTCCAGCGCCTGCCGCTCCATCTCTTCGAAGTCATCCGAAAAGACTTCAAAGGACACCGGTCGATCGGGAACGATGGCAAGGACCTCTCGGGCAAACGCGCGATAGTCCTGCACACCAGCCTTCCGCATCAGTGTCGGATTCGTCGTGAAACCCTTGATGCGGGGATTTCTGGCCATTTCCGCGATGCCCGACAGGTCTGCACCGTCGGCAAATACCTGAACGTTGAGAGTCTCGCAGGACGGACGATTGGTTTCAGCTACTGTATCCACAACACCTCACTACTTGACAGTCCAGCCCGATCGAGAAACGCTCGCGACTGCTGGGAGTCGCCGAACGCGACAAGAAAAGTGCCGCGCGGAAGAAGTTGACGGAGGGCGTCGGCGGTGAGGTTTTCGGCAGCGTGCACAGGCACTCCGAAGAACCGCTTCCGACCTTGGAAGTCGATCGCACCAGTCAGCCTGAGGTCGGTCTCCTGCAGGCACACGTACGCAATTTCAGCAACTTCACCGGTGCCGATAAACACCACACGTTTCTGCACCGGAGCGGCCTCGCCCATCGGCCACTGACGTGAAATCGCCATCAGGCCTGCGCTCACCCGTTCCCTGGCTGACGCATAAAAGCGAACAGAGTCCTGGAAATAGGCGCGGGACATCGCGGCCTTTTCCGACATCCCTTTTGGCGTCAGGAAATAGGCCAGCCGGTTTGGGCGGACGCGCGATACTCGAATCAGCCCCTTGCGGACCAGACGACTCAGGAGCAGATTGGTCAGGCCGAGTGCAATCCCGAGATTGCGTGCCAGCGATCGCTGCGAGAGCGGTCGGCCTGCGCCGATTTCGGTCAGGATCGAGTGAATGTGCCGGTCGTGGGCCGAACGCTGCAGGGACACTCCGTGCCTCTGAGTTACACCAAACGTCTAGAAGAACAAGAACTTAGAGCCCTATCGTTCACGGCGTGAACAAGGAGAGCATTGTGCCCGTCCGACGGCCCCCTGTCAAGGAGCCCCGACCACCGGCAGCGACCTCCGGCCGACGCGAAATCGCAACCAGAATCGCTCGTACCAGCGATAGGACAGCGGTGCGAGCGGCACTGCCAGCATCAGATAGGCCAGCATCGCTGGGCCGGTAGGTAGTCTGAAGATGAACTTGTCGAAAACAGTCAGCAGCGCGTGGACCACATAAATGCCATAGGTGTAGAACCCACACCACGCCAGCCCGTCGATGCCCCACCGAGCAGGACCGCGGTCCCAGGTGGACGGGCCAGCCGGCACGGAGGTCCAGACCACCACAAGGCAGATGAACAACGCGCACACGGCCGCGCCACCGAACGGATACGGGGTATCGCTGCCCCATTGCCAGAAGTACTCGGCCTTGTGGTTCTGAAGGTACCAGGCCAGCGCGACCGGCGCCACCACCAGCGCCACCTTGAGGATTCGCGGCACGCGCACCGGGGGCATCCTGATTGACGCAAGCCACACGCCGAACACGAAGAATGCGAGGTTGCCAACCAGCGAACGCGGTTGGAACGCATTATCATGTGCCGCCGCGATCCAGATCCACGCAACCCACAGCGACAGCGGCCACACGACGAGCCCCGCGGTCAGCCGAACGCGGGGTGGGATGGCGACCCATGGCAAAAGCACAGCAGAGGCTACATAGAACTGCATCTCGGCGGCGATGGTCCAGAGCGGCCCAACGAGCGACATGGCATTGCCCGGGGGCATGAACAGAAACTGGCGGACCGTCGTGTCCGGCAACACGTCATGCCACCACGCCATCAGAGCGCCGATCAGCAGTGCCGCCCACGCGAGAGGCAGAATGCGCAACGACCGGTTCCACAGAAAGCGGCAAAACGCAGCCGGCGACCGCCCGTACCCCTGTGGTTCGAATCCCCGGGCCACCAGGTATCCGCTCAGCGGCAGGAACACCCAGACCCAGAACGCCCCGTTAAGTTCGACGGGGCGATTAATGCCGTACATCGAATGGCCCCAGATCACTCCCAGCGCCGCCGTTCCGCGAATCACATCGATAGATCGTGAGACGTGCGGATCGACGACCGGAGACTTCTCCATGAGGCAGAGGAGGATACCATGCGGAAAGCGGGGAGTTGGCCCGTGTTATCGTGTCTGCCGATGGCAGCCCGTCGCGCATTGATCACCGGCATCACAGGGCAGGATGGTTCGTATCTTGCCGAACTCCTGTTATCAGAAGGATACGAGGTCTTCGGACTGACCCGTCGGCTGTCCGCAGCCAATTACTGGCGCATTCAGCATCTGCTCGATCGCGTGACGCTGATTCCTGGCGACCTGCTCGACCAGTTGTCGCTGATCCGCGCCTTGGAGCGGGCGCAGCCGCAGGAGCTGTACAACCTGGCGGCCATGTCCTTCGTCCCGGCGTCATGGGATCAGCCGATGCTGACCGGCGAGTTCAACTCGCAGGGCGTCACTCGCGTGCTCGAGGCGGTCCGGGTGGTCGATCCGACGATACGCACCTACCAGGCGTCCTCGTCGGAGATGTACGGCAAAGTCCGGGAGATCCCGCAGACGGAACTGACGCCGTTCTATCCACGCAGTCCCTACGGCGTGTCGAAGGTCTTCGCACACTACATCACGGTGAACTATCGCGAAAGTTACGACTTGTTTGCGGTGTCGGGGATTCTCTTCAACCACGAGTCACCACGGCGCGGGCTCGAATTCGTGACGCGCAAGGTCACGGACGGTGTGGCGAAGATCAAGGCCGGGCTGACCCAGGAATTACGTCTGGGCAATCTCGACGCGCAGCGCGACTGGGGGTTTGCCGGGGACTATGTACGGGCGATGTGGCTGATGCTTCAGCAGGAAGACGCTGATGACTACGTGATCGCCACAGGGGAGAGCCACTCCGTGCGCGAGCTCGTGGAAATCGCCTTTGCGCACGCGGGACTTGACTGGCAGAAGCACGTGGTGATTGATCCGGCGTTCCTGCGGCCGGCCGAGGTTGATCACCTTATCGGTGACTGCTCAAAGGCCAAGGCGCGCCTCGGCTGGTCACCAAGCGTAGACTTCCCTGGCCTGGTTCGGATGATGGTGGACGCGGATCTGGAGCGGTATGGCCTGCCGTCTCCGGGCTCGTCCCCTACCGTCCGGTGACCGCGCGCAGCAGGCGGCGCCAGGGCGTTGGAGCCTCCCCGCCTGCGCGGGAGATGACCGTGAGCGCATCGGCCATCGACCGCACCACCGTAATCTGGAGGCGCGCGGCTGCCTGTTTCGCCTCTGCGTCATCGCTCCTCACCATCAGCAGCGGCCGGCACCGCGAGTCTGACAGTGCGTCGACGCAGTTCTGTGCGAGATCGTCGATGAGATAGTCCAGGTCCAGCGCAGCGGCAAGTCGCCCCCGCGATCTGTTCAGCGCCAGCACGCAGGCGCCCGGAAATCCCTGCGTCGCCAGCCAATCCCGGGTCTGTGCCTGCACGGATCGGCCGACGGTGGCGGGCCGCTGCGTCGTGAAGTACACCTCCCAGTCCTTCGTGGTCGCCGCCTCATGCAGTTGCGCGATCGCGGCACCTTCGATGGGCGGCAAGAGTGTCCAGAAGTCCGGCGTGCGCCGAATCGCCTCCCAGACGGCTTGTCGGCGGCGCACCGCAACCCGAGCGGCTTTCAAGCGCCCCTTCTCCGAGACCTCGGTGGCGCGTTCGTCCGGGGTTGCCGCCAACTCACCGAATAACCGTCGCTCGTAGTCGCGATACACGCTGGACAGATCCGCCAAGGTCCCATCCAGGTCGACCCCAAGCCGGATACTCACTGCCGCCCCCCTGCGTGTTCGTCGGGCCCATCGAGGTCACCCAGATCCAGCGGTTGCCCCACCTCGGGGGCAATCGGCGAGGCGGGCGCCTCCAAGGGGACCATCCAGCCGCGCCACCCACATGTCCGGCAGCGAAACAGCCTCCGCACGGTGCGGGCCTTGAACCAGCGCGTCCACCAGCTCGACCGTGAGCGCTGAAGGGTGCCGGTGCATCGGGGGCACGCACCGGCATGCGCCCGATAAGCAGCGCGGTCAACGGCCACGTCAGCCAGCCTTGACGTAGTAGGACGTGTACTCACGCCGATAGTACTGGGAGTAGTAATACGGGTGTCGTCCAAGATTGACGCGATTGAGCACGGCCCCAATCATCCGGGCCTGCACGGTATGGAGTTGCTGCACGGCTTGCCGGGCGGCGTGGCGACTGGTCATCTCGGCGCCGATCACGAACAACGCGCCAGACACCTGCTGGGCAATGACAGAGGCGTCCGCAACGGCCATCACCGGCGGCGTGTCGACAATGACCCAGTCGAAATGCGCACGCAACGTGTTCAAGAACGCAGAGAATGCCCGCGATCCCAAGAGTTCGGCGGGGTTTGGAGGTATACGCCCAGCGGGCAATATCCACAAATTCTCTGTCTCGGTCTTCTTGACGCACTGGGAGGCCTTCGCCTCAGTTACCAGCAGGTTCGACAATCCCGGTTCCTGGGCGATGCCAAACACAGTGTGCGCTTTTGGCTTCCGCATGTCGGCATCGATCAAGAGCACACGGCGACCGGCTTGTGCCAGGGAAATCGCCAGATTCGAGGCGACCAGGCTCTTCCCCTCACCCGGCCCAGTACTGGTGACGAGCAGCGACTGACCGCGCGACACCGTACTGGAAAACAACACGTTGGTCCGAAGCACACGAAATGCTTCGGAAAAATTCGCCGGCACGGTGCCGTCCAACCGCACGTATTGCCCTCCTTCGGCCGGCGGCATCAGCGGTAACATGCCGAGGTTCGGCAGGCCGAGGTATGCCTTGACCTCTTCCGGATCCTTGATTCGGCTGTCCGCATAGTCGAAGAGCCAGGCGACCACTACTGCGGCAAATGCGCCAAACACGACCGCCAACAGCATGTTCATTCTGGTGCGTGGATAACTCGGATACCTGGGCTGTTCCGCCGGGTCGACCGACCGGATGTTGCTGGTTCTGAGTTCCTCGGAGACGCCAGTCTCGTTGGCGCGCTGCATCAGCGTGTCGTAGATCTGCCTGCTGCTCTGGACTTCCCTCGCGAGCACGTTGTATTCAATGGACTTCTCGTTCATCGCCAAGGCTTCAGCCTTCTGCTGGCTCAGGGCTCTGGCCAGGCTGTCTTCCTGGACGACGGCCGCATCAAACTCTGCCTTGACCGAGAGTACAACCTTGTCGATTTCCGTCTTCAACCGGGACTCCGTGTTCGCAATCGCAGTGTTGACAGACACCATCTGGGGGTGAGACGCAAGAAACTTTTCCGAGAGTGACGCCTTCTGTCGCTGGAGTGAGGCGAGCTCCGCCTTGAGGTTCTGGATGAACCCGTTGGCCATCACGGCCGGGAAGGTATCAATCACGGCGGGATTGCTGCGGTTACGATTCAACTGGTCGTAGACAGCTTCCTTCTCCAGTCGCAGGGTTTTCGCGCGCGTCAGCGCGGCGTTGAGATCGGCGAGCTTCTGAACAACGATGTTCTCCCGATCTTCGATCGAGATCGCATCGTTGCGTTCGCGATACTGCTGCAGCGCTTCTTCGGCCGTCTGCACCTGCTTGCGCTGTTCGGCGAGCCTGTCGGTGAGGAAGGTCGTTGCCTGCTGGGATGCCAGAAACCGGTATTCAAGATTCTGGGCGATATACTCGGTCACCAGGGCGTTCGGGACTGATGACGCAAGCACCGGGTCCGAAGAACTGTAGCGGATATCGACCAGTCGGCTGGTCCTGAGGGGTTCAATCGTGAGCCCAGACAGGAGGACATCAATCGCATGCGCCTGGGCCACAGTCTCATCCCCGGCCATGTCTGTCGGTGTTGGAACGGCCTTCGGTCTCCCAAGCCACCCGTTCACCAGGTCCCCGATTCGCTGCAATCCGGTGCGTGATGGCAACGGGGCTCCGCCCAGAGCGGCGGCGAAATGGGGATGCTCCCAGAGCTCCAGATTGTCCATGACGCGCCGCATCAGCGAGCGACTCTGGAGGATGCGGTACTGCGTCTGGTAATAGTCCGTGCGGGACTCCTGTTCGTTCACCACTTCCTGAAACGACACCACGTTGGTGGTTTCGGCATCGATCAAGAGGCGAGCGGTGGCCTCGTAGATCGGCGTCGCAGTCAACGTGCGAACGGCCGCGACCGTGACGACGGCCGCAAAGACGGCGAGCGCGACGTACCGCCGCTTGTACACCGCGCGCACATAGGCGCCCATCCGCAGGGTCCACTCGTCGGCCGACATCGGCACCGATGTCGCGGCGGGCACACTGTGAAGCCGGGGCGTTTGCTCCGGGGCCGCGGCTCCGTCAAGGGGTTGTTGCGCATCCAGATCCAGCTGATCGCTCATAGCACCTCGAAATAGCGCTCGGGCACGATGATGGTGTCTCCGGCCTTGACCAGATCGGTCAGCTTCACGCGCTTGAGTTCCTTGCGTTCACCGTTTTCCATCCGGACGATCCGGATGCGATTGAGAGCGGCGTCAATCGTGGCGCCCCCCACCAGCGCGAGCGCCTGCAGCACGGTCATGCCCGGCTGCACGGACACGGCCCCGGGATTCTTGACCTCACCAAAGACGTACAGGCTCTCGGCGCGCAGCACGTAGATGGTGTCGCCATCCTTGAGGGACACATTGGTGGACTCACGGCCGGCTTCCAGATCGCGCAGCGAGATGCGAATCGGCTCCTCGCCATCCTCGCCGCCCGCCGGTGGTCCATCGGGACGTTTGGCCCGCACAATCGCGACATCACCCGCGGCCGAGGCCGCATTGACGCCGCCGGCGCGAGCCAGCGCCTCAACCAGGGTCATCCCGCCGGTCAGCGGGAGAATCCCCGGCGTGCGCACTTCGCCGGTCACGAACACACGCTGGCTGCGATATTCCTCGATGCCAACCGTCACCTGGGGATCAACGAAGAACCCGTCCTTGAGCCGCGCCTTGAGCGCCGCCTCGAAGTCGCGAATCGTCAGCCCGCCGGCCTTGATGCGTCCAATCAGCGGGAACGAAAACGTGCCGTCGGCTTCCACGGTGTACCGCCCCTTGAGGGCGTCGTCCTCGTGGACGTTGATCGACAACACATCGAGCGGACCGATGACGTAGTCGGCCACCGATTGCCTGGCCTCCACGCGCCCGGCCGCGAGCACGAGCACCAGCCCGGCCAGCAGCAGGCGCACCACACTTCGTCTCATGTCCTCATCCTCCGTACGTGACGGTCAAGCCGGCCACCAGTCCGCGGAATGACCGGGTCGTCCCCACCGACGACTCGCGCTCGACACGGTTCACGGCAAAACCCACTCGCGATTGTCGGTTGAGTCGATAGCCCAGGTCCAGCCCGTATTGCCAGTAGGTGTCCCGTCGGGCCCCCTGTGCGGGGACCGGTCCGAAGGCACGGTACGCCAGGCGTCCCCGGCGGACGTTCGCCACCAGATCGATATCGCCCACCACCTGCCGGCGCACGGACCCGCCCCAGGCCGTATGCACGTAATACGGCTCGGTCGGTTCAAACGAATAATCGAGATCGCGATCCACGTCGAGCGTCGCCCGGGTGGCGCCGAACAGGGTATGACTGATGCTCGCCTTGGCCACAACACCCTGAAAATCCGGGACGTCGGGCGAGAGCGGCTTGAACCGGCGGATTCCGACCTGTGCCTCACCAGAAATGAGCGCGCGGGGGCTGAACCTGACACCAGGCGTCAGCCGAAAACCGTCGGCGTTCTTGAATCCGGCAAACTCGAAGCGCTCGCGCTGGGTTTCAAACGCGACGAACACCGTGGTGCGCGACGTCAGACGCTGAGTCGCTTCCACTTGCAGACCGCGACGGTTCCGCTGAAGGGCGTTCTTCAGATCGATGCCCGACAGCGACGCATTCGCTTCGTAGTCGTAACCCGTCCGGTACAGCGCCGCCTCAATGCTCAATTTCGGCGTGGCGGAAAACACGAACCCGGCGCGCGTGGTGTTGACGCGCCGGCGCAGCCGCGCATCCAGTTCCAGGTTGGCCCGTTCGCGCGACCACGCGAACTGATTCTCGCCAAACAGCGACACCCTGGTGAAGCGAACGTCCAGGCGAGCATTCACGCGAGGATTCACCGACCGCTGATTCGTGAAGGATTTGAAATACACCAACCCGAGTTCGGTCGACGTGGACAGCAGGAACCGCCGGGTCATCATCAGCCAGGCGTCAGCCTTCGGGGCCACCGTGGCCGTGAAGTCGGACTTCGGGTCCGTCCACTCATTAAACACGTTCGTGTCGACGCCGACGTCGCGCAATGCCAGCGACGGTGTGACATACACCGGCCCGAAGTGCATGCGCGCGGTTTCGCGAGGATCTGCCGTCGTCTGCGCGCCTGCGGCACCTGCTGTGGTGGCCAGCACCACCAGCGCAAGCACGCCGGCTGAAGCCGCTCGTTGTCTCATCATCGCCCTTTATCGTTCCCGCAGAGCGTCGGCGAGTCGGCTCACGACCTCGGCCAGTTGCGCGTCTGTCAGTTCGCCATACACCGGCAACGCCAGCGTCTCACGCGACGCCGTTTCCGCCACAGGGAAATCTCCTGGACGATATCCGAGCCCGCTGAAGCACTCCTGCAGGTGGAAAGGCACAGGGTAATACACTTCACAGCCAATTCCTGCAGCCTTCAACCGCTCCATGACGCGATCCCGATCCGGCAAACGAACCACGAACTGGTTGTAGATGTGGGTGCGGTCGGGGCGGGTCACCGGCAGGCCGATCTCCCCCAGACCGTGCTCGGCCACCAAGGCTCGGTATCTGTCGGCGTTGCGCTGACGCGCTGCCGTCCACGCGGCCAGATGCGGCCGCTTGACGCGCAAGACGGCCGACTGGATTTCGTCGATACGGAAGTTGCCCCCGACGAGTTGATGGTAGTAGCGGCGTTCCCCGCCGTGCGTGCGCAGAATCCGCAGCCGGCGCGCGAGGTCCACATCATTGGTCGTGACGAGACCGGCATCGCCAAAGGCCCCAAGGTTCTTCGACGGGAAAAACGAAAAACACCCGACCGCGCCCATGGCTCCGGCCTGGCGCCCGCGATATTCGGCTCCGATGGACTGGCAGGCATCCTCGATGACGGCTACGCCGGCTGCGGCAGCGATCGCCAGCAGCTCCTCCATGTCGGCGCACTGTCCGTACAGATGCACGGGCACGATGGCCTTTGTGCGAGGCGTCATGGCCGCTCGCACAGCCGCGGCGCTCAAGTTGTAGGTGTCGGGATCGATATCCACAAGCACCGGCCGGGCGCCGACACGCACAATCGAACCGGCCGTCGCAAAAAACGAATACGTGGACGTGATCACCTCGTCGCCTGGACCAACGCCCAGCGCCATCATCGACAGCAGCAGGGCATCGGTGCCCGACGAGACGCCAATGGCATCAGCGACGCCAAGTTGCGCGGCAAGCTCCCGCTCGAGCGCCTCGGTCTCCGGACCAAGGATGAACCGCTGACTGTCACAGACGCGGGTGATGGCCGCAAGCACGTCGGCACGAAGCGGAGCGAACTGGGCCTGCAAATCAAGAAGCGGTACGGGCATAAACAGCCAATTCTAGTGCGAAGTGCGAAGTGCGAAGTGCGAAGTGCGAAGTGCGAAGTGCGAAGTGCTAGGTGCTGGCGATGTGGCGCGCAACGGCGTCCTGCCAGGTCGGCATTAGAATCCCCACCGAGCCCAGCTTGGCGTTGGACAGCGCCGCAAACCGTGGGCGCCGGGCGCGGAGGTTGACCGAGGCTGACGGCACACCGCGGATCTCCGCATCGGGCAGGCCGGCAACCTCGCGCACGTAGCCGGCCACCTCGAGCCACGAGGCCATCCCCGAGTTGACGCAGTGATACAGCCCGAACGGGGCCGGCTGGGTAATCAGCCGCCACGTGGCCTGTGCCACGTCGGCCACATAGCTGGGTGAGACGATACGATCGGCGAACGCCGTCACCGGCGCGCCCGATCGCATGTTGCGCAACATGGTGTCCAGGGAACTGCGTGCCGCCTGCCCGCCAAAGAGGCTCTCGACACGCAGCACATAGTGCCGCGGGACGTCGGCCGCCAGCCACTCGCCGAGCAGTTTCGACATGCCGTACGTACTTTGGGGGTTCGGCGCGTCGGTCTCGACATACGGCCGATCGGTCATGCCGTCGAACACAAAGTCGGTGCTGTAGTGCACGAACACGGCGTCCCTGTCGCGAAGCGCCGCGCTCATCGCCTTGACCGCCCAGGTGTTCACGGCCAGCGCCGCGCCCGGATCCAGTTCGGCATCATCGACGCGGTTGTACGCGGTGCAATTGACGACGACATCGGCCCGCGCCGCATCAACGGCTGCCGTGACGGCCGACGCAGACGTGACGTCCAGTTCGCGCCGCGTGAGCGGCTCGACCACATGGCCTCCGGCACGCCAGTAGCGGACGGTCTCCGCCCCCAGCTGTCCTGCCGCGCCGAACACCAGCACCCGCATCAGCGCGTGACGATGGCCGGAGCGCCCCAGAGGGCGAGGTGGTTGGCAGCGCTGGCTTCAGGATGTGCGATACGCGTGTTAAGGACGAGCTCGACGGACTGCCCCGCCCATGGCGAGAGATCCAGCAGCACCGGCAACCATTGGCGGTCGCTGGGATTTGCGAAGGGATTCACGACCAGGCTGACCAGCTCTTCGTATTTGCCCGAGTGACTGACGCCGGCCATGAACAAGACGCCGTTGCCTTCGCGGTTCCAGACCTCTTCCCGCACACCAAGTGCCACCCGCAGCCAGCCACCGTCCGGCACCGTGATCGCATAGACCAGGCGGGATTGTTCGGCCACGTAGATGGACCGGCGCGAAACACCCGCCAGCGAGATGTCCTCCACACGGAAGGCCTCCGGCGATGGACGTTGCTGCACGGCGCGCGGAAGTTCATCCACGAGGTCGATGACCACACGCGGCTCCCCCTGAGTCGCCCACCACGCGACCAACCCGACGATGCCGAGCGCGGCGCCCAGCAGATACCAACGGACCGATTTCATGGATTCATTATCCGACGAGCAGGTCGCGCAGGTAGCGTCCGTACTCGTTGTGTGGTCCAAAAGGCGCAGCCAGGCGCTCCAGCTGGGTGGCGTCGATCCACCCCTTGCGGAAGGCGATTTCTTCCGGACAGGCGATTTTGAGTCCCTGCCGCCGCTCGATGATTTCGATGAACTGGCCCGCTTCGAGCAGTGACGCGTGTGTGCCGGTATCCAGCCAGGCCATGCCCCGCCCCATCACCTCGACATGCAGATCCCCCATCTCGAGATAGCGCCGGTTGAGATCGGTGATCTCCAGTTCGCCGCGACGCGACGGTTTCAGCTCCGCAGCCAGCTCGGCCGCTCTCCCATCGTAGAAGTAGAGGCCCGTCACGGCGAAGTCGGACTTCGGTTCGGCCGGCTTTTCTTCAATCGACGTGGCCCGGCCGGCGGCATCAAATGCGACGACACCGTACCGTTCCGGGTCCTGCACGTGATAGGCAAACACGGTCGCGCTGTCCGCTCGTGCGGCCGCGGAGGCCAACAGGTCAGGCAAGTCGTTGCCGTAGAACACGTTGTCGCCGAGGATCAGGACCGAGGGAGCCCCAGCCAGGAACGTCCGCCCGATCAGGTACGCCTGCGCCAGACCGCCCGGCTCAGGCTGTACCGCATAGTCGATCCGCATCCCCCACTGCGCGCCGTCGCCCAACAGGTCCTGAAAACTGGGCGTGTCCCGTGGTGTCGAGATCACCAGGACGTCCTGGATGCCCGCCAGCATCAATGTGCTGAGCGGGTAATACACCATCGGCTTGTCGTAAATCGGCAGCAGCTGCTTCGAGACGGCACGAGTCGCCGGATACAGACGCGTCCCTGAGCCGCCCGCGAGGATGATCCCTTTCCGGATGGGGAAACGGGGAGATGGGGAAATGGGGAATTCGGGTGGTCGCTGCACGGGGTTCTACCGGATGCGGGATTTTACTGCAGCCCGCGTCTCGCGGTCGGCTTCGCGCCGCTTCATGGTTTCCCGCTTGTCGTGCGCCTGTTTGCCCTTGGCCAGCGCAATCCCCACTTTGAGCCGGCCGTTCTTGAAGTACAGCCTCGTCGGGACAATCGTCAACCCCTTTTCGGCCGTCTTGCCGATCAGCTTGCGGAGTTCGTTGGCGTTGAGCAGCAGCTTCCGCTTGCGCTCGGGATCGTGCACCGACCACCCGCTGTGGCTGTACTGCCCGATGTGCACCTTGAGCAGCCACGGTTCGCCGCCTTCGATCCGCACGTAGCTGTCACGCAGATTGACCATCCCTTCACGAATGGCTTTCACTTCCGTGCCCAGCAGCACGATACCCGCCTCGAACTGTTCCAGCAGGTGGTAGTCGAATCCTGCCTTCCGGTTGTCAGCGACCGGTACGATGCGGTCCTCGCGTGCCTGGTGCGAAGTGCGGGGTTTACCCGCCGAAGCCTTCGGCGAAGGTGGGTGCGAGCTTCTAGCCACACCCCTATCCTAGTGCGCCGACGACGAGATTGGCGATCCGCTCGCCAATGGCGAGACTCGACGTCAGCCCCGGCGAGTCGATTCCTGCGGCGTGAAAGAGCCACGGCTGCTTCGCGTCCTGACGAATCATGAAGTCCGCGAATTTTTCGGTCGGCGGGTGCAACTTGGCGCGGATACCGCTGCCGCTCAGACGCAAATCGTCGATCGTGACCGACGGAAGCAGGCGCCGGGTGGCCACCAGGAAGTCTTCGAGCGGCTGCCGTTCGCTCTCGTAGTCGTCCTTGCGGTCCTGATAACGGATGGTCGGCCCGAGCCACACCGGACCTCCGGCAGTCTTCGTCAGGTGGACGCCGAGGCCATGCCCGCTGTGGTGCGGCACGGGATAGACCAGGCCGTTCACGAGCCGTGACGCCTGAGGCGTCAGTTCGGCATACTCGCCACGGCACGGGTAGATGGTGAACAGCTCTCCATCACACAACCGCGACACGTCGTCGGCATACAGTCCCGCCGCGTTCACCACGACGTCAGCATCGATCGTTTCGAGCGTCGTGGCGACAGACACAGATGCTCCGCGTACGTCCACGCCGGTGACCGATGAGCCGGGGAGCACGTGTCCGCCCAGCGACTCCACCTCTCGCTGCAACACGCGCACGTACGCATCCGCGTCGACCCATGCGGTGTGCGCCGACCACACCGCCCGCGTCGCGCGCACATGGGGTTCCCGCGCGCGCACGAAGGCAGCATCCACCACCTCCACCTCCACACCTGAGGCCCGCGCGTTTGACGCCACGGCGTCCAGGTTGGCCTCCTCCGCGAGGTCCGTGGCGACAATCAGTTTCCCCGACGTGTGATGCGGGACCCCACGCGCGCGGCAGAACGCCTTGAGGCGATCACGCCCGTCCACACACAGCGTCGCCTTCAGCGAACCGGGCGGGTAATACAAGCCCGCGTGAATCACCCCGCTGTTATGCGTGGACGTTTCGAGCCCCGCGCGACGATGGCGTTCGAGCACCACGACGTCACGTCCGCGCTGGAGCAACGACAGCGCGCTGGCCAGGCCAACGACGCCGGCACCAATGACGACGATCACATGTGCTCCTGGCCGGGGTCGGGGGGGGGGGAAGCCCCCCCCCCCCCAGCGACCCCCCCCACGGCCCCCACCACCCCGGGCGCCCCCGCGGGCG
>BTVE01000028.1:0-44467 GCA_045862915.1 Acidimicrobiia bacterium
GACCGCTGACGACCCAGGCCCGGCCAATCACCGGAAGCAACTCCCCGCGTTTCCATCGAACCCAGGACTCGGTCTATTCCGTGGCGGTCAAGGAACCGCGCGGCATACGTGACATCTTCTCCTCCTGTCACGGTGCATCGACCCATTGAGTACGCCGCCGTTATAATCCGCGGGTGCCGCCCCGCACTCGCGCACCTCGCCCTCCTGCAGACACCAGTGCACACGATGCCGTGTCAGAACGCATCATGCGCCTGGCCAAGGCGTATCAGCTGCGCGACCGCAATCGTGTGTGCCGCCATGGCATCACCGTGTCCGAGTGTTACGCGCTCGAGATCGTGGTGAAGTCGGGCGGCGTGCTGGTCACCGAACTTGCCCATGCCCTCGGACTGAACAAGAGCACGGCGAGCCGTGTGGCCGAGTCGCTGGTCGCGCAGGCGCTCGTGCGCGTGGACGCTGTCCCTGGCAACGATCGCAAGAAGCGGCTCGTGTCGACGACGCGCGGGCGCGCGCTCGGCGGCAGGATCGCTGGCGAGATTCGGCGGGAGCACCTCGGAGCGCTGGCGGCGTTCAACGCCGTCGAGCTGGAGACGCTGGCCCGGATGCTGGATGCCCTTGTCGAATCCCGTCCGGGCCCTCCTGCTTCCAGGGATCAAACGTCGGCGCCACCTCGTGGCGGATCACCACGACGCCGTCAAAGACATCAGCCCAGTTCTCGACGGTAACGCGTCCCAGCAGGCGCGACGGAAGGGGGCCAAGACGCCGCAGCGCCGTTGTGTCGAGGAACGACCACGGCTGGGTCGCCGTCGCGGTTGCCTCAAGTGAACCAGGCGGGGCGGGAGGCAAGGGTGTCGCTGCCCTTCCCGCCATCGACGTAAACCCTTCAAACGCGGTGAACCCCACCGTCGCCACGCGAGCGCCCCACCGTGCGACCGCCCGTTGCGCCAGTGTCGGCTCAGGCCTGCTGCCGCCCTGCCGTGCGGCATGCACGGTGGCGGTCCACACGACGACCCGTGCCTCACGCGGCAGCCGATCAAGGTACCACGCAAGCGTGTCGAACATGGATTCGTCGCGGCCCACACCGGTGCCTGCCTGCTGACGAGTCGCATAACGCGCAAAACTCCGGAGCATCGCTCGGTCCCCGGCATCCACCGGCGACCGGTCCGACGTGGATGCGGCCGCTTCGGCGGCGCATTGCGCCAGCCGGACCTGTTCGGCGGCATCGAATGGATGACCGGTGTCGTACGTCCACCCCACATGCCGGCGGACCGTGTCGGCACATGACCCAGCCATGCCGGGAGGCACGGCCGAGGCCACCAGTGACGGCAACGTGGTCCGGGCATACTGTCCGGTCACCGACAGCTGGTCGTCGAGCCCTCCGAGCACTACCTGCCGGGCGACCAGTGCGTCAAACAGCGAGCGGCGCCACGGGGTGAGTTCGCGCGTCCACCAGAAGCGGCCCACAGCGTTGTCCAGTTGCGCGTCCGCCGGCGTCCCGGATGCCGCGGCACGTTCCAGACCGATGAAGTCGTACAGGGGCGCTTCAAACAGGACAGCTGTGAATCCACACCGCGACCGCAACCCGTCGACAATCCTGGCCTTGGCCTCGAAGGTCCGGGCCTCGCCGTGGCTCGGGAGTTCGCCGAGCATCACCATCTGCTTCTGGCAGACCGCCTCGACGACGGCGTCCACGATGGCCTGGGGCGGCCCGTCCTGCGCCTGTGCCAAGGTTCCCGGCCATGCACACGTCGCCACCGCCAGGGTCACCACACCGAACCAGACGAACAGGCGCATGCTGTACATCATCTCACGTGAGCGTGGCGTCGCCCCCCGACTTGTTGCACGTTGCAACTTTATGGATTAGACTCCCGGCCGAGGAGAACGCCGATGATTCGCGCCGCTGCAGCCACAGACGCCGGAGCCATTGCGGACATCTACAACCACTTCGTCCAGCACACCACGGTGACGTTCGAAGAGACCCCGGTGCCCGACACCGTGATGGCCGAACGTCTCGCCGAGACGTTCGCAGACCGGCTGCCGTTCCTCGTGGCCGTACCGGATGGTGCGGTCGAGGGCTTCGCGTATGCCAGCAAGTGGAAGGGCCGCTGCGCCTATCGCTTCTCGAGTGAAGTGACGGTGTACCTGCGACCCGGTGCCGAAGGCCGAGGCCTCGGCTCAGCGCTGTATGCCGCACTCATCCCGCAGTTGAAGGCGCAGGGGATACACGCCCTGCTTGGCGGCATCGCCCTGCCAAACGCGTCAAGCGTCGCGCTTCACGAAAAGTTCGGGTTCACCAACGTCGCGCACTTTCGCGAGGTCGGCCGGAAGTTCGACCGCTGGGTGGACGTCGGCTACTGGCAGTTGGTGCTGTAGCGCGCGGCTACGCAGACACAGACTGGCTGCGCGCCTTGCGCGCACGCACGCGGCGTTTGTTGATGATCGGCCAGATCCACATCCAGACGCCGCTGCCCCAGAGGAACAACAGAATCAGTGAGGACGGGAAGACGATCCAGAGTTTGTAGCCGTCGCTGATGAACGAACCGTCGTGCAGCGCTTCCAGCCAGTCGCTGCGGCGATAGGCCACCTGCATGATGCGGCCGTCGGTGGTATCGACCTGCACTTCCCAGTCGTTCTGCAGCGTGGCCTTGGCGACGCCGCGGTCGGGCCGCACGTCCAGGCGTTTGATGTCCTCCCAGCCCTGCACGTTCACTTCGGGATGTGAGTGGTTGCGAACGGCGTTCAGGATGTCCGACAACTCGATGACCGGCGCCTTTTCGCGCCCACGATGCTCAACCGGCTGCACCCACGCCCAGTCCTTCTTGAGTTGAAGGATGACGCCGGTAGCAATGACCAGGAGCAGAGGAATGGCGATGATCGCGGAGCCCCAGTAGTGCAGCTTCCGGTTTAACACGTTGAGCGACATGAACTTGGTGCGCCGATAGTAGTGGCCGGCACTGACCTACTACCAGCCGTCGGACATCGCCGGAAGGGGCGAGGAACCCGTCGTGGCTTACGCCGCCCGCCTGGCACCGGTCTGCCGACGCCGGCGCAGCAAGGCGAGGACCGCCGTCTCGGCCGCTTCCGGCAAGCGGCAACACGCGCCACCGTCGTGCCTGACGGAGGCAGCCGGCTTGATCGTCTCGCCGTCGAGGTACGCCTCGATGACGCCGGGATGGATGTACGACGAGCGGCACACCGCGCGTGTGTTGCCAAGCCGTTCGGCTACGAGATCCACCGCGCGAACAATCGCCTTCCGGCGGCCAGTCAGGCTGGTCGCCTCCTCTTCCGCCGAGAGGTGGATGGCCGCCAGCACCGTGCCGGCCCACGTGCGAAAGTCCTTGGCGGAGCACTGCAGGCCGGTCGCTTCCCGCAGGTAGGCATTTACATCGGTCGAGTCAATCGGCGTTCGCTGGCCATCGGCGCGCACACACTGAAACAGGTGATCACCTGGCAGCGCCTTGCAGTGTCGGACGAAGCGGGCCAGCGCCTCGTCACGCACCGTCAGCTCCTGTGTTACGCCGCTCTTCGCGCGAAAGCAGAACTGCACGTCTTTCCCCTTCACGGTGACGTGACCGTGATGCAGTGTCGTCAGTCCGTACGACCGGTTCGCGCGCGCGTACTCGTCGTTTCCGATGCGGATGAATGTGCGCTCGAGCAGCGACACAAGGGTGGCCAGCACGTGGTCCCTCGACATGGGCAGCCGCCGGAGATCGCAGCGCACACGATGCCGGAGCGCCGGAAGCGCCCTGGCAAACGCGAGCATATGGTCGTACTTCTGCTCGTCACGCGCCGCCCGCCACAACGCGTGATAACGGTACTGCTTGCGGCCGCGGGCATCCCGGCCCACCGCCTGAATGTGCGCGTTGGCTGACGGGGCGATCCAGACGTGTTTCCACGCGGGAGGAATTGCGAGCGCGCGGATGCGCTCGAGCGTCGCCTCGTCGCGGACACGACTGCCGTCCGCCGACGTGTAGATGAAGTGCCGTCCGTGGCGGCGCCGGACAATGCCGTGTGCCTCGTCGGACACATAGCGGAGCCCGGCTCCGCGGGCAAATGCCTGGGCGTCGGTCGAACGTGCGCGTGCCATGGTCCGACGCCATTGCAAGGCGTCGGCCAACTCTGCAGCTCAGTCTCCGAAGCAGATACCGACGTTTTTTGCCGCCCGCACGATGTCCGAGTCCGGCGGCACGGTCCGAGTACGGCCAACTACTTCCTCGATTGGGACGGGCACGACATCTGGCGGATGCAGCGCGGCCATGACACCAAACGTCCCCTGCTGCATGAGCTCAAAGGCAAAGCTGCCGAGTCGCGTGGCCAACATCCGGTCGTACGCCGTCGGCGATCCACCCCGCTGCAGGTGGCCCAACACAACGTGACGGCACTCTTTGTTCGTCAGCGGCTCGAGTTGCCGGGCGATGCGCTCACCAATCCCGCCAAGGCGCTCGAGTTTGCCAACCGTTGCCGCCGACTGCACCACACGTTCTCCACCGATTGGGTGTGCACCTTCGGCCGCCACCACGATACTGAACCGCGCTCCCCACCGCTCGCGGGCGTTGATGTGCTCCGCAATCTTGTCCAGGTCGTACGGCAGTTCGGGAATCAGCACCACGTCGGCGCCGCCGGCAATGCCGGAGTGCAGGGCGATCCACCCCGCGTACCGTCCCATCACCTCCACGACCATCACCCGATGGTGCGCTTCGGCCGTTGAGTGCAGCCTGTCAATCGCATCAGTGGCAAATTCCACGGCCGTCTCGAACCCGAACGTCATCGTCGTGCCGACGATGTCGTTGTCGATCGTCTTGGGCACGCCAACCATCGGGATTCCGCGTTTGTGCAGTTCGTACGCGATCGCCAGCGTCCCGTCGCCGCCAATCACCACGAGGCCGTCCAGCCCGAGCGCCTTGAAGTTTTCGACGCAGCGGTCGGAGTAGTCGACCGGACCGGACGACGTGGCGACAGGATAGGCGAAGGGGTTACCGCGATTGGTCGTACCGAGAATCGTGCCGCCGAGCCGGAGGATGCCGGTCACGTCGGCAGGGGTCAGCAGCCTGGACCGTTCCGGAAAGATGAGGCCGTCGAAGCTGTCTTCCAGGCCGATGCATTCGACCCCGGCGTTGACGGCCGACTTGGTAACTGCGCGAATGACGGCGTTCAGGCCAGGGGCGTCACCGCCGCCGGTGAGCACACCGATGCGTTTGAGAGACATCGGCTACAGCATATCGGTGCGAAGTGCGAAGTGCGAAGTGCTTTGGTGTTGGGACGTTGTCGCGCCGAAGCGCAGCGAAGGCGGATGGTGGACCGCGCGAGGCTCGAACTCGCGACCTCTACGATGCGAACGTAGCGCTCTCCCAGCTGAGCTAGCGGCCCCCAAGGTCGGGTCGCCGCGTGAGCGGCGAACCCGAATTGTAGCACAGGCGTTACGACTCGGACGCGACCTTGCGCTGAAGTTCCCCGATCAACCCGTGCAGCGCATTCACCGCCAGGGCGTGCGCGGAGGACACACGATACAACGTCTCAAGGTCCACGTCTGCCAACGCGGTGTCGCCGGCGATACCGTCCACTGCCGTCTGATGGGCTTCAAGCTCCTTGGCCGAGGTGATGGCCCCTTTCCAGGCGTTCTTCAGGGCCAGAATGGCGTTCTCTTCGTCACGCGACATTTACATCCTCCAGCGGGCCGGGGCCCGCACTGGCAGACAGCGTATCAGGAAGCACGAACCGCGTTACCATGCGGCTATGCGCCTCTTGAGCCTCGGGATGCTCGCGGCGGGATTGGTCCTTGGCCTCATGCTGGTCCCCCCGGCGGCCGTGCGCGCTGACCAGGCTCCCCCGTCCCCTGCCGACCTGGCGCGCCGCCTGCAGACCCGGTATGCCGCCATCAAGGACTTCCGCGCGAACTTCACGCAGTCGGTGCGTGGCGGGGTGCTCAAGACACTCACGACGGAACAACGCGGCGAGGTAAAGATCAAGAAGCCGGGGAAGATGCGCTGGACGTACGGTCCGCCCGAGCGTCACGTGTTCGTGTCCGACGGTACCCGCATCTACTTCCATGTGCCGGCCGACCGCACCGTGCACACCAGCCCGATGCCCCAGGGTGACGACCTGTCGGCGGCGGTCCTTTTTTTGACCGGCACAGGCAATCTCGAACGCGACTTCACCCACTCGATGCCGGCCACCCAGCCCAACGGCGAGTGGCACCTGACGCTGACCCCGAAGGTGCGTCAGGACGAGTTTTCCACACTCACCCTTGTCGTGGACCGGACGACGCTCAACTTCAAGGCATTTTCGTGGACTGATCACGGCGGCGCGCTCAACACCATCCGGTTCAGCGACATGAAGGAAAACGTGGGACTCAAGGACTCGGACTTCACATTCGCCATCCCGAAAAACGCCACGGTCATCTCGGGAGGAGGACGATGAGCGCGCGGCTGAGGGGATGGCGTCTGCTGATCGCGCTGGCGCTGGTGCCCGCCGTGTCTGCCTGTGCCACGTCGTCGACGATGCGGCAGGCCCAGCAGGCCGAATCGATGCGGGACTACGACCTGGCGGTGGCGCGATACACGAAGCTCGTGCGCGAGCAGCCCGAGAACCAGGACGCGCGCCTGGGCCTCGACCGCGCGAAGTTGCGCGCCTCCGACATGCACCTGCGGCGTGGCCGTGTGTTGTTCCATCAGGGACAGGTCCAGGACGCCGTCGTGGAGCTGCAACTCGCCAGCGAACTGAATCCGACGGACTCGGGTGTGGAGGCGGAACTGCGGGCCGCGCGCGCCGCGCAGCGGGCACAGCTGGCCATTACACCCGGAGGCCCGACCGAACTCGAGAGTGTCATCACCCGCACGCGCAACCTGCCACCGGTGGGATTTGAACTCCCGGACATGCAGCTGCCGGCCTCCCTGCAGACCGGCACCCAGACCACCAGTCGCCAGGCCTACCTGATGCTCGCCAAACTGGGCGGCCTCAGCGTCGTGTTCGAGCCGACGTTCCGCGACTCCCCTGCCGAGGTCAGCCTGCAGAACAAGTCGCTGCGTGACGGCCTGGATACCGTCGCGACGGCAACGCAGACGTTCTACAAGGTCACTGGACCGAACACGATCACCGTCATCCCCGACACTCCGGCCAAGCGGCGCGAGTTCATCGACGAACACGTGCGGACGTTTTTTGTCAGCAATCTCGACATGAAGGAAGTGGTCGACCTGCTGCGCGTGACCGGCGACGTCCGCAAGCTGCAGGCGGTCAGCACCAATACGCTGACGATCGCCGACACACCGGAGCGCCTGGAGACCGTCTCGAAGATCCTCGCCGCCATCGACAAGGCGAAGCCCGAAGTCGTCATCGGGGTCGAGATTCTTGAGGTCAACCGGACGTCGCTGCGTGACTACGGCCTGCAGTTCGCGTCGAATGACACGGGCATTGAAGGTGCCATCGGGCCGGACTCCACGCAGACGCTCCGCAGTCTGCGCAACCTCACCCAGGCCGACGTGCTCGTCTCAGGCGTGCCGGCGCTCTACTACCGGCTGCTCAAGTCGGACACCAACACACGGACGCTGGCCAATCCGCACATCCGAACCATTGACAGCACTCCGGTGCAGGCCAATTTTGGTGAAGAGGTGCCTATCCCGACGCAGGAAATCGTGCCGCTCAACCAGGGCGCGGCCGATCAGCAGGTGATCCGCAACGTCAACTACCGCAAGGTCGGCGTGAACATCGACATCACGCCCCGCGTACACGCCAACAACGACGTCACCCTCGCGGTGAAGGTGGAACTCAGCAGTGTGTCGGGCACGGGATTCTCCGGCTATCCGACCTTCGGCAGCAGACAAATCACGACCACCCTGCGCCTGCGCGACGGCGAGACCAACATCATGGCGGGACTCATCCGCGACAACGAACGCACCGTCGCCAGCGGCCTGCCGGGCTTCTCGGACCTCCCCTTCGTCGGACGCCTGTTCGGCCGCGACAAAAAAGAAACCGAACAGACCGACATCGTCCTCACCCTGACGCCGCACATTGTCCGTGTGCTCGACCTGAGCGAGGAAGACCTGCGTCCCTTCCGCATACCCCGGGACGGTTCAGGCGGACTCCCCATTGAACTGACGCCCATCGTCGCGCCCCCGCCTCGGGACGGGCGTGGCGGTGGAGGGCAGTAAGAATGGTGAAATGGGGAAATGACCGCGCCTGACGCGGGTATATGATTCCGGACATCTTATGTCCGTGATCATGATCGTTCGTATCGCCCTGAAAGCTCTCGCTCGCAACAAGATGCGCACGGCGTTGACCATGCTGGGCATGATCATCGGCGTTGGTGCCGTCATCACGATGGTGGCGCTCGGCAACGGGGCACAAGCCGCCATCGAAGAACAGATTCGCGGCGCCGGCACCAACATGGTCACCATCTTCCCCGGCAACTTCACGGCGGTCGGCGGCGTGCGCATGGGTGAAGGACAGAGCCCACGCCTGGTCCCCGCGGACGCCGCAGCGCTGCGGTTGCTGCCGGACGTGACGTACGTCACCGAAGCCTCGACGAGCCGCCAGCAGATCATCGCCGGCAACCAGAACTGGAACGCGTCCATCGTTGGCGTGAACGTGGACTTCACGATGGTGAAGTCCTGGCCGATGAAGTACGGCTCGTTCTTCACGGAGCAGGACGTCCAGGCTGCGGCGAAGGTGGTTGCACTCGGCTCGAATGTGTCCGACGTACTGTTTGGCGAAGGCGTCGACCCGACCGGACAGAACGTCCGCATCCGCAACCACGTCGTCAAGGTTGTCGGCGTCATGGCGGTCAAGGGTGCGTCATCGTCCGGGCAGAACCAGGATGACCAGGTGTTCATGCCGTACACGACCGTGCTGAAGAAGCTGACCGGTCAGCAGTTCCTCGGCTACATCCTGGCGTCGGCGGCGTCGGGGGACCGCATTCCGCAGACCGCAGAGGCGATTCGCGCGACCTTGCGCACCCAGCATGGACTGGGCCCCGGCGAAGAAGACGATTTTCGCGTGCAGACAGCTGACGACATGGTCGCCATGCGCACGGAGACGACCAGCACGATGACGTCGCTACTGGCAGGCATCGCCGCCGTGTCGCTGATGGTCGGCGGCATCGGCATCATGAACATCATGCTGGTCTCGGTGACCGAGCGCACACGCGAGATTGGACTGCGCATGGCCATTGGCGCACGCGGCCGCGACGTCCTGAGTCAGTTCCTCGTGGAAGCGCTCCTCATCTCGATCGTCGGCGGCGGCCTCGGCATTGCCTTTGGTTACGGACTGGCGGAATTTGCCAAGTACTACCGCCAATGGCCGGCCGTCATCCCTGCTGACTCCATCGTCCTGGCGTTCGGCGTGGCGGCGGGCATTGGCGTGTTCTTCGGCTACTACCCCGCGCGCAAAGCTGCCGGCCTCGACCCCATCGAAGCGCTGCGCTTCGAATAGAGCGGCGGGGCGGAAGCCGCGCCCAACGTTCGTGTTCACCATGGGGACGTGAAGAGCGTGGAGAGTTCCTTTTCAAAGAGCTCCACGTCCTCCACGTCTCCGTGGTGAGTGCTCTCACGGCTCCTGCAATCGTGGGGCGGAAGCCGCTGGGCGCGTGCGGCGGTCAGCGCTTTCGGGCAATAGCGGCCGCTACGTCTTTCAGCGTCGCCATGTGTGCGTCTGCTGCCGCCGCGGGCAGCGCATCCGCAGACAGTGCCCAGCCCTCGAGAACCGTCTGTGCGACCAGGTTCCCCGTCAGCACCGGATCCGTCCACGTCTGCACGAGCGTGCCTTGGAGGGCGCCATCTGTCGGCAGCGCCAGATCCCACTGCTGCGCGACCTGGGTCGCCAGCGACGGAAAGATGGCGTTGACCGCGAAAGAGAGCCCCCCCGGGACACCAACATTCGCCGTGACAGATTGGGAGAACAGCGAGCCCAGCAGCGTCTGTCCGCTGATCACCGGGCCGTTCTGCTGAAAATTGAGACCGGCCGACAGCACGTTGCCGACCTTCAGCGTGTCCTCACAGATCGCGGCATCAATGAACGCGCCCGTCGCGGTGCAGGACGTGACGCGATACTGACCAAACCAGATGCCGTTGTAGCGAGGGACCACCAGCGTCCTTCGGGTTCCCCGCACCCCCTGCGCATCGACGAAGATCGTCACCTCGCCAGGTCCAACCGCCGTCACCACCCCTGTGGAGGCGCCCACGGTGACCACGGCCGGCGCGTCACTGCCCCACGTGCCGCTGGTCACCGGCTGACTGGTCCCCCCACTGAAAAACGCCGTGGCGGCGAACGTCTCGGTGGTTCCCCGGTACAGGAAGGTGGCCGCCGATGAAACGGTGATGGCCGTCGGATAGTAACACCAACTCAGTGAATGGGCCCTCAGGAGACGCGCGCGACGTCTGCGCCAAGCGCGGTCAGTCGCTCGACGAGGTGGGCGTACCCGCGCTCGACGGTTTCTATCTCGAGCACCCGGCTCTCCCCCTCGGCCACCAGTGCGGCCGCCACGAGCGCCATGCCGGAACGGATATCCCGGCTGTCGAGCACTCGCCCTTTCAGTCGCGAGGGACCAGTGACGATGATGCGATGCGAGTCACAGAGGAAGAGATCGGCTCCCATCGCGCTGAGCTGTTCGAGCGCGAACAGTCGGAGTTCGTACATCCAGTCGTGCAGCAACGTTCGCCCGTGCGCCTGTGTGGCCAGCACGGTGACCAACGACACGATGTCCGAAGGGAATGCCGGCCACAGACCGGTGGTCACTCGCTTGACGGCGCGCAACTCAGACGGGCGAACCGTGAATCGGTCGTCGGCAAGGTCGAACGACAGCCCCATCTGAGCCAGCACCGCGGTGGTGGGTTCGAGGTCGACGGCGAGGCACCCGGTAATGGTCAGTTCGCTGCGTGTGACCGCACCGACCACCCCCCAGCTTGCTGCCTCGATGTAGTCTCCACGCAGTGTGTGAGTGGCCCCGCGCAGGTGTCGTGTGCCGGTCACGCGAATCGTGGACGTGCCTTCCCCGCTGACCTCTGCGCCCATCGCACGCAACAGCTGGCAGAGCTCGACGACGTGCGGCTCACAGGCCGCGTGACGAATTTCGGTGGTGCCGTCAGCCGCCGCCGCGGCCATCAGGGCCGTTTCCGTCCCGGTCACTGACGCTTCGAGCAGATACATCGACGCGCCACGGAGTCCGCGTGGCGCTTCCAGCCGATGCCCGGACGGGCTCTCCGTAATCTCGGCGCCCAGCTGCGACAACGCGGTCAGGTGGGTCGTGATGGTGCGCCGGGCGGGAAAGTCGCCGCCCGGTGCCGCCAGGCTGGCCGATCCGATGCGCGCCAGCAGGGAACCCATCAGCATCACCGACCCGCGCAGCCGGCCGACCAGGCCAGGTTCCGGAGCGCCGGACACGATCTCCGCGCAGGTCACACGCAGCGTGGAACTCCCCTCGCCCTCCACAGTCGCGCCCAGCGACCGGAGGAGCGCAATCATCACCGCCACGTCCCGTATCTGCGGCACGTTGCGCAGCTCGACGGTCTCGGGTGTAAGCACGCAGGCCGCCAGCAACGGCAACGCTGCGTTTTTGTTGCCTTCAACAGCGATGTGACCGGACAGGTGCCGGCCGCCACGAACCACGAGTGAAGGCATCAGAAGTCTCCCAGGTACACGATTTCATCACGCAACTCGACACCGAATTGTGTGCGCACGGCCGCGCGTGCCCGCTCGATCAGGTTTCGGATGTCGGCTGCGCGAGCACCAGCCTCTGCCACCACAAAGTTGGCGTGCACGGGCGAAATCAGCGCGCCCCCCTCGCGGGCCCCTTTAAGTCCGGCACGGTCCACAAGTGCCCCGGCTGACCACGGGATCCCCTCAGGAACCCGATCACGCTCCGGTTGAGGATTCTGGAACACACAACCGGCCGACGGCAGATGCAGCGGCTGCGTCCGTTTGCGATGCGCCAGCGAGGCGCGAGCGACTGCGCGCAGGGCGTCGGGATCGCCGGAGGTCACGGACATGTCGGCCCACACCACAATCTCACGCGTCTCGAACAAACGGCTGGTGTCGTAGCCAAAACCCATCTCGCTGACGGGTACCTCGAGGTAGTGACCGTCAGCACTCACCAACCCGACCTGCAACACGTGTTCGCTGATGTCGTGTCCGCCGTAATGTGCGTTGCCATGAATCGCCCCGCCGACCGTGCCCGGCGTTCCTGCCCACGCTTCCAGACCGGCCAGACCCCGGCCAATCGTCCACCGCACGAGGCCGTTCATCGTCAGCCCGGCCTCCGCCCGAACCCGGTCCGGCGCCGACTGCGAGATCCCGGTCAGTCGCACGCGAATCACGACGCCGCGCACACCCGCGTCCGAGACGAGCACATTGGAGCCGCCCCCTAACACGTGCACCGGAAGCCCGTGCGCCCGAGCTGCGGCGACGACATCGATCAGTTCCTGGACGCGTCGAACATCAACCAGCCAGTCGGCAGCCCCGCCCACGCCGTACGTGGTCAGCGGCGCCAGCGGCGCGGATGGCCGGACATTATCGGCCCCGACGACTGCCGCCAGCTCGTGTAACACGTCAGTGCGCCAGCGCCGTCAGCAGTCTGGTGTGGATGCCGTCGAAGCCGCCGTTCGACATGATGAGGACCAGGTCGCCCTCGCGCGCCTCCGCGGCAACGGTCTCGACGATTGCGTCGGTCGTGGGAATGTGACGGGCCCGCCGCTTCCGCTTCCTCAACGTGTCGACGATGGCATCAACGTCGAGGCGCTCCTCCTCGGGCAACGAGGCGCGGAAGACCGAGGCGAGGATGATCTCGTCGGCCCCGGACTGATCAAACGCGCGAAGGAAGTCTTCCTGAAACACGCGCCGGCACGACGTCGCCGACCGCGGCTCAAACACCGCCCACACACGGCGAGTCGGATGTGTGGTCTTCACCGCGCGAATGGTCTCGAGGATCGCCGTCGGGTGATGCGCAAAGTCGTCGTACACCGACACCCCTCGCACCTCGCCGCGTTTTTCAAGTCGTCGACGGACGCCCGCAAACCGCCGGAGCCCCTGCCTCAACGACTCGGGAGCAATACCCACCGCATGTCCAACCGCCAGTGCGGCTAATGCATTCCGCACGTTGTGGTGACCGTAGAGCGGCACGTCAAAGTGGCCCAGCGGCTCACCCTGGTGCGTCAGTTCAAACCGTGTCATGTCGCCATGCGCGGCAATTTCACCGGCGCGCCATGTCGCGTCCGCGGAGAACCCGAACGTGTCGACCGGACACCTGGCCAGGGTGACCAGGCGGCTGGCCTCCGGGCAATCAGCGCCAATGATGAGTCGGCCATTGGCCGGCACCAGATTCACCAGACGCCGGAACGCCGTGCGCAGTGATTCCATGTCGGCATAGATGTCGGCGTGGTCGTACTCCAGGTTGCCGATGACGGCAATGTCGGGCAGGTACTTCAGGAACTTCGCCGTCTTGTCAAAAAACGCGCTGTCGTACTCGTCACCTTCGATGACAAACTCCCGTCCACTGCCCAGCCGGTAACTGCCGTCGAAGTTATTGGCAATGCCGCCAACCAGCAGGCTGGGGTCCTGTCCCGCCGCCGTCAACAGCCACGCCGTCAACGACGTCGTTGTGGTCTTGCCGTGTGTGCCGGCAATGACGATGGAGCGGCGATCCCAGAGGAAGTGTTCACGAATGGCTTCGGGCAACGAGCGGTAGCGCACTTTGCGATTGAGCACCGCCTCCAGCTCGACGTTGCCGCGCGAGATGGCGTTACCCACAACAACCGTATCGATATCGCCCGTGATGTGGTCGGCCGAATAGCCGTCAAAGACGCGGATCCCCTCACGCGCGAGAAAGTCGCTCATCGGCGGATACACGCCGTGGTCGGAGCCCTGCACGTCCAGGCCGCGCGCCTTGAGCATCGCGGCCAGTGTGGCCATCGCCGTCCCGCACACCCCGATAAAATGCACCCGACTCATCAACACCCCTACGCCACTGGCGATTCTTCGATCACGATCGCCGGTTGTCCCGCGCCTGCGGCCAGCCGTACGTCCACGCCCAGTGGCAACGTGTACAGCTTCGTTGTCGTGTGACCCGACGGGAAACCCATGACGACCGGTCCACGGACGTCGCGCAGCGCGTCAGCCACGACGTCCCATCCACGCACGCGGCCATCGGCCTCGTCGCAGTGCGGCAACTGGCCCACCAGCACGCCGGCGGCGCGAGACAGCACACCGGACTGCCGCAGTTGCACCATCATGCGGTCGAGCCGATACGGCCGTTCCCCCACCTCATCGAGCCACAGCAGGCATCCTGCGGGAGGCTCGAACGCATACGGCGTCCCCAGCGATCCCAGCAGTTGGCTGATCGTGCCCCCATACAGAGGGCCGGTTGCGTCGCCGCGGACCACCGTCTCCAGGCCGTCCACCGCCATTTCACCGAGCGGTGTGGAGGTCAGACTCCCAAGAAAGCTGGCCGTGTCGTACGCTGACGGCCCCGCCGCCACCTTGCGGTCGATCATCGGGCCATGGATGGACGTCATGCCGAGCTGACAGTTCAACCAGATGTGCAGCGACGTGATGTCGCTGTACCCGACCAGTGGTGCCGCGCCCACGTCCTGCGGCCTCAGCCGCGGCAACACCTGCACGGAGCCGTATCCGCCACGCACCGCCAGAATGGCCCCGGTTGCCGGATCCGCCCACGCCTCGCGCAGCTGCGTGGCGCGGGATTCGGCACTGCCGGCCACGTATCCCTGGCGTTCGAATACACGGTCGTCGTACGCCGGTTGCAGTCCAATCGCCCGCAGTTGCTGCACGCCCCGCTCGAACTCCTCCCGATCGAAGCCGCTGGCCGGCGCCAGCAGCCGCACCTGCTGATCCGATCGCAGCGCACTGCCCTTGCGCAGGCCGAGTCGTGTATGTGTTGTCACAGCAGAGCCGTCAGACGATGGGCGATGTGTTGATGATGGTCGCGACCGATCGCCGACGCGTCAAACGGCCCGGGCCGCATGATCGGCGCAAACCTGGTCTTCACGCGCCGCTGTCGGGCCAGCGCGTCGTCAATACGCGTCTGAGAGAGACGTCCTGACTCGGCAGCTCGAATCACCGCCTCGAAGGCGGCCACCTGATCGTCCAGTGTCGAGTTGCACAACAACACGACGTCGCACCCGGCCTCCAGCGACGCGACCATCGCCTCAGGCGTTGGCCATGTGGCGGCGACGGCGTTCATGCCGAGGTCGTCACTGACGACCATGCCGTCGAACCCCAACTCTCCCTTGAGGATCCCGGTCACGATACGGCGCGACATCGTGGCAGGCACATCTTCGTCGAGTGACGGCACGAGGATGTGCGCCGTCATGATCGCCTGCACGCCGGCCTTCATGGCCGCCACAAACGGCGCACACTCGACGGCTCGCAGTCGCTCGGGATCATGTTCGACCATCGGCAGTTCGTGGTGGGAATCCACCGATGTGTCCCCGTGTCCCGGAAAATGTTTGCCGCAGGCGACAATCCCCTCGCGGTGCAGGACGTCAATCAGGGCGACGCCGACACGGCTCACCACATCGGCTGTGGATCCGAACGCCCGGTCGCCGATGACCGGATTCTTCGGATTGGTCAGGATGTCGAGCACCGGGGTGAAGTCGAAGTTGACGCCGACGGCGCGAAGTTCAGTCGCAAGCGCCACACCGAATGCCTCGATCAGCGAAGCCTCATCGGTGCGACCAAGGGTCGCCATGGGCGGCCACTCGGTGAACGGACGCCTCAGGCGCGCCACGCGCCCCCCCTCCTGGTCCACGCTGATCCACAGAGGCCAGTCCTGCGCCATCGCGGCTGCTTCACGCGACATCTCGGCGACCTGCGCAGGCTCCGCCACATTACGCGCGAAGTAGATCACGCCGCCAAGGTCGAACTCCTCGGCAACCTTCTTGAGGTCGCCCGGCACGGTGTGCCCCGGAAAGCCGACGATCGCCAGTTGTCCGACATGACGACGGAGATCGCGAAGTGACATGCAGTCAGGATTATAAGGCCACCTATAATGACGCCCGTGCGCATCACCGCTTCTGCTCCCACCCGCATCGACCTCGCGGGCGGCACCTTCGACATCTGGCCGCTCTTCCTGTTTCACGACCGCGCGCAGACGATCAACGCCGCGCTCACACTCCGCGCCTCCTGCACACTCACCACACGTGACGACTGCCGCATCGTCCTGCGATCGGACGATACCGGCGAGACCATCGAGTCGCCGTCCACGTCCGACCTGGACCTCGACCGTCTGCCGCTGGTGGCGCGCCTGGTCCACCTGTTCCTGCACGAGACGGGCCGGGGTGTTGACGTCACCACACGATCGGACTCTCCTGTCGGCGCGGGCATTGCCGGTTCGTCAGCGATGAACGTCGCACTCACCGGCGGCCTCGCGCGATTCGCAGAGCGAGCGCTCACCGACGATGAGCTGCTGTCGATTGCGATGAACGTCGAAGCCCAGGTCATCAAGGTGCCAACCGGCGCACAGGACTATCGGCCGGCGCTTTACGGAGGCGTCTCTGCGGTCGAACTGCACGCGACCGGCATCCGACGTGTCTGCCTGCCGGTGGATGCCGCCGCGCTCGCGTCGCGAATCGTCGTTGCATACACGGGAGCCTCCCGCAACTCCGGTATCAACAACTGGGATGTGATGAAGCGCCGCATTGATGGCGACCCGCACGTGGTTCAGGCCTTCAACGGGATCCGGGATGCGGCGGTCGGCATGCGAGAAGCGTTGTCCACCGGCGACTGGGACGCCGCCGGACGCCACCTGGCCGCCGAGTGGCAGTGGCGAAAGACACTGGCGCCGGGTGTCACGACTGCAGGCATCGATGCCCTGCTTGCGGCCGCAGAGGCCGCCGGTGCACTGGCCGGCAAGGTGTGCGGCGCAGGAGGCGGCGGCTGCCTGTTCTGCCTGGCGCCACCGGAGCGGCTCGACGCGGTGGCCGACGCGCTCTCTTCAGGCGGTGCGCAGGTGCTCACGTGCACCATCAGCGACGCGGGGCTCCTGGTGGAATGAGGAAATGGGGAAATGAGGGAATGAGGGAATGAAAACCCTGGACGCGATTCGGGCCCTGTATTTCAACAGCACGAAGGCCACGGTGCAGAAGGATCTGACCAAGGCCATCGAGTTGTTCAAGCAGCTGAAGACGGAGGAAGACCGCGACAAGGCGGCCGTTTTCATGGACGGTCTGTCGCAGATGCGTTCGGAGTGGGGCGTCCGTCCTGCCCCGCCCCGCGCTGGAACACGGAAACCGTCTCGGGCGTCACGGTCACGCTCCTGACCTCACCGGGGCGTCCAAGGGCGCGGCCGGGTTCACCATTCACGGTCCAGGTGATGGCGCCCGCACTGCCCACCTGCAGGACGACCTCACGCTGCGCATCCACTCGCTCGCGCTCTCCCGGCGCCAGCACGCGCGCGGGCTGGAGGGTGCCGTCCACCGTCACCTGCACCCAGCAGTTGTCGGTCGCGGTGAGTTCGATGCGGACTGGTGCGTCGGCGGCGGCCGTTGTGGCAATGGGCACCGGCGCGGCCGGCGGTGGCGTAGTTGCCGCCACAGGCGGCTCAGGCGTGGGGGTGACCTCGGGAGCCGCCGTTCGCGTCATCTGCCACCAGGCGACCGCGGCAACGATGAGCACGACGACGACGGCAATCGCCACACGCAGGGCAATGGCGGCGCGCCGTTGTTGTTCGAGAAACGCACGGTCGTCGGCGGAAATGTACTGGACCGACTCTTCTTCTTTGGCCTTGCTGGCTTCGATTCCCTGCGCCTTCAGGAATTCAGCGACCACTTCGTCCGGATCCAGCCCGACTTCAATCGCGTAGGCCCGGACAAACGCGCGACTGAAGATGCCGCCCGGCAATTTGCGCAGATCACCGCGTTCAAGCGACTCGAGTGCCACGGTCGAGATCTTCGTGGCCATGGCAATCTGCCGCAGCGAGATGCCGCGGCTTTCGCGTGCCTGCTTCAGATGGGCGCCAAACTCGCTCATGAGGTCGTCTCGTAACTGTATCGCAGCCGGCGCACGGCTTCACGCGGTCCGAGCGCCTCCGGCGAAGTTTCTGCCGGCAGGAACACCGAAATCGCCGCGACACCGGACGCCCCCGCCTCGCGACATGCCCCCACCTGCGCAGGACCAATGCCCCCGACGGCAAACACCGGCGTCGCTGCTGCGGCACACGCGGCCGCAAGCGCCGCGATGCCCCGGCCGGGCTTGGCCCCACTGGTGAAGACGGCGCCGAACACGAGATAGTCCACGTCGGAGGAGGCGGCCTGTTCCACCGCATGTATCGACGTGCCGATACGCCGCTCTGCGCCGATCAGGCGCCGCACCCGCGCCACAGACCAGCCATCGTCGCGCAGATGGACGCCGTGGGCGTCCGCAGCAATCGCGACATCCACCCGATCGTTCACAACGATGGTGGTGGCCGTGCCGCGAGCGGCGGCCACCAGTGTGGCCACCAGTTCGGACAGCGCGCCTCCGGGTGCCCATCGCTCCCGCACCTGGATGATGTCCACGCCGGCCTCGATGGCGTCGGTGAGCCACACCGCCGACGCACGCATCACGGCTCGATCCGTGCGCGCCTCCGGACAGGCGCGACGGCAATCGGTGATGAGCATCAGCCTCATCCCGCTACAGCTGATTGGGAGGGGGCGCGTCAGAGGACCAGCGCGCAATGATGGCCGAGACGAGATCGCGCAGGCCCGTCCACGCACAGACCAGCCCGACGCCGCTCACTGCCCCGCGCACCCACGCCTGCTCCATCGTGGCGCCCAGCCATGGCAGGAGTTCCCCGAAGTAGTTACGTTCCCACATCAGCGTCCAGGGCGCCATGATGAGCAACAGGCCCGCCTCGAGCAGGTAGGCAGCGATGAGCAGACGACTGAAGAACGGCACTTACGCCTCTTCCGCGATGGTATCAGACAGATCGAAGAGGCTTGGCGGCCTGAACGTACGGCGATGCGCCTGCGAGTACCCGTGGCGGGCGACCGCCGCCAGGTGTTCACTCGTCGCGTACCCCTTGTGCCGGTCAAATCCGTACCGGTCGTCCTGCTGGTGCAACGCCACCATCAATGCGTCGCGATGGACCTTGGCGACGATCGACGCGGCCGCGATAGCCGACACGCGGGCATCGCCGCCCACAACCGCGCGTTGGGCGATGGAGAGATTGGGGAGGGGGAATCCGTCCACGAACACAAACGACGGCGCCGGCGTCAGCGCGTCGATGGCCTGGCGCATCGCCGTCAGCGAGGCGCGGTGGATGTTGAGGCGATCAATTTCGTCAGGTTCGATGACCGCCACGGCCCACGCCAGCGCGTGGCATTTGATGGTCGCCGACAACTCGTCACGCTCCGCGGCGCGCAGCACCTTGGAGTCGGCGAGTCCGGGAATGTGGCGGTCGGGATCGAGGATGACCGCGCCGGCCACGACCGGGCCGGCGAGGCATCCCCGCCCCACTTCATCTGCGCCGGCGACCAGGGCAAAGCCCAGCCGCCGCACGGCGTTCTCGAGCGTGCGCGAGGCGCGCGACCGAGCCATGCGCCTCGATCAGACGCGCTTCTTTTCCTTCATGCGGGCGGCCTTGCCGCGCAGCTCACGCAGGAAGTACAGCTTCGACCGGCGCACCTTGGCGCTGCGCACGACTTCGATCTTGTCGATGCTCGGCGAGTGCAGCGGGAAGATACGCTCGACACCCTGGCCGAACGACACCTTGCGCACGGTGAACGTCGCGTTGGTGGTGCCCCGGTGCTGGCCAATCACCAGTCCCTCGAACACCTGAATCCGTTCCTTGTCGCCCTCGCGCACCTTCACGTGCACACGCACGGTATCTCCCGACCGCATCGCCGGCCGGCTCACCAGGTGGGGCTGTTCAATCATCTGCACCGCGTTCATGACCTACTCCTCTACATCCTCAAGGGCCGCCTGCTCCTCAGCGGACAGTCGCGCCCCTGCCAACAACTCCGGGCGTCGCGCGCGAGTCCGCATGACCCGCTGCCGCGCCCGCCACCGCTCGATCTCCGCATGGTGCCCCGACAACAACACGTCAGGCACCGCGCGCTCCCGGAACACCGCCGGGCGAGTGTAGTGCGGATGATCGAGCAATCCCCGCACGAACGAATCTTCCTTCACCGACGCTTCGTCGCCCACCACACCGGGCACCAGACGCGCCATCACATCAATCAGCACCAGCGCCGGCAGTTCCCCGCCCGTCAGCACGTAATCGCCGATGGAGACCTCATCGGTGACCAGCGCGTCGGTGACACGCTCGTCAATGCCTTCATATCGGCCGCACAGGATGGTGACGTTCGACATCCCGGCAAACCGCGCCGCCATCTCGTGGGTCAACGTGCGACCCTGCGGCGTCATCAACACCACGGCGTCGGGTACGCCCCGCTGGGCGGCAATCCCTTCCACCGCGGCAAACAGCGGCGCGGGTTTCATCACCATCCCCGGCCCGCCGCCAAACGGCACATCGTCAACCACCCGATGCCTGTCGGTGGTGAACGCGCGAAGGTCCCACGCCTTCACCTCCACCAGGCCGCGCTCGTGCGCGCGGCTGATGATGCCTTCCTTCAGCAGCGCCTCGACCATCGCCGGAAAAATCGTCACGACGTCGATGGTCATCGGTTCGCCTCGAGCAACCCCTCCGGCGGCGCAATCACAATCCGGCGCGCCGTGACATCCACCTTGCGGCAGATCGCCTCCACCAGTGGCACCAGCACCTCGCCCGCCTCACCGGCAATCCCAAGCACCGGCTGCGCGGCCCCCGAGTAGACCACGGAGACCGGCCCCACAACCAGCCCACCTTCGGTCACCACCTCACAGCCGACCAGGTCGTGGAGGTAGTAGCTGCCTTCGGGCAACGGCGCCGTGTCGGCATCCACCAGCAACTCGACGCCCCGAAGGGCTTCGGCCGCCTCAATCGACTCGTGGCCCGCCAGCCGGATGATCCATCGATCCGCCTGTGGTCGGCTTGCCACGATGGTGAGCACCACCTCTGCCGCCCCGATCCTCGCGTGGACGATGGCGCCCTTGCGGAAACGGGTATCCCCGAAGTCAGTCTCGGGCTGCACAACCACGTCGCCCTTCAGGCCATGCGGTCGCACGATGGTGCCGACCGGGACGAGGTTCCGAAGTTCCGAGGTCCCGGAGTTCCGAGGTGCAGGCACGTCAGTCGCGGAAGTCCACCGTGACGCGTTCGCCGTCGAGTTCCCCCGCGGCAGCCGCCAGCGTGCGAATCGCGGCGGCGGTGCGGCCCTGACGGCCAATCACCCGCCCGAGGTCACCCGGCGCCATCGTCAGCTCGATGATCATCGAGCCGCGGCGCGGCACCTCGACCACGTCCACGTCGTCGGGTTCACCCGCGAGGGCGCGCGCGACGACTTCCACGACGTCGCGAGCGCGGCTCACGATGCCGCCGGTGTCTCGCCCGCGGGCGCGTCGGCCGCCACGGCCTCCGGCACCGGCGCGCGGTCAATCAGGGTGCGCAGCGTGTCGGACGGCTGCGCGCCATGCTTGAGCCAGTGCGCCAGGCGCTCACGGTCGAGCGTCAGCGACTCCGGCTTCGTGCGCGGATCGTACTGACCGATGATCTCGATGAACCGGCCCTCACGAGCTGCCGCCTGCTCCGTCACCACAATGCGGAAGAACGGGCGATTCTTCGATCCCGCGCGCCGCATACGAATTACAACCATTCAGCTACTCCCTCTCCCTGACCCGGCGGGGCTGAAGCCCCACCCTACAAAACCTACCGCCCTCGCATCATCTGCATCATGCGCTGGCGACCCGCGCGGCCACCGTTGGCGCCGGCCATTGTCTTGAGCATCTTGCGCATCTCGACAAACTGTTTGATGAGCCGATTGACGTCCTCGACCTGCGTGCCGCTGCCCCGCGCGATGCGTTTGCGGCGGCTGCCGTTGAGCAACTGGTGGTCGCGTCGCTCGTCGGGCGTCATCGAATTGATGATGGCCTGCACACGCGCCAGCTGCTTGTCGTCCACCTGCCCACCGGCCTTGGCCGCCTGCTTGAGCGCGCCCATGCCGGGAATCATGCCGAGCACCTGCTCCAGAGGGCCCATCTTCTTGATGGTCTTGAGCTGGTCGGCAAAATCCTCCAGCGTGAAGTCGTCGAGGCGTGTCTTCTTCTCGAGTTTCTCGCGCGTGTCATCGTCGAGCGCCGCTTCGGCACGTTCGATGAGCGTGAGGACGTCGCCCATGCCCAGCATGCGCGACACCAGGCGGTCGGCGTGGAACGGCTCGAGATCCTGCGGCCGTTCACCCACACCGACAAACGCGATCGGCACGCCAACAACGCCGACGACCGAGAGCGCCGCGCCGCCGCGCTGATCGCCGTCGAGTTTGGTGAGCACGACGCCGGTGACCCCGTTGCGCGCGTTGAATTCGCCGGCACTGCGAATCGCGTCCTGACCGGTCATCGCATCCGCGACATACAACCGGTCAACCGGATCCACCGCCTTCGAAATCGCGTCGAGCTCCTGCATCAGCTCGTCGTCAATGTGCAGGCGGCCTGCGGTGTCAACAATGAGCGTGTCGAAGCCCAGCTGTTTGGTCAGCGCAAGTGCACCTGCGGCGCGGCTGACCGGATCGAGGTTGCCGGCCGGATCGTGGACACGGACGCCCACCTGCTCGGCCAGCACGGACAGCTGCTGGATGGCGGCCGGACGACGGACGTCGGTCGAGACCACCAGCGGGTGTTTCCCCTGCGCTTTCAACCAGCGCGCCAGCTTGGCCGTGGTGGTCGTTTTACCGGAGCCCTGCAGGCCCAGCATCAAAACGACCCGCGGAGACTTGGTGGTCTCGGTCAACCCGCCGGTCACGTCGCCAAACAGCGCGAGCAGTTCGTCGCGCACAATGCGCACGACCTGCTGATCCGGCGTCAGACTTTTGAGCACCTCGTCGCCGACGGCCTTCGCCCGAACGCGATCGATGAAGGCCTTGACGACACGGAAGTTGACGTCCGCTTCCAGCAACGCCAGACGGATCTCACGCAGGGCCGCATCAACGGCATCCTCCGTGAGGTGGGTCTCCCCGCGCAGGGACTTGAAGACGTCCTGCAGTCTGGTGCTGAGCGTATCCAGCATGGCAATAAGGAATTGTAGCCGGATAGACCTGAATCAGGCAACCAAATGGCCTGAAATAGCCGAACTATAGTTACAAATAGCCAGCATCTACTTGTCAATATAGACATGCAACTTTACAATACGCCATGCCTCTGTCCTCGCCGCCACGCCGTGAAGACATCGCGTCGTTCGCGCTGTCCCATGTGGCTGAACACCCGGGGGACCTCAGTCGGGTCATTGCGGATCGCTTCGGAATTTCGCGGCAGGCGGCGCACCGCCACCTCGCCGCCCTTGTGGAGCAGGGCACCCTCCAGGTCAGCGGGCGCACGCGAGGGCGCCGATACACGCGCGGTCTCCAGGCGGATTGGACGCACACCTACGTGCTGGGCCCGGCCTTCCAGGAGGACGTGGTCTGGCGTGCCGACCTCGCGCCGCTGCTCGCTCCCCTCCCCGACTCGGTTCGCGCGATCTGGGCCCACGGCTTCGCGCAGGTCCTCGACAACGCCGCCGCGCACTCGGGCGGACGCCGAGTGACGATTTCGGTGACGACCACAGGACGTCACACACGCGCGTTGGTGAAAGACGATGGCGTGGGCGTGTTCAGGAAACTGCGACGGGCATTCGGTCTGCTGGACGAACCACACGCGCGGCTCGAACTCGCCAAGGGCGACCTGACGACCGACCCTGCAGGACACACGGGGCGTGGGCTCGCACAACTCGCGCGGCTGTTTGACTCGGTGCAGATCGTCTCGGGGGGACTGTATCTCTCGAACAGTCCGACGGCCAACGTCGAGTGGCTGACCGAGTTTGATGATTTTGATGCAGGCACAGCGATCGTGCTGGTGCTGGCCAACGACAGTCGTCGGAACATCGCGGATGCGGAATCGCCCGCTGCGGTGGTTGTGCCTGTCCGACTCGCCCGCTATGGCGACGATCCGCTCGTCTCCCGTTCACAGGCCAGGCGGCTGATGGCACGGCTCGAACACCGCTCGGAGGTGGTGCTGGACTTCACCGGCGTGCCCACGATCAGCGCAGCGTTTGCCGACGAAGTCTTCCGCGTGTTTGTGAATGCCCATCCGGGCGTCGTTATCAAGCCGATGGGGATGACGGAAGTGGTCTCACGAACCGCAGGACGGGCTGTGGAAGACCAACAACCAGATTGGGAAACTCGGCCAGTCCCACCGACGCCGGATCCGGAGTGAAACCGCACTTCTCAAGCACCCGCTGCGATGCGAAGTGATCGGGGTGGCATCCTGCCTCGAGTTCCCGCACGCCACATCGCTCGGCCAATCCGACCATCGCGTGTAATGCCTCGGTCGCGAATCCTTGCCCCCACGCGACCCGGGCAAACACGTAGCCGGTGCTCGCATGTGTCTCATCGGCAAACGCGAGGCCGGTGCCGCCGATGAGGCGTCCTGTGTCGTGGCGCCTGATCAGCAACGGTCCCGAGGGCCAGCGCGCCCACTCGTGATCACTGAAGGTCACGAAGGTTCGCGTATTGTCCGGAGATTGATGCGTGGGCCACACCAGGTATTTCGTGACCTCTGGGTCTGACGCGTACGCGTGAAAGATCTCCGCGACGTCGGCCATCGTCGGACGCGCAAACGTCAGTCGCGCTGTGGGCGCGGGGACAACCGGGCCAGCCTGCATCCGGCGAGTATGCCTCGATTCAGCGTCGGCCAGCTGACCGGCCAAGCAGAGCGGAGAACGCCTCGTACTGGTCGGTCGCGACAAAGTCGACACCAGCCTCGATCGCGGCCTTCCAGCGAAGGGATGCAGCGTCCTGTGAGCCGAAGTTGTAACCCGCCGACCATCCGTTGGCTTCGCGGGTCGGCTCGTCACTCCCGTTGAGTGTCCACATCCGGACCCACAAACCCTTCGTGTGCGCAGCCGTGACCAGTGTCTGCAGGCGCAGGCGGTCCGCGTCGGTCCACTCCCCGGCCTTCCGCTGACCGCCGTCTTCGACGACGGACCAGTTGGCGTTCCACCAGCGCCGATAGTTTGAGGCGCGAGGCAGCTGGCGGGCGGAGTCCGCGTTTGCGGCAGGCAACGGTGGGACATTGACGGCGCCAAACAACCGAAGCCGTGCGCCGACCGGCAACTGGTCGTGAAACGACACCTGCTGGGCGTCAGAACTTCCCGTCAGCACCAGGATCGGTCGCACGTTCAGTGGTGCCGGCGTCGCCGGATCCGCATGCCGTTCCGCGGTCGTGAGCCACGACTCGTATTGGCCAAGCGTCTGCCACAACGACGCGTGGTGTTCCGGTTCGTTGGTCTTCAGATCGAGATTCAGCACGATCAGCGGCCACGTGTTCGGCTGTGGATTGCGCAACGCGGATTCAACGAGCGGCCGGATGCGTTCGAAGAAGTACGCCGCCAGCGACGGCTCGCTGCCGTCAAACGGTGCCCCGTGGGAGACCACCGACCGCGCCGGCCCCTGCGCATCGGCAGGGATCCAGACCAGGTCCTGTTCAATCGCGACCGGCAATCCGCCGGCCAGCGCCCGGTCGATCCGATCCGCGAACTTTCCGTTGTAGGGATACGCATTGTGCGCGTCGAGCATGACCCGCGCACCAGGCTTCGCCGCAGGGCTCCCCTGCTGCGCAACGACGGCGGCAGTCCCGACGACGGACACCGCGACTAATAAGAAGAAGCATTTCTTCATTTCTTCATCCCCCCATTTCCTCATTTCCCCATTTCCCCATCTCGCAGGTCTCGCCATCCAACGGGCCCGGTCGTGGGGAGGAGGACCACGACCGGACCCTGGCGCGCGTGCGAGCTTAGAACCCGAAGCGCACGGCCAACTGCATCACACGTTTGTCGAAGGCATTGCTGATGACGCCGAAGCTCGACGAGCCCCAGGTGCCGTTCGGATCCATGTAGTTGGTCGTGTTCAACAGGTTGAACGCTTCGATACGGATGTCCGCGAACCGTCGCTGATCGAGCGTGATGCGCTTGACCAGGCTGAGGTCCACCGTGAAGTAGCCCGGTCCCCACGCCGAGTTGCGCGGAGCGTTCCCCGGGGTGTTGAGCGGCTGGAGTGCGTACGCCGACGCCGCGAGGAAGTTGAAACGGTCCTTGCTCGCGTCAGAGTTCGCATTCGGATTGCCGACCAGGTTCGGCCGCAGTGTCCCGCCGTTGCGGTTGAGGAAGCTGTAGGTCTTCCCCGTATTGGGGTCCGTTCCGCTGGACGCGAGCGACACGTTGACCGGCATGCCGGAGCGCGCCGTCCAGATCGTCGAGAGCTGCCAGCCACCAATCAGGGCGTCCAGCGCGCGTGGCATCGCGCTGCCGAAGGCGCGTCCACGTCCGACCGGCAGCTGCCACACCTGCGAGAAGGTGAAGCGATGCCGCGGAATCTGGCCGTTGGGGCCACGTTCCGACTCAAGGGCTTCGCGGATGTTGCTCAGGTCGGTTTTGATCGTCGCCTGCACACCGTTGGCGCCGGCGCCCCAGGCGCCCACCTCATCCTCGGCGCGTGCGTAGGTGTAGGACGCCAACGCGTAGAAACCGCGGGACATGCGGTGTTCGAGCTTCGCCTGCAGGCCGTGGTACGTCGACTGCCCCTGTGTGATGTTGTAGCCGATCTGCTGCCAGCCGGGGTACGGCCGGTTGGCCGCCACCGACCCGTCCAGCCCGAATTCCACCATGTTGACCGACACGTTCGCGAGCAGGTTGCGCCCGGCGTTTCCGACATACGCAATCTCCGCGGTTGTTGCGTCGGTGAGCAGGTACTCGGCGGCGGCGTTCCACTGATACACGGTCGCGGCCTGCTGGTTGCGTTCACGCGCCTTCACGGCGACAGTGGACGGGTTGTAGTTGGCGAGCAACGACGACGGGAATGGCTGCGAGATGATGGCAGCCGCACCATTGCTGCCGGTGCCGGTCAACGTCGCCGCGATCAGCGCGGGCGGGTTGAGCGCAATGATGCCTTCGCTGCCGCGCATGTCTTCCATCGAGTAGAAGACGCCAAAGCCGCCACGCAGCACGAGGCGCTGCGACTGCTGCCACGCCAGGCCCACACGCGGCCCAAAGTTGTTGCGGTCCGGATCCATCAGGTACTTGTCGCTGTCGGACGCCGTCACGAGCTGGCCGCTGGCGAAGTCGAAGTTCACGTTCTTGTTGTCGCCGGCGCCGTAGTACGGCGTCGTGTATTCGTACCGGAGGCCGAGGTTCAGCGTGAGATTCGGGCGCACCTTCCAGTCGTCCTGAATGAACGCCGAGTAGGCCTGCTGCGCCCACTCAATCACCGGCGCCGTCGTCGCGGCCACCGAACGCGCACGGCCGAGCAGCAGGTCCGCAATGTCGTTGCCGGTCACCTGGCCGGTGAATCGGAACGCCGGCGTGCGGCGTTCGATGTCCACCAGCTCGTTGTTCTTGAACCGCACTTCGAGACCCGCGCGCAGCGAGTGTGTACCGGCCATTCGCGTCAGCGTGTTCACGAACTGCCACTGCTTCGGATCCTGGTACTGCGGTCGGAAGTTGCGGGTGCCCAGGTCGTTGTAGTTGCTGAAGTCGATCAGCGGCAGGCCACCGGTCGTGTTGACGAAGTCAGGCATCCCGAGGAAGCCGAACTCGGTAGCGGTCATCTCGTTGGCCGTGGCATGCGCAAATCGCGAATGCGTCCGGTTGTAGCCCAGCCGAGCCTCGTTGACCATGCGGCTGCCGATGATGCGCGTCCAGCTGAGCCCCACGCTGTGGTTCCGGTTGTACTGTTCGCCCTGATTGCCGACGCCGTCGCCCAGGCCTTCGAAGATCGCGTCACGGTTGATGTCCTGCTGCAACAGGCTGTAACGCGCCATCACGCGATCGGTCGCGGAGAAGCGGTAGTCGGTACGGACGTCGAACTTGTGTGTGGTCTCCTTGCCGTCGCGCTGCACACCATAGTTCTCGATCACACGACCACCCGAGCCAACACGGCCCGTGAGGTTCGGCTCCGGGAACAGGGCGAGCAGCTTCGCGCCGAGTGGATCCCAGCGGTTGGACGGGATGGTGTTGTTCGGGAACGGCTGGCCGGTCAGGGGATCGTTGACCGTGGACGCAAACACGCCCTGCCGCTGCTGTGCTGTCGGCACGTTGGTCAGGAACGTGTTCGAGAAGCTCCGACGGAATCCCTCATAGGAGGCGAAGAAAAACGCGCGGTCGCGCGCAATCGGGCCGCCGAGTGTGCCGCCGGCCTGATGCCACTTGAGATCTTCCTTGGGCTGGTTGAGCGTCTCAGCGAGCCACGACTTCGACGCCAGCGCCTTGTCGCGGTTGTAATAAAACGCCGAGCCGGACATCAGGTTCGTGCCGCTCTTGAGCGACACGTTCACGACCGCGCCGGCCGACCGGCCGAACTCGGCCGAGAAGCTGTTGGTCTGCACTTTGAATTCGCCAATCGCGTCCGGCGACGGCTGCACCACCTGCGCGGACAGCGACTGTGCATTCTGTGTGCCCTGGTTGTTGTCGAAACCGTCGAGCACGAAGTTGTTCTGGGTGTGGTAGTTGCCGTTGGCCACGAACCATCCCGGTCCGCGTGTTTCGACCGTCATGGTGCTGGGCGCGGTGCCCGGCACCAGCAGCGCGAGTTCGGTGTACCGGCGCGCCGCCAGCGGCAATTCCACGGCGACCTCACCTTTGATGACCTGACCGACAGATCCGTCCTCGGTCTGCAGCGTCGCGCGACGCGCCACCACTTCGACGGTCTCTGATGCGGATGCGACCTGCAGGGTCACCGGCAGGAACCGGCGTTCGTTCACGTCGATACGCACATTGGTCACGCTGGCGGTGCTGAAGCCCGACAACGCCACCGTCACGCTGTACGTGCCGCGGGTCACGGGCACGAACTGCGCATACCCTTCGGCATCCGACGTGGCCGACCGCGTATCGTTGGTCCCCACGTTGAGCACGGTCACCGTGGCGCCAGGCACCACGCCGCCGCTCGCATCGCTGACGCGCACGCGCAACGCGGCGCCGTCGGTCTGTGCTGACGCGGTCGCCGCCACACATGCCGCCACCATCGTCAACAACACTGTCACTACACGTCTCATTCCAATCCCTCCAGATGTTCCAATCTGATGGGCGGCGATGACGTGAGCTTAACGGCGCTGCAAACTCCGTTCGAGGACGTGACGACGGCCGTGTGACGTGTTCACCGTTCACCATGGAGGCTGGAGGTCATGAATCTCCGCCCTACGTTTGGGCCTTCACGTCCTCCACGACCCCATGGTGAGTCCAGGGAGTCGGGCTATCGCGAAATGCGCGGCAATGTCACGGACGGTTTCACCGTGGCGGTGTGTGTCTGCGTCTGTCCGCCGGCGTCAAGTGTGACGGTGTACGTGCCTGGTGCGGCCAAGGCACCGCCACCGCCGCGACCGCCACGGCCGCCTCTGCCGGCAGCACCGCCGCCGGCCGCGCTCCGCAGATTCCACGTGATGCTGCGCAATCCCGCGCCTGGCGGCACCGGCTGCGTGAACACCGTCTGCCCTGTGGCGTCCGTGACTCGCACCGTCGCAGGTCCGGCGGACGCGTTGCGCTGCCACACCTGAATGACCATGCCGTTCGTCTCGTTGGGCGTGGCAATCACGTTGTCACCGTTGAGGCGGTAGTTGCCCCAGCCACTCTCGATGCGCAGGCCCTTGGGCTCCGGCGCAAACAGATGGAACGGCTTTGCGAGCACCTCCGCATTCACCTGCTGCAGCGGCGTGATGTCGCCCACATACAATCCGCGGCCGTGGGTGCCGATCACCAGGTCGTTTTCACGCGGATGAATCACGAGGTCCTTCACCGGCACGACAGGCATGTTGGCGCGGAACGGCGTCCATGACCCGCCGGCATCCACACTGGCAAACAGGCCGCGATCGGTCCCCAGGAACAACAACCCGGGGTTCACACGGTCCTCGACGATCACGTTGGCGGGGGCGTTGGACGGCAGGCCCGTTGTGATCGGACGCCAGGTCGCACCAAAATCGTCAGTGCGATACACGAAGGGCCGGAAGTCGTCGCGGTGGAACCCCGTCAGCGTGGCATACGCGCGGCCCGCCACGTGGTGCGACGGCGTCACGCGCGTGAACCAATAGTCGCGCGGCGCGCCCGCCGACTGAATTGCCGCGGTGACGTTCGTCCAGGTCGGCGTGGCTATGCCCCCGTTGCGCGTCACGTGAATCCGGCCATCGTCGGTCGCCGCCCAAATGAGACCCGGCGTCTGCGTGGATTCGGCCAGCGTCGTGATTGCGCAGTACCAGACGTTGCCATCGCCGACCCGGGTGATGGTGCACGGGCTGTCCGGCGATTCGGCGGTCGCGCCCTCCGCGCTGGTCAAGTCGCCGCTGATGGCCTCCCACGTGGTGCCTTGGTCACGTGAACGCAGCACCTTCTGAGCGCCGGCCAGGAGCGTCTTCGGGTCGTGCGGCGACAGGATGAGCGGCGCAATCCAGGTGTAGCGATTGCGCGGTTCACCCGAGTTGGCCGCGGGCTGCGGGGGCGCGATACTCGTGCGCTCCCCGGTTTCAAGATTCTGGCGGAAGTGCAGCCCGAACTGCTGCGTGTTGTACACCCACGCACTGTCCGTGGGATCGACCGCGTTGTACATCCCGTCGCCTTCGCCGACGGTCACCCACTGCTCAACACCAATCGTGCCGCCAAAGGCATTCACCGGCGCACGCCAGGACTCGTGGTCCTGCAGACCGGCGTGGATGTGGTACGGATCATCCATGTCCACGGCCACCGCGTAGACTTCGCCGAGCGGCAGATTCGGATAGTGCTTGACCGAGCGCCCGGCATCAAGTGTCTGATACACGCCGCCGTCAGAGCCGACCAGCAGACGCTCCGGGTCGAGCGGATCCACCCAGATCACGCGGATGTCGCCAAACATGTTGCGGAACCGTGAGCGGCCGCCTTCCAGGTCGTTCCACGTCTTGCCGCCATCGGTCGTGTGGGCGACCCAGACGCTGCTCACCCAGACACGTTTGTCGTCCTGCGGATCCACCTTGAGCCAGTTGAACGAATACGGCGCCTTGCCGCCGACGTTGATCGACTTGTCGTGCGTCAGCGTCCACGTCGCCCCGCCATCCTCCGAGCGGTACACCTCGCCAATGCCGCCACCGACCGCATTGGGTTGTGGCAGCCCCTGCGGCCGTGGATTCAGATTTTCGACGAGTGCATACAACACACGCGGATTCGCCCGGAAGACGTCCAGGCCAATACGTCCGATATTGCCGGTCGGGAGTCCCCCCTCCAGGCGCGTCCACGTCGTTCCGCCATTGGTGGTCTTGTAGATGCCGCTGCCCGGGCCACCCTGACGCAGTTTCCACGCCACGCGCTCCTTGTCGTAGCTGGCGGCGTACAGAATCTCGGGGTTGGACGGGTCCATCACCATCTCGATCACGCCCACGGCGTTGTCAATGAACAACACCTTCTCCCAGCTGGCGCCGCCATCACGCGTGCGGTACACACCACGGTCGGGCGAGGTCGTGTGCAGCGGTCCCATCGACGATGCGTACACGACGTTGGGATTGGTCGGATGAATCAGGATGCGGGAGATGTGCTGCGTCGGCTCGAGGCCCATGTGCTGCCACGTCTCGCCGGCGTCGGTCGATTTGTAGATCCCGTTGCCGGCCTTTGACCACCGCACGACAAACGACTCACCCGTACCGACCCACACAATCCGCTCGTTGGACGGCGCCACAGCCACCGCACCAATTGAATACTGCCCCGTCGCATCAAACACCGGACGGAACGTCGCGCCATCGTTGTCGGTCTTCCACACGCCGCCGTTGCGCGTGCCGACATAGAAGGTGTTGCGATGCGCCCGTTCGGGCGTCATCGGCACGGCAAAGTCCGTAATCCAGGCGCCGGCACGGAACGGGCCCATGTTGCGAAACTCGATGTCGCCCAGCAGCGCCGCCAGCCGATCCCCCGACTGCGCCATGACGCCAGCCGCCACGACCATCACTGCCGCAACACCAACAAGAATGCTCTTCTTCATGTGCCCTCGCCGCCCCTTGCCTACTTGATGATCGTGTCCACCGTCACATCAAAGCGGCGGAAGTTCTTGTACACCGCGCGACCGGTGATCACCGGCTGACGCGGCGTCGAGTACCGCTCACTCATGAGCACCGGCAGCCAGACATCCAGTTTTTCGTCGTGCGCATACGACACGCCAATCACGGCCGTCGTTGTGCCGGTGGAAATCCGCAGTTCCGTGCGATGGATGCGCCCGGTGTCCTCCTCGATCCAGAAGACGCCCTGCGCGGCCGCGTTATCGATGGTCTGAATGATACGGGGCAACGCGCGCTCGGTGAAACGAATCTCGCGCGTCTCGACCTCACCCACTTTTGTCTTCGACCCACGCCGGAACTGCGAGCGCGACTGCTGGTCACGCTTGGCGAACTGAAACACCATGGTCGGGACATTAACCGTCCGCCGCACGCCCCCGATGTTGTATTTCGCGCTTTCTTCCACGATGCGGTTGACCTGCGTCACCGAGTCGCCGCTGGGTTTGATGAAGAGCTGAATTAGCCGGTCGGTGCGGTCCTGCACCATCTTGCCGTCCACCTCAAACACGTCGCGAAAGGCGACCCACCCGTCGGCGGTGCTGCGCGTCAGCAGAAAGTCGGACCGGAGCACACGCTGCGACGGCCACATGATGGCATTGGCGCCGCTCACATCCTGTACGTAGTGTTCTTCGGACACGACCGCAGCGAGGTCCCGCTCATAACGCTCGATGTACGACGCCAGGCGCTCGAGCAGCACCTCGAGTGAGGCATCCTGCGCGGCATGCGCCATGGCGCCGCCGGTGACCACCACAATTGCCGTCAACAGTGCGCGCCACCTGGCCATGTCGAAAATCCTCCGGACCGATCAGACGCTCGACAACTTGTGTCCGAGCTTGTCCTTTTTCGTCTTCATGTAGCGCCGGGTCGTTTCGGTAACCGCCACTTCAATCGGCACCGTTTCGACGACCGACAATCCGTACCCTTCAAGCCCCACGAACTTGCGCGGATTGTTCGTCAGCAGACGCATGGACCGCACACCGAGGTCGCGCAGAATCTGCGCGCCGATCCCGTAGTCGCGCTGGTCGGGCTTGAAGCCGAGTTTTTCGTTGGCTTCTACCGTATCAAACCCGCGATCCTGCAGTTCATACGCGCGAATCTTGTTGCCCAGGCCAATGCCGCGCCCCTCCTGGTGCAAGTACAGGAGTACCCCCTGGCCCTCCTGGGCGATCCGCTGCATGGCTGTATCCAGCTGCGGTCCACAGTCACACCGCAACGAATGGAAGACGTCGCCGGTGAGGCACTTCGAGTGCACACGCACGAGGACGCCCTTGCCGTCACTGATGTCGCCGCGCACCAGCGCCACATGGTTGACGCCGTCAATCAGCGACTCGTAGGCATGAATGCGGAACGGCCCATGGGCGGTCGGCAGATCGGCGACGGCCACACGTTTCACCATGCTCTCGTTCCGCATCCGGTACCGGATGAGGTCGGCAATGGTGATCATCGGCAGGCCGTGTTTGCGCGCGAATTTTGACAGCTGCGGCACCCGCGCCATCGTCCCGTCATCATTGAGGATTTCGCAGATGACGCCGGCGGGCGGCAGGCCCGCGATCCGGGACAGGTCGACCGCCGCCTCGGTGTGGCCGGACCGCACGAGCACACCACCGGGACGCGCGCGCAGCGGAAACACGTGACCGGGCCGGGACAGGTCGCGCGGCGCAGTGTCGCGCGCAATCGCCACCTTGATCGTCTTGGCCCGATCCGCAGCCGACACACCGGTGGTCGTACCTTTACGGGCGTCAATCGACACACAAAAGGCCGTCTCACGCCGCGACGAGTTGTCGCTGACTTCGAGGGGAATGTCGAGCGCGTCGAGACGCTCGGGTGTCATCGCCAGGCAGACCAGCCCGCGGCCGTGTTTCACCATGAAGTTGATGGCCTCGGGCGTCACCTTGGAGGCCGCCATCGTGAGATCCCCTTCGTTCTCGCGGTCTTCATCGTCAACGACGACAATCATGCGACCGGCGCGGAGGGCCTCCACGGCCTCTTCGACGGGCGCAAACGGAGAGGAACGCCGGCCCTTGGCCAGACGCAGTTTGGCTGCCTTCACGTGTGTGACTCCTGCAATGCGCCCAGCTGGGACAGCCGGGCCACGTACTTCCCGAGTACGTCGGCTTCAAGGTTGATGCGGTCGCCGACCCGGCGTTCGCCAAGTGTGGTGACCGTCCAGGTGTGCGGAATGATCTGGACCGAAAATGTGTCGTCCGCGAGATCCGCGACGGTGAGGCTGATGCCATCGACCGTGATCGAGCCCTTCGGGATCAGCAGCGGCGCGAGAGCAGACGGCAAGGCGATCGTGACCCACCAGCTCTCGCCGTCCTGACGGATGCCGGCAATGGTGCTGACACCGTCCACGTGACCGAGGACGAAGTGGCCCCCAAGGCGCGCATCGGCGCGCAGCGGGCGCTCCAGATTCACCGTGCGTCCCACCTGCCAATCACCCGCCGTGGTGACACGCAGCGTCTGCGGGGAAATGTCGGCCGCAAACGACGAGGCGTCCACGTCCACGGCGGTCAGGCAGACACCGTTCACCGCAATCGAATCACCGACCGTCAGTTCGGCGGCCAGCGGCGTGTGCACCCGCAGCCGCACACCATCGGTGTTGCCGTCGTGTACCGCCACAGTGCCCGTCGCTTCGATCAGTCCAGTGAACACGTCAACTCCACGTTCCTTCGATCAGCTCGTCCGCGCCCAGCATCAGCCGTCGCGTGCTTGCTCGCTCCTCGGCATCGGCGCGCCAGTCCTGAAGGGCCTGCGCCACCGGACGCCCACCCGCCCGAGTCGGAGTCGCCAGCCACTGCACAACATCCACCGGTGCGGTTCGGGCCCAGGCCTCCTGCAACGTCGGCCCGCCCTCAACCAGCAACGACTGGATGCCGTTGGCGCCCAGCCAGGACGACACATCCGCGAGGTTCGCTGACGGCATCGTGACCACCTGAACGCCAGCCGCTGTCAGACGCTCCCGGTGAGCTCCGGGCACGTCCTCCAGACACACCATTATGACGGGGCCGGTCGCTTGGGTCCCGAAGACCGTCGCGGTGGCGGGCACGCGGCCGCGCCAGTCGATCACCACCCTGGTCAGTGGGCGCACGCGCCACGCCCCACGCGGTGTCAGCCTGGGGTCGTCGGCCAGGACGGTGCCCGATCCGACCACGATGGCGTCGATCCACGCACGCTGGCGATGCATCCAGCGGTCGGCGACTGGCCCGGACAAACGCGCTCCGGGCTCCCCGACCGTGCCGTCCACCGAGACCGCCACTTTCAGGAGCGTCCACGGTCGTCGCTGGGCCATCCACGTGAGAAACGGCGCGTTACCCCGCCGAGCTTCGGCCTCACCGACTCCGGTGGCCACCTCAATCCCCTGCGCGCGCAACCACGCGTGCCCCTTGCCTGCCACCAGCGGATTGGGATCCTCCACAGCCGTCACGACACGTGTAATCCCCGCGTCGGCCACCTTCTCCACACAGGGCCCCGTGCGACCCACGTGGCAACACGGCTCGAGGGTGCAATACAGGGTCGCGCCCCGTGCACGCGGGCCGGCCATCTGCAGCGCATGCACCTCGGCATGCGCCTCTCCCGCCTTCAGGTGCGCACCTTGTCCAACGACAACGCCCTCGGCGCCCACGACAACCGCGCCGACGATCGGATTCGGACTGGTCAGGCCTCGACCACGTTCGGCCAGAAACACCGCGCGCGCCATCATGCGCGCATCACGTGCGTGGTCAGGCGGAGAAGATGGCATCCACGTACGCGTCCGCGTCGAACGGCAGGAAGTCGTCGATGCCTTCGCCCACGCCGACAAAACGGATCGGCAGCTTGAGGTCGTGCGCGATGGCGACGGCTACACCGCCCTTGGCCGTGCCGTCGAGCTTCGTCAGCACGATGCCGTTGGCGCCGCTGGCCTGCTGGAACTCGCGAGCCTGCACCAGGCCGTTTTGTCCAACGGTGGCGTCGAGCACGAGCAACACTTCGTGCGGAGCGCCGGGCACCTCGCGCGACACAATCCGGCGGATCTTTTCGAGCTCCGCCATCAGATTTGCGCGCGTGTGCAGTCGCCCGGCCGTGTCCACAATCACAATTTCGCGTCCGCGCGCCTTTGCGGCGGAAACCGCATCAAACGTCACCGCTGCCGGATCTGATCCCGACTGCGCACGGACGAGGTCGACTCCGGCCCGTTCGGTCCAGACGGCGAGCTGCTCGACTGCGGCCGCACGGAAGGTGTCCGCGGCACACACCAGCACTGAACGGCCCTGCTGCCGGTACAGATTCGCCAGTTTGCCGACGGTTGTCGTCTTGCCGGTGCCGTTGACGCCAACAACGAGGATCACGTGCGGCGTGGTAGTGATCGCCGGTGTGGTGCCTGCTTCACCGAGGATGCGGCGCACCTCTCGCCCGACACGCTCCGACAGACTGCCCCGGTCCCGGCCAATGGCGTCAACGATGCGCTCGGTGGCGGGAAGACCGACATCTGCCGCGATGAGTGCGTCTTCGACGGCCTCGATGGAGTTCAGTGACAGCGGCGCGGTCGATCGCGCTGCTGGCGCGGACGCGCTCTGCGCCGCCGCCGGCGCGTCATCCGCGTCCGCAAACCGGTTGCGGATCTGCTGCGCCGTGCGCGACAGCCCCGCCTTGAGTCGATCGAACAATGCCATTACCGCACAACCTGTTCATGTTCGCCGCGCTGCGGGCGCAGCATGAGTTCACTGGCCGCGGCCCGGGGACTCTTGCGGCCGGCAAAGACCTCGGCCATCTGCGCCGCGATCGGCAGTTCGACGTCAACCCGCCGACCGAGTGCGAGCGCCGCTTCGGTCGTTTTGACGCCTTCAGCAACCATCCGCATGCCGGCAAGGACTTCCTCGAGCGGCCGCCCACGGCCGAGTTCGATCCCGACGTGCCGATTGCGCGACAACGAGCCGGTGCACGTGAGCACCAGATCACCCAGGCCGCTTAATCCTGCGAGTGTCTCGCGTTGACCACCCATGGCAATCGCGAGCCGCGCAATTTCAGCAAGTCCGCGCGTAATGAGCGCCGACATCGCGTTGTGCCCGAGGCCGAGCGACTCCACCACACCCGCCGCAATCGCAATGATGTTCTTCAGTGCACCGCCGACCTCGACGCCCACCACGTCGGGTGATCCGTACAGACGGAACTGCGGTCCGCGAAACTCGCGCTGCACGGCCTCCACCGCAGCCGCATCCGAGGACGCGGCGACCAGCGCAGTGGGCAGCCGCTGCGCCACCTCCGCGGCAAAACTGGGCCCTGACAACACCACCACCGGCGCGCGCCCCTGCGTCTCTTCCGCGAGGACCTCGGACATCCGCGTCAGCGAATCCGTCTCGATGCCCTTTGTGGCGCTCACCATGATGGCGCCGGCATCCACGTGCGGCGCCGCCTGACGCACGACTGCGCGCAGTCCGTGTGACGGCACCGCCACAATCACGAAGTGCGCGCCGGCCAGCGCGCTGGCCAATGACGCGGTGGGTCTGACGGGGCCGGGAAACGTGACATCCGGCAGATACGTCGGGTTGGCCCGCCGCTCCGCCATCGCCTGCATCAGCGACTCGTCGCGTCCCCACAGGGCCACCTGGTGCCCCAGACTTCCAAGGTGAATGGCCAGGGCCGTGCCCCAGCTGCCCGCGCCGAGCACCGCCGCGCGGGTGGCGTCCTGCCGTTCCTCCGACATCTCCCCTTGATTCTAATTGCCGTTGGGGTCCGGACGCAGGACTCGTCGCACCATATCGAGCGCTGTCTGCACCGACAGACGCCGCACCATCGCGCGATCGCCGGGCAAGCGCAGAGTCCGCACGTGCGGCTCATGGCCAACGCCGCATACGGCCACGACCACGGTGCCGACCGGCTTGAGCTCCGAACCACCTGAGGGCCCGGCAATACCCGTGATGCCGACACCCATGTCTGCGCCAAGCCGCGACCGCACGCCCTCGGCCATGGCCAGCGCCACCGGTTCACTCACCGCTCCGTGACTGTCGAGCAGCGCCTGCGACACACCGAGCGCCTCGACCTTGACGCGGTTGTCGTACGCGACCACGCCGCCCACCACCCACGCCGAACTTCCGGGCACCTGTGTCAGCCGGCCGAGCAGCAGGCCTCCGGTGCACGACTCGGCAGCCGCCAAGGTGAGGCCGCGCTCCTGCAACATCCCGCCGACGACAAACTCCAACTCGCGGCCGTCGGTGCTGAACACCGGAGCACCGATCGCGTCTTCCAGCGCTCGCACCCCTCGCGCGAGCACCTCGTCCAGCTCGGCGGCGTCAGTGCCCTGCGCGCTCAGGTGCAGTTCCACCCGTCCGGGTGACGCAAGGATCGACGTGTCGATTGGTGGCTCCCAGGTCCGGAAGGTCTGGTAGACCGGCGCCGCCACCTCATCGACATGCGACTCGCCACGTCCGGCAATCTTCAGCACCCGCCGCCGCAACATCAGGCCACCCGAGCGTTCACGCACGCGGGGTGCGACATGGTCGTCCCACATCGGCTGCAATTCGCGAGGCGGCCCCGGCAAGGCGACGATCACTTTCCCGCCCACCGGCACCCACAAACCGGGTGCGGTTCCGTTCGGGTTGTCGAGCGGTGTCGCACCTTCCGGCACCATCGCCTGGCGACGATTGATGTCCGGCATCACCATGTTGCGCCGTGCAAATCGCGCAGCAATCGTCTCCACCAGCGACGACGACTCCGCCATCGTCACACCGGCGACGGCGGCAATCGCCTCACGAGTGAGGTCATCGTCAGTCGGGCCCAGGCCTCCGGAGGTCACAACGATGTCGGCCCGGGACAGCGCCAGTGCGATGGCGTCACGCAGGGCGCCGGGACGATCGGCAACGACACTTTTGCCAAGGACTTCGATGCCGGCCTCATTCAGCCGGCCGGTCAGCCACAGCGAGTTGGTATCGGTTCGGAACGGCGTGAGGAGTTCACTGCCGACGGCGAGGATTTCAGCGGAACGAAACGGAGTCAGAGGCCCGGCCACCACCACAGGATACCGGTCATGACCACCCAGCCGTAGACGCCGGCCATCAGGTCGTCAGCCATGACGCCCAGGCCGCCGGGGAGGTCCTCCAGTTGGCGCGCGGGCGGCGGCTTGATGATGTCGAGGATCCGGAACACAAAAAAGCCCACGACCGCGCCCCAGAACGCCGCACCTGTGAGCAGGAGTGTGACCAGTTGGCCCGCCACCTCGTCGATGACCACCGGACCGGGATCCTCACGCCCCAGGGCCCGTGCGGCAACATCCCCGGCCCAGATGCCAATCACGATGATCGCGGCCAGCAGGCCGATCTGCGCGCCTGCCGACCAGTGACGCGTCAGCAGATACACGCCGATGCCAACGGCCGACCCGACCGTGCCGGGCGCGAACGGAAAAAACCCGGCGCCTCCCGCAGAGGCAATGGCCAGCGCCAGCTTTGTCACACACGCACCACACGCGTGTGCGACAGGCGGTCCTGGACGGCGAGTCCGGAGGACGCGGCTGCCGCCAATACGCCGGCACCGGCGGGCAGCATCGACAACGCCCGCACGGCGGCCTGCCGCGGCGACGGCCGCGACGGTACTTCGTCGTCAATCACGCGCAGCCCCATCACCATCTTGCCGATGGTCTGGCCGCTGGTCGCTGTGAACATCCACTCGTATCCGAGCCCAATCAGCGCGAAGAACCCCAGCATCGGGATGACCGGCAACACGCCGAGCTGCGACCAGCTGAGCGCAGCCATCCGCAGCGTGACCTCCACCGTGACCAGGGCGATGGCACCCATCACACCGACGTCCACCAGCGCTGCGGCGGCGCGTGTGCCAAACGGCACCGCGGGTGTCGCGGGCGCTTCGTGGCTGACACGCGCGCGCACCGGAGCCACCGGCTCCGCGGGATACAGCACCGGCTCCTCATGCATGGGCGTCGGGGCCAAGGGATCAGAGGTGAGGTCGTCCACACCGCTGAGCAGGTCGGTGTCAGCGGTCGCGTACTTCGCACGCAGCCTGGCAGGGTCCGGGGTGTGACGCCGGACAGAGAGCGGTGCCCGCGGACGCGCCGGCACACTGACCAGTGGTGCGATGTCGTCCTCGTCGGCCCCCATCATGTTGCCCACGGCCAGCGGATTGTCCGGAGAGTCAGGCTGGACGCCGGGCAGCGCGCCTATCTCGAAGTCCGCCGTGATGGGCGCCAGCTTCGATGCGGGCGCCGTGACCGGCGCTTCGGGCTCGGCCGTCAGTTCCCGCATGAACAGCGGCAACTCCGTCGTCACCGGGACCTCGGCCGGCACGATGCGCGCCGTCACCGACACGGACGTACGCGACGGTTTGGGTTGCGGAGGCGGCGTCATCGTCGCTACTGCCGTCACGCGACGCGCAGAGGCCTCGGCGGCTGCCGGTCGCGAGGCTGCGTCCATCCGCAAGTCGAGGTCGCCAAGAATGTCGTGTTCTGCCGGCGACTCGTCGATCGCGGCCGCATCAAGCGGCAGCGTCAACTCGTCGATCGACAGGTCGTGTCCGCAGTTCCGGCACCGCGGCTCCGGCTCAAAGCTGAGATAGTGGCACTTCGTACATCTCATCGCGCCCCCTGACGGGCCTGTTCGTCAGCCGTGGCCAACAACACCCGCTGAATCTCCACCCGTAACCTATCGGCTTCAGTACGTTCGATCTGTTCGGCGCCCACGCGGTCCAGTACCACGAGGGCATCGGCAAGACGTCCGCGCGCAAACAACGACTGCGCCCGGGCCAGTGCCACCTCCCCCGACGAGGGGACCAGGATCGGCAGCGGCGCCGAGGTCGGACTGTTCAGACTGGCGGGAGGTCCCCAGCCCAGTCGCGCGCGCACACCGGGACTGGTCACCGCCACGGTGACCATCAGCAACGCGGCCGCCAGCGCGACCTGGCCGGTCGACACGCGGTGATTGGAGACATGCGCCGCCCGCTGCCGCCATGTCGGACGCCGCATCTCGGCGGCGTGAATACGTGGGGCCCCAGGCGACACGCGCTCAAGACGGTAGAGGCGCAGCCGCAGGGCGGCCGTGCGTTCGTCCTCGCCGATCACCGACACGACCTCGGTCAGCGCCATCCGGGCTTCGCCGGCGCGTGACTGGTCAAGCAGACGGGAGACCGATTGCAGGGACTCCTCAGCCCGACGCTGCCGTTCGGCCAACGCGCCGCGAGCCCGTTCGATGTACGCCTTGGCGCTGGAATGGTGCCGATCGAGGAACAGGACACGCGTCCACAGGTGGATGGCGTGTTCAAACCGTCCGGCAAAGTAGTGATCGAGCCCCTCGTTGAGCAGCGTCTCCACACGCGCGTCTCCTGACGCCGCAGGGCTGGAGTCGGACGAGGCAGGGTGACGCGTAGGCTCAGTCATTACAGGTACGGCGCGGAGTATAGCGAGATGCGCGATCCAGTACAAGCGGAAAGTTTGTGCTTCAATACTCGAACATGTCCGTCATCGAGTGCATCCCCAATATCAGTGAAGGTCAACGCGCCGACGTGCTCGACGCCATTGCTGCGGCAATCACCAGCGCCGGCGCCAAGCTGCTCGATGTCAAACCCGACGCCGTACATCACCGGACGGTTTTCAGCTACGCCGGCGAACCTGCCGCCGTCCGCGCAGCCACACTCGCCCTGTTCGAGGTCGCCCTGGCCAAGATCGACCTGCGCACACACCGGGGAGAACATCCCAGGCTCGGCGCCGTCGACGTCGTCCCCTTCGTGCCCATAGAGGGCGCGACGATGGCGGACTGTGTCGAGATGGCGAAAGACGTCGCCGCGGCCGTTGCCGCCGCACACCACTTGCCGGTGTACCTGTACGAGGAAGCGGCGAGCACACCTGCCCGCCGCAACCTGGAAGACATCCGCCGTGGCGAGTTCGAGGGTCTGGCCGCCAAAATCGCCAAGCCCGAATGGGCGCCCGACTTCGGACCGGCGACACCACACGCCTCCGCCGGCGCATCGGTCATCGGCGCACGGATGCCGCTGATTGCCTACAACATCAATCTCGCCACCAACCGGCTGGATGTCGCAAAGAAGATCGCCACCGCCGTGCGCCACAGCTCGGGCGGCTTCCGCTTCGTCAAGGCCATGGGCCTGGCGCTGGAAGACCGCGGCATCGTGCAGGTCTCAATGAACCTGACCAACTTCGAGAAGACCCCCATCTACCGGGTGTTTGAAACGGTCAAGCGCGAAGCTGAACGGTACGGTGTTCAGGTGCTCGAAAGCGAAATTGTCGGCCTGGTCCCCTCAGCCGCACTGACCCAGTCAGCCGCCTGGTTCCTGCAGCTGGACGGCTTTACCGAGGCGCAAGTGCTGGAGAAGGCGCTAAGCAAGTAGCGGCTTGCCGCGCCGAAGCCGTGGCGGAGGCGGGCTATCCCATGCCGAGTGTGCGCATCTTGCGGTAGAGGTTGGAGCGTTCAACGCCGAGCACTTCGGCCGTGCGTGAGATGTTGCCCTCGTGCAGCGCAAGCACACGGCGGATGTACTCCCGCTCCCACTCGTCGCGGGCCGTATAGAGCGGCTGCACCTCCAGCGGCGCTGCAGCGCGGCTATCGCGCAGGTCTGCCGGCGCGCTGACGCCGAGAAACGCCAGGTCGCCGATCGAGATCGCCTCACTTGGCGCCATGATCATCACCCGCTCCATCACATTCCGCAGCTCGCGCACGTTGCCCGGCCAGCGGAACGCCGTCAGCGCCGACTCGGCGTCCGGCGTCAGATACCGGGGACGCCGCCCGTGTTCCCGCGCCATCTCCTCAAGGAAATATCGGGCCAGCACGACGATGTCGTGGCCGCGCTCGCGCAACGCCGGCACATGAATCGGGATGACGTTGAGCCGGAAGAAGAGGTCCTCGCGGAAGCGGCCCGCCCTGATCTCCTCGATGAGGTCCTTGTTGGTGGCCGCGAGCACACGCACATCGACGCGCACACTCTGATGCCCGCCCACCGGTTCGATGACCTGCTCCTGCAGGGCGCGCAGCACCTTGGCCTGTGTCTTGAGGCTCATGTCCCCGATTTCGTCGAGGAACAAGGTGCCGCCGTGCGCAAGCTCAAACTTGCCCCGCCGGTCGGCCACCGCGCCCGTGAACGCGCCGCGCATGTGCCCGAACAGTTCGGACTCGATCAACTCCTCGGGGATGGCCGCGCAGTTGACCTCGATGAAGGGGCCGCCGCGCCGCTGGCTGAGCGCGTGTATCTGCCGCGCGACCAGTTCCTTGCCCGTGCCGTTTTCGCCCGAGATCAGCACACGGCCGTTGGAGGGCGCCGCCATCGCAATCTGCTCGCGCAGGCGCACGATCGGCGCGCTGTCACCGATGATCTCGAACCGCCGATCCACGCGCGCCCGCAGCGCCCGGTTCTCCGCCTCGAGTTGCCGCTGCCGCAGCGCGTTGCGCACCGCCAGCACGGTCTTGTCGAGCGACAGCGGCTTTTCGATGAAGTCGAATGCGCCGAGTTTGGTCGCGCGGACGGCATGTTCGATGTTGCCGTGCCCCGAGATCATGATCACTTCCGACTCGATGCCCCGGCGACGCAGCTGCTCGAGTGTTTCAAGTCCGTCGATGCCGGGCAGCCAGATGTCCAGCAGCAACACGTCGTACGCGCGGCGCCCGACCTGCGTCAGTGCGGCCTCGCCCGACTCCACGGCATCCACGACGTATCCCTCGTCGCGCAGCACGCCGCCCAGCGACGCCCGCACGCCCGCTTCGTCGTCAACGATGAGAATCACGGCCATCGGGAGCGTCGCTCCGCGGGCAGGCTCACGGTCACCACGGTGCCGGCCGGCACCGCGTCGGCGACGTCAATACGGCCGCCGTGCTCCGAGATGATGCGAGAGACGATGGCCAGCCCGAGGCCGCTGCCTCGTCCCTTGGTTGAGTAATACGGCATGAACAATTTGTCCCGGTCTGCCGCCGGCACACCTGGACCATTGTCGATCACCTGCAGGCACGTCGTCTCGGTTGCGGAATCGTGCAGGGTGACGAGACGCACCATTGGGGCCCCGCCATCCGGACGCGGACCGGCAGACGGTCCACCAAGCGCCTCCATGGCGTTGTCCACGAGGTTGATGATCACCTGCCGGATCTGCTCCACGTCCACGCGCACGAGCGGAAGTCCATCACCAAGCTCGGAGGTAATCTGCAATGCGCCGGGCTGGAGCATGCCGCGGTACAACGCGAGCGTGTCCGCGACAATCGCGTTGAGGTCGGCCACGGCCATGCGCGGGCCGCGCAGCCGTGCAAACTGCGCGAACTCATCGACCAGGCCCTTCAGCGAGTCGACCTCGGTGATGATGGCGCCGGTGCACTCGTCGACGAGTGACTTCGCGTTGGGTGGCGCCTGCGCAAAGTTGCGGCGCAGCCGCTCGGCCGACAGCCGGATGGGCGTCAGCGGGTTC
>BTVE01000029.1:0-44085 GCA_045862915.1 Acidimicrobiia bacterium
AGACGTCGGGTGGCTTTTTCCTCAAAAAAGCCACCCGACGTCTTTTCTGGGATGGGTAGTTCCTGACCCAATTCCGTCACCAGTTCCACGCGTTCGACGACACGCCCGCGGCGCATCTGGAAGATCTGCACGATGGCGCCCGCCGGGCCGGACTTGACCGCCACGGCGTCGCGGTCGCCCAGCGACGGTGTGGCGAGTTTCTGCTGACGGTCGCGCAACGTTTCGAGCGTCCGGATCGAGTCGCGCAGCGTGGCCGCCCGCTCGTATCGCTCGTCGGTCGCGGCGGCAATCATTTCGGCACGCAGCTGGTCGATGAGTTCCTCCTGGCGCCCCTCCAGCAGCAGCTGCGCCTGATCCACCGACTTTCGATATTCCTGGAGGCTGCAGATGGACGCGACACAGGGCGCGACACACCGCTTGATGTCGTATTCGAGGCACGGGCGGTCCCGGCGTCCGTCAATCACCTCGTTGCACGACCGGATGCCGAACAACGAGTGGGTCAGCGACATGGTCTGTCGCGCGAGTGACGCCGGCATGAACGGCCCGGCGTACACGGAGCCATCCCGCTCGACCCGGCGCGCCACCAGTACCCGCGGCGCCGCCTCCTGGGTCGTCAACTGCAGATACGGATAGGTCTTGTCGTCGCGCAGCAGGATGTTGAATCGAGGATTCCGCTGCTTGATGAGCTGATTTTCGAGCGCCAGCGCCTCGACGACCGAATCGGTCACGACGGTGTCGAGCCGTGCGGCCTGGCGCAGCAGCGCATCGTGGCGAGGGCTGGTGCCGTACGCCCCCAGATACGAACGCACACGATCCCGCAGCACACGCGCCTTGCCGACGTACAACGTCTCGCCCGACTCGTTCGAGAAGATGTACACGCCCGGCTGCTCCGGCAACCGGTCTATGCGCGCTTTGAGATCATGAATGGCCATCGGGGCACCTGCCCGATCCCATTGTGCTACTGCCCGAGGCTGGGATCGAAACAGTGCCGGCAGCGGGCCTCGTACGCGCCCGTCGCGCCCACGAGCACACGTTCACGCGACGCCACCAGGCGCTGAGTGTGATTGGCCGGGCTCCCGCACACCATGCAGATCGCAAGCGTCTTGGTGATGTACTCGGCAATGGCCAGCAGCTGCGGCATCGGTTCAAACGGCTTGCCGAGGTAGTCCTGGTCAAGCCCCGCCACGATCACCCGCTTGCCCTGGTCGGCCAGCGTGCTGCACACCGCCGGCAGCTCCGCGTCAAAAAACTGCCCCTCATCGATGCCCACCACGTCGGTGTCGGCGTCGATCTGGTCGAGCAGTTCGCGGGACGAGGCCGCGTTGAGCGACTCGATGCGCATGTCGCTGTGGGACGTGATGTGGTCGTTGCTGTAGCGGTCGTCGATGGCCGGCTTGAAGATCTGCACCTTCTGCCTGGCAATCTGCGCGCGACGCAGCCGCCGGATCAGCTCCTCGCTCTTGCCGCTGAACATCGAGCCGGTGACGACTTCGATCCAGCCCGGCCGCGCCGTACGTGTCTGGTCAATCGTCATCAGACACTCAGGCGCGCGAGGTGTATTCGCCGGTTTCCGTGTTGATCCGGATCATGTCGTCCACATTCACGAAGGACGGCACCGTGACCACCAGGCCGGTCTCACACGTGGCCGGCTTGACCTGGGCTGACGCAGTCGCGCCCTTGATGCCCGGCGCCGTGTCCACCACCTTGAGGTCCACGGTGGCCGGCAGGTGGATACCCACGGGCTCGGTCTCGTAGAACTCGACGTTGATGGTCGCTTCCGGCAGCAGGTACAACGCGGAATCGCCCAGCACCTCGGACGACAGGTGCGTCTGCTCGTAGTTCTCCGTGTCCATGAAGACGTACATGTCGCCTTCCTTGTAGAGGTACTGCATCTCACGTTCGTCCAGATGCGCACGCTCGACGGAGTCTTCCGCCCGGAACTTGTGGTCGACCAGCCGGCCGGACCGGATATCCCGCATCCGCGACCGCACATGGGCGCGGAGGTTGCCGGGGGTGATGTGCTGAAGCTCAAGGACGCGCACGAGGGCGCCCTCAAACTTGATCAACATGCCTTTACGAAGTTTTGTGGCCTGAATCGAACTCATAGAACTGTTCCCGCTCGGATACCCGAACGGCCGATGTTACCAGTTCTGCTAGCATCGTTTCCATGCCCTGGGATCCGGTGCGTGACCTGCTCACCATGCAGGAGCGGCTCGAAAGCCTCTTCGGACGGACCACTCCCGGCTGGGTGCCGGCTGCGGACCTCTGCGAGGTGGCCGACCGGTTCCTGCTCACCATGGAACTGCCGGGGGTCAGCCGCGAGGATATCGAAATCGCCTTTGCGACCGACACCCTGACCATCAGCGGTCAGCGGCCCGAACCTCAACCGTTCGAGCGATACCAGCAGTTCGAGCGCGCCCAGGGGCGGTTCTCACGCTCCTTCCGGTTCGCGCTGCCGGTCAATCCGGACGCCATTGCCGCGGACCTCTCGGACGGGATTCTCACGGTCACCATTCCCAAGGCTGGAGGCGCCAGCGTGCGCCGTATCGACGTCGAGTAGGTAGGGTTCCATGTCTTTCGTCAGACGAGTCATCGTTCTCACCGTGTCGCTCGGGCTTGGCGTGATGGCCGGCCTGGTGCTCGCCGGCAAGCTGTCACTGACCTCCGAGAGCGGCGCGTCGCAGGCCTCTCCGGCCCAGCCCCCCGCACCCGCAGCATCCACGATGGCCGGACTGCCGGACCTCTCGTCGGTCGCCGAACAGGTCATCCGCGCATCGGCCAACATCTCGTCCACCCAGTTCGTCGCCGTCCGTGATGACTTCTACGAGTTCTGGTACGGCCGGTCGCGCGACCTCGTCCAGCCGTCGCAGAGCCTCGGGTCAGGCGTCATCGTCTCGGCCGACGGCTACGTGCTGACCAACAATCACGTCATCGGGGACAGCCGGGGCGCCATCCGCAGCGAAATCAAAGTCACTCTGCCGGGCGGGCAGGAATACGACGCGAAGGTCATCGGACTCGACGAAGATACTGATCTGGCGCTCCTGAAGATCCCGGCCACGGGGCTGACGCCGGTCGCGTGGGGCGACTCGAGCAAGCTGCGCGTCGCCGAATGGGTCCTCGCGATCGGCAATCCCTATCAGTTCAACCAGTCGGTCTCACTCGGGATTGTCTCGGCTCTGAGCCGCAGCGAAGGCCCGTTCGTGGACTTCATTCAGACCGACGCCGCGATCAACCCGGGCAACTCGGGTGGCGCGCTGGTGAATGCGCGCGGAGAACTCATCGGAATCAACACGCAGATTTTCACGCAGACCGGCGGCTACCAGGGCATCGGCTTTGCCGTGCCGTCCAATACCGCGCGCGCCGTAATGGACGACTTCATCCAGTTCGGACAGGTGCGGCGCGGTGCGATCAATGGCCTCGCGCAACTCATCCCGATCACGGCCGACCAGGCCCGCGAGAACGGCATCGCCACCCTGCCGGGCATCTACGTCAGGAACCTCTACTCGAACTCGTCGGCCGTACGCGCCGGGTTCCGCCCCGGGGATCTGATCGTGGCGGTGGACAGCACAGAGGTGGCCGACACCACCACCTTCTATCGGCTGGTGGCCGCCAAGCCGATCGGCTCCTCGGTCAAGGTTGACGTGCTTCGCCGGGGCCAGCGCATCACGATTGACGCGCCCGTCGAGCAGAAGTCTCGATAGTGCGAAGTGCGAAGTACTGAGTGCGAAGTGCGAGGGCCTGGCGGGTCGGCACGACGCCGACACTTGAACTGCTGCCGCAGCTGCTCGGCAAAGTGCTGGTGCACGACCACCCGGACGGCACGACGTCCGGCATCATCGTCGAAGCCGAGGCGTATATCGGCGAAGACGACCCGGCGTGCCATGCGTCTCGCGGCCTGACGCCGCGCACGGCGCCGATGTTCGGACCACCCGGCCGGGCCTACGTCTACCTGAACTACGGCCTCCACAACCTCATCAACGTGGTCACCGAGCCGGAAGGATTCCCGGCGGCGCTGCTCATTCGCGCGCTCGCACCACTCGAGGGCGTCGATCTGATGCGACGCCGGCGAGGACCAGTGCCGGACGCGCGGCTCTGCGACGGTCCTGGCAAACTCACGCAGGCGATGGGCATCACGCTGCAGCACAACACAGCGGACCTGTCGCAGGGAGCGCTTCGACTGGAGGATCACGGCTACACGCCGGGAGAGATCACCTACACCCCGCGCATCGGCATCAGGGTCGGTACGGACAAACGCTGGCGTGCCTACTCGTCGTCACTCCACGCGTCGAGGATCGGTTTGAGGTAACGGGCTGTGTGCGAGGTCGGGTGGCTCGCAACCTGCTCAGGCGTTCCGGTCACGACGATCTCACCTCCGGCCTCACCGCCGTCGGGACCAAGGTCGATGATCCAGTCGGCCGTCTTGAGCACATCGAGGTTGTGTTCGATCACCAGCAGCGTGTGCCCGGCCGCCAGCAGCTTGCGGAATGCCCCGAGCAGCTTGGCGATGTCATCGAAGTGCAGTCCTGTGGTGGGTTCGTCGAGCACGTACAACATGCGCTCGCCGCCCTGCGTCGCCAGATGGGACGCGATCTTGATGCGCTGCGCCTCGCCGCCCGACAACGTCGTGGCCGGCTGCCCCAGCCGCAGGTAGCCCAGGCCAATCTCGTCGAGCACCTGCAGCCGCCGGGCCACCTTCGGAGACCCCGCAAAAAACGTCAGCGCTTCACGCACGGTCAGCGCCAGCACCTGGTCGATGTTGCGGCCCTTGTACTTGACCTCAAGCACCTGCGGCTTGAAACGTTTGCCGTTGCAGTCGTCACACGGCACAAACACATCCGCAAGAAACTGCATCTCGACCTTGACGACGCCTTCGCCCTCACAGGTGTCGCAGCGTCCGCCCGGCACGTTGAAGGAGAAGTGGCTGGCGGTCAGGCTGCGCGTCTTGGCGTCCTTGGTCTGCGCAAACAGCTCGCGAATCGGATCAAAGGCCTTGAGATAGGTGACGGGATTGGAGCGCGGCGTGCGGCCAATCGGCTGCTGGTCGACCAGAATCGCGTCGGAGATGTACTCAAGCCCTTCGATGTCCTCGAAGTCACCGACGCGCCGGTCCCAGTCACCCTTGGCGCGTTTGGCGGCGGCATAGATGACGTCGTGCACCAGCGTGGATTTCCCGGAACCGCTGACGCCGGTCACACACGTCATGACGCCCAGCGGAATGTCCACGTCGACGTTCTTCAGGTTGTGTTCCGAGACGCCCCGCACACGGATGCGTTGCAGCTGCGGCTTGCGGCGTTCATCCGGAATGGGAATCACGAGGTCGCCACGCAGGTACTTCGCGGTCAACGAGCGCGGCTCGTCCATCAGGCCTGCCAGCGGGCCGGCATACAGCACTCGGCCGCCCTGCTCGCCCGCGCCCAGGCCCATGTCGACAACCTCGTCAGCCACACGAATCATGTCGGCGTCGTGCTCAACCACCAGCACCGTGTTGCCCTGGTCCCGCAGCTGGCGCAGGATGGCAATCAGCCGTTCGTTGTCTCTCGGGTGCAGGCCGATGGAGGGTTCGTCCAGGACGTACAACGTGTCCACGAGGGCGGCACCCAGTGACGTGGCCAGATTGATGCGCTGCGACTCTCCGCCCGACAAGGTCGACGAGAGGCGGTCGAGCGTGAGGTAGTCGAGCCCCACGTCGGTCAGGAAGCCCAGCCGCCGCTGAATCTCCCGCAGGATCTTCTCCGCCACGGCCGCGTCCTTCTCCGACAACGCAAGGCCGGAGAAAAAGCCCGCCGCGTCCTTGACCGTCAGCGCGCAGACGGCGTCAATCGTCTGGCCACCCACACGCACGTCTCTCGCCTCGCGCCGCAGCCGTGTGCCGTCACAGGCCGGGCACGTCTGATACCCGCGGTAGCGGCTGAGGAACACGCGTACGTGCACCTTGTATTTCTTGCGTTCGAGCCAGCGGAAAAATCCCCGGATCCCCGAATACGTGATGGCCTCACCCGACGAGTCCGCGAGCCCCTCCGGCGCGCCGTCAACGATGAACCGTCGGTCCCGTTCCGGGAGTTCACGCCACGGCACGTCCAGTGACACACCCGCACGTTTGGCCGCACGTTTGAGGTCCACGAGGCAGCCGCGGTAGTGGGGCTTCGTCCAGGGTTCAATCGCCCCGCCAGTCACCGACTTGTTCTGATCGGGCACCACCAGATCGAGATCAAGTTCGATGACGTTGCCGAATCCATGGCAGGTGGGACACGCGCCAAACGGGTTGTTGAACGAGAACAACCGCGGCTGCGGCAGTTCGTAGGTCAGATTGCAGGGGCGGCACTCGAAACGCTCGGAGAACCGGTGGACGTGCCCGAGCGCGCCGTCTCCAGCGACTTCAATCGCAAACGCCGCGCCGTCACCCTCATGAAACGCCGTCTCGACGCTGTCGGTCAGGCGCGTGCGCGCCTCGCTCTCGACCTTGAGGCGGTCCACGATCACCGGCAGCGACGCCCGGCCACGCAGCTGCGCGGGGTCGACGTCCTCAAGTGTCACCACGCGGCCATCGATCAACACACGGCCGAAGCCGCGGCGTCGCAGGCGTCCCAGCACCTCGGTCGCCGGATCTTCGCCGCCGGCATCCGTCTCGGTCTCCTCGTCGGCCTCGGCGTCCCCACGGGCGCCGGAGAGGTCCGCCGAGAACAGCGGCAGGTCAAACCCCACCATCAGACGGGTCCCCGCCGGCAGTTCCAGCAAGGCGGTCGCCACGACGTCCGGACTCTCGCGCACCACCTCACGGCCACACTGGCGGCAGATGGTGCGGCCGACGCGGGCCCACAACAGACGCAGGTAGTCGTGAATCTCCGTCGTGGTCCCGACCGTGGATCTGGGATTCCGGATGCTGTTCTTCTGGCGGATGGCGATAGCGGGCGCGATGCCGTCGATGCCGTCCACCTCCGGCTTCTCCATCCGCTCGAGGAACTGCCGGGCGTATGCCGACAGCGACTCGACGTACCGCCGCTGACCTTCGGCGTAAATTGTGTCGAACGCCAGCGACGACTTGCCCGATCCGCTGACCCCGGTGAACACGACCAGCCGCCGGTGCGGCAGGGCCAGATCGACGCCCTTCAGGTTGTGCGTGCGCGCTCCGCGAACGACGAGTGTGCCTGAGGGGCGAACCGACGGGATCGGGGCGGAACCGTCCATGGATGCCAAGCCGTCCATGTTAACGCATCCCGGATTTGCGATTCGGGGTGGCCTTTGTTATTCTCCGACCGTTCAGACCATCCCCTGGTTGTCCGCCCGTGCTTCATCAACCGTCATCAGGACGCTCGCATCTCCAGTAAACGAGGACCGAGAAAGTGGCAGTACGTTTGTTCGTTGGCAACATGCCCTACGGGGCGACCGAGGCTGACCTCCGCGCGCACTTTGCGGCGGTAGGCGAACCCTCTCAGGTTGTCATTCCAGTCGACCGGGACACCGGCCGTCCCCGAGGCTTCGCATTCGTCGAATTCATCGACCGCGCAAAAGCCGAAGAGGCCGTCAACCGGTTCAACCAGCAGCCGTTCATGGGACGGTCTCTCTCGGTCAGTGAGGCCAGACCTCGCGAAGAACGTCCGGCCGGCGGATACGCTCCTCGTCCAGGCGGCGGCGGTGGTGGTGGATTTAGTGGACCTCGCCCTGGCGGATTCTCCGGAGGTGGCCCCGGCGCGGGTGGTGGTGGCTTCAGACCCGGCGGGCCGGGCGGCTTCCGTCCAGGCGCGCCTCCGCCTCCAGGCAACAAGAACTTTGGTCCGCCAAAGAAAAAGAGCAACTCCAGCGAAAAACGCTGGGAGAGCAAGGAACGTGGCCCGAAGGGGCCCATCAAGGAGCGTTACACCGGTCGCCTTGGTGGCCTGTACGACGTGGACGAGGACGGCGCCTCCGGGTTGACCGACTTCGACGATCCGGCGACCTCGTCGGACGATCTCGACGAATAAGCCGTCACCCGGCAGGAGCGACACATGCAGACACACGTCAAAGTTCTCGGATGGCTCTTCATCATCTTTGGCGTGTTCTACGTCCTGCTGGCGTTCGGCTCGTCGATGATCATGGGCCTGCTGGCGACCATCGTGGGCTCGCAGGGTGGAGAGGACGCCGCCGTGGCCGTGCCGATCCTCGGCATGGTCGGCGCGGCCGGCTTTTTCTTCTGGATGCTGGTCGGGATTCCAGGAATCATCACCGGATGGGGGCTGCTCAACTACAAGCCCTGGGCGCGGATCGTCGCCATCATCCTGTCAGCGATTCGGCTGATCAACGTCCCCGTCGGCACCGCGCTCGGCATCTACGGCCTGTGGGTGCTCTTCAACAAGGACACCGAAGCACTTTTCAATGCTGAAATGAGGAATTGAGGAAGCTCATTTCCTCGATTACTCGTCGTGCCAGTGTTCGGTCGCGACCCACTGCGGCGTGACGTCGTCAAACGCGTCAGCGTTTGGTGACGGGGCCGGAGCGTTCCAGTTCGGGGGCTCCACTCCCCGCAGGTGCTTCACAAAGAAGTCGAATCGGCGACGTTCGCCATACGCGCCGCCGGCGCCGTGCCCGGCACCGGGGATGACCAGCAGGTCGAAGTCCTTGTTGGCGCGAATCAACGCATTCACCACCTGCATCGTCGACGCCGGATCCACGTTGGTGTCGAGCTCGCCGACGACGAGCAGCAGCTTGCCGACCAGGTTTCCCGCATGGTCCACGTTGGACGACGCGGCGTAGTGCGGGCCGATGGGCCATCCCATCCACTGCTCGTTCCACCAGATCTTGTCCATGCGGTTGTCATGGCAGCCGACAGCCGACACCGCGACGTCGTAGAACTCGGGATGGAACAACAAGCCCCCGGTCGAGTTCTGTCCGCCTGCTGACGTGCCGTAGATGCCGACGCGAGTCACGTCGTACCACGGGTACTTCGCGGCGACGGCCTTGTGCCAGAGGATACGGTCCGGGAAGCCCGCATCACCCAGGTTCTTCCAGGCGACGTCGTGAAACGCCTTCGACCGGTTCGAGGTCCCCATCCCGTCAATCTGCACGACGATGAAGCCGAGTTCGGCCTGGGCCTGCATGCCGAGCTGTGTGGAGAACGTTTTGGGCACAAAGGATCCCTGGGGTCCGGCGTAGATGTTTTCGATCACCGGATAGGTCTTCGAGGGATCGAAGTTCGTGGGACGGATGATGACGCCCCAGATGTCGGTCTTGCCGTCGCGTGCCTTGGAGACGAACACTTCCGGCGCGCGCCAGCCCGTCGCGAGCAGCGGCGCCATGTCGCCACGCTCGAGTTCCATCACCACGGACTGATCGGCAGTGCGCCGCAGCTGCGCCACCGGCGCGAGATCCACCCGTGACCAGCTGTCGACGTAAAACTGCCGGTCCTCGGAAAACGACACCGTGTGATTGCCATCGTCTGCGGTCAGTGGTGTCAGTCCCGTTCCGTCGAAGTTGATGCGGTAGTAGTGGACGAAGTACGGGTCGCGGCCGTCCTGCATGCCGGAAGCACGGAACCAGATTTGGCGGGCATCAGGATCCACGCGGTCCACGCCGCGGATGACCCACTCACCTTTGGTGATCTGATGCTTCACCTGGCCGGTGGTGCCGTCGTACAGGTACAGATGATTCCAGCCGTCACGTTCGGAGCCCCAGATGATCTCGCGGCCGTCGTTGACGTCTTCCCGGACCCGTTTGCCGGAGTACTCCACAAAGGTCGGGCTGGTTTCTTCGATGACCGTGCGCGTGCGTCCGGTCGTGGCGTCCAGTTCGAGCACGCGGTACTGCTGATGGCCGCGCTGGTTGTATTCAAACGTGACCGCTCGACTGTCCTCACGCCACGCGAGCCGGGTGTTGGCGTACGGATTGGGGAACAGCGCCTGGTCCCCCATCAGTTGCCGGCCGGTGGTCAGGTTGAAGATGACCGGAAGGTCGAAATCCACCTCATCGCCAGGCTTGCGATAGAAGATGGATGAGTTCTTCGGCTGCACCTGATCGCTGGGGGAACTCTCGATGTAATGCACCTGACGGTCGTAGCCGGGCCGTCGTCGGAAGACGGCGATCTTCTGGGAGTCGGGCGACCACCGCACCGAGTTGAGCGTGTAGGCATTGCCTTCAGACCCATCGGTGCTCAGGTTGCGCCACTCGCCGTCGGGCAGCGTCCGCACCGCCACGTTGAAATTGCGAATGGAGGCTTCGGCTGATCCGTCTGGCGCGCGGCGCATCTGGGCATCCGGCCCCTGCCCGCCCCCGCGCCCGGTCGCGCCACCGCCGCGGCCCGTGCCACCTTGTCCGGGTGCGCCGGCGACCCGTGTGCACGTGTACGTGCCGAGCGCACAGCGCCAACGCGCGGCCGCCGGTCCTCCACCGATCGAGACCTCGATGCCCTGCTGGTTATCGATCCAGGTGAGCGCGTTGAACGGCAGCGTGACGGCCGTATAAGTGTTCCCCGTCGCGGATCCAAGGGCGGACGCCAGGCGCGCGTGATCAAACGCCGGCGCCTTCGTGCCCGCCGAGGCGTCGGCGAGCACGAACTCCGAGCCGCCGGCGACGGACTTGCGGTACCAGAACTTCGTGGTGCCGTTGATCCATCCGTTGTCGGCGATGACGTTCAGGGCCTTGTTGTTGACGCGGTCACGCAGCGACGCGGCGCGTGCGTAGTCGGCCCGGATACCCGCGTCCTGGGCGCTGGTGGCCGTCCCGAGGACGGCCACCAGGCCCGCGGAGAGACCAAGGGTGATCAGCGCCGCCGCGGCGCGCGCGGACCGCCGATTCACCGACCGCCCCCGCCGCCAGCGGCTGGAGCCGGGGTGTCGGTTTTGCCCGCGTTCTTCACATACTTGTCGAGCCACGCACCCCATCGCGCCCACAGGTCAAGCAACGTCTCCTTGGTGGCCGGGCCGTGGTCTTCATACGGATACATGTACAACGCCGTCGTCTTGCCCAGGCCGTTGAGGGCGTGGAACAGGCGAATGGAGTTGTCGGGGTCGGTGCCGACGTTCTGGTCGTGCATGCCGTGGTACATCAGCAGCGCGCCGGTCAGGTTGTTCGCCTGCAGGAACGGCGACATGCCGAGGTACACGTTCGGCGCGGCCCACAGGTCACGCTGTTCACTCTGGAAGCCCAGCGGCGTCAGCGTGCGGTTGTAGGCGCCGTCGCCGGCGATGCCGGCCTTGAAGAACGGCGTGTGCACCATGGCGTTGACCGTCGAGAACGCGCCGTAACTGTGACCGCCAATCGCAAGCCGCGTACGGTCCGCCAGACCGCGGCGGTCCAGTTCGTCGATGACCGCCGACAGGTTGTTGCGCAGGTCATGCACGTAGTTGTTGTTCATCTGGCCCTGCGGTCCGACGATCGGCGCATCGGGCTCCACCACGGCGTATCCGAGCCGCACGAAATACTCCATCGACCGCGTACCGAAGCTCTGGAAGGCGTTCTTGTTGTACGTGCGGTCCGGCGTGTCGTAGGCCTCCTGGGTCGCGTACTCGCGCGGGTAGAACCAGAAGAGCGCCGGCAGTTTCGTACCTTCCTTGTACCCGGGGGGCAGGTTCACAACGACACGGAATTTGAATCCGTCCGGACGTTCCACCACGAACCGCTGTTTCGGGGCGTTGGTGAGATCCGGGTGCATGTCTTCGTTGTTGGTCAGCTGCTTGCGCGTGGCGTTGTCGAGCAGGAACTGCTGAGGCGGCGTGGTCGGGCCTTCGACCGCCAGCACGAACCGGCGCGCGTCGATGTCGAGCACGCTGGAGACACGTTCGTACGTGTTGTTGTTGCTGCTTTCGAAGATGCGCTGTTTGTCACCGGTCTGGATGGCCACCTGGTCGATGAACGTCTTCGGCCCGGTCTCGTTCGGGTTCTTGTCGTAGACCGTGCCGGAGTAGAACACGTGGGCCCGGTCCTTCGACAACATGACCGCGCCGCCGGCGCCACCGCCTCGGCCGCCACCACCGCCGCCGGTGCCCATCAGCGAACCGGGATTGGCGTAGAAGTCGGACGTGCTGTAGGAGACGAGCCGGTGTTTCTCCGCCGGTGTGCTCAGCGCCACGGCGTAGTCGGTGGCCGTCGTGCCGGACGTTTCGCGGAAGAACAACATCTGCATGTCTTCCGAATAGCGGTGCCCCGTCATGCGCGCGGAGTTTTCGTAGATGACCTTTTTGGTCGCATCAGTGAACGGTGCCGTCCACTGATACACGCGGTCCGGACGCTGCGGCTGATTGGCATTGCCGCCCTGACGTCCGCCCTGGCGACCACCCTGCTGCTCCAGCACGGCGTCGCCGCCGTTGCCCGCACGACCACTCCGGCCCTCAGCGGCCGCCGGCGCAGGTTCCTGCTCGAGATACGTGAAGCCCTGACCGTCCGGACGCCACGACAACTCGCGGCGTCCCGCCTGGTTCGCACCGCCGCCACGGCCGCCGGCCTGGCCGGCATCCGCGTTGGCCTGCTGCACGCCGAGATTGATTTCACGCGAGGAGAGTTCCACCAGCGCCTTGCCGGTCGCGTCCCACACTTCCTCGACCTGGCCGAAGTTGCTGACCGGCACGATGTAGGAGAACGGCTTGGTCATGCGGGTGATGCGCGTGTGCTGCCCGTCGGGAGCGATGTCAAACGAGCGGAACATCTGCGGCGTACCGACCTTCTTCATGGCCTGCGTGCTGATGTCGACCATGCCGAGCTGGCCGGTCGCGTGCCATTCGAGGAGTTCGAAGTCGTACGGTGTGCTCATCAGGCTGGCGTAGGTGCGCAGCCGATTCCGGTCGGCGCTCTCCGCGAGGCTCACCGACGGGCCCACCGGCGAGGCCGGCCGCACGGGCCGCGGCGCGCGCCCCTCGGGCACAAACACGGCCGCGACGTGTTTACCGTCGCTGGTGAACTCGACGGCTGACGTCATCGTGGCAAGCAGCGGCGTCTTGGTGAGTTGCCGCGCCTTGAGCGTGGCCGTGTCGGCAATCCAGATGTGTGTGGCGTCTTCGCCGTGCATCAGGAACGTGATGTGGCTGCCGGTGGGCGACCACTGCGCACCCGACACACGCGCCCCGGCCGGCAGCGCGATCGACCGCTTCGTACCGTCGGCAGCGGAAATCACCTCAATCGCCACGTTGTTGCGAATCGTCAGCGCACGGCTGCGGTTGGCCCTGCCGTCAATGAACGCGCCGCCCAGTTCGTCGAACGGCTTCGAGAACGTCGCCATCACGACGGGACCGTCCCCCACTTCATTGAGGAACCACTGCCGGTCCGGACTGAGTTCGTTCAGGTTGGTGTTCAGGTGGCGCGGCGCCAGCACGGCCGACGCCAGTTCTGGCGGCGGCGTGGCGTACGTCTCCTGCTGAATGATCTGGTCGGCCCAGCTCTGGGTTGGACGCGGCGCCTGGGCCTGAGCCAGGAGCGAGTACGGCACCGACGCCAGCGCGACGATTGACGCGAGGCGGACGAGAATACGCAGGGTCATCGTAGTTCCTCCGGAAAGTTCCCGGAAGATATTACGCCCTGTCGAGCACCTCGCGCACCCGTTGTGTCAGCGACGCCGGAGAATACGGCTTCGCGAGAAACGCCTGCTCGTGCGAGAGCGGAAATCGCTCGGGAAATGCGTCGTGCAGGTAGCCGGAGGCGAGAAGTACCTTCAGCTGTGGCCACCGGCGCCCGATTTCCTGCAAGAGCTGATGTCCACTCATGCCCGGCATCACGACGTCGGTCACCACGATGGCGAAGCCGCCGTCGGTCTCGTGCAGGATGGCCAGCGCGGCCGGTCCGTCCGGCGCCGCCTCCACCACATACCCGGCCGACTCGAGAATGCGCCGCGCAATCCGACGCAGTGCCTCTTCGTCCTCGACCACCAGCACACGTTCGCCTCGCCCCGGCACGATGCCCTCGCTGGGCGCCTGCGGCACCTCGGCGGCCCCGCCCACCTCACGCGGCAGGTAAATACGCATGGTCGTCCCTCGTCCCGGTGTGGACGACACTTCGATCCGTCCGCCGGCCTGTGTGACGATGCCGTAGACGGTCGCCAGGCCGAGCCCCGTACCCTGACCGGCTTTTTTGGTCGTAAAAAACGGCTCGAAGATCCGCGCACGGGTGGCCTCGTCCATCCCGCATCCCGTGTCGGCGACCGCGAGCAGCACCCAGTCGCCCTGCTCGGTGACGTTGCGAGTGGTGACCACCAGCGTGCCGCCCTCCGGCATCGCGTCACGCGAGTTGACGGCCAGATTCATGAGGACCTGTTCGATCTGGCCGGCGTCGGCTCTGACCGGCCAGATCTGCGGCTCGAGATCGAACGTGAGCCGGATGTCCTCGCCAATCAGCCGCTGCAGCATCTTCTGCACCTGCTCGGCGCAGCTGTTGAGATTGAGCGACACCGGCTGCACGACCTGCCTCCGGCTGAAGGCCAGCAACTGGCGTGTGAGCGCGGCGGCCCGCAGACCGGCTTCGTGAATTTCCTTCACCATGCCGTGCAGTTCGTGATCCTCGGGCACTTCCATCAGCGCAAACTCGGCATACCCATTGATGACGGTCAGCAGATTGTTGAAGTCGTGCGCCACGCCGCCGGCAAGGCGGCCGACAGTCTCCATCTTCTGCGCCTGCACGAACTGGGCTTCCAGGTGCTTGCGGACGGTGATATCGGTCAGGACGCCGTCGATGCGCAGGGGCGCACCGGAGTCATCCCGCACCACGGTGCTGCGGTCGTCCACCCACAACACCGAACCATCGGGCGTCAACACGCGGTACTGCTGATCGATCCGTGACTCACCGCGCGCCAGTCTGTGCTCGAGTTCGCGCTGAACGCGGTCGCGGTCGTCGACGTGCACGAGGGACTGGACCGGGGGATCGTTGGCGAGAATCTGCTCGACCGAGTACCCCCACCGTGTCACATTGGGCGACACCCAGAGCACACGTTGGCCGTCGGGTGACCACTAAAACAACACGGCCGGACTCGCGTCGACGACCTGCGCCATGGTGGTCAGGGTGGCAAGCGCCTGCCGTTCCGATTCAGCCAGCCGGCGTCCATGTTCACGCCAGACAAGGACGAAGGCCGCGACACCCACAAGCAGCAACAGACCGGCAATGGTGGTGGTGACGAGCGCGCGTTCGTCGAGTGGACTGATGAGTTCCGCGCGCGACTGCGACGCGACGAGGTGCCAGGGCGTGCCTTCGACAGCCCGCCCGACGGCAATCACCGGCGAACCAAGACGATTGACGGCCTCGACAAGATTGTTGTCCCCCGTCACGACTTGCACGGCCGGGAGTCCTGTCCGCGAGAGCGGCGCGCGCTGCACACCGTCGGCCCCACTGCCGATCCCAAACGCGGCGTTCAGGTACACGACGTCGTCGCCGTCACGACGCACCAGCAGCAGTTCGGCCGTGTCGGCAGGAATGGGCCAGGACGACAGGAAGGGGGTCAGGGCGCGACGCGCGTCCACACGCAGGACCACCGCCCCCCGGGGACGGCGTCTCGGTGCTCCCGCGGAATGCATCGGCGCAACGATCGCAAAGTGCGGAATGCCGTCATCGTCGTTGTGGAGGTCAAGGAACACCACCTCGCCGCGCGCGGCGACGCGGAGTGTTTCCTCCACCATGTGCCTGTCTTCGGGAGCACCGGCGGGCACCGTGATCAGGCGGACACCGGCAGCGTCGTAGTACCCGATCCACCGATAGCCATGGTTCTCCTGCATGCGGCGGAACGTATCCTCGAGCGCGTGCAGGGTCGCGGCCGTGGGCTGGCCGGTGTCAAACTGCCGAATGAGCGCCAGCACCGATTCGTTGTCGACGAAATACCTGGCGTCTGACGACCGCTCCCGATACCATGCGGCCACTTCCTTCGCCTTGAGTTCGGCAATCGCGGTGAGCCGGCCCTCCACTTCGCTGCGGAAGTCCGCTTCATACTGGCGATACGAGACCCACGCGAACGCGATGGTCACCGCGCAATACACGACCACTCCCGCCACAGCTGCAGCGGCAAACGGGCGGGAGGTCGAAGGAGCCATGGCTGGGACGCCCCTGAGCATACTGCCTTTCCGGCTGCTACAGTGGTCGAATGCAGATGCGCGTGCTGGTGGTGGAAGACGATCCCGCACAACGCTCCGGGCTCACCCAACTGGTGGCTGGATGGGGCTTTGATGTCACGAGTGCAGAAAACGGTGAGGTCGCGCTCACGTCGATTGATACTCACCCGCCTGATGTCGTAATCAGTGACCTGGTCATGCCGAAGATGGGTGGCCTCGACCTGCTGCGCGCGATGCGTGAACGGAATCTTGAAATCACCACCTTGCTGTTGACCGCGCAAGCCACCGTGGACAGCGCCATTGAAGCCATCCGGCTCGGCGCCTACGACTACGTCTCCAAGCCTATCGAGCCACAGCGGCTGCGCATCCTGCTCGACCAGGTCGTCGAACGGCTCGATCGTCAGCAGGAAGTGGCCCGACTCCAACGCCAGCTCCGGGAACACGGCCGATTCGGGACACTGATCGGCGCCAGTCGGCCAATGCGGGAGATCTACCAGCTGCTGGAACAGGCGGCTCCGACATCTGCATCCGTACTGATTACCGGTGAGTCAGGCACAGGCAAGGAACTGGTCGCACAGACGCTGCATCAGCTGAGTCCGCGCGCCGCGCGGCCATTTGTGCCGATCAACTGCGCGGCGATTCCCGAAGCGCTGCTCGAGAGTGAACTCTTCGGCCACGAAAAAGGCGCCTTCACGGGTGCCATCGGACGCAGGCAGGGCTCCTTTGAACTCGCCGACCGCGGCACGATCTTCCTCGACGAGATCGCAGAAATGAACCCGGCCCTGCAGGCCAAACTTCTGCGCGTGCTGCAGGAACGCACGGTCCGCCCCGTCGGCGGCGACCGCGACCGGCCCATCGACATTCGTGTCATCGCGGCCACCAACATCGAGCCGATGGAAGCCGTTCGGCAAGGCAAACTGCGCGAAGACCTCTTCTACCGGCTCAACGTGTTCTCGGTCCACCTGCCACCGCTGCGCGATCGGCGTGACGATGTGCCGTTGCTGGCGCAGGCGTTCATCCAGCAGTTTTCCAGGGAGCAGCAGAAGGCCGTCGTGGATGTCGACCCCGCGGCCATGGCGGCCCTGCAGGCCCACCGCTGGCCCGGCAATGTCCGCGAGTTGCGCAACGTCCTTGAACGCGCAGTCATCATCACCCGCGGCCGTTCAATCACGACGGCAGACCTCCCCTTCGACACGCGGACCATCGCGGCGGCACCGGCACCACCGCTGCCATCGACGCCATCCGCGCCATCCACGCCACCTGCACCATCCGCGCCACCCGCGCCATCCGCGCCACCCGCACCATCTCCATCGCCTGCGGCCCCTGCGCTGTTCCCTGGCCTGACGGTCGACGAAGCCGAGCGCCAATTGATCACGATCACGCTTGCGCACACCGGCGGCAACAAGACCAGGGCCGCGCAGATGCTGGGCATCAGCCTCAAGACGCTTCACAACAAGCTGGCGCGTGAAGCCGAGCGGAACAAGGACGTGTCCTGACGATGGGGTTGTCGCTGCGGACCAAGCAGGTCGCGGGTGTGACGGCCATCGTGTTCGCGGTCGTCGCCATCATGGGCGGGTATGCCGTCGTGACGCTGGCCGGGATGTTGATTGCCGAGGCCCGCACCCGCGCCGACCTGATTGCCAACGGCGTCTTTCAGCGTACTGCCGAAGTGGCGGCAGCCGGAGGAGACCTGCGGTCCGCACTGGCCGGCGACCCGGGTTTGCGCGGCATGTTGGACCTCACCGCTTATTCACCGAACGTCCTGTACGCGGCGGTTGTGGATCGCAACGACATTGCGCTGGCTCACAACGACCCGTCGAAAATCGGCATGCGGATGCCACCTGAAGCACCCATTGCCTCATTGGTGGATGCCGGGCCGTGGGCGCAGGCGCGCGCCATCTACACGCCCGGCGGCAGGACCCACGAAGTGCGGGTGCCGCTGCTGCTCGATTCGGGAGCGGGCCCTGAGGAGTTCGGAGCGATTCGCGTCGGCATCTCGACGCTGCTCGTCCGCGACGCGCTTGAAACCACGATGCGTCCGGCCATCATCACGGCACTCGCCTTGCTGGCCGGTGCCGTGCTTGTCGCGATGGTGCTGGCGCAGTGGCTGCTTCGGCCCATCCTGATGTTGCGCGCCGGTCTCGCCAGACTCGGCCAGGGTGAGACGGATGTCACACTCGACTTTGGCGCGCGGGACGAATTGGGCCTGGGCGAATCGTTCAACACCATCAGCGCGCGCCTGGCGCGCGAACATGCCGCCGGCGAAATCACGCGCGCCACGATGTCACGTCGGCTGGCCGCGCTCGGACGTGTGTCGTCGGGCATCGCACACGAAGTCAAAAATCCCCTCAACGCGATGCGGCTGCATCTGGAACTGCTGCGCATGCGCACGGCGGACACACCCGATGCCGCTGAACACGTGCGTGTGCTGGCCGAACAGATGCGGCGCCTCGACGAAGTGGTGCAGGGCTTCCTGCAATTCGCGCGGCCCGAGGACCTGACTTTCACGGCGGTCGGGATCCGGCCGCTGGCCGAGGCCATCCTGCCCGTGGTGCGCACAGAAGCCGACCGCGCCGGTGTGACCGTGGTGGTGGACGTGCCGCCCAACACGCCGGCCGTGCGCGCGGATGCGACGCTGCTCGAACAAGCGTTGCTCAACCTCGCGATTAATGCCTGCCATGCGATGCCGAACGGCGGCACGTTGACCCTGAGTGCGCGTGCGCGCGAGGACGGTCAGGTGGAGATGGCGGTGAGTGACACCGGAACCGGTATCGCGCCCGAACATCTCGACCAGATTTTTAATCTGTATTTCACGACCAAGCCGGACGGTTCCGGCATCGGGCTCGCGCTGGTGTACCGAACCATCTCGATGCATGACGGCGACATCACCGTCGAGTCGGTGCCCGGGTCGGGCACGACCTTCAGGATCACGCTGCCGGCATTCGCCTGAGCATCGACGCAAGTGTCGCGGCCTTGTCGGCCAGCTGGCTGGCAAAGTGCAGGTTGCGCACCTTCAGCGCATCGCCGGCCTGACGCAGGAATCCCCGCGCGGCATCAAACTGCGCTCGCGCATCCGCACCGAGAGTCTGCCGATTGATCAGCGCCAGGTCTGCCTCGGCACGCGCCATCTGCGCGCGAATCCGTTTCTCGAATTCCGCGGCGTTGGCCGTGCTCATCAATCGCACCGGCGGCGTGGTCTCGGCCGGTGGCGTGGCGGGCGGCGTGACGGTCGCCGGTGGACGCGCGGCCGTGGTCGACGACTGAGGCTGGCGTGGCGGCGTGGCCGGGGCGTTGGCCGCAGGAGGCTCTTCGGCGGGCGGCAACGTCGGTGATTCCGCGGCTGGCACGATCACACGCGCGGGTGGTGTTGGCGGCAGCAGCGGCGGATCGCCGGCAGGCATCCGTGTTTCCGCGCGCGCGCCACAGGCCGCGGCGCCAAGAGCCAGAGCCACCACACACAGACGAGCGGTCACGGATGTTTCTCCCAACGTTCGCGAATCGCGTCCCACTCAGCCGTCAGCGCGACACGGACGGCGTCCGGATCGGCGGGAGCCGGCGCACGCCTCGCGCGCTCCGGGATGATGGCGTCGCGCATCAGGCGATCGATGTCGGCGCGCAGGCTCGCCACCGCAGCGACACCTGACGTCAGGTCCGGCGCCTGAATCCACGCCGCCACAGCGACCGCCCAGGCTCGGTCCAGGTCTTCAACGCCACGGTACGCCGCTGCCCGCCAGTATTGCGTAACTGCGCCGGCAGGCTCCGCGTCGAGTCCGGCCAGCAGTCGTGCGTACCGCCGCTGACGTTCCCCTTCCGGCGCCACCTGCGCGTAGCGATCGAGAGACGCGGCCCACCAGTCGAGCACACGCGTCCTCGCTGCAGCGTCCGTCGTCTCCGACAACGACAACGCGAAGGCCTCGGCGGCGGCGCCGTATTGTTCGTCCACAAACAGCAGTTCGGCAGTGGCAAGGCGGCGCTCCGCGCGTTCGCGGGGCGTCAGCCGTTCAGGATCCGCCAGCAGCAACGACTGTCGGGCCAACGCGACGTCCGCGACATCTCCGCCGCGACGGTACTGTTCGAGCAGCGCGCGACTGCGAATGAGCGCAGCGCTGGGGACAAGGGCCGGTACTGCCGTAGCGTCCGCGGCCAGGCGCGCCGCTTCATCAAACCGCTGGGCGTTGTACGCCATGCGGGCACGCGCCAGCACGTTGCCCGCATCCGGCGCTCGGCCAGGCGTCTGCTCCGTGCCCAGCACCAGTCCGATGACCAGCACAAGGCCTGCGGCACCACTCATACGTCGATCTTACCCTTCGAGGTCTGCCACGATGCCGGCGGACGTGTAGTTCTTACGCCATCGCGGGTTTTCCGGCGGAGAATCGCCCGTTTTCACGTTGGCAAGGATGTTGAAACAGATCAGGGCGTCATGGTTCGCAGCGCCTTCATCCTCGTGAGCATCTTCGCCGCCGGCGCGTGGCCACACGCGCAGCAGGTGCCCACGTTTTCTTCGAGCACGCGGCTCGTGACCGTGGCGGTGTCGGTCACCAATACGCGCACCGGTGCCCCGGTGACGGGGCTCACCCGCGACGACTTCACTGTTGAATCCGACGGCGTCGCGCGTCCCATCATCCACTTTGATGGGGAACCAGGGCCGGTCACCGTCGCGGTCGTGCTGGATGCCAGCGGCAGCATGGCGGTGAACCAGGCGTTAACGCCCGCGAGCCAGGCCGCAGCGCAATTGCTCGAGGGGTTGAGCGTCGGCACGGACCGCGCCGCTGTCTTCACGTTTGATCGTGAAGTCGCCGAACGCCATCCGTTTGCGCCGGTTGGACCGGCGCAGGTTTCCGCGGTTGCACGACTGCACGCGTTTGGTTCGACCTCCCTGTATGACGCCGCGCTGGCGACCAGCACAGCCACGGCGCAGGACGGACAGGCACGTCGTGGGGTGGTGCTGTATACCGACGGCCTGGATACGTCGAGTGTGCGGTCGGCTGACGATGTGCGCACGCTGGCGGCAGCGTTGGACGTGCCGCTGTATCTCATCAGCCTCATGCCGTCGACCACTGCCGCGCGGAAGGGTGTGGTCACGGTGGCGGCGGATCACCCACTGCGCACACTGGCCGATGCGACCGGCGGTCGACTGTATGCCGTGACACCTGGCGAGGGTCTGCAACGTGCCCACCAGGATCTGCTGGCCAATCTCCGTCACCACTACGTGTTGGCGTTCACCCCGGATACCCGGCCCGGGTGGCACGCGCTGACTGTGCGCACCCGCCCGAGCCACTCGGTGCGCGCACGCGCCGGGTACGTCGTTTCTCCACGGTCCTGAAAGGAGGATCCCATGCGTCGTTTGTTGCTTACGTCCACTGTTGTCCTGGCCACCGCTTCGGCGGGGGCCGCGTGTGCCACCAAAGGGTTCGTGAATACCCGCGTTGATACCGTCGAAGGACGGGTCACTGAGCTGACCGGCAGTCTCGAGGAGACGCAGGCCCGCACCAAGCAGAATGAGTCACGCATCTCGGATGTGGACCAGAAGGCTGGGGCGGCCCAGTCGGCAGCATCCAATGCGGCCAACGCCGCCGATGCGGCCGCCGCGCGCGCGGCAGCGGCTGAAAGCGAAGCCAAGGCTGTCGCGGCCAAGACCGATGAACTGTCGACCGCCTCACGCCGGCTGGTCTACGAGGTTGTGCTGAGTGAAGACCAGGGCAACTTCAAATTCAACTCCACCAACCTGCCTGATGAGGCCAAAGCCCGCATCGACGAGTTGGTCAATGAGTTGAAGGCCGACCCGAAGGGTGCGTTCTTCGAGATCGAAGGTCACACCGACAGTTCAGGCCCGGCGATGTTGAACGAACGTATCGGCATGGAGCGCGCCGATGCGGTGAAGCGGTATCTCTATGAGAACCATCAGATTCCGCTGCACAAGATCAACATCATCAGCTTCGGTGAAGAGAAGCCGGTGGCCCCGAACAACACCCGTGATGGCCGCGCACAGAACCGTCGCGTCGTCATCCGGGTGCTCGCGTAGTTGCTTCGCCTCGTGAGATGAACGCCGCCATCCCTCGTTCGGGGGATGGCGGTTTTTATGTACTTGGTATGGAGTATGTTTGTTAACTCCAATAATTAAGCGCTATGATGGTGCTACTCCTCAGGAGGGAGCTACTGATGGCACGGACTCGTACACAGGGAAATCCTGCATTGGATGCGGCGGCCGCGAAGGTCGGCGCCATGTTGGGAACGATCGCCAAGAAAGTTGACGCAGTGAAACGTCAGCGCGCGGAGATCTCCGCGGAGCTCGACAACGTCATTCGTGTGGCGCAGCAGATGAAGATCGACATCGGCCAGGCCAGCGACGAGTTCCGTCGCGCCGGCGGCAAGGCCGTGGGCAAGGCTCGCCGGCAGTTGTCGCCCGAGGCGCGTGAGCGCATCGCGAACGCCGCGCGCAAGCGTTGGGCCGCTTACCGCAAGGCCAAGGCCAAGGGCTGAGTTCCGGCTCGTTGAGCCGTCAGCACGACTTCAGGGTCGGCAACCGTGAGCGAGTCCGCACGGGAGCCGGCCCTGTGTATTTTGATGCGCACGGCCGGGGCGCCTGAGGGATAAAACGTCCATCCCGACGCGTCAGCCTCCACACACCACAACACCTGCCGGCTTCGGCCCGTGCGCATGAGGCCGAGTTGTTCGCGAGCCTCATCAACAATCCACACGTCCCCAGCCGCGTCGTCGGCACGGTACGTTCCGGCGATGAGGCGACGGTCTTCGGCCGACACGGGAATGAACGCCGGCCGCACATCGGCATCGCCCAGCGAGGTCAGCCACTCAACAACGGCCCCGTTCGAGGGTCCGCCCGCGCGCGCGTGCGCCAGCAGCGTGATGCCGTGAGGCCCGGACATCCGCTGCAGACCAGGGCTGGCGACCACCATCGCGCGGGCGACTTCGAGTTGTCCAAGCATCACGGCGGAAAAGATCGTCGGCGCCGCGCCGTGTTCGATCAAAAAACGTGCGATGTCCTTCTGGCCGACGTGGCACGCGGCCCCCAGTGCCGTCTCCCAGTCACCAAATCCCCAGTCCCACGACGCCTTGGCCAGCGCCGGCTGGCGCGCCACCAACTCGCGCACGCGGGCAAAGTCGCGATGACTCGCGCCGACCACCTCCTGCACGACCGCGGGGTCTTGTTGGGGGAGGTCTCGGGGTGCCGGGGTTCCGAAGTTCCGGGGTGCCGAAGTTCCGAAGTGCCGGAGTGCCGGAGTTCCGGGGTTCCGAAGTGCCTGGGTTCCGAGGGGGATGGCGAGTCCGAGTTGGAGCAGGGAGCGGCGTGTGAGTGGAGTCATGCGGGGTGTATACGCGCCCGCGTGGCGCGCGTCACGTCAGGGTTGTGTGAGGACACAACTGCTGCGCAGCCAGCAGGTTGCAGTGACAGGTCAGGGCGTCTCGGTGTCGCCGAGGACGTGTGTGCGGACGCCGGCGAGGGTCTCGCGCAGCAGTTGCTGCTCGATCTCGGTCAGACCTTCGGCCGTGGCCGGGCGGTTGATGCGCTCGACCCACACGTGGCGACCGTCGCTCAGACGAATCAGGTGGACGAGCAGGCGGAGTCCCGTGTCGGTGGTCTGCAGTTGCGCGAGGATGATGAACGTGGCGCCAGTGTCGGCACGAATCTCGTTCAGGTCGCGATACGACCGCGGCATGCGCAAGGCGCGTGCGTTGCCCACGACGCCGATCCTGGTCGTATCGAGTGTGCCCAGCTCCACGACAAGCGCGTCGGACAACCCGGCCGTGTACTGATCCAGTTCCGGCCGGCCCGTTTCGTTGTCGAAGATGGCGACGGCGACGACGGGCTGGTCCTGGGCGAACCACCACCATGCGGCGGCAGCCACGCCGACGAAGAGAAGAGCAAGAGCGAAGAAGAGGCGTGTCGAAGTTCCGGGGTTCCGAAGTGCCGAAGTCCCGCTGTCCCGAAGTTCCGAAGTTCCGGAGTTCCGAGGTTCCGGGGTGCCGTGGTCCCGAGGTTCCGAGGTGCCGGGGTCCCGAAGTCCGGCAATGAAGCGGAATCCGCGGCGAGGCAGTGTTTCGATGAAGCGGGGATTGTCGGCGCTGTCGCCCAGTGCGGTGCGGACCTGGCTGATGGCGTAGGCGATGCCGCGCTCGAAGTCCACGTGTGTCTGGTCGCCCCAGAGGGCGGCTTTCAGTTCGTCGCGCGAGACGATCTCGCCCGGCTTGCCGGCGAGCAAGGCGAGCGCCTTGGCGGGCTGCGGTTCAAGCCGCACGACCGTCGAGCGCCCATCCGCACCCATGCGCCGCAGCTCACCCGTGGCCGGATCAAATTCAAAGGTGCCGAAGCGCAGCATGCCCCTGGCATGTTACACTTCGGGGTCTGGCCCCCCGCCAACAGGGGCCGCAATGCACACCTCCCCAGGGCCGGCGTAGCTCAGTTGGTAGAGCAGCTGATTCGTAATCAGCAGGTCATCAGTTCGAGTCTGATCGCCGGCTCCATGATTCCCGAACAAAAACATCAGAACGCGGTCATACGCCGGCGCCGTTTCGTTGCGTTGACGCCCACTTTGACGCCCACGCCAAGGAATCGGGTTGCACTGAGTTGTCGCCAGAGGAACCTCGAGGTGTAGCATTCGACAGGGGGGCAAGGCTTGATCGAAGAACCGCAGCAGTCGCTGCTGTCCTGGGCCGCAGACGTGACGAGCCTCATCGGCTTCCTGCTGGCGATTGCAACCTTGGTGGCAGCTCGGCGAGCGAAGTCGTCCGCAGATGACGCTGCAGCTGCGGCATCAAGGGCAGCATCTGACACTAAACTCCGGCTCCTTCGGGTCGATTCTGTCGCGGCCCTATCTGGGGTCCTGGGCGACCTCGCTGCTGTCGAAGAACGTCACCGAAACGGCCAGTGGGATTCTGCCCTCGAAAAGTATCGGTCGACGCAGCTTTCCCTAATCGAAGTCCGGACCGACAACCCGACTCTTGAGACGGCTGATCGGCGTGTTCTCCAGACCGCGATTGCTCAATTCAAAATGATGGGAGAGCAGGTGGAACGGGCGATGAAGACAGATGAGGGACCAGACTCCTCAAGCCTCAACGAGACCGTAGCAACGCAGCGCAACGCGTTGGTCGAACTGTTGACAAGATTAAAGCGAAGGGACTCCAGAAATGTCTAATGAACGGCCAGCAAAATACGAGGCGATCGTTAGGAAGCTTATTGTCGAGACGGAGGCCGGGCGGATAGCTTGGGAGGTCACTCCCTACAGGAACCGCTTCTTGATGGCCCTCGACAGCAGCAGCATCGCCGTCGAGTCGCGCGATGACTTAGTTCAACTCTTGGTTCTGAACTCTGAGGGCACAGTCATCGACACTGTTGAGGAGAACTCCATGCCGGATCGACTGGTTTCGGGATACTCGAGCGGAAACCCGAGCCCGATACGAGTCCTATACGACGCCGCTCGACGAAGTGCATATGGCGTGGAGGCAACCCTCGACAGCATCATTGAGCAGCTTGACACCAAGCAGCGACGGTAGCCCGAGGGAGTAGGGCGCACTTCGTCGCCGCCAGGAGCAGACGCTCACCCTACCAACGCCCTGTCCATCCGTTTCGCCGCCTCCCGCTGCATCGCCGGGAGGACATGCGAATACGTGTTCAGCGTCAGGCTGATCTGCGAATGCCCCAGGGTCTCCATGATCGTTCGGGGATCGACGCCCATCGCGAGCAACAGCGTGGCCGCGGTGTGCCGCAGGTCGTGAAATCGGATTGAGGGCAGGGCTGCCTCCTTGAGCAGCGTGGCCAATACCCGGCTGACGTTTCTGCCCTCCAGAGGCGTCCCGGTTCGGGACGTGAAAACAAACCCATGCTCCTGCCACTCCGAGCCGGCAACAAGTCGGTCCTCGAGTTGTCTCACCTTGTGGGCCCTGAGCGCATCGGTCACCACACCAGGCATCGCGATCGAGCGTCGAGATCGGGTGGACTTGGGCTCGACGAGTTGCCATCCAGGCCCGATGCGCTGCAGGGCGCGGCGAATGTGGATCGTTTGCGTTTCGAAGTCCACGTCTGACCACTGAAGGCCAAGAGCTTCGCCTTGGCGAAGCCCGAGGGCCACCGCCACGGCAAACAGCGCATGGAGCCTATGGCCGCCGGCCACCTTGAGGAGAGACCGCGCCTGAGCCTCCTCGAGTGGCCTGATCTCGGGCCGCACGACCCGCGGCGGGTCAACCAGCGTGGCCACGTTCCGCTGGACTACTCCCCACCGAACAGCCTGGGTGAGCGCCGAGCGCAGCACAGACCTCGCGTACCCCACTGTTCGCGGACTCACGCGTCCCTTGCCGACCTCTGCCATCCATGCCTGGACCTGCTGCGGCGTCAGCTTTTGCAGGACGACATTACCGATGTGCGGGGCTATGTGCAGCCTGATCACTTGGCGGTAGCTGAGCACCGTCTTTGCCCGAAGGCGGGGTGCCGCGACATCGCTCAACCAACGGTCGAGGAATTGTGCAACCGTCGTCCGACCCGGTTCTGGGAGACTTCCGTCCTCAGCCGACCGGAGCAGTTCCCGAAGCTTCACGGCGACCTCGGTTCGGGTTTCGCCGTACACCCAGCGTCGCGACCGTTTTCCGTTGCGGTATCCCGCGCTGATCCGTGCAGCCCAGCGTCCATCCGAGCGCCGATATATGTTTCCCTCGCCCTGCCCTCGCTTGCGCATCACCTTCAACGCTTTCTGCCGACCTTACGTCGGCTGCTACGAACGTCTCGCTGCCGCCTCCGGCAGTCGTTTACGGCGAACCGGATGGCCGCCTTGGCCCCACAGGTGGGTGCCGAACAAAACGCCCGTCGCCCGGCCGCCGGCTTGCGCTTCGGCACGAAGGGCCGACCACAGTTGGCGCACAACCAGAAGCCGGCGCCTGCAACCGCGCAGAGAAGCTGCGTGGCCAGTGCTCCGTACAAGGTATCTTGCCTCGCCTGACCGAGTCGGAACTCGAACGTATTCCGCCGCGCATTGAAATCCAGACTCGGTTCCAGCGCTGCGCCCCTCACGATTCCTGCCACGACGTAGCTGATGACGCCGGCAACCAGCGCAGCGCGGTCCCGCTTGGTTCGTTGACTCCATGTCGGGACGATGCCTCGCCTCAGTGTGACGTCACCCATCAGAAGAACGTCGGCCGCCCCGACGGCCCGAAGCGCCGGCGACCAAGGTTCGTCGCGTAGAGGATCGGAGTTCCGAAGGCGCGCGGCCAAACCGACAACATCTGAGAACAGTTGCTGGTGTCGGGTCCAAAGTTCCAAGGGCTCACAGCGCTCGAACGCGTACCACCCGTCGAATCGACCGCGCTCGTCAACGAGCAGGGGACCGTACCGGCTGGCCATCGCAAGGAACTGGTCAGCCGAACTCGCAGCCAGAAAGCGCTCAAGAAGATTCGCAGGCGGCATGATGCGCCTGGCGGACGGGGGCGCGAACTCCAAACTGCCTTCCCGCAGCGCCACGGATTCGGGCACTGACAGGGCAGGTGTCGGCGACGCCACCGGCAGTCTCAGGGTGTTCGGGTCCGCCAGCGCGTCAAGGTCTCGTGGCGACATGTAATGTTGAAGCACTAGTGTAGTTCATCCGACGACGTCCGCGGGTGTCGAGAATGTCCACGTGGAACCGCTTCTTCTCCGCCCGCTCGACGCCGCGAAGCTCCTCGGGATCTCCCGTTCGAAAGTCTACGAACTGATGGCAGCGGGAAAACTGCCATCGGTGACGCTGGGCTGTTCGAAACGCATCCCGGTGGACCGTCTGCGCGAGTGGATCAACGCCGAAACGAAGTAGGCCGCCCGTGTCGCCCCGCACGGTGAGGCAGGTGGGCGCGCGACGAGCCGTGTTGAGCCGTCGTGTTTGTTCCCCAGAAAGGCCCCGGTGGTTCGCATCTCCGCCCTTGACCGAGATCCGTCTCCGACCGTCTCAAGAAGCCCAGGAACAGCAGTGGCAGCGGCCTATGAAGCCTGGCTTCCTGAACTGAATGTCAGAGCTGACCTGACGGCAAAGCGAGGCATTTATGTGGCGAAGCCAGATGCGCGCTCTTTGCGCATCTGGCTTCCAGCCTCCGGGGACTTGATCAGCGGCGCCGTGTGCCGCGCAATGAACCGGCTCAACGGAACGATCCTCGGTAGGCAAGCACAACACAGATGGGGTCCCCGCGCGCCGCGGCTCAGCGCAATGGCGTGGATGGAACGAGGGAAGCAGACCGGATCGCCGCACGTCCATCTGCTCGTGGAACGGCCACTGGCGTTTGACCAGCGGGAGTTCGCAGAGGCGCTGGAGCGCGCGTGGCGTTCGCAGGACATCAGCCATCGGGAATGCCTGATCCAAGCGATTGAGGACAATGGCGCCAGCATCCGCTACAACGCGAAGGCGAGTTCAGCCATGGAGAACCTCGTGTACTTCCACAAAGAGCCGCCTGAGAGGGCGTGGTGGCGTCAGGAAGCGCTTGGGCGGAGTTCGCCGGGCGCGTGAGTCAGCGGCTCGTTGTGTCCGATAGGGCGTGGCCTGAAAGGACACGTCCCAACAGCATGGCCGAGTGCCGCCACCTGCCAGGAAGCCTGCCAAGGACCCGGCCCTCCGCCGGCTCGGAGAACGCATCCGCGAGTTGCGCGTCGAACGGGGTCTATCGCAGGAGGGACTTGCCGATGCCGCCCGGATTGGCCGAGCCTACATGTCCGGCATCGAACGCGGAGTCCGCAACTGCTCGGTGCTCCACCTACTGAAAATCGCGAAGGCCCTGAAGGTCGACGCCGGGGCGCTGTTCAGAGCCTGAGGCCGTTCCCACACCCGACTTCGACCAGCGACACGGCTCTCGTTGTGCCTCATCGGATACAATCTCGCCCGGGAGGTTCCGATGACGTTGAGGCCGTGGCCGCTGGCTTTGCTTCTGCTTGTGTCCGGCTGTGGAGGGGGCTCGGGCAGCCCGACCACGCCGACTCCTGCCCCGCTGAATATCACCGGCGTATGGGACTCAGTCACCACCCTCACCGGTGGATCGGGACAGGCCGACTGCATCAACAACTGGTTCATCGGACAGCAGTTCCAAGGCGTCGTGAACATTCAGCAGAGCGGCACCTCGATAACCGCAACGTCTACGGATAACTCCACAGGCTTCCAGTGCAGCTATACCGGCACCCTTACGGACGGCCAGTTTTTCGCCACGCTCAGCAGCTGCAATCTCACCTACGTGAGGACCACCTGCGCCAGCGGTACCGTCTACGACCTCCGCACTGTGACCCAGAGCATCAACGGGACGGCGTCCAGCACCACCATCAACGGCACCGTCGCGGAGACAATCAACATCTTCCTGCCGCCCCCGGCGCCGTTTCCGCAGCAGGGCCAGTTCCCAAGCGGCTCGGTGAGCCTGCAATCCACCATCCGGCTCACGAAACGGTGAGGCGACCAGCCCACGGGGCAGGCAACCCTTGGCGACGGTCATGCCATAAAACGCCAACATCGGGGAAGCCATCGGCGCCAAGTCCACGGGTGGATCAGCCCGGCAATTCGGGCGACAATCGGCGCGGAGCTCCGAATGGTGAAGGCAACCGATTGCGTGATTGATGTGAAGTTCGCCCTCTTGATTCGGGACAAGTTCCCGTCGGCGCCAAGGGGCGACCTGGGCTTCCGGTGCAAGGAATGCGGACAGCCGGTGAAACCCCACCATGCCGGTATCAACGAAGCCCACTTCGAACACATCGACGCAAATCCGGAATGCACTCTCAGCCCGGGGTGGACCTGAGGCAGGACCGTTGGTCCCCGGTGTCAGTCAAACTCGCGGCGGAGGAATCGTTCAAGCCGTCGGTTCGAGTGGTTGGCGGCAAGTGTCCGCACCTCCTCCAAAACCAGCTCGACCATGTCCCCAACGTCCACCGGCACAGGGCCGTCGTAGTCCTCGGCGTCTGCCTCCCAAGCAGAGGCGGCGTCCGTTTGCAGCCAGATAGCCGCCTGCTCCTCGCGAGGGAGCCTCGACAACTGCTCCACCGCGACCTGTTCGACCACCTGCTCATACTCGGCGATGAAGACCGAGTGCTCTCCATGCACCTGCGCGCAATACTCGTCCCAGACACTGCTGAGTCCCGAGTCGTCTCCCCTGAGCATCGCGCCCATCCGTTGCAGAGCGCGCCTGATACGCGCAGCCGTGAGGCGCAGGGCACGCTCGCTGACCGCGGCGATGAGCCGGTCGCGGTAGTCCATGGTTGGCAGGATGCTAACATCCCCTTTCCGCAACGGATCAGGCGATGGAACAAGCTCAACTCAACTGGATTACCAACTTCATCTGGGGAATCGCGGACGATGTGCTGCGGGACCTGTACGTGCGCGGGAAATACCGTGACGTCATCCTGCCGATGACGGTGCTGAGGCGACTCGATGCGGTCCTCGAGCCGACAAAGAAGGACGTCCTGAAGATGAAGTCGTCCCTCGATGCCGCCAAGATCGACAACCAGGACCAGGCCCTGAGGCATGCCGCCGGCCAGGCGTTCTACAACACCTCGCCCTTCACACTGCGCGATCTCCGCGCACGGGCAAGCCAGCAGCACCTCCGCGCGGATTTTGAGGCCTACCTGGATGGCTTCTCGCCCAACGTGCAGGATATCCTCGACAATTTCGAGTTCCGCAACCAGATTCCGAGACTGTCCAAGGCAGACGCGTTGGGCACGCTGATCGAGAAGTTCCTGTCGAAGGACATCGACCTCAGCCCGACAGGACTCGACAACCACGGCATGGGCACGGTGTTCGAGGAACTGGTCCGGCGGTTCAACGAGGAGAACAACGAAGAGGCCGGCGAACACTGGACGCCGCGCGACGCCGTCAAGTTGATGGCCAAGCTCATCTTCCTGCCGGTGGCGGACCAGATCGAGTCCGGCACCTACCTGCTCTACGACGGCGCCTGCGGCACGGGCGGCATGTTGACCGTCGCCGAAGAGGAGTTGCAGAACCTCGCCGCGGCCCATGGCAAGCAGGTGTCGACGCACCTCTACGGCCAGGAAATCAACGCCGAGACCTACGCGATCTGTAAGGCGGACATGCTCCTGAAGGGAGACGGCGACGCCGCCGACAACATCGTCGGCGGGCCCGCCCATTCGACGCTGTCGGCGGACGCCTTCCCCTCACGTCAATTCGACTTCATGCTTTCCAACCCACCATATGGCAAGAGTTGGAAGAGTGACCAGGAACGCATGGGAGGCAAGGACGGCATTCGCGACCCTCGCTTCACTATCACCCACGGAGACGACCCGGAGTTTTCGCTGGTCACCCGATCAAGCGACGGCCAGATGCTGTTCCTGGCGAACATGCTCTCCAAGATGAAGACGTCCACCGAGATGGGCAGCCGGATCGCGGAGGTTCACAACGGCTCTTCCCTCTTCACCGGCGACGCCGGCCAGGGCGAAAGCAACATCCGGCGCTGGATCGTCGAAAACGACTGGCTCGAGGCTATCGTGGCGTTGCCGCTCAACATGTTCTACAACACGGGCATCGCAACGTACGTGTGGGTGCTGACCAACCGCAAACCCGCCCATCGTCGCGGCAAGGTGCAGTTGATTGACGCGACGGCCTGGTTCAAGCCGCTGCGCAAGAATCTGGGCAAGAAGAACTGCGAGCTGTCCGAGGACGACATCCAGCGTGTGTGCCAGGTCTTCATGGACTTCCAGGAAACGGAGCAGTCCAAGATCTTCCCCAACGAGGCGTTCGGGTACTGGAAGGTCACGGTCGAACGGCCGCTGCGGCTGACGGGGATCGATCCGGAGAAGGCGTACTCGACCAAGGAAATCAAAGCGCTCAAGGACGCCCGCATAGCCTCCGACGATGCCGATGCCGACAAGGGCCTGCCGGTCATCCGGAAGATCCATAAGAAAGGCGTCAAGCCTGATCCGATTCGAGGGCTGTTCCCGGCCACGGTGGCTGGAAAGTCGGTAGTGGTGGAGTACGAGCCCGACTCGGAACTGCGTGACACCGAGCAGATTCCCCTGTTGGAAGAGGGCGGCATCGAGGCGTTTCTGCGCCGCGAGGTGCTGCCCTACGCACCTGACGCATGGTACGTGCCGGACTCGACGAAGACCGGTTACGAAGTGAGCTTTACCCGGTACTTCTACAAGCCGAAGCCGATGCGATCGATCGAAGAGATTCGGGCGGACATTCTGGCACTTGAAAAAGAAACTGACGGGCTGTTGGCTGAAATCCTTGGCACCAGCGAGGCAAATGCATGAGTAGCGAGTCGAAGGTGTATCTCGTCCGGGCCGGCAAGTCGGGCGAGGATGAAGATTTTGTGCTGGAGCACAGCACGCTCATGATCGGCTTCACCGACGTTCCGTCACTGGCATCTGCCTCCGATTACGAGTCGGTGTTCAAGATTGTCGACACCGCGATGCCTGGCGCCAAGCCACGAGCGGTGGGCAATCGGGCAAGCCAACTCTGGGCCTTCCGAGTGGCGATGAAGGAAGGCGACCTGGTGGTCATGCCCAGAAAGTCGACGGCACAGATCGCCATCGGGCGCGTCTCCGGGCCGTACGCGTACGCCACGATCGGGGGGACCGGCCGGCACACCCGCAAGGTGACATGGCTCCGGACCGATGTGCCAAGAACCGTGTTCGGACGCGACCTGCTCAACTCGTTCGGCGCATTCATGACCGTGTGCAACATCTCGCGCAACAACGCAGAAGCGCGCGTCGCTGCGGTGGTCGCCGGCCAGCAAGACCCCGGACACACCCCGGTGGCGAATTCAGCCGGCGCGCCGGTCGCGGCTCCGGTTGTCGAAGCAGAGGAAGTCCCGGACCTCGCCCTGCAGGCGCACGACCAGGTGGTGGCCCACATTCAGAGGAGCTTTCGCGGCCACGACCTGGCCGGACTCGTCGACGCGGTCTTGCGTGCGGACGGATGGGTGACCAAGCTCTCCCCGCCTGGCCCAGACGGCGGCGTCGACATCCTTGGCGGCAGAGGCCCCCTCGGCTTGGATGCGCCACGGCTTTGTGTGCAGGTCAAATCATCAACGACGCCGGCGGACGTGACGATCTACCGAACGCTGCAGGGCACCATGCAGACGTTCAAGGCGGAACAGGGCCTGCTCGTGTGTTGGGGCGGGTTCAACAAGGTGGTGCAGGCTGAAGCGCGACAGGGTCACTTCGCCGTGCGCCTCTGGGACAGCCGCGATCTTGTCGAGGCGATCTACCGCACGTATGAACTTCTCCCCGCCGAGATCCAGGCCGAACTGCCGCTCAAGCGGGTCTGGATGCTTGTACCTGACGAGGACGAGGCGTGATTGGAGAGTTCCGCAAGCACGCCAACCTCATCGACGGGCCCGCATGGCTCGGGCCGATACCGTCGACGTGGCAACTAGTCCGCGCGAAGGCAGTACTCCGCGAGCGCACGCAAAAGAACCACCCGAACGAACCACTGCTGGCTGCTACGCAGACGATTGGAGTGGTGCGCAAGGACCGCTTCGAGGGCCGCACTGTCCTGCCGATGGGAGCCCTTGAGCTCCTGAAGTTCGTCAAGGTCGGAGATTTCGTCATTAGTTTGAGGTCGTTCCAGGGAGGCATCGAGCAGGCTCGCGATCAGGGCATCATCAGCCCCGCCTACACTGTCTTGCGCTCCGTCGAACCTGGCCACAATGCCTACTTGGGGCGCCTCTTCAAGTCGAAGCCCTTCGTCGAAAACCTGGGAACATATGTCACCGGGATCCGGCAGGGCCAGAACATCGATTACGAGAGGCTCAGCCGAAGCCGGATCCCTCTACCGGCGCCAGACGAACAGGCCGCCATCGTCAAGTTCCTAGACCATGCGGACCGGAAGATCCGGCGCTATATCCGCGCGAAGCGGAAGCTGATCGCGCTGCTGGAGGAACAGAAGCAGGCCTTCATTCACCGCGCCGTCACTCGCGGCCTCAACCCGGACGCCCCACTCAAGCCCTCCGGCGTCCCGTGGCTCGGCGACATCCCGGCGCACTGGGAGGCTATGCCGCTTCGGCGCGCATCTACTGCTCGGTGCGATGGACCTTTTGGATCAGGCTTGAAGTCTGCGCACTACACTGACGGAGGCATCAGGGTCGTGCGACTACAGAACATCGGTCACGCGGAGTTCAAGAACTCTTCGGCGGCCTATATCAGCGCCGACCACTACTCAACACTCGGCGACCACGATGTCCAGGAAGGCGACTTGCTCATTGCCGGCTTGGGAGACACGAAGCACCCGGCTGGCCGGGCCTGCGTCGCACCGATCAGCATCCTGCCTGCAATGGTAAAGGCCGACTGCTTCAGGTTTAGACTTCGGCAGGATGTGCTGGTCCCGGAGTTTGCTGCACTGCAATTGACCGCAACAGCAACGGTCGCGTCATCGCTCCTCTCCACAGGGGCAACACGCCAGCGTACCAATCTCCTGTCAACAGCAGCGCGATTTCTAGCGGTCCCACCGCTCCAAGAGCAACTGTCAATAGTGCGTCACATCGCAAGTGTCAGCGCTCCGATTAGAAGGGGAGTGTTGCTAGCTGACAAAGACGTTGCCCTTCTCGAAGAACTCCGCACCCGCCTGATCGCCGACGTCGTCACAGGCAAGGTAGACGTCCGCGAAGCGGCAGCTGCGTTGCCCGACGAACAGGAAGAGCCGGACATCCCCGAGTATGCCGATGCCAGCATGGCCGACGAAGAAGCCGCTGAGACCGACCTCAGCGCAGAAGACTAGTCGCGCCCCAGACGAGGACCAAGGTGGCGTCGGAAGATCGTCAACAGCCGTTCTTCCCAGCCGCCCTGCTCATAGTCGAAGGCGTGACGCTGGATGTCGGCAATGTCCTCGTCCGTGACCCTCAGCTCCTGGGTTCCTGACCGGTATTGTTCCTGCAGCCGCAGCATCAGGTTCTGAAATCCGCCCTTGTTGCGGCTGGCCGGATCCTGGCGGAACAGCTCAGCCCGCTCCGCGTCGTTGAGCACGAAGAATCTCGACATGACAACCTCCCGGAACGGGGGATTGTAGCGCCGGATCGACCGTGGGCCGGCCATTGAACCGCGAGACCGAGCGGGCCTGTCTGGCTGGGCGACTTCCCTGCAAAGTGCTATAACAAAAGCACTTTGAGCACCGGAAGGCCCGTGACCGCTCCTGACAGGCCCAAGCTGTATCACATCGTTCATGTGGATCGCCTTGAGTTCATCATCGCGGACGGCTACCTGTGGTGCGATCGGGAGGTCGAGCGACGCAAGCCACCCGGCACTGGCATTGGCATGACCGACATCAAGACCCGGCGATTGATGGAGAATCAACTGAAGAGCCACCCGGGACTATTCGTTGGCGACTGCGTGCCGTTCTACTGGTGCCCTCGCTCGGTGATGCTTTACCTGATCGACAAGGGCAATCATCCAAACCTCCAGTACCGTGGAGGTCAGGATCCGATTGTCCACTTGGTCGCAGATATGCACGACACGGTTGCATGGGCTCAGGACCACGGACGCAAATGGGCATTCACTCTGTCCAATGCCGGCAGCCGGTACTTCGAGGACAGATCCGATCTGAAGAGGCTTGGCGAAATCAGGTGGGCGGACGTCAGCGCTCGTGACTGGGTCGCGTGCAAGGAAGGCAAGCAGGCGGAGTTCCTGATTGAGCAGAGTTTCCCGTGGCATCTGGTTACCGAAATCGGTGTAAAGTCCGACCAGACATACAAGAGGGTGCTCCAGACCATTCCCGAGGGCGGCCAACGGCCCACGGTGACAGTGCGGCCCGAGTGGTACTACTGAACATGGCAACGACGATGATCACGTTCCGAACCGGCAATATTCTCGAGAGCAACGCCGAGGCGCTGGTCAACACCGTCAATTGTGTCGGCATCATGGGACGCGGCGTCGCGTTGGCCTTCAAGCAGGCCTTCCCTGCCAACTTCAAGGCCTATGCGGCCGCGTGTGGCCGGCAAGAGGTCAAGCCGGGACGCATGTTCGTGTTCGAGACACGACTCGTGAGCGGACCGAAGTACATCATCAACTTTCCAACCAAACGCCACTGGCGCGGGAAGAGTCGCATCGAGGATATCGAGGCCGGCCTGGTGGCGCTCGTCGCGGAAATCAAGGCGCGAGGGATCCGTTCAGTGGCGCTGCCGCCGCTCGGAAGCGGACTGGGAGGCCTGGATTGGCGGGATGTGCGGCCGAGAATCGAACGCGCGTTGCACCCCCTTGCCCACGTAGACATCGCAGTCTATGAGCCGTTGCCAAGCGCCGCACCAACCGTCACGCCCGACCGGCGTCCGGTGCCAGCGATGACCGCTGGCCGGGCGGCACTGGTGCAATTGATTCGCCAGTATCTTGGCGGCTTGCTCGATCCGTCCGTCACCCTGCTCGAAGTCCACAAGCTGATGTACTTCATGCAGGAAGCGGGAGAGCCGCTCAAGCTTCGGTATCAGCAGGGGCCGTATGGCCCGTATGCCGAAAACCTCCGCCATGTTCTCAGAGCTGTAGAGGGACACTTCGTCTCTGGCTTCACCGACAATGGGGACCGTCCTGGGCAGGAACTCGTGCTGGTGCCGGGCGCCATCGAGGACGCTGAGGCGTTCCTCACTGGACACGACGACGCCCGTCGTCGTCTGGAGCGCGTGGCCGAACTGGTCTCTGGCTTCGAATCGGCATTCGGACTCGAACTCCTCGCAACGGTCCACTGGGTGATTACACGAACCGGCGCTGGGTCGCTCGACGCGGTTGTCTCGGCGACCTACGCCTGGAGCGAACGCAAACGCCAGTTCACTGAACGCCAGATCGCACTGGCCGTCGACACTCTGACAAACAAGGGCTGGACCCCTCAGCTGGCACCGGCCTCCTGAATGCCGCCAGTCGATTCTGCCCGATGCCCACCGACACGTCCGAGCGCGGCCTGGAACGCCTGATCTGCACAGCCCTCACGGGGGCGGCGTGCGATGCAGGCGGTACGCCAGTGGAAGTCCGTGAACGGCCAGCCGTCTACGGCGCCGGCTGGATTTGTGGCGACCCGAATGACTACGACCGCGAGTACTGCGTCGACCTGGTCCAACTCAGCCACTTCCTGCAGGTTACGCAGCCCGAGACTGCCGGAACGCTCGACCTTGGCGTGGACGGCCCGACCCGGCGCAAGTTCCTCGCAAGGCTCCAGGGGGAAATCACAAAGCGCGGCACCATCGACGTGCTCCGCAATGGCGTTGCGCATGGGGCGCATCATGTCGACCTGTTCTACGGTACGCCGACCAAAGGGAATGACAGGGCGCGGGAACGTTATGCCGCGAACTGTTTCAGCGTCACGCGCCAACTGCGCTACAGCCGCGAGGAGTCTCAGCGCGCGCTCGATGTAGCCTTGTTCATCAACGGGCTTCCGGTCGCCACGTTCGAGCTCAAGAACAGCCTGACAAAGCAGACGGTCCAGGATGCCGTCGAACAGTACCAGCGTGATCGCGACCCACGCGAAAAGCTCTTCGAGTTCGGCCGCTGCGTGGTCCACTTTGCCGTGGACGATCACGAGGTCCGGTTCTGCACACACCTGAACGGCAAGAACTCGTGGTTCCTCCCGTTCAACAAGGGCTGGAACGACGGTGCCGGCAACCCGCCGAACCCGAACGGCCTGAAGACCGACTACCTCTGGACACAGATCCTGACGCGAGATGGGCTGACGAACATTCTCGAGAACTATGCGCAGGTCGTCGAACTCAAGGACGCGAAGTCAGGGCGAAAGAAATCAGTGCAGATTTGGCCCCGCTTCCACCAGCTCGATGTCGTTCGCCGACTGCTCGTGGATGCGGCCGCCCACGGAGCCGGCCGCCGCTATCTGATTCAACACTCCGCGGGTAGCGGCAAGTCCAACTCGATCGCCTGGCTTGCCCACCAACTCATCACGCTCAAACGTGATGATGGCGAGGTCTTCGACTCCATCATCATCGTCACAGACCGTCGAATTCTGGACCAGCAGATCCGCGACACGATCAAGCAGTTCGCCCAGGTGGGTTCTACCGTCGGCCACGCGGAGCACTCGGGTGACCTTCGGCGGTTCATTACGGAAGGCAAGAAGATCATCATCTCGACGGTGCAGAAGTTTCCGTTCATCCTCGACGAGATCGGGACTGAACACCGCGATCGTCGTTTCGCCATCATCATCGACGAAGCCCATTCCAGCCAGGGTGGCAGCGCGGCCGCCGCGCTCAACCGCGCGCTCTCCGGCGTGGAGGTTGAAGAAGACAACGAGACCCTGGAGGACCGGATCAACCGGCTGATGGAATCGCGGAAGCTGTTGCCCAACGCCAGCTATTTCGCCTTCACCGCTACACCGAAGGCGAAAACACTTGAGATCTTCGGCGAATCAGAGCCGCAGCCAGACGGCACAACCCGCCACCGGCCGTTCCACAGCTACACAATGAAGCAGGCCATCCAGGAGGGCTTCATCCTGGACGTCTTGAAACACTTCACCCCGGTGGAGAGTTATTACCGGTTGGTCAAGACCGTCGACAGCGACCCGGAATTCGACCGCAAGCGGGCACAGAAGAAGCTGCGACGATACGTCGAAAGCCACGACCACGCGATCCGCCTAAAAGCGGAGATCATGGTCGACCACTTCCACGAACAGGTGCTCTCGCTGCAGAAGATCGGCGGCGAGGCCCGGGCCATGGTCGTGACGGCCGGCATCGAGCGGGCCATCGACTACTACCACGCGATCCGCGACTACCTGATCGAGCGCCGCAGCCCGTACAAAGCCCTCGTCGCCTTCTCGGGAGAACACGACTACGGCGGCGAGAGGGTCACGGAGAGCACGCTCAACGGATTTCCGTCGAATGACATCGCGGCCAAGGTCCAGGAGCACCCGTACCGGTTCCTCGTCTGCGCCGACAAATTCCAGACCGGGTATGACGAGCCGCTGCTCCACACCATGTACGTGGACAAGCCGCTCGCCGGCATCAAGGCCGTGCAGACCCTGTCGAGGCTCAACAGGGCGCACCCGAAGAAACACGATGTCTTCGTGCTCGATTTCATGAACGACATCGAGACCATCCGGGAGTCGTTTGCCGACTACTACCGGACAACGGTGCTGGCAGAGGAAACCGACCCCAACAAGCTGCACGATTTGAAGGCAGACCTCGACAGTCATCAGGTCTACGCACCTGCAACGCTGACGGAATTCTCACAGCTCTACCTCGCGGGGGCTGATCGAGACCGGCTCGATCCCCTGCTCGACCGCTGCGTGGAGACGTATCGCCAGGAACTCGGGGAAGACCAGCAGGTGGACTTCAAGGGGAAGGCGAAGGCCTTCCTGCGAACGTATGGCTTCCTGTCGTCAATCCTGCCCTACACCAACGCTGAGTGGGAGAAGTTGTCCATCTTCCTGACGTTCCTGGTGAACAAGCTGCCGGCGCCCGTGGAGGAGGACTTATCCAAGGGGATCCTCGACGCAATCGACATGGACAGCTACCGGGTTGAGAAGAAGGCCACCATCGCCATTCAGTTGCCGGACGAGGAGGCGCGGATCGCACCTCCAGTCGACGGCGGCGGCCGCAGACCCGAGCCCGAGTTGGAGCCGCTCTCGGCAATCATCAAGAGCTTCAATGACCTCTGGGGCAGTGTCACGTGGGCCGATGCGGACCGGGTGCGACGTCTCATCTCCGAGGACATCCCAAACCGCGTTGCAGCGGATGCCGCCTACCAAAACGCCCGCCAGAACTCCGATCGCCAGAACGCTCGCATTGAGCACGACAAGGCCCTTGCGCGGGTCATGACCGCCGTTCTTCAGGACGACACCCAGTTGTTCAAGCAGTTCATGGACAACCCCGGATTCAAACGCTGGCTGACCGAGACCGTGTTCGGTCTGACATACGACGCGCCGAGCCAGGGCCCAAGGTAGGCCTGAGGGACCGGTCTCATGGAGTTTCCCCGCACCGAGCGTCGCCTGGTCCTCCGGAGGGTCCGAGGACTCGACTTCTCTGAGCGGAGGGACCCGTTCCTCGAGGTCGAGACGGACGCGGGGGTCGTCGCCTTCTGGGGTAGCGAGAACGACCGAGAGAACATGGATGCGGTTCTTGCCGCCCCGCTACCTTCAGTGGTGGTTTGCCTATGCCGGGAGCCCACTGACAGGTACAAGCAGCGCCACGCCCTTTGGGTCCCTCAGACACCGCACGTGCGACCACTGGCGTCACCGACACACCGTCCAGACTCACGACTCGCCGACGAGCCTGCCGGCCCGATGCCTCTCCAACATCTTCGGATTGGCCTCGTCGTTGCCGGATGCGCGGCCATCGTCGGGGCGCTGCCGCTGCCATACGGCTACTATCCCCTGCTGCGCTGGCTCGTGACCGTCGTCGCCGCTCTCGGCGCCGTCACCACCCATGCGCAAGATCGGAAGGGATGGGTCTGGCTGCTCGGCGCCACTGCCGTGATCTTCAACCCGCTGTTCCCACCCGCATTTGGGAAAGACGCGTGGGCTGTGATTGACCTGCTCGCTGGCGTCGTGCTGCTGATGGCGGGAACTCTTGGGTGGCGACAAATCGCCGGGCAGAACGAAAGCCTTCCGAAGCGTTCTTGACGCCCACTCTGACGCCCAAGCCGGTGGACGCCGGCGGAAATCCATGGAACAAATGGACCCTCGATCGCGAGGATTCCGAACAAAATTGCAGGACTGGATTCCCGCGGACGCGGAACCCTCGAATTCGTAATCAGCAGGTCATCAGTTCGAGTCTGACCGCCGGCTCAAAGATTCCCGAATGAGCCTCTGTGCAGGTAGACATCTGGAACTTGAATCCAGTACACCTTCTTCAGACTCTTGACCGGGAATTCCATGAGGCAGCCCACTTCCGCCGTCCGACGAGCGCGCAGAGAACCAGTGCACGTATTCAGACTGGTCCTGGCGATTATCCCGTTGTTGTTGTCAGGGCCAGCAGGGCCGACCACAACAGTCGCGGCCCAGTCGCAGAAGGAAGTTCGAAGCCGAGTGGTTCACGTCGATGGTGGACTCGGCGAGGTTCAATCGCTGTCTGAGCTCGTAAAGATGAGTGACGCGGTCGTCATTGGCACCGTCACAGGTGCTCGCTCCTCAAGTCTTGCGCCAGGCATCCCAGACGAAGCCGGGACGTTTTTGAGCACCGCCTACACACTCGAGATTCAGGAAGCGATCGTGTGGCCAAGCTCAACAAGACCGAATCCTCCAGTCGTCGAGGTGGAGTTGCACGGAGTCGGCGACCACGACCGAGGAGATCACGTGCTTCGACTCGTGCCGGAGCGGCTCCGTGCCCTCACGACTGGTCATCAATACCTGCTGTTCCTGAAGACGTACAGACTCGGTCGAGCAGAGTTCGCAAAGTCTGTGTGGATCCTCGCCACGGGTGACGGCCAGAGCATTCTTGAGATCATCGGCAATCGGAACGCGCCTCAAGCATCGTCCGGCCTTGCCCTCGCGCTGGCCAGGATGTCGTCCGAGGAGCTCGCGGTCAAGATCAGGGAAATCCGCGGTGGAGGCGGCAGCGAAGCTACTTCCCCCGCGCAAAGTACGCCGCGCGCAGTGCCTCGATGAATCGCGCATCGACGAGGCCCGCCGGGTTGCCCTGATACGTGAGTCCCTTGTCCTGCCGGAACTTGTCGACGGCGGCGATGGCTTCTTCGTCGAAGAGTCCGTACTCGCGCGTGTTCGCGTTGGCCGGAAACTCCGCCAGTGACGGACGCCAGTACCCAAGCGCGTGCAACATGCGCTTGAGTTCGACGATGTCGGGGCCGTCGATGCGGGAGAAGGTACGATACCCAAGCCGTCGCGCCGTCGTCATGTAGATGCGCTTCATCTCGGCGACGGGTTCGGGGTGTTCGCCCACCTCAATCGCCAGCGCGATGTTGTCGCCGCCACGGCCGGGTGTGTTGGGATCGGCAATCTTGATCGCGGCCGACTGCAGGTTGCCCCAGCGCCGGTCACCACCTTTCGCCTGTCCGGCCTCGAGCGCGAGAATCATGCGTTCGGCCAGCGGCATGCTCGTGCCCTGCGCGGCTTCAAACGACTGCGCCACGGCCTCGATGACCTCAGGTCCCACCATGATGTTGGCCTGCACGGTGTAGTTGAGCCCCTGCCGGCTGCCGGCCCACGCGCCATTTTGCGTGCCGGTGTGGGCGGCCGTGCGACCCAACATGTCAATGATGCCCACCTGCCGCGACTCCCGCTGCGGGTCAGCCGCCAGCAACTGCGCCAACGCATCCGCAGGCGTGACGCCCTTGGCCAGCAGATCGAGTCCCTCACGCCCGTTCTCCACCCGCGTGGACGCCTGCGTGCACACCGCGCCAATACCCGCGCGCACATGCGGGACGGCGCGCCCGACAAACGGCACACGTGTCGTCACGGCCGCTCCGGACTGCTGCGTGGCCGGATCGACGGCACACAACGAAAATGTCGAATATTGCGGATTGCCGAATGCGTCAAGTGTCACGCCATCCGGCGCCGTCGTTGCCGCACCTGTCGGCTGCCCCTTCTGCCCCTGCGCCAGCACCCACGGCTGCATGACGATGAGCAGCGCGCAGAAAGACAGCCCCCCAACCCAACCCAGCTGTTTGTGCATGGAGGGCATGATAGTTGAACTTCCCGCAGTCGCCAGCCGCCCCGTTGAATCCTCGGCAGGGCCAACCAGCCAGCTGAGTGAAACGTCCGTAAGCGGAGCCGCGCGTGGCGGCATGAGGCTTGCTATCTGACCAGGAGAGGTGTGTATGGTCACGTTCACGAACATCCTGTACCCCACGGACCTGAGTGAAGCCGCAGCGCCGGCCATGAGCTACGCCGCCGCGATGGCACGCTGGTACAAGGCCAAACTGACCATCCTGCATGTCGTCCCGACGTTTGACGCCATTGCCGTCCCGCCCGACGCCATCGGGTCGCCGGAAACGGTGGTCCAGCCCCCGCCACGTGATGCCGTCCTCGCGGAGATGAAAGAACTCATCGGCGAGGAAGCCATCGCCGGCATTGACGTGCGCTTCGATGCGACGTCAGGTGACGCGTTCCGCACGATCGTCGATCGCGCGACCGCCGACGGTACGTCACTCATCGTGATGGGCACACATGGACGACGAGGATTTGACCGCCTGGTCCACGGCTCGGTCACTGAACGTGTGTTGCACTATGCGCCCTGCCCAGTGCTCACGATTCCGCCGCACATGCCGGAAATCGACGGTGCGCTCTTCTTCCGCCGCATCCTGTGCCCAGTCGACTTCTCGCCCGCCTCACTCCAGGCCTTCGGATTCGCGCGCGATCTCGCCGCGCAATCCCAGGGCGTGGTCACCGTGCTGCACGTGATGGAGTGGTTGCCGGACATGACGCCCGTCGCCGGCGAAGCGGGCGTTGCGGTGGAATACCGGGACGTCCTGATCAGTGACGCCGATCGACGCCTGCGAGAACTTGCCCTGAGTGACGAACACCCGTGGTGCGAGATCACGACCCAGGTCACCAGCGGGCGCAGCCATCGCGCCATCCTGGCTGCCGCCGAGGAGCATCACAGCGACCTGATCGTGATGGGTGCGCAGGGCCGCGGCGGCACCGCACTGACGCTCTTCGGTTCCACCACGAACCAGATCATCCGCCAGGCGGATCGCCCCGTACTCGTCGTGCGACAGGCGGGAGGATAAACGGAGCGGCCTTGATGCGACTCCTCCGCCTGCTAACGTTGACGTCGGCGGTGGCGGTCTGCCCCCACTCCCCGTCCGCGCAGGCGAACGATCCGCTGGCAATCTGGCGCAGTGCGCTGACGCAGTACGAACACCTGGCCCGTACCGAAGAGTGGCCGCCGCTCTCCAGGCCGATCACGCCGATCGGCCTGGGCGCTCCGTATGCCGACGCCGCCGCATTGCACCGCCGGCTGGTACTTCTCGGTGACCTCCCGGCCGAGACGGCAACGCCGGACGCCGGGGAGCTGTCGGCCTCACTCGTGCAGGGCCTTCGCCGCTTTCAGGCGAGGCACCAACTGGACGCTGACGGTGTGCTCGGCCCCGACACCTTCGCCGCGCTCATTGTGCCGCTCACCACACGTGTGGAGCAACTGCGGGCCAGCCTGGACATCATGAGCGAGACGTCCCACGCCACGGCGCCCACCGTGCTGGTCAACGTCCCAACGGCGGAGTTGTGGGCCTGGTCCCGTGGCCCCTGGCAGGACGCCCCCGACCTCA
>BTVE01000030.1:0-43652 GCA_045862915.1 Acidimicrobiia bacterium
GCGCGCTCGGTGCGGCGCTCGCCGAGCATCCCGACGCGAGATATTCGTCCGCCGGCGCCTTCGTCGCGGCGCTCGAGACCGGTGTCGTACCCGCGGCTGTGACTCCCGCGGTCGCCTTGACGCTCCCTCTCGACGCGGAGCCGCCGGACCTGATGGACCCGCCGGACCTGATGGACCCGCCGGACCTGATGGACCCGCCGGACCGGATGGACCCGCCGGACCCGATGGACCCGCCGGACCCGATGGACCCGCCGGACCTGATGGACCTGAAGTCCCCGACCTCCGTCTGGGGCGCCTCGTCCGTGGCGCCGCAGATTCCGGCGCGGACCGATTCGCCGCGCAACACGTGGGCGATGTTGATCGTGGGATTGATTGTCGGTGTGGGCATCGGCCAGGCGTGGCGCACGTTGTCGCCTCAGGCGCCCGCGCCGGAGACCACACTGGCGGGTGATATCGGTACCGGCGTTGATGTGTCCGGCACCGAAGTGACCGTCGAGGACGCGCCCGCGGTCGAGCCCGAGTCCACTGCGGCGGCGCAGCAGACTCCTGCAGCGCCCTCAACATCGTCGGCGCCTGCGCAGACCGCGCCCGATCGTGGCCGCCTGCTGGTGCGCTCCGTGCCTGCGGGAGCCGAGGTGATGGTGGCGGGTCGTCCGCGTGGAACGACGCCGGCCGCCGTCCGCGATTTGCCGTTCGGCACGTACACCGTGACGGTGCGTCGCGACGGCTACACGGCACGTTCGCAGCGCGTCACGTTGACGCGTTCGGTGCCTGCGCGTGAACTCACGCTGGAACTGTCTGCGGCCGCGTCGGCCTCCACGCGGACGGGGAGTCTCAGCGTCGAAACGCGTCCGACCGGGGCGCGCCTCTTTGTGGATGACCGGATGGTGGGCACGGCACCCATCCGTGTACCGGAATTGACGCCCGGGTCGCATACGATCCGGTTGGAGCTGGCAGGGTACCGGACGCTCACCACGACAGTGGTGGTGCGCGCCGGGCAGGTGAACGTGGTGAAGGTATCACTGGAGCGGATGTAAGGGAGACGATGGACGCAATACTCGCGCTGGAGAATGGCCGCTGCTTTCGTGGCCGATCGGTAGGGGCTCCGCGGGACACCGCTGGAGAAGTCGTGTTCAACACCAGCCTGACGGGATATCAGGAAGTGCTGACCGACCCGTCATACGCCGGACAGATTGTGACGATGACCTGTCCGGAGATTGGCAACTACGGCGTCAGCGCAGATGACGGCGAGTCGCGGACCCCGCAGGTGGCGGGCTTCGTGATTCGCAGTGAGTCGCCCATTGCCAGCAACTGGCGCGCCGAAGGCACATTGCGCGACTACCTCACCCAACACGGCATCGTGGCCATCGCCGACATCGATACACGCGCATTGACCAAGACGCTGCGGTCGGCCGGTGCAATGCGCGGCGTCATTGCGACGGGCAGTGACCTGCCGTCCAATGAGGAACTGGTCGCGCGCGCGAAAGCGATTCCGCTGATGGAAGGGTCCGACCTGGTCAAGGACGTCACCTGCAAGGAGACGTTTGAGTGGGACGGCGGCAACGACGGCACGGGGTTCGAGGACTTCGTGGGCCCGATCGAGCGTCGTGAGCGTCGCTTCAAGGTGGCCGCGTACGACTTCGGGATGAAGTGGAACATCCTGCGGCGGCTGGCCGCGCATGGATGTGATGTGACGGTGTATCCGGCCACGACGCCGGCGAGTGAACTGCTCAAGGACTCGCCGGACGGCGTGTTTCTCTCCAATGGCCCTGGCGATCCGGCCGTGCTCGATTACGCCATCAACAACACCAGGGAACTGGTCAACGCGGGCCTGCCGGTCTTCGGCATTTGTCTCGGACACCAGATTGTCGGGCTGGCGCTGGGCGCGAAGACGTACAAGTTGAAGTTCGGACATCGCGGCGGCAATCACCCGGTGAAGGACCTCGCCTCGGGCAAGATTGAAATCACGTCGCAGAATCACGGGTTTGCGATTGACCCCGAATCGGTCCCGCACGATGTGCAGGTGACGCACCTGAATCTGTACGACGGCACGGTCGAGGGACTCAAACACGTCTCCAAACCCGTGTTCTGCGTGCAGTATCACCCTGAAGCGGCGCCGGGCCCGCACGATGCGGATTACCTGTTTGCCCAGTTTGTCGACGCGATGGATAAGAAGGCGAAGTAGTCAGTCATGCCCAGGCGTACGGATATCAAGCGTATTCTCGTAATCGGCTCCGGGCCGATTGTCATTGGTCAGGCGTGTGAGTTCGATTATTCGGGCACACAGGCCATCAAGGCGCTCAAGGCGGAAGGCCTCGAGGTCATTCTCGTCAACAGCAATCCGGCGACGATCATGACCGACCCCGAGCTGGCCGATCGCACCTATGTCGAGCCGCTCACCGTGGCGGCCGTCGAGCAGGTCATCATCAAGGAAAAACCGGATGCGATCCTGCCGACCGTCGGCGGGCAGACCGCGCTGAACCTGGCGGTGGACCTCGAAGAAGCCGGCGTGCTGAAGAAACACGGCGTGGCGCTGATCGGCGCGTCGGTGCCGGCGATCAAGGTCGCCGAGGACCGCCTCAAGTTCAAGGAGGCGATGCGCTCGATCAACATCGACGTGCCCGTCAGTTATTACGCCAACTCGATGGAGCAGGCCCTGGATGCAGCGGAGAAGATCGGGTTTCCGATCATCATCCGTCCGTCGTTCACGCTGGGCGGCGTCGGCGGCGGCATTGCCTACAACGTCGAGGAGTTCAAGGACATCTGCGGACGTGGCCTCTCGATGAGCCCGGTGCACGAGATCCTCGTTGAGCAGTCGGTCATCGGCTGGAAGGAGTTCGAGCTCGAGGTCATGCGCGACTGCGAAGACAACTTCGTGGTCATCTGTTCGATCGAGAACATCGATCCGATGGGCGTTCACACCGGCGACAGCATCACCGTGGCGCCGGCGCTGACGCTGACCGACCGCGAATACCAGCGCATGCGTGATGCCGCGCGTCGCATCATCAGCCGCATCGGTGTGGAAACCGGCGGATCGAACATCCAGTTCGCCATCAATCCCGAGAACGGCCACATGGTGGCCATCGAGATGAATCCGCGGGTGTCGCGGTCGTCGGCGCTGGCCTCCAAGGCCACCGGCTTCCCGATCGCCAAGATCGCAGCGAAGCTCGCGCTCGGGTACCGGCTGGACGAAATCAAGAACGACATCACGCGGCTGACGCCGGCGTCCTTCGAGCCGACGATCGACTACGTGGTCGTCAAGGTGCCGCGTTGGGCCTTCGAGAAGTTCCCGGCTGCCGATCGCACGCTCACCACGCAGATGAAGTCCGTCGGCGAAGCGATGGCCATCGGCCGCACGTTCAAGGAGGCCTTCCTCAAGGCCTTCCGTTCGCTGGAACTGGGCCGCTCGGGCCGGCTGTTCGGACAGACCGCCCCCGGTCAGCCGTTTGAACAGGAAGACGATGCGGCGCTGCAGCGCGCGTTGGGCATCCCGACCGACCGCCGCATGTGGGCGGTGTTCCGCGCGCTTGAACGTGGATGGAGCCTCGATGAAATCCATCGGCTGACGAAGATCGACCGCTGGTTCCTCACGCAGTTCCAGCAGATGATGGACCTCGCGCGTGAGGTGCAGGCGGTGGGCACCCGTGACCTGTCGGCAGATCTGCTGCGCGCCGTCAAACGGGCCGGCTTCTCGGATGCCGACCTCGCGTTGCTGCTCGGCATCGACGAAGACAGCGTGCGCGCGCGACGACAGGAACACGAACTGGTCGCCGCGTACAAACGCATCGACACGTGCGCGGCGGAGTTCGAGTCGTTCACGCCGTACATGTACGGCACCTTCGAAGACGAGTGTGAAGCCGAGCCGAGCGCGCGGGCCAAGGTGGTGATCCTCGGTTCAGGTCCCAACCGCATCGGTCAGGGCATCGAGTTCGACTACTGCTGCTGTCACGCCGCGTTTGCCCTGCGCGATCAGGGCTACGAAACGGTGATGGTCAACTGCAATCCCGAGACGGTGTCGACCGACTACGACTCGGTGGACCGCCTCTACTTCGAGCCGCTGACGTTTGAGGACGTCTCGGCCATCGTGGCGCGTGAGCGGCAGGGCGGCGGGGAAGTCTCGTGTGTCGTGCAGTACGGCGGCCAGACACCGCTCAAGTTGGCGCTGCGCCTGCAGAAGGCCGGCATCCGGATCCTCGGCACGTCGCCAGACTCCATCGACCTTGCCGAAGACCGCGAGCGGTTCTCGAAGCTGCTCTGGGAGCTCGGCATCCCGCAGGCCGCCAGCGGCATGGCGCACTCACCGGAAGAAGCGCGTGAAGTCGCCGCCGGCATCGGGTATCCCGTGGTGGTGCGTCCGTCCTACGTGCTCGGTGGGCGCGCGATGGCCATCGTGTACGACGCCGGATCGCTCGATCGCTACATGCGCCAGGCCGTGCAGCTGTCGCCTGAACATCCGATCCTCATCGACAAGTTCCTCGAGGATGCGTTTGAGGTGGACGTGGACGCCGTGGCCGACGCCACGGGCGCCGTCATTATCGGCGGCATCATGGAGCACATCGAGCAGGCCGGCATCCACTCGGGCGACAGCTCCTGCGTAGTGCCGCCGTACCTGCTGTCGGACAAACACGTGGCCACGATCCGCGACTACACCCGTCGTGTCGCCCGGGCGCTGAAGGTTGTTGGTCTGATGAACGCACAGTTCGCGATCAAGGACGATGTAGTGTACGTGCTGGAGGTGAATCCACGCGCGTCGCGCACCGTGCCGTACCTGTCGAAGGCCACCGGTGTCCCGCTTGCGAAGGTCGCCGCCAACGTCATGATTGGCCGCTCGCTGGCCGACCAGGGCCTCACCGAGGACCTCACGGTCTCGGGTTACTTCGTCAAGACGCCGGTGTTCCCGTTCGTGCGGTTCCCGGGAGTCGACACGCTGCTGGGCCCCGAGATGAAGTCCACGGGTGAAGTCATGGGTGGCGCCGAGACGTTTGGCTCGGCGTTTGCCAAGGCGCAGATGGGCGCAGGGCAGCACCTGCCGCTGGAGGGCACGGCGTTCATCAGCGTGAACAACAGCGACAAGCCCAACGTCGTGCCGATTGCGCGGGGGCTCGTTGACCTCGGCTTCCGCATCGTCGCGACCCGCGGCACCGCGGTCTATCTGCGCGCCCACGGCGTCGAGGCCGACATCGTCTACAAGATCAACGAGGGACGGCCACACGTCGGCGACGAGATCGTGAACAAGACGATCAACCTCGTGATCAACACGCCGCTGGGCCGCGAGTCGTTTTTTGACGACCGCGCGGTGCGACGTGCGGCCATGTTGCAGGGCATTCCCGCCATCACCACGTTGACCGGCGCCGCCGCGGCGGTCAGTGCCATCGGCGCCCTTCGCAAGGAGGGGCTGAGCGTCAAGAGCCTGCAGGAATATCATCAGGAACATGCGCATCGATGACCTGCCGGTGGTCGAACGATTTGTTCGTGCATCGGGACCAGGTGGACAAAACGTCAACAAGGTCGCGACAGCCGTAGAACTGCGGCTGGACGTCGATCGGGCGCCGTTGTCCGACGGCGTCAAGCTGCGCCTGAAGGTGCTGGCAGGGCGGCGACTGACGACTGACGGTGAACTGGTCATCGACAGCCGCGAGTACCGGACGCAGGCGGAGAACCGGGAGGCCGCGCGTGCCCGACTGCTGGCGCTGATTGATGCGGCGTCGGTGGTGCCCAAAACGCGACGCAAAACCCGGCCAACCAAGACGGCCAAGGCTGCGCGCGTCGATCAGAAAGTGCGGCGCAGTAAGGTCAAGGCCGGACGTGGCCGTGTGCGGGACGCCGAATGATCCTCCGCATCGTCATTGCGGTCGTCGTGGTTGCCATGTCACAGCAGACTCGTTCCCTCTCGTTCAACGACATCCTGGCGCTGCCGGCACCGGCGGCTGATCATCGGATCGCGTACGGGTCAGACCCGCTGCAATTCGGGGAACTGCGTCTGCCCAAAGGGCAGGGGCCACATCCGGTCATCGTGCTTGTGCACGGCGGATGCTGGCAGTCGGCGTACGACATCGCTCATTCACGTCCATTGGCCGCAGCGCTGACTGAGGCCGGGTTTGCGGTGTGGTCCCTTGAATACCGCCGCCTCGGCGACGAGGGTGGCGGCTGGCCAGGGACATTTCTGGATGTCGCCGCAGGCACTGATCACCTCAGGACTCTGGCGCCGACACATGCGCTCGACCTGACGCGTGTGATCGCGATGGGGCACTCCGCGGGTGGGCAGCTCGTGTTGTGGCTCGCCACACGAGGCAACACCGCCTCCGATGACCTCTCATCGTCATCCGCGTTGCCGCTCGCAGGTGTTGTGGCACTCGCGCCGATTGCCGACATGGCAACCTACGGTGCCGAGCGCGGCGGCTGCAACAGTGCGGTGACACCACTCATGGGCGGCACACCCGCCGATGTGGCTGCGCGGTACGCGTCGGTGAATCCTCTGCAGCGGCTGCCGGTCAAGGTGCCCGTGCGATTGGTGCATGGCACGGCGGACACTACCGTGCGGATTGAGCAGTCCGAGACCTACGCCCAGGCCGCCCGCGCTGCCGGTTCCCCTGACGTGCAGGTCGTGCGCCTCATGGGGGCCGCACACTTCGACGTCATCGCGCCCGTCGGCCAGTTCTGGCCCACGATCCTCGATGTGACTCGGCGGCTGGCTCGATAGTTCTTCACTTTCAGACTCACCATGAAGACATGGAGGGCATGAAGTGAGTCGTGGGGCGGGGCTTCAGCCCCGCCAGACGGCGGACCTCAAGGTCCGCCCTACGTAGACGCGCGCTACTGGGTCTTCAACAAGAACGCCCGGCGCGCGTCTGCGAACTGCTTGAGTCCGTCTGCCGAGCCGGCGAAGGCCTCGGTTGTTGTGAGTTTCTTCACGTCGGTGTCGACGTGTGGCGCGATGAGGTCCTGGTAGCGCGTGACAATCGGACCAAGCGTGTTCCAGTCGAGCCAGCGAGTAGCGATGTCGCGCACGTAGCCCAGGTACTGCTCGCGCAACGCAGGCACGGCCAACAGCTTCGACAGCAGCGGCTTGGATGAGTCATTCGCTGCCACCAGCGGATCCATGTTCGTGCCGCCCATCCCCGGGCCGCCGCGCCCCGGCCCGCCCATCCCTGGACCACCCATGCCCGCGCCCCCGCCGCGTCGTCCACCTCGTCCGCCCTGCATCGGCGGACCACCCATGCCACCCGCCATCATCGCTTCGTTGATGTCGTGCGGGATGACGTGGAAGCGGCCGTCGGGCGCGAGGTAGATGCTGTAGTCGCTGGCCCGCGTCCAGTAGCCGTCGGAGTTCACCAACGTGTTTTCGAGTGCGAGGAACTTCAGCGTCGCGTCGATGTCGAGAATTGGCCGCAGCGCGGCATCGAGTGACTCGGCCGGCGTCGTGTTGAGCACCTTCGTGAAGTTGATCAACGCCTTCCATGACGCGTCGGTGTCCTTCGTCTTGATCTCGTAGAGGCGTTTGTACGCCGCCGCGTCATCGCCGAGGTATTCCAGCCCGCCACGGCCGTTGGGGCTGCCGGGCACCTTCCAGCGCGCGCCGTCGGCGGTCGAGAAGTGGTCGCGCAGGAAGTCCTTGTTGAACTGCGCGACGTTTGTATACACGCCCCAGTACTCGCCGTTGATCACCACACGCACGAAGTTGGCGCTCGGCGTCGGCACGTACTGACTCGCGATGTGTTCGTAGACGACGGCGCGCATGAGCGAGGGGTCGCCGTTCGCGTTGTTCAGGTTGAGCGTGCGGTAGCCGAGCAGCGTCTGCTCGTCGTTGGCGAAGTCGAGCGCAAGATTGAGCGACCGCTTGTAGCCGGCCGGCACCGAAAAGTACGACGAGGCGCCGCGGAAGTGGACGCCGACGTCCCTATAGGTCTTGCCGTCGACGACCAGCGTGGCAGGCACGTCGACGTCGGTGTTGTAGAAGTCAGCCAACTCCTGCTCCCAGTCAGGGGCGTCAAACGTGAGAAACAGCGTACGGACGGTGCTGTCGTCATACAGTCCGGTGGAGCCAGGGATGACCGGCACGTCGGACGGGGAATTCGCCGGGCCCTTGGGTGCGGGGCCAGTCGCACGTCCAGGGCCACCAGGTCCGCCGGGTCCGCCGGGTCCACCGGGTCCACCGGGACCGAATCCGCGTCCGCCGCCGCGACCCATGCCGCCGCCCCGCTGACCACCCCCGCCCTGCGGCGCCATTGATGTCAGATATGCGCGGGCCTTGGCTCGTTCCTCGGCGTTGAGGCGGCCGTTTTTGTCGGCGTCGTATTGGTCAACCAGTTTGCGCTCAGCTTGGTTCGGGCCGCCGGGGCCCATGCCCGGACCCTGCGCAAGTGGTGAGGTGCCCGCCGCTGCAGCAGCGAGAACAACGGCAATGAGTCGTGTGCGAGTCATGACAGCTCCTTCAGCGATCGGTGTCCGGCGAGACGTGCCGGCGCAATTCCACGGCGTGTACACCTTCGATGGCGTACAGGCGTTTGACGAGTTCATCGGGTGAGCACGCGGGCTTCAGCTGCACGTCGTACCTGACGTCGAGAGACGTGCCCTGCCGAGTCGTTTCGATGCCGACCAGGTGGCGGCTGTGCAGATCCTGATCGAGTGCTCCGCCGAGCACCACGTCCAGATCCAGCCCCAGCCCGACACGAATCACCAGGTCAAAACGCAGCTGCGGATTAGTGGTGGCCATGGGAGCACGCATCGCGTATGCCGCTCCGCCGACCACCATCAGCCCCAGTGCGCCCACCCAGGGAGCGCCGGCGCCCGCAGCCATGCCGACGACGACAGAGAAGATCACGAACGCAGTGTCCTGCGTGTCACGCACGACGGTGCGGAAGCGCACGATGGAGAGTGCGCCAACCAGACTGAACGCACGCGCGACGTTGTCGCCAATGACCTGGGTGACCATCGCGATGAGCACCGCCAGCAGGACCAGCGTCCCAGGAAATGTCGCAGCCGTGTCCGTGGTGTCGCGCGTCTGCCGGTAGATCCACGCCACGAGCGCGCCAAGCACCAGTGCGGCGATCAGGCGAATGCCCACGACCTGCGGCGCAATTGTTGTGGAGCCCAGCACCGACGTGAGCAGGTCGGACGGCATCAGGCGACCTCCTGCGACCGTGCGGCATCCGGCACCAGACCGAGCGTTTCAGCCGACAGCCGGTACTTCGAGACCTTCATGGGCTCGAGGCTGAACGTCGTCAGCAGCGCCTTGAATGCGGAGGGCAGGGCAATGACGAACTTCAGCTCGAGGATCTCCGCGGTGTGCAGGACGGACGCGTAATCTGGCTGCTCGAAGGCAAACCGATGGGCGGGGCGCGCCCGGAGCCCGCTGTCGACGGTCAACCGCGCCAGGCCGTGGGGGGACGGCAGGACGCGAGCCATACGGTCGTAGGCGACCTGACAGACAGGCTCCAGGCGGCGTGCGGCGAGACGGTGAGCAAACCATTCCCCGGTCCACCCGTGGAGGGAGGAGATCGGCGCGTGCAGTCGGGCCACGTCGCCGAGGGGGACCGGAGCCCGCCGCTTGGACAGTGAAGTGGACGTGCGCATCTTGCGCTCGAGAAAACCGATGTCGGTGCCCCCGTACCAGCGCACCCGATACTTGCTGCGACCGTACGACCCGCGCCGGCGATACACGTCCCAGGCCGCCGTGTCCGTGTACAGCGTGGTCGTGGTGTAGTCGTCGCCGTGTGGACCGGTGCCGAACGGGTCCGCCTTGAGTTCCGCACGCGCCCACGCCCGGATGGCCGCCGCCCGGTCGGGCGACACCAGGAACTTCAACTCGGTGGCAAGAGGGCGCAGGTCGCGGGTCTCAAGGTCGGTCATGGCAACTGACCACTGAGACCGGGGTACGCAGGGATTTATTCCCGAATCACCACAGGGATGGCACTTTCTGCCACCCCTGGCCTGCCGGACGGGCAGCGGGATGGCTGCCGGGTTGCAGCACACGGACAGGTGACCCTGGCCCATCAACTCGGCATTGCGGCAGTCGCAGGTGCCGCAACCGGAGTCCTGACCGACGTCCCTGCGCTTCCAGGCTTGGCCGTCGTGACCCTGACCTGTGCCGTCGCGCTGCTCGTGTGGCGGCGCAGGCTCCTTCCCGTCGTGCTGTCCACCGTCAGCTGCTGGCTGGCAGCCGACGCGCGAGGCCTCACACTCGCGCCACTTCCAGACGAATGGTGCACTCTCGGGGAGCCGGTATGGATTGAAGGTGTGTTGACCGCCGACGCGGCTCCAGCCGCCAGCGGGGTGCGCCTCGAGGTGACGAGCCTGGGCCGCCGAGTCAGGCTGACCGTAGGCGGAACGCTCGCCACTGACCCGTCGGCGTACGCCGGCTGGACCCGCGGCGCCACGGTGCGTGTACCCGCGCGTGTTCGTGAACCCGACGTCGTCCGTAATCCCGGTTCGGCCTCGGTGCGGTGGCAACGCCTGACGCGAAAGTTCGACGCGATCGGTTCGGTCAAGAGTGCGGCACTGGTCGAAGTCCAGCCAGCACCGTGGCACGAGCGAATCGCCTCAGCGGTGCGTCGCCACGTGCGCGACGCCGCCTCCAGACATCTCGCTTCAGCGCCGGCCGACGTCCGCGCGATTGTGGTCGCGATCCTCATTGGGGACCGGGCGGGGCTCGACGATGGGTTGGCGAGGCAGCTGCAGGCCGCCGGCGTCTTCCATGTGATCGCGATCTCCGGAGGTAATGTCGCGATGCTGGCGGCGGCATGCCTGCTGATGTGCCGGCTGCTGTTTCGTGGCGTGCGTCGCGCGTTGTTGTGTACGACACTTGTCGTCCTCACATACGGATTCATCGTCGGCGACGACCCGTCCGTGGCACGGGCAGTGCTGGCGGCAAGCCTGTACTTTGGCGTGAGCGCGCTGGCCATTCCGCCTGCGGCCCTGTCTCTGTTCACGTGTGTGGTGGTCCTCAACGTGCTCGCGGCGCCACTGGCTGTCGTTGACGTCGGTGCGTGGCTGTCGTTTGGCGCCACGTTCGGGCTGCTGGTGATCCTGCCGCGGATCTGGCACGTGGTGACCGAAGGCCGTGTGCCTGGCTCCGTGTGGTTGCGCGGGCTGCGGGCTGCGGTGATTGGCGGCGTGTGTGCCACAGCAGCCGCTGAAGTGGTGATCCTGCCGGTGTCGACGTCAGTGTTCGGCCGTGTCGGCATCGCTGGACTTGTGCTCAACCTGCTCGCCGTGCCGGCCATGGCCGTGGTGCAGTTTGGCGGAATGGCGTTGTGTCTGGCGGATCTCGTTGGCGCCGGCACCACGGCCTTCGCCACACTCACGGCCACCGGTGTGAAGGGACTGCTGTTCACGGCAACGATCGTGGAATCCGCGCCGTGGCTGTCGTGGCGTGTGCCCGCATCACCTCTGTGGGTGATAACCGCCTACTTCACCGCGGTTGTTGTTGCCATCGTGTGTCGGCGTCCACGACACAGACAGGTCGCCGCAGCCGCCGCCACGACCCTGGCTGCGGTGATGATCACGGCGCCATGGGTCGCGTTCAGCCGACCCGCTGCAGGTGTGTTGCGGGTGTCGCTGCTGGACGTGGGGCAGGGCGACGCCACAGTCGTGCAGACCCCGTCTGGGCACACGCTGCTCGTGGATGCGGGCGGGTCGCCGTCCGGAGCGTTTGACGTTGGCGGCCGCGTCGTCACACCCGCCCTGTGGGCGCTTGGTGTGCGCCGGCTCGACTGGCTCCTGCTCACTCACGGCGATCTCGATCACATCGGCGGTGCCGCCAGCATCCTTGAAGACTTCGATCCTGCGGAGGTGTGGGAGGGCATCCCCGTTGATGATGATCCGGCGTTGCAGGCGACGCGCGCCCTGGCGCAGCAGCACGGCGTTGCCTGGCGGCGACTGCGCCGGGGGCATCAGGTGGAACTGGATGGCGTGACCATCCACGTGCGCCATCCACCAACGCCTGACTGGCAGCGCATCCGTGTGCGCAACGACGATTCAGTCGTGATTGAAATCGTGTACGGCGACGTGGCGATCCTGCTGACCGGCGACGCCGGGGTCGAATTCGAGCAGGCTGTGACACGCGGCGAGGTGGCACTGGCTCGCGCGCGGCTGCGTGTGCTCAAAGTCGGGCACCACGGCAGTCGCTCATCCACCAGCGCAGCCTTCCTGGATCACTGGAGTCCGCACGCATCAATTGTCAGCGCCGGCGCGCACAACCTGTTCGGCCACCCGGCGCCGCAGGTGCTTGACGCGCTCACCTCACGCGGCGTGCACGTCTTCCGAACCGACCGCAACGGCGCGGTCATCATCGAATCCAACGGCGCGCAGGTCCAGGTGCGCCCCATGGCGGGCCCACGCTGGACAGGGCGGTGACGTGTGTCGGCTTGTCGGGGAGAGGAGACTGTTTCCTCCTGTCTACTTTCCTCGATCTTGTTGTGACGCTTGTCTGGGAGAGAAGACAGTAGCCAAGGAGGCGGTAGGACGGACTTCTCACTCGACGTTCTTGAGCACGTCAGCTGGGTTGGCTTGCCCGGCCGCCCGGGCGGGCTGCAGGGCAGCACCGGCCATTGCGAGTCCAACTACAACCACAGCGCCAATGACGTTGATGACACTCAGACTCGGCATGGCGGGCCACACGGCCTCCGCCGTGCGCGCAGCCATCCATCCCAGTCCAAGGCCGATGAGCAGTGCCACGGCCCCAGCGGACGCGGTATCGGCGATCAGGGACAACGCAAGCTTGTGGGGCGAGGCGCCGAGCGAAGCACGAACACTGAACTCCCAGCGGCGCCGCTCCGCGGCATACCAGAGACTGCCGTACAACCCGAGAGCACCGAGGAGCAACCCAACGGCGCTGGTGACTAGAAAGGCCGTCAGCAGGAACCGTTTCTGGTAACGAGCGGCGGCGACTGCGCTTGAGACAGTCGTCGCTTGGTGAACGCGAATCCGCATGGTCTGCGCCTCGGCTGCCGCGACAAGTGAGCGGACGGCTTCGGCCGGATCGAGGCTCGCACGAGCCACTACATACCCCAACGCGGCATCTGGAGCCGCCAGTTGGATGATTGTTGGTTGAAGCTGGCCAGTCTGCACGTTGTGCAACTGGGAGACCACCCCTACGACAGTGAGCCACGAGGTGACCTTGCCATCCCACACCAAGCCGAGTTGCCGCCCAACGGCCCGGCTCGAAGGCCACAACTGCCTCGCAAGATCGGGGGTAATCAGGGCTGCGTCGGGCCGTGCCCTCTCGTCCGCATGCGTGAACGCTCGGCCGTCCAGCACGTGGAGGCCGACGACAGAGGGAAATTCACGGGTCACTCGAATGTTGCCGGCACTTCCAGGGGCAATTCGAAGCCCGTCCTTCTCAATCGTCGCGTACCGGGCGGTCCCTGGGGAGAGGAACGACGGGGAGCTCATGGCGCTGAGAGCCAATGCACGGCTTTGTGCCAGATGCTGTTCCAGGGTTCGTCTGGATTCGAGCTGCATACGTCGAATTTCTCCCAGGCTTGCCTTGCAGCGCGGAGGTACCTGGACGGCGTAACTCGCAAGTACCGTGTTCTCCATCGCGAATCCAGGGGAACGCAACTCGGACATTGCGACAACGCGTGCAGTACCGACCGTCAGAAACAAGAGCGCCGTGGTGAGCGCCACTTGTGGCACTACGACAAACCACTGCATCCATAGCAAGGCCGGCAGGCCACCCCGCGCAATGGCGCCGAGGTTGCTGTGGTGTTGCCAGGTTGCCAGCATCGGAGCGCTTGACGCCGCGACAGCGCCCACGGCTGCCAAGCCCACCGCAACCGCGAGCGCCATGGGCGTCCAAGGTGCGTTGATGCGGAACTCAAGCGCGGATCGACCGAGGCCTCCAAAGAACTGGCCCGGATTCGTGGCATCCACGAGGAGCAGAACGCCGTCAGCGACAACGATCCCGAGAAGCAGCGCTCCAGCGAACACCCAGAGCGTTTCCCATAACTGACTCAGCAGCAAGGAGGCCCGGTTGCCGCCGAGCGCAACCCGAATGGCGACATCCTTCTTGCGACGTGCGGCAGTGACGAGTCCCATGCCGAAGACGTTGGTCAACGCCATCAGCGCGACCACGCCTGACATCGAAAGCAGGCCGGTAGTCGCGGTGCGTACGGTCACGAGTCCCCGGCTGTCGATAGGGAGGCTGGGATTCAGGTCCTCGTGGCGGAGCAAGTCGAGCCGCAGCACCTTCGCATCGACCCACGTCTGCCGAAGATATTCCGAGTCGAACGCCGACAACGCACCGATCAGCGCACGCTCTTCTTCGCGCGTCTCAACACGCACGCCAATGCGGACCGGCCAGTCCGCACCCCCGAACTCACACTTCGCGTCCTGCAATCGCTGTTCGAGCGGGGTCCATATGTCCGTCGACGCCCACGACGGCGACAAACCCAGGAACTCGTCTCGCAAGACACCAATGACTCTGGCGCGTTCCACGCCGATCTCGATGTGAAACCCGTCGTGGAAAGTCACATCCCCCAGCAGCGTCCGCCAGAGCCGACCGCTCAGAATGACGACACGCTCAGCTCCGACCAGGTGGTCGCGCGAGTCGAAGGGCCGCCCCTCCCGCACGCCAACACCGAGCACTCCGAAGTAGGCTGCGGACACCGCCTCCTCGCGGACTTCGCGTGCGAGGCCGTTGACGACGATACCTGTGTCGAACGTCGCGTGAGCAAACCAGCCGCCAGTGCCGGGCGCGGCCTGCTGAATCAGATCGAATTCGGATATGCGGAGCGGTCGCGGACCGGCGTCCGTGTGCAGCTGTATGAACCGAAGCGAGTCGGGCGAGGTAACCGCTGGCTCTTGTGCGAAGGCGGCGCTAATTCGGACCGCCGCCGCCCCCATGCCAACGGTCATGGCCAAAACAACGACCGTGAGGACGTATCGGACGCGCCCGATCCACAGCCTTCGAAAGCCACTGCTCACAGGGATTCTCTCTTCCTGGCCATTCGCCGAACGGGCGCCCGCCTCACACCCAAATCTTGACTCACGCTGCTCCTGCCTATTTCCTCCTGTCTACTCTTCCAGCTCTTGCCCTGCCTACTTTCCCGACAGGCGCCTTTCGGCGTTTGATCCGTTGCCACGCGGCCTCGAGTTCGTCGGTCGAGGCAGCGTGCACGGACGAGCCTCGGCCTTCGAGGTCGCCTTCAACCGCATCGAACCGCTCCGCAAATTTGTCGTTGGCGGCGCGGAGGGCGGACTCGGCGTCCAGCCCGAGCTTGCGCGCGAGGTTGGCGATGGAGAACAACACGTCGCCAAACTCCTCAGCTGCGCGCGCCGGAGACTCGTGCACGGCCTCGCGCAGTTCCCGCACCTCTTCGTCAATCTTGTCGAGCACGCCGGTGGTGTCGGGCCAGTCGAAGCCGACGCTGGCGACGCGGGTGCCAATTTCATGCGCACGCAGCAGTGCGGGCATCGAGCGAGGGACGCCGGCCAATACACGCTTCTTTTCGCCGCGCCCGGCCTGTTCCTTCGCCTTGAGTTGTTCCCACTGCGTCAGCACTGCGGCGGGTGTCTTCACGGCGCTCTTGCCCGAGCGCCGGCGGGGCAGCGGCCGGCCCGACGGTGTGAACACGTGAGGATGCCGCCGGATGAGTTTGTCGCAGATGGCCGTCAGTGTGTCCGCCATTTCCCAGCGGCCGGCTTCCGCCGCAATCTGCGCGTGAAAGGCCACCTGAAACAACACGTCGCCCAGTTCGCCCGGCAGCGCGTCGTGGTCCTTCCGGTCCAGCGCATCAAGCGCCTCGTAGGTTTCCTCCAGCAGGAACGGTCGCAGGGTGTCGTGTGTCTGCTTGCGGTCCCAGGGACAGCCACGCGCCGACCGCAACGTCGCCATGATCCGCACCAACCGCGCCATCGCCCGCGCCGCCTTCGGGGCGGTCGACTTCACCTGTCTCGCTCGTGCCATTCGCGTATTCTCCCGCACTTCGCACTTCGCACGTCGCACCTCGCACCTCGCACTTCGCACTGTGCAGTGAGACACAATATCCAGGTGACCGTGGTGTTTCTCGGAACGGGGACGTCGCATGGCGTGCCGATGATTGGCTGCGAGTGTGCCGTGTGCCGCTCTGACGACCCGCGCGACCGGCGGCTGCGTCCGTCCATCCTGATCGAACACGACGGCACCCGTGTGTTGGTGGATACGGCGACCGACCTCCGCCAGCAGTGTCTCCGTGAAGGCGTCAGTCAGCTGGACGCCGTCGTGTACACGCACGCGCACGCCGATCACATCCTGGGTTTTGATGAACTGCGCCGCTTTAACGTGATGAGCCAGAGCCCCATGCCCATCTACGCGGATGCCGACACGCTCTCGGCATTGCGACGGACGTTCTCGTATGCCTTTGAGCCGCCTGAGCAGGTGGGGGGCGGCATTCCCCAGGTCGCGGTTCACGAGATCACGGGCCACTTCACCATTGGAGGCCTGACCTTCGAGCCGCTCGCCCTGTTTCATGGACGCCGGCCCGTGCTCGGCTTCCGCGTGGGCCGGTTTGCGTACCTGACCGACTGCAATGTGATTCCCGAACCGACGATGCGACGGCTGGATGGGCTGGACGTCTTGGTGCTTGACGCCTTGCGGCACCGGCCTCATCCCACACACTTTTCGTTGTCGGAGGCCGTCGCGGCCGCCGGCACGATCGGCGCGACCCGCACCTTCTTCACCCACATGTGTCACGATCTGGGTCACGAGGCCACGTGCGCGACGCTCCCATCCGGGATGACGCTGGCGCATGACGGCCTGAGAGTCGAATGTTCGTAGCCCGTTTTCCAGCAGACCAGCGCCCGCGGTGGCCCCGGCCGGTCGCGGCCCTCGGCAACTTTGACGGCGTGCACCGCGGCCATCAGAAAATCCTCGAGCGTGTGCGCCGCCAGGCGTCCGATCGCAACGGCACACCCGTGGTCGTGACGTTTGATCCCCATCCACCGCGGGTGGTCCGTCCCGACAAGGCCCCGCCGCTGCTCATGACACTTGACCAGCGGCTTGAAGCGTTTCAGAAGGCCGGGATGGCCGGCGTGGCGCTGATCGAGTTCACGTCCGAAATGGCGCGATGGGAACCCGAGACCTTTGTGGACACCGTGCTGGTCGACTGGCTCGGCGTGAAAGAGGTGTGGGTCGGTGCCAACTTCCTGTTTGGCCGCGAACGGACGGGCACCTTCACCCTGCTGAAAACCGTCGGGCAGGACCGTGGCTTTCGCGCAGAGAAGATTGACCCGGTACGGTTCCGGGACTTCGTGGTGTCGAGCACGCGGGTGCGCCATCTGATCTCGGAAGGGCGTGTCGACGAAGCCGGGGCGCTGCTGGGCCACACCTACGACCTCGACGGCATCGTCGTGCACGGCGACGCCCGCGGACGAACGCTCGGATTCCCGACCGCAAACCTCGAGACCCGGAATGAGCTGCTGCCCGCGTTCGGGGTGTACGCCACCGTGGCGCACGTGGATGGCGTGTTGTATCCGGCCGTGACCAGTGTGGGCGACCGTCCAACCGTAGGCGGGGGGCGTGTGACGGTGGAGACGTTCCTGCTCGACGCGACACTCGATCTCTACGGCACGCCGATGCGGGTGTCCTTCATCCAGTGGCTGCGCGAGGAGCGGGCGTATCCCACCCTGGAGGCCCTGGTGGAGCAGATGCACGAGGATTGCCGTCAGGCCCGCGACGTCCACGCCCGGATCAGCCTCTAGTTACCCGGATTCACGCTTCGGCGGATACAATCGTGGGCACGATGGTCGACCCGGTCCGCGTGCTCGTGCCCCGAGATGAGCGCTTTCGAGACGTTGGTCCCGAGCTGGCGGCGCGTTATTACATGGCCGCCGGGGGCACCGACACCGAGGCCCCGTCCGTGCAGCAGGCGGTGGCTGACGCCGTCCGCGACGCGGCCGCCGCGCCACAGGCCTCCGATCAGATGACGCTGGACCTGTCGGCGTCCGGGCAGGCCGTGGAAGTCACGCTGCGTTGTGGGGACCACACGTCGGTGGTGACCCGCGCGCTCCCCGCCGACCGTACCAGCTGACGCGCCTGCTGCGCGCCGGTTCATTTCGAGAGATCCCATGAGGCTGTACAACACGCTGACCCGTACCGAAGAGACATTCGTTCCCGCCGACGGCAAGACGGTGCGGATGTACACGTGCGGTCTCACCGTCTACGCCCGTGGGCACATCGGCAACTTCCGCACCTTTGTCGCGCTCGACATCCTGCGCCGCGCCTTGCGCCATCAGGAAGGCTACGGCATGCGGCACGTCACCAACTTCACCGACGTGGACGACAAAACGATCAACGCGTCGACCGAAGCCGGTGTATCGCTGCGCGAATATACGGACCGCTACATCCAGGCCTTCCGCGACGACTGCGCGGCGCTCGGGCTCGAACCGGTCGAAGAAAATCCGCGCGCGACCGACGATGAGAATCTGCGGGCGATGGCGGACATGATCCAGTCGCTCAAGGAGCGTGGTCACACCTACGAGTCGGAAGGCTCCACCTACTTCCGCATCGCGACCATGGCCGACTACGGCAAACTGGCGCGCCTCGACCATGAGGGGATTCAAGCCGGCGCCCGGGTGGATGCCGACACGTACACCAAACACGACGCACGTGACTTCGTGTTGTGGAAGGCGACCAAGCCTGGCGAGCCGACCTGGGATCTCGGTTGTGGCCCGGGCCGTCCCGGCTGGCACATCGAATGCTCCGCGATGGCGCTGCGCCTGCTGGGTGAGGGGCCGATCGACATTCACGGCGGCGGCATCGACCTGATCTTCCCGCACCACGAAAACGAGATCGCGCAGGCCGAGTGCTCGACCGGCAAGCCGTTCTCGCGTTTCTGGGTGCACGTCGAGTTCCTGAATCTCGAACACGAGAAGATGTCGAAGTCGCTGGGCAACGTCTACACGATCCCCGACATCGTGGAGCGAGGCTTCCGGCCGTCTGCGCTGCGGTATCTGCTGATGTCGGTGCACTACCGCAAGCAGCTGACGTTCAGCTTCGACATCCTGGGACAGGCCGACGCGGCGTTGACGCGCATCACGGACTTCCTGACGCGTGTGGAAGCGATCACGTCCGGCGACGCGCATGACGACCTGCAGGCGAGGGTGGCCGTGGCGCGGGATGCCTTCCGTGAGCACATTCGCGCGGACCTCAACGTGCCGGGCGCGCTGGGCGTGGTGTTTGAACTGATCCGCGAGGTCAATGCGGCCATCGATGCGCGCGGGGTGGGGCAGCCCGATGCCGCGGCCATCATCGAGGCGTTCTCGGAGTTCGACCAGGTGCTTGGCGTGATCAGCCTGCGCCGTGCCGAAGACGCGCGCCCGCCCGTGCCCGAGGAAGAGATCCTGGCGCTCATCGAGGAACGCCGCACCGCGCGTCAGCAGCGGCGCTTTTCACGCGCGGACGAGATCCGCCGCGATCTCGAAGCGCGCGGCATCCTGCTCGAAGACTCCGCCGCCGGCACGCGGTGGAAGAGGAAGTAGCCACCTCTACTCGACGTAAAACGCGTCCTTGATGTGGGTGAGTTTGACCTGATCGCCGCCGACGCCATCGATGGCCACGACATCAAAACGGCACGGCGCGTCGGGGTTGTTGCACCACGCCAGGTAGTCGAGGGCCATCGCCGCCAGGCGCCGTTGTTTTGAACGTGTGATGCTCTCGGCGGCCGACCCGCACCGCTCGGTGCGGCGGGCACGCACCTCCACAAACACCACCGTGTCGCCGTCCTGGGCGACTATGTCAATTTCTCCGTACCTGGTGCGATACCGCCTGGCAAGAATTGCGTACCCCTGATGCCAGAGTTCCACGGCCGCCAGGTCTTCGCCCAGTTTTCCGGCGCTTTGGCGGTCGTCAGCCGGGAACTCCAGCACGCGCATGCCGGGGACGAAGCAAGGGGCGTGCCGGGGGTTCGAAGTTCCGAAGTTCCGAAGTTCCGAAGTTCCGAGGTCCCGAAGTTCCGAGGTTCCGAAGTTCCGAGGTTCCGAGGTGCGTCAGTCGCGGAAGTTGCCGAACTGGAGCTCGACGCCGAAGTCTTCGCCGCGCAGGAGGCGGATGGCGCCCTGGAGTTCATCCTTGGAGTTTGAGGTGACGCGGAGCTGGTCGCCCTGGATGGTGACCTGCACCTTCTTGAGCTTCTGGTCCTTGACGAACTTGATGATGTCGCGCGCGGAGTCGGACGGAATGCCCTGCTGCAGTTCGACCTTGCGTTTGACCATGCCGCCGCCGATGTTCTCGAGGTCGCCGGGCTTGAGGTTCTTGATCGGCACGCCGCGGCGGTGCAGGCGCGTCTGCACGATTTCCCAGACGGCTTCCATCTTGAAGTTGTCTTCGGCGGTCAGCTCGATGACGTTTTCCTTGGACTTGAGGTCAATCGTGGCCTTGGAGTCCTTGAAGTCGTAACGCTGCGCCAGTTCCTTTTTGGCCTGATTGATCGCGTTGTCGACTTCCTGGAGGTCCACTTTGGAGGTGATATCGAAGGAGGGTTGCGACGCCATGCCACGATCCTATCGCGAGCGGCAGGGCTACTTCACCAGCACCTCCGCGGCAACACGCCGGCCACTGCCGTCGATAGCCGTGAACACATGCCGGCCCCGTGTCAGCGGCCACGTCAGCGCCTGGTCAGCCAGCGCTGTGCCGAACACCTTGCCGTTCACCTGCCACTCGATGCGTCCCGCCGCGCCCGTCACCTTCAACGGCACGGTCTGAAATTCCGCCCGCAGCGTCGGGTCAATCAGAAACGTTGTCCCACCCGGCGGCGACGTAATGGCGAACTTCGGCACCTCGGAACTTCGGAACCCCGGCACCTCGGCACCCCGGGACTTCGGAACCTCGGCACCTCGGAACCCCGGAACCTCGCCCGCCCCCAGCCAGTCCCTGTATTCCTCCGGGAAGACCGTGACGACCCCGCGGTCCGAGGCGTGATGCCACGTGCAGATGTGGGGGATGAGTGAGGTGGGCAGCCACTCGCGCGTGCGGACGGGGCAGGCATCACCCGCCTTGAGACCCGAGACGCCGCAGATCTCGGTGTCGTGCAGCCCGGAGGGGCGCGCAACGATGGGAGTGGTGTCGAACAGCGGCAGGGACCCACGCACGTGTTCAACGGCCGCGAGCATGACGTCGTGGAAGATCGGACCCGCGCCGGTGACACCTGAGGAATAACGGAGCGGTTCGCGGTTCAGGTTGCCGACCCAGACGCCAACGGCGACGTCCGCCGTGAAGCCGATGGTCCAGTTGTCGTGATACGCCTGCGACGTGCCGGTCTTGGCGGCGACAGGGAATGGGAAGTCGAGCGCGCTGCCTTCGCCAAAGACGTACCGGCGCGCTTCCGGATCGGACAACACGTCGGTAATCCAGTACGCAGTGGCGGGCGAAAAGCCGCCGCGCGTGAACATGGCGTAGGCCTGCACGAGTTCGTCGAGCCGCACTTCAGCGTTGCCGAGTGTCAGACCGAGACCGTAGTGCGCCGCCGTCTGCGACAACGTGCTGAGTCCGACTCGCCGCAACGTGTCAGCAACCGCAGGCACGCCAATTTCTGACGCCAGTGCAACCGCCGGCACGTTCTCGGATCCCGCCAGCGCAAGCCGCGCACGCAGCGGACCACGAAAGCGTCCGTCGTAGTTGCGCGGGCTGTACAGGATGCCCGGCTCCGCAGTGGGGAAGGAACTCGGCACGTCGGCTAGCACACGCCCGGGGTGCCAGCCGCGTTCGAACGCTGCCGCGTACGTAAACGGTTTGAGTGCAGACCCCGGCTGGCGCGGCGTCATGGCGGCATCGATGTCCGAGCCGATCGTCACCCACGCGAGCCACTCGTCCTTCGCCAGATCCAGCACCACCACGGCAGCCTGCTGGGCGTGGTGGCGTTCCAGCGCCGGGGCCTGCGCCTGCAGGATGCCGAGCACGGTGCGTTGCAGGCCGGCGTCCAGTGTGGTCGTCAATTGCGGGCCCGCCGTAGAAGGGGCGGATGCCAGCGCGCGCCGCACCCAGTGTGGCGCAATGACGTCGGCCTCCGACGCCGAGATGGTGATCTGTTCGGCGAAGGCGGACTGCAGGGCCGTGTCACTCAACCAGCCTTCGTCAAACATCCGCCGGAGGATGCGCAGCTGACGACCACGCGCGCGTTCGGGATCCCGCCGCGGATTAAAACGTCCTGGTTGCTGCGGCAAGGCGGCGAGGTACGCGGCCTGTGCCGGCGTCAGATCTTCCGGCCGGACGCCGAAGTAATACGCGCTCGCGCGCACGATGCCTTCGACCTGGTTGCCGTAAGGCGCCCAGCTCAGGTAACGCGCCAGGATGTCGTCCTTCGACAGATGGCGTTCGAGGCGGAACGCGAGGATGGCCTCCCACAGTTTGCCGGTCAGCGTGATGCGCCCGCGTGTGGGTGCGGCGTCTGCCCGTCGCGCGTCCGCCAGCGACACCACCTGCTGGGTGATCGTTGAGCCGCCTTCTTCGACACCCCAGGCGCGGATGTTCCTCCACAACGCGCGGGCAATGGCGATCGGGTCGACGCCGGGATGTGCCCGAAAGCGATGGTCCTCGGCAGCGAGTGTCGCGGCCACGACCAGTGGCGGCAGCCGGTCGGCAGAGATCCCCTCACCCCGGGTGCCCTGGCTCGTGCGGGCTTCGTGCAGCCGCTCGCCGTGACGGTCGGTGACAATGACCGAGGGGCGGATGGCGTGACGGTCGAGCAGCCAGGGCGGGACGGGGCCCCAGCGTGCCCACACGACCAGCGCGACGAGGGCCGCCCCGGCAGCGGCCCATCGCCAACGTGCACGCAACTGGCGCCGGAGTGACTCGAACATTTACCTCACGACAATCGTGGCGGCTGCGGCCCGGCCGTTCACTTCCGGCATGTACATCATCTCGGCGTACGGGCCCGCGGCTGTGAACGTGCCCGCCGTGGTTGCGCGCACCAGATACGAAAACTCGTGAGTACCGTCGCCCAGGCGCGTGGCAAACAGCTGCACGCGGTCGTCATGTTTTTCGACGTGGTCAAAGCCGCCGCGTTGCCAGAGCCGCCACCATTCATCGACGTTGTCGTTGCCCGATGCCGAGGCTTCGCGCGCAAGATCGGAGGCCGTGGTGCGGAAGAACCCGTCCACCGCCTCGAAGCCGGCGGGAAGGGCATCGGTGACGGCTACGAACCGTCGTGCCTGCGGCGTGGTGACCTTCAGCACCACACGCACAAGTTCGCCGGGCGCAAATTGTGTCAGCGTGGGCCCGGTGCCGTTTTCGACGAACCGCTCGTAGTGCCGTTCGACGCGGAAGCCCTGATCACGTGCCTCTGGCGGCGTTGACGGCGTGAACGACAGCCGCGCGGATGCGTAGAGCCGCCCCGTGCCGGTCTTGGACAACGTCAGCGGCGCCGTTGATCCTGATGCGACGGCGCGCAGCACCTGCGGCATCGCCACCGCGATCTGCTGCGACACGACCGACCGGCCGCGGAAGGTCGCCGTGCCCAGCTGTGTGGTGCCCAGCGTCGCGGTGGCCGTCATGTCGGGCACGTCACGTTCGAAGCGGCGGTAGTACGACACCATGCCCTGCAGCGTGGTGGCATTGCTCTGGGTGTCGCCCCAGTGGCCGTTGCGTTGTGCGGCCAGCAGCCAGCGCACGAGGCCGCTCACGATGGTGGTCGGCGTCTCCGTCGACGTGCCATCGCCTCGCCGCACGAGGCCGTCGAGCACCACGGCGGTTGACCGCGTGTTCGAGTGCCAGATCCAGCCGAGCGCATCCGGATTCAGCTCCTGCACGTGCGCTTCATCACCTTCCACGCGCAGCGCATTGCTCAGGCGGGTGAGCAGCGCCTGGTACTGCGGACCACGATTGTTGCGCGCGGCCATCGCATCGAGCAGGTAGGACATCGCAAACACCGGCAGTCGCTCCGGCGTCGCCAGCAATCTGGTGATGGCCGCATCCGGCGTGCGCCCCCATTCAGCCAGCACCTTCACGGCGTAGGCCTGTGACGCCGCCCATGCGGGCACGAGTTCGACAGGCCCGGGAACCGTGGTGTTCAGCAGTTCGCGTTCGAGGTACGACAACGCGGATTCGACCACCTGGTCGTCCGGTGTCACGCCCAGCTCGCGACCGGTGCGGATCACGTGCAGCACGTACGCGGTCAGATACGGGTTGGCCCAGCATGACGATGAGGAGGGCCAGAGCGCGAAGCCGCCGCTTGAACACTGGAAGGAGGGCAGTTCCTGCAGCAGGGCCGTCGCGCGTGTGCGGTAGCTCTCCGGCGGCACGCCGCCAATCGAAAACGCGTTGCCCAGGTCAGCCGCGAGCAGGAACGCGAGTGCCGCGGAGGCCTTCTGCTCCGCGCAGCCGTAGGGGTAGTTCACGAGGTACTCGACGCCGTTGCCGAGCCCGACCATCGCGGTGGAGGCCCAGTCGATCGTCAGGCCGCCAACGGCCGGGAAGATGTTGGACGGCATCGCCACTGGCTGTGTCCACGTGTCCGCCGTCTGCGCAAACGCGGCGACGGTTTCCGCAGGCGCCGGCGCGATGACCGGGATGACCGACTCGAAGGCGTCCGTGTTGGCGCCCATCGTCACGGAGATCTGCACACGCGCCTGACCAGTGCGACGCGCTGAAGCCGCGAAACGCACATCAGCGCTGCCGCCGGCGTTCACCGACAGGGTCTGTGACGCCTGACCGGTGACCTCGAGCAGTTCGGGACTCAGGCTGCGAATGGTCACCTGTGCGTTGCCGGCTGTGGCCAGCGTGTTGGTTACCACCGCGCCAAACGATGCGGCATCACCGGGACGCAGGAAGCGCGGGAACGTCCCGAGCAGCGTCACCGGTTTGCTGACCTTGATCTCGGTGGACGCATCGCCGAAGCGGGACGCCGCATCCGCCGCAACCGCCATGATGCGGTAGGTCGTGAGCGACTCCGGCAACGTGACGTTGGATGTTGCAGTGCCGTCCGCATTGGTCACGACCGAACCCAGCCAGAAGGCGAGCGGCCTGAAGTCCGCGCGTACGCCTTCGGCCGCGCCGCCACCGCCACCTTCATCGCCGCCCTTGGGCGTCAACACCCGCCGCGACACGATGCGTTGACGGCTGTCGGTGTTCATCACCTGCAGGGCCTTCTCGCGGTAAACGTCTTTCAGTACGTTCGGGGCGGCGTAGTCAGTCAGCGACAACACGCCGTAGTCCACGGCCCACAACGTGACCTCACTGCGTGCGGGCCGTGACGCCGCATCGGCAACCTTGACGGTCACACGCGCGGTGTTGGCCGGCCGGTACTCTGCGCGGTCGGCGGCCACCGACACGGCCAGGCGCTTGGACGCGTCTTCCACCTTCAACTCGGCATAACCGAGTCGGAACGCCGGCTTGCCGGGGTCGCTGCCATCGGCGCCGAAGTCGTTGGACGTACGTCCACGGATGAGCAGCACCGACACGTACACGTTGGGGATGTCGGCTTCGATGACCGGCACTTCAACCGTCTGCTGCGTGGACGTCAGCTGGAAGCGCCGATGACTCCGCACGCCCTCCCGCTCCATCGTCAGCAACGCCGTCGCTGATTCCCACGGCGATTCGATCATGATGCGCGCGGTGTCGCCCGGCTTCCAGGTCTGCTGCTCGGGCGTGAGTGTGATGCGGTTGTGGTCGAAGCGTTGCCACGCGGTGTAGCCCTCGCCGAGTCCGTAGAAGCCACGCTCCGTCCTGGTGGTGCGGCCGGCGCTGTCGCGCGCGGTGGCGCGCATGATGTAGTAGCCGCCGTCGGGCACGGGCACCTGCACCGTGACGGGATCGGCGGCTGTCGTGGCTGTCCATGTGCCGGCAGGTGCGTCAACTCGGGTGGTCTCCCACCGGTAGAAGCCGTTGCCTTCAGCGATCCGCACGGAGTTCCACTGCACCTTGACGAGTTCAAGGCTGACGGCAACACCAGGCACCGCGCGGCCCTCGAGGTCTGCAGCCACGACGCCGAATGACGCGCCGGTTGACGTGTTCACGAAGTAGTCGCTGTTGGTCAGACCGATGTAGAAGGACGCTGGATGCACCACCGTTGACGCACGATTGGCGATGCGCTGACGGCTGACGTCTTCCACTTCCGCCTCAAACGTGTAGCGATACGCGCGATCGGCCGGGTCGGTGGTGACGCGTGTGGTGAATCGTCCTTCGCCGTTGGTTGTGGCCGTGGCGCCAGCGACGGGGCCGGTGTCGGACTGTTCGTCGTACATGGCCCCGAAGGAGTAGCGATTCTGGGGATAACGTTCGTGAATCGCGTCGGGCACACCCGAGTCACGTTCGCGGGTCACCGACCATCGGACGGGGCGGCCGGCCAGCGACGCGCCGAACAGGTACTGTGCCTCGGCGCCGGCCTCAAACGCGTCACCGGCCACCAGCTGCGGCATCGACACGCGGGTGTTCACGCGGAAGTCGGGCTTGCGATACGCCGCCACCAGGAAGTCCCCGTAGATCTGGCGCAGCCATTCGCGATCATCCTGTTGGCCGGGCCACGTGACCGTGGTCACATACGACCCAAGCACCGCGTTGGCCGGCGGTGTCCACGTCCATTCCGTCGAACTCCAGTCGTTGACCTTGACCTCGCGTGTATCCACTTCCTGATTGCGGCTGTTCCGCACAGTCACACGGAGCGTGGTGCCTGCCGGCAGCAGCCGGACTCCGCTCGGTGTGTCCGCGCGGACGATCGCCTTGAAGTGCGCTTCTTCGCCCGGCTTGTAGACGCCGCGATCGGTGAACACCGATCCACGCAGCAGGGATTCGGCCTCGTCGATGTCGTAGCGCAGATCGAAGTCCCACGACTGAATCCCTTCGTTCCAGTCGGAGCCGACGTATGCCACATCCCCGTCTTTTTCGGCGGTGACGATGAAGCCGAATTCCCAGTAGCTGTCGTGTTTGCGCAAGGGCAGCGGCGGGGCCATGGCGATGCCGTCGCCGTTGGTGACGCCGCGCCAGAGTCGCGTGTTGTCCGTGTTGATGATCGACACGGCGGCGTTGGCGACCGGCTGGCCGGTGTCGAGTGTTGTGACAAAGACCAGCGTGTTCTGCGGACTGTCCTTCACCGAGAGTCCGAGATTGGTCGCCTGCACGACGGTGGCGCGTGGTTCTTCCTGGTCGGTGGACGCGCCCGCAATCATCTCGCCGGGCCGTACGGCGGCCCACACCAGTCCGGCGCCCGAGGCCGGGAGCACACTCGACAGGTTGAGGCCGTGTGACTGAATCGCGTCAGGTGTGACGTTGAGCCGCCGCGCGGTGCCTGGACCAGTCGGCGCAATGCGGAAGTTGTCCGCCTGCAGCTGGCGCAGCGTCGGCATGAGGGTGTCTGGTGTCAGCGGCTGCAGCCACTGCGTCACACTCGTGAAGTTGCGCGACGAAAACGGCAGCACCGGACCGCCGCTGCGTTCCCACACACCGTGGCCGTCGCCGAAGCTGACAAACGCCCGCTCGTGTTCGTTGGCGACAATCCCGATCCACGTGTAGCCGAGGCGTTGACCATCGGCTGACGTGAGGGACGGATCCAGGCGCAGCCGCCAGGTGCGCGCCGGTGGCTGCCGCTCGAACCCGGCCGTTTCCACGTTGTAGCCGTAGTTGCTCTCGTTGCCGGGCGCACGTGCGTCGGCGGGCTTGCGCACCTCCGCCTCGGGTGTCCCGGCCGTGATGTCACGAATGGTCAGTGCACGCGTGAACTCGGTGGCCGCAACTTCCCGCGTGAACGACACGGCATTCCAGCCCGACGGGTTGCACTCATCCGTGCACGGCATTGGCCGCGCAAAAAACGCCGGCTCCACCTGGATGGTCGACTGCTGCTGCTCACTCGGGCGTGCCGGTCCCGCCATGCTCGGCATGGTGGGATTCAGCGTGATGTCGAGCCACGACTCCGGCGGCGGCACCGTGGTGGTTTCCACGACGACGAGGGTGTCCTCCGCGGGGAAACGATCGGTATCCCATGACGGAGCCAGGCGCACCGTGACCGGCGCTGTCTGGTTCGCCGCTCGGGTGGCCGCGGCCACCTTGGCGTTGAACGCCGCGAGGCCTGCAGGGTCTCCAGTCTTCAGGCGCGCGAGCTCACGTTCCGTGAAGACCGGCGGCTCGAAGTCGTGCGCGGCGTACCGCACGCGCACATGCGCCAACACGTCCGCGGGGCGCACGGGCTGGTTGAACCGTAGCGCAATGTGCACGGGCTGATCGAAGCGATTGTTGCGCCGCACCCACTCGGTGGAGAGCAGTCTCACCGTGGGTGTCGTGAACTGAAACCGGAACGGAGTGCCCAGCCGTCGACCCGACGCGCTGGTGGCGTCGGCGCTGACGGTGACGGTGTACGTCGTGGCGTCCGGCAGCGGAGTCGCGGGATCGGGTGTGAACAGGAGAATGGTGGTGCCTGACCATCGGAACTGGCCCGGGATGCGCGGCGAAATCGTGACCCAGGGAATCTCGGGATTCGCCGGGGAGCGGCCCAGCGCAATCATCGGCTCCGAAAAGATGATGCGGATTTCCGACGCGTCCGACCGCTGGCCCACTTCGCCGCGTGGCGCCGCGTCGAGAATCGTCAGGGGCTGGTTTTGAGCGGAACTGGCGAGAGAGAAGGACAGGAGCAGGACAGCGAGTACACCCAATCGGCGCATGCTCCGATCTTATGGGGAATCAGAACCGGATTCGGACTCCTTTGCGTGGATCTCCCCACGCTCGCGCGACGTGAATGTCGATACGTCGATGCCGCCGGGACGTGGACCGTCCGGCCAGCGGAACCGTGACCGTTCGCCAATCCGGTCCCTGCGAAAAGCGCTCGGCCAGTGTGCCGTCGACGTAAATCGACACCTGCATCGTGAACTGGTCGTGGCCTCCAAGCTCAAAGGAGGTGTCTGCCGCGTCTGACGGGACGAAAAAGCTGGCCCGCCCTCCAGTCCAGCCGTCCGGATGAATGCCGTGCCGGTATCCACCAAGCCACGCCGGATCCCGCAGCACCCACAACACCACGGCTACCGCTGCGACGAGTGCGACCGTTGTCGTACGCCGCGTCACAGCCACCCCCACACGACCGACCGGTACATCTCCCAGGTCGTGTCACGGAACGGTAACGCGCTGTGCCAGTAGAGCCACATCTGCCAGCACGACACCGCAACGAGGACGGCCACCACCACCCCCACCGCCACACGGATCGACTTGCCGAACTCCGCTATCCGCGACAAGGCGGCCGCGATGAAGACGGCAGACACCGGCAGCAGATCGGTGAACCCCCGATGTCCAAAACTCCCGCCGAACTGCCAGTCGTACCACGCGCCAATGAGCCACGCCTGGAGGGCGACGATGATGATGGTTGGCAGTCGCAATACAGCGAATGGTCCGCGCACGAGGGCGAGGCCGAGCGGCACCAGCCACAGCACCGGCGACCAGAAAAGCAGTCCCTTGGGCAGCCAGAACAGCACACCGGTAATCTCCGGCGCGCCGAAGTGCATCGTGGCCGGCAGCAGCGAGTAGGGACTGATGACCCAGTGGCCGGTGACGGCCTTGTAGATGGCGAGTTGTGGCAGCGCGACCAGCAGCGAGACACCTGCGGCAACCAGCAGCGCGCGTCGTAGGGCCCAGAGGCGGCCGGGTGCGCGCAGCGCCACCAGCAGCACGAGCAGCAGGTGGCTGTGGCGCACGAGAAACAGCGCGCCAATCACAAGGCCGAGCCACACGGCGTGGCTGGTGGTGGGGCGATCGTCAAATCGCTGGAGCACCCACAACAGTGCGGCGGCGAGGAACACGCCATACGCGTGGCTGAACGTTGCGTCGAACGTCAGGTAGTGGAAGAGGTTCGTGCCGAAGGTGACCACCGCCAGCGTCGACAGTGTCACGGCGTCGGAGAAGTGGCGGCGGAGCACGTGTTGCAGGATGGCAAGCCCGGCCACGCCGTACACCAGGCCCGAGATGCTGGCAGCGGCCTGGTAGTAGAGCGAGAATCCGTCCGGCGGCAGATTGCTCCACAGCGTCAGTGCGTGCGCGAGCAGGAAAAACGGCAGCATGAAGATAGCCGCCCCGATCGGATGTGGGTTGAGCCACCACGATGTGTTCGGCCAGCGCAGGATGCCGGTGTGTTCGGGAAAGGCGCCGCCGTACTGGTCGTCGGCGACGGGCCAGAGACGCGGACTGCCGTGCAGCACCAGCGACGGCAGGTACACGTGGTAACTGATGCCGTCCGAGCGAATCGGCGCATCAGCGAGCGGGACGGAGTAGATGTAGGCCTGCGCGAGCAGTCCGAGGCCCGCCACCAGGGGGACGAACAGTCGCAGCAGGCGCGGGATCACTCAGAGCGACGAGGCTTTTTGGCGAACGGCTTTTTCCCGAACGGCTTCTTGCCAAACGCCGGCCTGTCACCAAACGCCGGTCTGTCACCGAAGCCCGACTTCTTGCCAAACGCTGGCTTCTTGCCGAAGGGCTTTTTGTCGCCGAACGGTTTCCGTTCGCCGAAGGACTTCTTCTCGCCGTAGGGCTTCCGCTCCCCGTACGGCTTCCGGTCTCCGTACGGTTTACGCTCGCCATACGGCTTGCGCTCGCCGTAGGCCGGGCGGTCGCCGTACTCGGCGCGGGGACTGAACGCGCGTCCGGCTTCGCGCAGCAGCTTGACCTTGACGATCTTGCCGCGCACCTTGGCCGTGGACATCGCGTCGATGACCTGGTCGACGTACTCGCCGGAGATCTCCACCGTCGACGACGCGGGGTTGATGCGGATTTCGCCAATGGCCGACGAGTCGATGCCGGCTTCACCCGCGATGGCGCCGACGAGATCGCCAGGGCGGACGCCGGCGTTTTCACCAATGCTGAGTCCGATCACCGCGCGGGCCACCTGCGGGCGGCGATCGCCGCGGTCGCCGCGCTCGAAGCGATCACCGCGGTCTCCGCGATCACCACGCTCGAATCGTGCCGGCCGCTCCTCGCGGTCGTAACGGGCGAAGCGTTCGCCAAATTCTTCGCGCTCCTCGCGGACGGGGCGCTCGGTCTTGGGCTTGCGCACCAGGCGCGGTGACCGTTCATCACGGTCTTCGGCTTCGGCCCGCGGTGCTCGTTTGGGCTTGGCGGCAACAGTTGGCGGCTCCGCCGGCTCGGGCACGACTTCGCTCTCGGGTTCGGGCGTGGGAGCCGCAGGTGCTGCTGCAGCTACTGGCGCCGGCGAGAGAGCCGGCTCGTCGCGCACCACACGCTCGGCACGCGGCGCCCGTTCGGCCCTGGGTTCACGTTCAGGCCGCGGTTCTCGTTTGGCCGGCGGCTCCGAGCCTGCAGGCACAGGCGCGGCCGCATCCGACATCGCAACCAGTGCCGCCGCGACGTCGGCAATGTCGAAGTCCGCGGCCAGCGACAACACAAAGGTCTTCGCCTCGTCGAGCCCGCCGGACACGATACGCGCCGAGATGTTGCCGCGCAGCTCATCGAGGCGCCGCGCCCGCAGGGCCGCCAGCGTCGGCAATTCCGCGCGCTCGATCGACTGCTTGGTGACCTGTTCAATGAAGCCGAGCGTGCGCCGTTCGCGTGGTTCCACCAGCGTGATGGCCACACCTTCGCGGCCCGCCCGGCCCGTGCGGCCGATGCGGTGCACGTAGACTTCAGGCGCGGTGGGGATGTCGTAGTTGATGACGTGGCTGATGTGGTCGATGTCCAGCCCACGCGCGGCGACGTCGGTGGCCACGAGCATGTCGGCCTTGTCGTCCCGCACCAGCTGCATCACGCGGTCACGCGCCCGCTGTTCCATGCCGCCGTGCAGCGCCTGTGCCGCATACCCGTGTGACTTGAGCGTGTCCGTGAGTTCGTCCACTTCCACACGCGTGCGGCAGAAGATGATGGTCGTGGCCGGCGACTCGAACTCCAGCAGGCGATTGAGCGCAAACGCCTTCTGCTGGCGCGACACGAGATACGCGACCTGGCGCACCCGAGGCACGGCACCCGCCGTCGGCTTTTCCGCCTTGATGGTGACCCGTGCCGGCTTTGACAGGTGTGTCTCGGCAATCGTCGCCAGCCGGCTCGCCATCGTTGCCGCAAACAGCATCGTCTGGCGCGTGGACGGCGTGGCCGTCAGCAGGGCGTCGAGGTCTTCAGCGAAGCCCATGTCGAGCATCTCGTCCGCTTCGTCGAGGACGAGCACTTCGAGGGCGCCGAGGCGCAGGGTTTCGCGCTTGAGGTGATCGAGCGCGCGGCCGGGCGGGGCCACGACAAGGGCCGCGCCGCGACGCAGCGCGCGAATCTGCTGATCCATCGGCGCGCCGCCGTACACCGGCACCACGCGCAGGGACGTGTCCTTGCTGTATTTGTGAATGGCCTCAGCCACCTGCATGGCCAGTTCGCGGGTCGGCACCAGGACCAACGCCCGGACCGAGCCGGATTCCTCCGGTTCCTGCGTGAGCAGGCGATGGAGCATCGGCAGCGCAAACGCCGCCGTCTTGCCGGTGCCCGTGCCGGCCTGGCCAATCAGGTCGCGGCCTTCGAGCAGCAGGGGAATCGCTTCCTGCTGGATGGGGGTGGTTTCTTCGTATCCGAGCGCCGTGACGGCGGAAATCAGGGAAGGGTGGAGGGCAAGATCAGCAAACGCAGGCACACTCCAGTGTACCGTGTAACCCTGCGTCCCGTGTGCCGGTCAAACACGGCATGCCACTGAGGCCAATCGCCCTTTCCCTGCTCTCGATCGTCACACTTGTTGGTGCCTGTGGGGGTGCGGCCACGTCCCCAACCCCTGGCGGATCGACCGGAACCGTCTCGACAGGTCAGTCCATCGTCGGCTGTGAAGTCACCAAGTCCACGCCCGGCACGGCCGTGGGCGTGAACGGGGGGCCTTACGTGCACCAGGTTGCGGTGGGGGACAGCACGGACGGCGTGACGGTCACCAATCTTCGACAGGTGCTCGACCATGCCTCGGTGCCCGACGGCGTGCGGCTGCCCGACGGTTCGATCGGCATCTACTACGTCAACGGTGAGACCGATGGTGTTTGGCTGGCCCGCGTGTCGGGCAGCACCGTGACTCCCGTGTCGGCAATCACGGTGGACGGCATCTTCCGCCCGGAAGGGATTGTTGATCCCGACGCCACCGCGGTCGGCGGGAAGGTGCGGCTGACCTACCTCAACGGATTTGGCCCCCCGGGATCACGACGTGCGATGTGTATCGCCGAGTCGTCGGATGGCCTCACGTTCACGACGATTGCCAATGCATGGGACCTCGGCGTGGGAGCGACACAGACCGATCCGTCGCTGCTGCAGCTGCCTGACGGCACCTGGCTGATGGCGATCTCGGACGGGCAGACGACACGTCTGGGACGATCCACCAACGGACTGACGTTCACGGAGTATCAGCACTTCACCGCCGGCGGCGTGCCGGAGCTGGGCCGCACCGCTGATGGGCGCACGCGGTTGTATGTGTGTGAGGCGGGGGTGACCAGTTATGTCTCGGCCGACAACGGCGTGACCTGGTCACGCGAGCGCGTCGTCGTGCCTGGCGGCGCGCTGGGCCGGATGATCGTGTGTGATCCGTCCTGGGTGCCCAGCGCGCAGCTCTTTGTGTTCAAAACGCAGTAGTCAGCGGTAGATCTGGTTCTTCGTGCCGCTGACCGGCGGCTCAACGACCATGGCGCCAAACGTCGCCTGCTTCATCAGGCGGAACATCGGAATCCGCTGGCCGGGCGAGTTTCCGCCTCGGCCCCCACGGGCGCCGGCCGGCGGTTCGTCATCAGGATCACCGCCGCCGCGGGCGGTCCCGGTGTTGCCGGTGACCTGGAGGAAGTCGTCGAGGTATCCCCACGTGATGAGGTTGTCGTCCGTCTCCGGCTCGAGCAGGTAACTGATGAGGTTGGACTTGGCCTGACCGCTGGGAATGAAGAGTGTCCCGGCCGGCAGCGTCATCGTCTCTGTGCGTTTGGTTGCGGTGACCTCGCGCAGGTAGTGCCCCTGGAAGTACGTGTTTGCCGTGATGCTGGTGGCGTAGTAGACCTCGACCTCCGCGGAGAACGGGGCGGTCAGGCGCTGCACCGAAATCTGATGCTGGTGAAGCACCGGCAACACCCGGCCGGCGGCGCCGGCCGCCACGAAGTATCCCCACGGGCGCGTGGTCGAGCGCGTGACTTCGTATTCGAGGAACACCGGCCGGTTGACCTTTTCGAACGTCACCGGTGCCGGCGGCTGACCCGCAGCGCCGGCGGCGCCCGCACCTGCGCCTCGTCCGGCGCCACCGCCACGTGCCGGGCCTCCGGTGCGCACCCAGAAGTCCTCGTTGCCCTTGTTGACGACCTTGTATGCCAGCGGGACCAGGTCGTTGTCGCTGTCGTTGTGCCCACGCGCGATGGCGTTGGCCTTGGCCTCACCAATCACGCGAGTCAGGTCGGCTGCGCGCGCCGCCGCAAACCGGATGAGTTCGCGCTGGCCGATGTACTGGCCGCGCACCTGATGCCGATAGGTCTCTTCGCGCGGAATCTCTTCGACACGGTTGCCGTTGTCCACCACGCGGTGCGAACCAGACGGCGTCTCAAACAGGAAACCGAGCGTGTTGACCATCGCGCCGTAGACGTGTTGTTTGCGCGGTTCAACTGACGTCGCCGTCCAACCGGCCTGCCCCTCGACGTTGCCGGGTCCCGAGTACCAGAAGCCGTCGTAGTTTTCGGCACGGAGCGCGCGGCGGATGGCGGCAATGATTTCGTTGTTGCCGAAGTCCACCAGCGTCCGATCGCCGGCCGGGTTCATGTTCGTCTGGTACGTGAGCGTGTAGGGCGCCGAACCGCCGTGGTGTGTGTCGACCCAGATGTGCGGCTGCCACACGTTGAGCACGTCGGTCACCAGCGCGCCGATTTCCTGCGACTCCAGCTTGAGGTAATCGCGGTTCATGTCGAAGTTCTGGTCGTTGGTCCGGCGCCTGACTTCCGCACCGTCCGGATTGATCGTCGGCACGTTGAGCACCACGACCTGATCGAGCAGCGGACGAAGGTCGCCCTGCACGAGGTCGCGCATGATCTCCATCGACGCGTCCTTGCCGGCCACTTCATTGCCGTGCACGTTGTTGACGATCAGCACGACCGGCTTGCCGGTGCGCAGGATGTCCTCGGGCCGGTAGATCGGGGGATTGGACAACACGGCGAGCACGACGTCACGGCCGCCCAGTGTGGTGGTGAGTTTCTTGACGTTCATCAGCGGTGACGCCGCGTCAAGGTCGTAGACGAACTTCATCAGGGGGTCATACAAGGTGCCGCCCTGGCTGTAGTTGACGGCCTCAGCGGGCGTCTGCAGACGTTGGGCCTGGGCCTGTGGCGCGTCGCCGCTCGCCAGTATGGCCAGCGCAGTGAGCCCTGCGGCCGAGACGGAGAACGCCCACGAACGATACGTACGGTGAGGTTGTGGCATGCGCGGATTCTAACATCGGGTCGCGTTTGCTACCATCGAACGCAAGGAACCTGCATGAACGAGACGGTCACGTTGCTTGAGTCGCTGCGCCTGCAGGCGTGGCGTGTCTGGCTCGTCCTGCCCGACATCGCCATTGCGCTGGCGTTGCTCGTCGCAGGCTGGATCGTCGCGCGCACCGCGCGCAAGGTCACCATCCGGGTGTTGCGCTGGATGAAGGTCGATGAACTGGCCGAACATGCCGGAGTCGAAGATGCCCTCATCCAGGGCGGTGTGCGCTACACCACGGTCACGCTCATTGCCGGCACCGTCTACTGGTTGATCCTGGCTGGGGTGTTCATCGGCCTGCTGGACGCGCTTGGCGTGCGCGCGGCAGGGGAGTTGTTCTCGCGCGCCGTCCGGTTCGTACCGAACGTCCTGCTCGCCACCGGCATCCTGGTTTTCGGATCCCTGCTCTCACGGGTCGTCGGCGGCCTGGTCACGGGGTACCTCGCCAACATCGGCAGCACCGCGGCTGAGCCGGTGGGTGTGCTCGCGCGGTACGCGATGCTGGTGTTTGTGGTGTTCATGGCGGCCGAACAGGTGGCCATCGGCTCTGCGGTGCTCGTCTCCGCCTTCCAGATTGCCTTTGCGGCCGTGTGTCTGGCCGCAGCGTTGGCGTTTGGGCTGGGCGGACGCGAGTGGGCCGCCAAGGTCATCGATCGGTACACTCGGAAGTAACCGTGATCATCGACTGCCATACGCACCTCAACCACTACACCGACGAAACGGTCGATGACCTGACGGGCTGCCTCCAGCGGATGCAGCAGGCCATGCGCCGCAATCGTGTGGACGTCTCCCTGGTGCTGACGTCCTACAAGATTTCGCCGGGGCGTCCCTCGGCCCGCACCGTCGTCGAGGCGACTCGCCACCTGCCCAACATCCACGTGGTGGCCGGTGTCTCGTGGCGCAATCTCGTGGACGAACACATCGAAGATTGGCGGCAGCTGCTGCAGGCCGGCGAGTTGAAGGGACTCAAGTTGTACCCGGGCTACGAGCCGTTTTATCCGGCGGACGTCAAGCTCGCGCCGGTCTACAAACTGGCGGAAGAGTTTGACGTGCCCGTGATGATCCACTGCGGGGACACATATTCGCCGACCGGCAAGGTCAAGTTTGCGCACCCGCTCAACGTGGACGAGGTGGCGGTCGACTATCCGAAAGTCAAGTTCCTCATCTGCCACCTCGGCAATCCGTGGTTCCGCGATTGCATGGAAGTGGTCTACAAAAACGACAACGTCTACACGGACATCTCGGGCCTCACGCTGGGAGACTTCTCCGACCGGTTTGAAGCCTACATGCGCGCGCAGCTCAAGGAGATGCTTCTGTGGGGCATGAATCCTCGCAAGGTGCTCTACGGCACCGACTGGCCGTTGGCGACGATGGAGTCGTATCTGCAGTTTGTGGAAGAACTCAAACTGCCGCCTCGTGACCGCGAACTGATGTTGTGGAAAAACGCGGCGGACCTGTTCAAGTTGCCTGGGCCGTCCACAGGGCTCGGGGCGCTGCTGAGGGGGATTTGACAAGCCCATTCACGCCATTCCGACGGATCGACGGGTACCTTCCGCTTGAAGACCACGGGTTGATTGGCGATGGGTCCACCGCCGCCCTCGTGGCCCGCGACGGCGACGTGGTCTGGCTGTGCGCGCCACGTTTTGATTCGCCGCCGCTGCTGTGCCACCTGCTTGATGCGCGTCACGGCGGACGACTGCAGACCGTCCTGCACGGCGTGAACGAAGGCCGCCAGGCCTACGAAGACGACACCGGCGTGTTGGTCACCGAGATCCGCAGCGGTGACGCAACCATCCGCCTCACCGACGCGTTGACGTTCGGGATGGACGCGAGCCTGTTCGATGAGCGCGAGATGGCGCGCGGCGAACTGCTGCGCCGCATCGAGGTGTTGCGCGGACCAGCCGCGCTCACGATTGCGCTCGACCCGAAGATGGGCGCCGATGCGTCAGGCATCCACCTCGAATCGTCCCTGTCACTGACCGGATGGCGCACTGACGTCATGTTGCCGGAAGGTGCCGTGGCCTGGGTGGCGCTGCGCTGGCGCAGCCAGCCCGATGCCGTGACGTTTGACGATGTGCTCGACCGGACGCGGAGTGCATGGCGCGCGTGGGCGACACACCTGCACTACGACGGTCCGCAGCGTGCCATGGTCCGCCGCTCCGGCCTGACGCTGAAGTTGCTCGACTACTTCGGCAACGGCGCCATCGTCGCCGCTCCGACCTCGTCGTTGCCTGAGGCGATTGGGGGGCCGAGGAACTGGGACTATCGATATTCGTGGATCCGTGACGCGGCGTTTTCGGTGGATGCGCTGCGGGCGATTGGGCTCGTGGACGAAGCTCGCGGCTTTTTGTATTGGGCGCTGCGGGCGTTTGCGCAGAGCGGGATGCCAAAAGTCCTGTACACGGTGGATGGCCGGGCGCCGGAGCCGGAGCGGCTTGATCCGGATCTGGAAGGGTATCGGCGGTCCGGCCCCGTGCGCTGGGGGAATGCGGCGGCCGACCAGATTCAGCACGATGTCTACGGCGAGATCGTTGACTGCGCCTATCAGTGGGTGAAGAACCACGGCGACCTGTCGGCGGAGCAGTGGGACCAGTTGCGCGGGCTCATTGACGCGGCGAGCCTCTCGTGGCGGTCGCCTGATCAGGGCATCTGGGAAGTCCGCACGCCCGGGCGTGTCTTCACCTATTCGGCTGCCGTGTGCCAGGTGGCGCTCGACCGTGGTGCGACCATGGCGGAACGTTTTGGCTTCCAGGGTGATATCGACGGCTGGCGGCGTGCGGCCGAGGAGATTCGCACCGCGATTCTCGAGGAGGCGTGGGACGAGTCGCGCGGTCTGCTCACCGAACACCTCGGCGGCGGACACGCGGACGCGAGCATCCTGACGCTGCCACTGCGCAAGGTTGTACCTGCGACACATCCACGCATGGTCGCCACCACCGAAGCCATCGTGCGTCGCCTCGGCGCCGGCAACGGCTTGCTGTATCGCTACCTGCCGGACCGCTCGCCCGACGGTCTGCCCGGTCACGAAGGTGCGTTCCTGCTGTGCAGCTTCTGGCTCGTCGACAACCTCACGCTCCAGGGCCGCACCGAAGAGGCCCTCGCGTTGTACGACTCACTGTGCGCCCGTGCGAATCCGGTCGGTCTGCTACCGGAGCAAATCGACGCGTCAAGCGGCGCCTTCCTGGGCAACTTCCCCCAGGCGTTCAGCCACGTCGGCGTCATCCAAAGCGGCGTGCGCCTGGCGGCGGCAATGGCGTAGTGCCGGAGTCCCTCGGCACCTCGGAACCCCGGAACCTCGGAACTTCGATAGACTGTCTCCGGAGCCCCAATGAAACCCAACTCACGCGTGAAGTCACTGATGTTGACCGTCCTGGCCTGTGTGTGCGCGGCCGCTGCGACGCTGGCGGCGCAGCAGGCGCCCGCGGCCCCCGATTTGACGGCGAAGCTGCCGGTGGATCCCGAGGTCACGACCGGGCAGTTCGATAACGGACTCAAGTACATGATTCGGCGTAATGCGCTGCCGGCGGGCCGCGCAGAGTTGCGGCTCGTCGTCAACGTCGGGTCGATCGTGGAAGACCAGGACCAGCTGGGCCTGGCGCATTTCGTCGAGCATATGGCGTTTAACGGGACGAAGAACTTCCCGAAGCTCGAGACCGTGGCGTTCCTCGAGTCACTCGGGATGCGATTTGGCCCGAGTATCAACGCGTTCACGAGTTTTGATGAAACGGTCTACCAGCTGCAGGTGCCAACCGAAAAGCCCGAAGTGCTCGACCGCGCGATGTTGATCCTCGGCGACTGGGCGCAGCACGTGTCGTTTGACCCGGCGGAGATTGACAAGGAACGTGGCGTCATCATCGAAGAGTGGCGCCTGCGTCGTGGCGCCGCCGCCCGCATGCAGGATGAACAGCTCCCGATCCTGCTCAAGGGCTCGCGATACGCCGAGCGGCTCCCCATCGGCACGGTCGAAAACCTTCAGACGTTCAAGCACGAGAGCCTGACCCGGTTCTATCGCGACTGGTATCGCCCGGACCTCATGACCGTCATTGCCGTGGGTGACTTCCAGCCGGCGGCCATGCAGCAGCTGATCACCAAGCACTTCTCGGGCATTCCGAAAGCGACCAATCCTCGGCCGCGCCCCAGTTACGACGTGCCGCCGCAGCCGGGCACGCTGTATGCGGTGGCCACTGACGCGGAAGCCGCCAACACGACGGTGAGTGTCTACGGCAAGATGGCGCTGCGCGAACAGCAGACCGTTGGTGCGTACCGCCGCTCGATCCTTGAAGGCCTTTTTGCCGGCATGCTGAATCAGCGATTCAGCGAACTGGCGCAGAAGCCGGACGCGCCGTTCATGGCCGCCGGCGCCGGTCGGGGTCTGTTCGTCAAGACGGCTGAAGCGTCCATGCTCAACGCGCTGGTGAAAGACGATGGGATCGAGGCTGGGCTGACGGCGCTGTATGCCGAGGCCGAACGTGTCGCCCGTTTTGGGTTCACCGCCACCGAGTTCGAGCGGCAGAAGACCAACCTGCTGCGTGGCCTCGAGCAGGCGATGACCGAGCGCGACAAGCGCCAGTCCGCGCCGTTTGCCGAAGAGTACGTGCGTGCGGTCACGCAGGACGAGCCGATTCCCGGCCTGACCTTTGAGGCGAACATCACCCGGCAGCTGCTGCCGACCATCACACTCAGCGAAGTGAATGCGCTCGCGTCCGAATGGGTGCCCGAAGGCAACCGCGTTGTCATGATAAGCGCCCCGAAGAAGGACGGCGTGACCATGCCGACCGATCAGCAGCTGGGCGCCGCCATGGTGGCGGCTCGGAATGCGTCGCTCACGCCGTATGTGGACACGGCGACCTCCACCACCCTGATGGACACGCTGCCCGAGCCGGGCAAGATTACGTCCGAGTCCAACCGTGAGTGGGGCATCACCGAATGGGTGCTCAGCAACGGCGCCCGTGTGGTGATCAAGCCGACCGACTTCAAGCAGGACCAGGTGCTGATGAACGCGTTCAGCCCCGGCGGGACGTCGTTGGCGCCCGATGACGACTACATCTCACAGGAGCTGTCGGCGCAGGTCATCGCGCTGGGTGGTCTCGGCACGCTGAGCAACATCGAACTGGGCAAGGTGCTCACCGGCAAGGTGGCTGCCGCGAGCCCGACGCTGTCCGAGCTGTATGAAGGGATGGCAGGCCAGGCGTCGCTCAAGGATCTCGAGACGATGTTCCAGCTGATTCACATGCGGTTCACCGCTCCACGCGCCGACCCCGCACTCTTCGGGGTGTTGACGATGCAGATGAAGGCGATGATGGCGAACCAGACGGCACAGCCGGAATACGCGTTCACCGAGGCGATGGTGGACGCGATGTATGGCGGTCATCCGCGCCGCAAGGTGCAGTCGGCTGATGACGTGGCGAAGCTGAATCTCGACAAGGCGATGACGTTTTACAAGGACCGATTTGCCGATGCCGGAGACTTCACCTTTATCTTTGTCGGCACGGCGACGCCGTCGCAGCTGCGTCCGTTCGTCGAGCGGTATCTCGCCAGCCTGCCGTCCACCGGTCGCAAGGAGACGTGGCGCGACCTCAAGGTCACGATGGCCAAAGGGGTGGTCGAGCGTACGGTGCGCAAGGGCATTGAGCCCAAGAGCCAGACGAGCCTCACGTTCCACGGGCCGTTTGAGTACAACCAGGACGAACGGGTGGCCATCCGTGCCATGGCCGATGTGCTGGAAACGCGTCTGCGCGAGTCGCTGCGCGAGGAACTGGGCGGCACGTACAGCGTGAGTGCCTCGGCCGGCTACGACCGCGAACCGAAGAGTGAATACACCATTTCGATTGGGTTCGGGTCCGACCCGGCGCGCGCGGATGCGCTGGCCAAGCGCGTGTTCGAGGAGATCGCGAAGTTCAAGACCGAGGGCCCCACCGAGAAGCAGGTCTCCGACGTCAAGGCCGCGCTGGCCAAGGACTACGAGACCAACAGCAAGCAGAACGGCTGGGTGCTCGGGCAGCTCGTGGGCAAGTACCAGAGCGGGGAAGCTCCGGAGGGCCTGCTCGCCGTGCCCGGCTATTACGACAAGCTGACGGCGGCGACCATTCAGGCGGCTGCGCGCAAGTATCTCGACACCGCGAACTACGTCAAGGTCGTGTTGGTCCCGGAGAAGTGATCAGGCCGGGGCCGCGAGGCTCCGGATGAGCGTCAGCAACATGTCGATGGCCACCGTGTTGTGGCCGCCTGACGGGATGATGACGTCCGCATACCGCTTGGACGGTTCCGCGAACTCGAGGTGCATCGGTTTGACGGTGGACAGGTACTGCTCGATGACCGACTGCACCGTACGTCCACGTTCCGAGATGTCGCGCTGCAATCGCCTGATGAACCGCGTGTCATCGTCCGTATCCACGTAGACCTTGACGTCCATCAGCGCGCGCAGGGCGGCGTCGGTGAAGATGAGGATGCCTTCGACGATGATGGCGGAGCGGGGCTGGAGGGCGTCGGTGATCGGCTGACGGGCGTGTCGCGCGAAGTCGTAGCGGGGTACATCCACCGTCTGCCCCTGGCGCAGGGCTTCGACGTGGCGCACCAGCAGGTCGGTCTCGAGCGCGTCGGGATGGTCGTAGTTGAGCGCCGCGCGTTCTTCGAGCCGCAGGGCTGGATGGTCGCGGTAGTAGCGATCGTGTTCGAGCACCGAGACGTGGCCGTCTCCCAGTGCTTCGATGATGTTGCGAACGACGGTGGTTTTGCCTGAGCCGGAGCCTCCGGCGACTCCAATCACAATCGGTGGACGCGTCATGCCGATCTCAGAGTGTAGCCGCACTCTGATAGGCTGGCGGCGATGATCGCGGTGTTGGCGGTGGCCGGTGGAGGCGCGCTGGGCGCGGTGGGGCGGTATCTGTTGACCGGCCTGGCGCAGCGCATGGTGCCGTCGTGGCCGGCCGGCACCACGCTGGTCAACATCGTCGGTGGGCTGATCGTGGGTGTGATTGCCGGCGCGCTGGCGGCGCGGCAAGGGAGCAGTCACTACTGGCAGTTGTTCCTCATTGTGGGCCTCTGCGGAGGTTTCACCACGTTCTCCGCCTACTCGCTTGAAACCGTGCGGTTGTTGCAGTCCGGTGCGTGGCCGGTGGCACTGATATCCACGCTGGCGCAAGTCGTCGGGTCGCTGCTCGCGACGGGAGTCGGGTTGTGGATTGTGCGTCAGTTCTGAGAGGTCTGGTTGCCGGCGGCCTTCTGGTGGCTGTCGCGGCCTGTAGTTCGTCAAGTCCGACTGAGCCTTCGACGCCGGGCACGTCGGCCTTCACGGCGGCTGCGACCGTGGTTGATGCCGTCACCGGCCAGCCCATTGCTGGTGTGACGGCCACCGGTTCCGAGATCACCGGTGGACCGTCAACAGCGACCGGCGCGCTGACGGTGTCTGCGATAGCCAGCTCCGCCAACGCGCGCATGGTGACGTTTTCGGTGGCCGGCTACGTCAACCGGTCTGTCGCCATGAAGGTGGCCGGCACTGCCGTGACCGTGTCGATGATTCCTGCGGCGTTTAACCTCAATGCGTTTGACGAGTTGTTGCGGACGCCGCATCTGCGCCGGTGGACGACCACGCCGGCGTTGCGTCTGCAGGCGCGCACGCTGACGTTTGAGGACAAGGATCAGCCGGATGGCGTGGCCGAGGAGCTTGCGTGGACCGATGCCGAGGCTGCGGCGCTGGAGGCCGATCTGCTGTGGGCGCTGCCGCAACTGACTGGTGGCACGTTTCAGGTGTTCTCGTCGACGGCGCGCCAGACGGCTGCTGTTGGTGACCGTGTATCGCTGCTCAACACAGGTGTGATCACTGTCGCCCGTGTGCGTGGTTTGCGCCAGGCGACGACCTTTGCCGGTTACGGCCGGTGGCAGTTCCTGAACGATGGGACGGTGGTCGGGGGAAGCATCATGCTGGACTACGACTTCGAGCTGATTGCGCCCGACCAGCGCCGTGCCGTCCGCGCGCACGAGCTTGGCCACGCGCTTGGGTACGACCACGTGTCGTCCGTGCCGTCGCTGATGAATGCGACAGGCCGCAGCGCCCCTGTGACCTTTGATCTGGAAGCGACAACCATAGCCTTCCGTCGGCCTCCTGGCAACGTGCGACCTGACGCCGATCCGTCAAGCGCGTCGCTCAACAGCCTGCGCGCGGCGCAGTGGAGTCGCGGGGCGGGGCTGGTGCCGGGAGCCGCGCTCCATGGTTACGCGCCTGCGCCGGCGCGTAACCATGTGGTCACCTCGGTGGGCGTCCGGCGCTAACCTGTTTCTCTTCTGGGACTTGCCGCTTCACCGTGCTCAATCTGAAAAGTGG
>BTVE01000031.1:0-42680 GCA_045862915.1 Acidimicrobiia bacterium
CTCTTCAACGAGAAGCTGCGGGAGTGGGAAGACTATTACAATTACCACCGGCCTCACGGCGCCTTGGACGGCCAAACACCGTATGAGCGTCTCGTGGCCAAAACCAGAGCCGGCGTGTTACCGAAGTCCTAGGACCTTACACTAAAGCCCCGCCCCACGGCTGCCCGCCCCACGGCTGTCTCGCCCCACGGCGGGGCTGAAGCCCCGCCCTGCTTTCAGCGGCGGTTGCGGAAGAAGGCCTGGAGCAGGGCGCGGCTGTCGGCGGCGAGCACGCCGGACACGGTGGTCAGCCGATGATTAAGCGCAGGATGTTCGTGCGCGCGCTGCGTGGACTCCATCGCCCCCGCCTTCGGCTCAACCGCGCCATACACGACCGTGCCGATGCGCGCGTGCACCATCGCCCCCACACACATCAGGCACGGCTCAAGCGTGACGTACAACACCGCGCCGGGCAGGCGGTAGTTGCCCACACGGGCGGCGGCATCCCGCAACGCCGCGATCTCGGCATGTGCGCTGGGATCATGCGCCGCAATGGGCCGATTGCGCCCCCGCCCCACAATCACATCGTTCAGGACGATGACGGCGCCGACGGGAACTTCGCCTTCATCAGCCGACTCACGTGCCAGCGCGAGCGCCTCGCGCATGAAGGCGTCGTGCACGCTCAGCGCCCGATCGACACCATCAGGCGAAACGACATGCCGCCCAGGTTGTCTTCCCCGAACGCCTCAAACGCGCCGCCAGGGTCCTTGACCTTGGCCGTGCGCCACGCCACCTCGGCACCCGCCGACACCGCGCGCCACACCGAGACGTCGAGACCGCCAAACACCACGGCGCCGCTGTAGGTTTCGTTCACATCATCGGAAGACGTCCCGCCGGACTCTTCCTTGAACTTCATCCACAACGCACCGGCGCCCAGGTATGGCGTGACGCGCTCTCCGACTGGCTTGAAACGCCACCCGGCGCCTAACTCAATCGGCGTGAGCGTCAGCGTCAGCGCCTGGCCAAGCGGAAAGACTGTGCCGTTGAACACGAAGATCCGCTCACCGGTGGCCTCCATCTTCGAGGCTGATGCCCGCACGAACACCCGCTTCCACACACGGTGCAGCTCGAGCCCGCCGCCAATGCCGTCAACCGTCGACGTATCAGCGATGGCGTCGAATGAATCTTTCGCCGTCATCTGCTGCCAGTCGCCCATGACGAACACCCGGCCGCCCACGCGCGTCCCCGTCGTCTGTGCCGCCGCCGGCGCCGCCGCGGCGCACACGACGAGCGCCGCTCCTACTACCTGTCGCAATGTCATATCGAATGTGCCTCGTGCCTGCTCAGCGAATCAGTCCGAATCCGCGAAGCGCGGCCCTGGGCTGAATCAATCCGTGTCCGAAGTCGTTGTCCTTGCCTTTGCCGCCCAAGTCCAGGGCGGTGCGGGTGATGAGGGCCTCAACAGCCGCAGGCGAGGTCACGCCCTGGCTCATGAGGAGCGCGGCCAGACCGGCCACGTGGGGGGAGGCCATCGACGTGCCCTGCAGCGGCACCTCCGTGTAGCGATCAAAACGCGGGAAGATCACCGTGAACTCGTTGAAGTCCGAGCCCAGCAGGCCGGCCTGCCAGATGGCGCCCGCCGACCCGCCATCACTGACGTTGCCGCCCGGCGCCGCAATCTCGACAAACGTGCCGGTGGTTGAGTACCCCGCACGCGTCAACGAGCGGCCCACCGCACCCACCGACATCACGCCCTGAATCTCCGGCGCGTAGGAGGCCGGATACGTGGTGGGATTGCCGTCGTTGAATTCGTTGCCGGCCGACACGGCGACAAAGACACCGCGCGAGACGGCGTAGTTCAACGCGTCACGGGTGGACAGCGCCGGATTGGTGCCACCCAGGCTCATGTTGATGACCTTGGCGCCATTGTCCGCCGCATAACGAATGGCCTGATTGATGGCAGAGGTGGAACATCCATCCAGGCCATTCGGAAAGAACCCCTCTTCGCCGGCGTCACTCGCCAGGATCTGCAGGTCCCAGTAGCTGTAGCAGACCTTGAGCGGCATGATCCGCGCGTTGTACGCCATGCCCGCAAAACCCAGGCTGTTGTTCGTGGACTGCGCCACCGTACCGGCGACATGTGTGCCATGACCGTCCATGTCGAGCACGGGCCCGTTCCAGAACACGAAGTCACGCCCGCCGGTGAAGCGGTTGATGTCGAGATCCGGATTGACCGCGTACTCCATCGTGTCCTGCACGATCGCTGACCCGTCCCATGTGGGAAACGAGTAGCTGGCATTCACCGACGTGACTCCGCTGTCGATGACTGCCACCGTGATCCCTGTGCCGGTGTTGATGTCCCACGCTGCCGGCATGTTGAGCGCCGACATGTTCCACTGCCGCGCGGCGTACGACGAGTCGTTCGGCACGGCGTGCGGACGGAGCAGCCAGTTGGGATGTGCGTACTCCACCTCGGGTTGCCTGGACAGGTTGGCCGCCATTCCGATGCTGTCCGGATCGGTCTCCACGCGCAACCGCGCGGTGCGCTCGCCAATCCATCGCAACTCCTGCGGCAACGGACGCGACCGCAACGAATCCATCGCGCGCATCTGCCCCGCCGGCGTCGTACCTTCGCGGAATTTGATGATGACTTCGCCGGGCACGTAGTTGAGTCCCTGCCGTGCCGCCGCCAGATGTGCGCGCACCTCTTCACGGGACATCACGAACTGATACACCGGCGTCTGCTGCTGCGCCTCGAGCGGACGCCACACAAGCCCGGCCGACAGGGCCAGTCCGACACACACCATCACTTTCACACGCGACATCCGCCACCTCACTCCCATCGGCTGGCACCGGGAAACCCGCTCCAGCTTAGCCGATCCAGTGAGGGCGACCTACTCCTGGCGGAGGGCCTTGAGCGGGTCGAGCCGAGACGCACGCACGGCGGGCACCGCGCACGCGACCACCGCCACCATCAAAAACACGGTCGCCAACGCGCCATACGTCAACGGGTCAGTCGGGCTAACCTCCACCAGCGCTCCACCAATCACACGCGCCAACAACACCGCCGCCACCACCCCAATCAACACACCGATGCCGCTCAGCACCAGCCCGTGCCCAACCACCAGGCTGAAGATGCTGCGCGCGGGCGCGCCAAACGCCATACGCACACCAATTTCCGCCGTGCGCTGCCGCACCGAGGTAGACAACACGCTGTAGAGCCCCACCGCGGCCAGCACCATCGCCACGCCGGCAAACACCGACAACAGCCACAACACAAAGCGTGTACCCGCAGCCGACTCCCCAATCCACTGCTCCATCGTCCTGGCCTCAAACACGCCGAGCACGGGGCTCACCGACGCAATCTCACGCCGGACCGCGGCTTCGACAGCCGCAGGATCGCCGGTCACACGCAGCGCCCATCGGCCCGGCGCACCCGCCACCGCTTCGGGAAAGTAGAGGGCTTCACGGCCATTCACCGCCGGCGACACGTCGCGCAGGTGGGAAACGACACCGATGATGGTGAACGGATCGGGCTCGTTGCGCTGAGTGCGCACGTACAGACGCTGTCCAACCGCGCGCTCGCCCCGGAACATCTTCTCGGCCAGCAGAGAATCGATGATCACCGACTGCGGCTGCGGCACATTGTCCGCCTCGGTGAAGGCGCGCCCGTCGATCATCCGTGCGCCCATCACGTCGAAGTAGTTCGGACTGATCAGCACATTGTTCGCCTGCTGAAAACGTGCCGGATCGCTGAGCGCGTCCTCGCGTCCATACCGCGTGAGCGGTTGTTGCGCTCCCGTCAGCGGCATGTAGGTCGTCAGCGCCACACCGGAGACACCCGGCACGGCCTGCAACCTCGCGCGAATGTCGTTCTGCAACACGCGGACGGCGGCCGGACCTTGTGCCGCCTGAAACTGATTCGTCAGCTGGAACGTGAAGAGGTTGCTGGTCTCAAATCCCGGATGCGCCTGCATGATCGCCATGAAGCTGCGCACCATCAGGCCCGATCCCACGAGCAGCACAAAACAGAGCGCCACTTCGGCCACCGCGACGGTGTCGCGCAGCCAGCGCCCCTGGGCAAGCCCTTCACTGCGACCGGAGCGGCGCAACACGTCCATCACGTTTGGCCGTGAGCCCCGAATCGCCGGCAAGGTGGCAAACACCAGCGTCGACACGACGGCAAGCGCAACACCAAACACAACCACGGTGGGATCAACGGCCACCTGGTCCAGCCGCGGAAGATTTTCCGGACCAAGCGCGCGCAGTCCCCGCACCAGCACCTGCGCGAGCAGCAGACCGACGGCCGACGCGAGCAGGCTCATCACCAGCCCCTCCATCAACAACTCGCGCATCAGGCGCCAGCGTGCACCACCCAGCGCCGTGCGAATGGCAAGGTCCCGCTCCTTGGCCGCCGTCCGCACCAGCATCAGGTTCGCCACGTTGGCGCACGCGATGAGCAGCACAAACGCCACGGCACCCATCAGTGCCCAGACGACAGTCCGCACGTCGGCGACGAGATCCTCATGCAACGGCTCGACACGGAAGAACACACCGGCCGTCTGCTTGATTGGAAACCGATCGCGCAGGTCGGCACCGATGCGATCGATCGCCGCCTGTGCGTCCGAACGAGCCACACCCGCCTTGAGCCGCGCGACCACCCGCAACGCGACGTTGATCCGCGATCCGTTGGCAAAATCCGTCCGGTCCGCAATCCACACATCGGGCGTGCGATCGACACCCAACGCCGGCGGAAACAGCAATTCGCTGCCGGCCTCAAGGACGCCGACGATCAGCACCGGCTGGCCGCCAAGCTGCCGCACCGTGCCCACCACCGCCGGATCGCCGCCAAAACGCCTGGCGAAAAACGACTCGCTCAGCATCACCGCCTGCGGAGGCGGCGGAGTCTGCGGCGCCAGCGGCTGACCGGTCGCCGGATCAACCGGCGGCGGAGGGATCGGCGCGCCGTCTTCGGGGACAAACATCCGTCCGTGCGCGACGCGCAGGCCAAGCACCTCGGGCAGGCTCGTCGACACGACGGCCACCGGAGCCTGCTCGGTCGTCAAGCCCGCACCGTCCCCCGCAAACGTCTGCCGAAACGTGAACACGGAACCAACGACATCAAACGTGTCCGTCATCTGGCGGAAGTCATGAAAGTCGCCTGGGGCGATCGGGAAGTCGACCACGTCCCGCGCGCGCATGTCCTGCGCGATGTGCACGAGCCGGTCGGCGTTGGGATACGGCAGCGGCTGCAGCAACACCGCCTGCACCACGCTGAAGATCGCCGCAGTCGCCCCAATCCCCAGCGCCAGCGTACCGATGGCCGTCGTCGCAAATCCGGGGTGTTTGAGCAGGCTCCGCAGGGCCTGCGAGACATCTCGATGCCAAGTCATGGTCGAGTGCCTACGCAGGACTCATGCCCACGAAGTCCCGCCCAGAATGCCGTCAAACGCGGTCCGTACGTCCGACTGCGAACGCCGTTGCCTCAGCGGTGGGACGCTCCGGTAGCGAGAGTGGGACGCGGCCATCCGGTCGAGAAACTTGACCAACTTGACCAAGACGCCATCCTGGGGTAGCGTCGTCGTCATGCACCAGCTGCTGAACCTCTACGACGCCAAAGCCCGGCTCTCGGCGCTGGTGGACGAAGCCGCCTCCGGGGCAGAAATCATCATCGCCAAGAATGGCAAACCCCGGGCGCGCCTGGTCCCCATCCGCCAGCAGGCACGGCGCGAACCAGGGGCGGCCAAGGGCAAGATCTGGATCTCCCAGGATTTTGATGCGCCTCTGCCGGACGACTTGGCCCGCGCGTTTGGCGGCCACAACGAGTGAGGCTGCTGCTCGACACCAATGTGATCCTCTGGTGGCAACGCGACGATCGGAGGCTCGGCCGCGCTGCACGCGAGGCCATCGCCACGGCCGATATCGTGTGGGTGAGCACCGTGTCTGCCTGGGAGGTCTCCATCAAATGCGCCCTCGGGCGCCTGCGCCTCGATGAGCCATTTGCGGTGCTGCTCGCCGCCGACGACTTCACGGAGTTGCCGGTGAGACTGACGCACACCACTGCGCTGGATCAGCTACCAGCGCATCACACCGATCCGTTCGACCGGCTGTTGATCGCGCAGGCGACGGCCGAACGCGCGACGATCGTCACCCACGATCGCGCCTTTGAGGCCTACGGCACGCCGGTGATCTGGACGTAACGCCTAGAACAACGACGCCTGGGTGCCGCCCGGGCGACGGAATGCCGCGGTGGACATCGGACGCTTGCCCATCAGGCCGAACTTGCGGCGATGCAGATCAAACATCTGGTGAATCGCATCAGCGAACGGACCGTGGCCCACCATGCGCGCGCCAAACGTGCTGTCGTTGAGCGCGCCGTCGCGCAGGCTGCGAATGCGATTGAGCACCTTCTCCCGGCGTTGCGGCGCGTGCACCGTCAGCCACTCCGCAAACAGATCTTTCACGCCATGCGGAAGGCGCACGACGGTGTGGCCCGCCGTGAAGGCCCCTGCCTGTGCTGAGGCTTCAAGAATGGCAGGCACCTCGTGGTCGGTCAGGCCCGGAATGATTGGCGCCACCATCACGCCGACCGGGATGCCGGCGTCTGCAAGCGCGCGTACCGCGTCGAGGCGGCGCGCCGGCGTGGACGCGCGTGGCTCCATGACGTTGGCCAGGCCTTCGTCGAGTGTGGTGATCGACAGGAACACCTGCGCCGCCTGCACCTCGGCCAGCGTCCGCAACACATCGATGTCGCGCGTCACGAGGTGGTTCTTGGTGATGACGGCCACCGGATTTCGAAACTCGGCCAACACCTCCAGGCAGCCACGCGTCAATCGGAACGACCGCTCGATCGGCTGATAGGGATCGGTCACGCCCGAGAGTCCGATATAGGCGGGCGACCACTTCGGGGACTCCAGTTCCGCCCGCAACAGCGCCGGGGCATCGGTCTTGACGAAGATCTTCCGTTCGAAGTCCAGTCCGGCCGACAGCCCGAGATACTCGTGGTACGGCCGCGCGTAGCAGTAGATGCAGCCGTGTTCGCAGCCGCGGTACGGATTGACGGTGACGTCCATCGGAACGTCCGGACTGTCGTTGCGCGTCAGAATTGACTTGGTGGTATCCCGATAACACTCCGTGCGGCCGGCGTCCCGCCGCTCGTCCGGATCCGGCCAGTCCTCGGGCTCCAGTTCGAGCGCCAGGCGTTCGAACCGGCCAGTGGGATTCCCCGGGGCGCCGCGCCCTTTGAACGGCGGCTCAGTCACCCTTCCAGCCTATCCGGAGGGCGTCGGGAAACGGGCACCTGTTGTACGGCGTAAGCCGGGAAGAAAGCAGCTCCCGAGTGTTTGCACGAAGTCTCGTCATCAGCCTGATTGCCCTTTCGACCGGACTGGCCGCCAGTCCGGTTGCCGACGTTCCCAGTCGTCGTCCGTTCGTCGTCGAAGAAACCACCGTGGCCCAGGTGCACGACGCGTTGCGCGCCGGCACCCTGACGTGCCGCACGCTGGTCGAGACCTACCTCGAACGCATCGAGCGGTACAACAGGCAGGGTCCGACGCTGAATGCGGTCACCAGCACCAATCCTCAGGCTCTGGTGGAGGCCGACCGTCTCGACACGGCGTTCAAAGCCGGCGGACTGACCGGGCCGCTGCACTGCGTGCCCGTCATCCTGAAGGACAACATCGAAACAGCCGGCTGGGAAACCACGGCAGGCTCACTCGCACTGAAGGGTTTTGTGCCGGAGCACGACGCCACCGCGGTTGCGCGCCTCAAAGCGGCCGGCGCCCTGATGCTCGCCAAGGGCAACATGTCGGACCTGGCGCTCAATGCGCTCACGACCGTCAATCGTGTGTATGGCCCGACGCGCAATCCGTACGACCTCGCCCGTGTGCCGGCCGGTTCAAGCGGCGGTACGGCCGTCGCCATTGCCGCCAACTTCGGCCTGGTGGGATTGGGCACCGACACCGGCAGTTCGGTGCGTGGCCCTGCCGCGCACACCTCACTTGTGGGCGTGCGTCCCACGATGGGCCTGATCAGCCGGACCGGCCTCATTCCGCTCGACCGGCTGTCCGATACGGTCGGCCCGATCGCCAGAACCGTCGAAGACGCCAGCCTGCTGCTCGATGTGCTCAGCGGGTTTGACCCGGACGACCCGTCCACCGAAGCCGTCCGCCGGCTCGGCACGTTGTCGTCGTTTTCGTCCACCACGGGTCCGGATCTCAAGGGTCTTCGGATTGGCATCCTGTCCCAGGCCTACCTGGGCGGTCCGCTCAAGATGGACGAACGCGTCGCGCGCCTTTTCGCGCGCGCGCTCAACGACCTCACGACCCTGGGCGTGGAGATCGTCACTGACGTCACGCTGAACCAGGTGCCTTCCCGCCCCGAAGCCGAGTTGTGCCAGGGTCTCAAGTTCGATCTGAACGCCTATCTCGCCAGTCGCGGCGACCGCGTGCCCGTGCATAGCCTCACCGAGATCCTGCACAGCGGCCGCTTTGATCCGTCGATCACCGAGGACCTTCGCGCGATGGAAGCCAGTCCGCAGGAAGGCCCCGGGAGCGCGGCATGTGCCGCCAACGCGGCCTATCGCGCAGCCATTGCGGCGTCACTGGGCGCGGCGATGGATCGCCAGCAGCTGGACGCGCTGGTCCATCCAACGTGGAGCCAGTTGCCGCAGCCGACCGACCAGATCGACATGGCGCGCGCCGGGCAGACGCTGCGGTTTGCGACGGCGGCCGGATTTCCCGCGATTACCGTGCCGATGGGATTTGCCGAGGAGGTTCTGCCGGTGGGGCTCTCCATCCTCGGACGTGGATGGTCCGAGCACACCCTCATTCGGGTCGCGCACGCCTACGAACAGGCGACGGGCCACCGGCGTCCGCCGGTACTGGCTCCGCCGATCGCCTGCAAGTGTGATGTCGGTCGGTAGGATGTTCTCCGGGAGAGTGGTGCGCCCTGCACGATTCGAACGTGCGACCTCCTGGTTCGTAGCCAGACGCTCTATCCAGCTGAGCTAAGGGCGCCCAAAAGAACCTGCCGAGTATATCAGGTCCCGGGCAGAGTACGCAGCAGCCCGAAGCCCACCTCGAACATTCCGGGCAACGTGATCGGCAGCCGCCCGCCGATGGGCGCCTCACCCGCCAGCGCCCGCACCGCAGACAACTCGGCGTTGTCGTAGATGTCGTAGGTCAGCAGGACGGCCGGCAGTTCGGGCAGGAACATCGGCACGTACGGATTGCCAAAAAAGGTCGTCACCATCGGCCTGGGCGTGTTGGCGGTCTGCCGCGCGAGGTCCTGGAGCAAACGTGTCAGCGGCGGGGCGAGGTCCATGCGGCCGCTGCCCGAGGACGCACGCACGAACACCGACACCACGATGGCGTCGTATCGCGATGCAGTCGCGCGTACCAGATCGATCTCCGACGGCGTCGAGCGATCGGACAATTCGATGGCCGTCAGATCCGGCCAGCGGCGCCGAAGTTCGGGAATCACCGTGCGGCTGGGCGCGCCGATGCGCCAGTTGCCCGGATAGTCGAGCATCGAGAGGTACAGGACCGACGCCTCACGCGGCACACGCAACGGCACCTGATTGCGCTCGTCCTTGAGCAGGGTGATCGATCGCTGGCTGACCTCACGCGCCACGTTCGCATGTGCGCGGCCCCCCACCACCGCCGGCAAGGCATCCAGCGACACGGTGCGCTGGCGGTGGAGCCCCAGGCGCGCCTTCGTCCGCAGGATGCGGCGCACCGATGCGTCCACCTGCGCCATGGGAATCGTCCCGGCCGTGACGGCGTCCTTGACTCCCGCAATCGCCGCCGCATCGTCTGGCGACTGCAGGATGAGGTCGTTGCCGGCTGCCACCGCGCGCACTGCGGCTTCGCCTGGCGACAACCGGCGCGACACGGCATCCATCGTCATGGCATCGGTCACGACGAGACCGTTGAACTGGAGTGTGTCGCGCAGCAGGCCGGTCACGATGGCGCGACTGAGGGTGCTGGGACTGAACTCGCCGCTGTCGAGCGCCGGCAGCTGGATGTGCGCGGTCATCACCGCATCGGCACCGGCGGCAATGCCGGCCTTGAAGGACGGCAGTTCCACGGCCTCGAGGCGCTCGCGCGGATGCGCGATGATCGGCAGTCCGATGTGTGAATCGACGTCGGTGTCGCCATGACCGGGGAAGTGTTTCAGCGTGGACAACATGCCGCCGGCCTTGAGCCCACGAATGTAGGCGGCGTTGAGCCGGCCGACGTCGGCGGGCACCTCGCCGAAGGCGCGGGTGTTGATGACCGGATTACGCGCGTTGTTGTTCACATCCGCGACCGGGGCAAAGTTCATGTGGATGCCCAGCGCTCGGCCCTCGAGCGCGGTGATACGTGCCGCGTCAAACGCCAGCTGCTCGTCACCGGCGGCGCCAAACGCCATCGCGCGGGGAAACGCGGTCGCGCCGGTGATGCGGAACGCCACGCCCGTCTCAAAATCCGCCGCCGTGAGCAGCGGCAACGACGACGCCTGCTGCAGCCGATTCAACGTGGACGCCGCCGCAAGCGGGTGCCCGAGCGTCACCGTGCCGTAGGCATTGTTGAGCAACACACCCGGCGCCCGTTCGCTGCCACCAAACACGATGATGCCGCCGACCTTCAGCGCGGTGACCTTGTCGACCAGCGCCTCGAAGCGATCGGTGTCGGACGCCAGGTACATCGAGTCGATCGATGTCATGAACAACTGGCCGATCTTTTCGTCGAGCGTCAGGCGCTTGAACGTCTCCTCCACCCAGCGCTCGGCCTGACGATCGAGCGTGTCCACCAGCGGTGCCGGCGCGCCTGATTGGCCGGTGGCCGCGGGAAACGGCCGCTGAGCGATCACCACGGTGGAGGCGGCACAGACGGCGGCCACGGCCGCCACACGCAGAAGATGGGTCATCGGGACAGTTCCCTGACGAGATGTGACAGTTCGGGCAGGATGAGCCGATCCATCGCGAGGCGCACGGCGGCTTCCGACCCGGGGAGCACGAACACGATGCGGCCGGCGATCACGCCGGCACACGCGCGACTGAGCATCGCCGCCGCACCCACCTGATCGTAGCTCAGCATCCTGAAGAGTTCGCCGAAGCCGTCGAGCCGGCGTTCAAACATCGGTGCCACCGTGTCCACGGTGGTGTCGCGCGGCGCCACGCCCGTGCCGCCGGTGAGGATGACGGCCTGCGCACGACCGTTGAGCGAGAGCCGCAGGACCGCGGCGATCCGATCCGGATCATCGGGCACCAGCTCGCGGGCGATCACCTCGTGCCCTTCGGCCGTCAGGCTGTCGACAATCGCGCGTCCGCCGGTGTCGGTCTCCTGCGTGCGGGTGTCGCTGACCGTCATCACCACACAGGGCACGGAGATGCGCGCGGCGCGATGCTGGGCAACCGACATGGGACGCATGATACAACCTTTCAATCAGCCGACGGTCAAACTTTCAATCAGCCGACACCCAACCTTGCAATCAGCCGACGGCTCCGCTTACGATCAGCCGGGCCATGCCTCGACGGATCCTGCCTCGCCTGGTCGAGCCCCTGCTGCGCCGGACACTCGCCGACACCCCGGTGGTGCTCATCCAGGGCCCCCGGCAGTGCGGCAAGACAACACTCGCGCAGGCGGTCGGGTCGGATCGCCGGTACGGCTATCTGTCGCTCGATGACCCGGCCGTCCGCGAGGCGGCGATCGCGGATCCATCGGGATTTGTCGCCGACCTGCCGCCGCGTATCGTGCTCGACGAGGTGCAGCGGGCGCCGGAGATCTTCACCGCCATCAAAGCCACCGTCGACCGGCGCCGTATCGCCGGACACTTCCTGCTGACCGGCTCAACCAACGTGATGCTGCTGCCGCGGCTGGCGGATTCCCTGGCCGGCCGGCTCGGATTCGTCCGGCTGCATCCGCTCTCGCAGGCCGAGCTGCTGTTGGTCCACCCACCGCTCATCGATCGGCTGTTCCGTGGACGCTTCCGCGTACGTCCGGCCGCGCGCCTGGGCCGCGCACTCGCGACACGGATTGTCACCGGCGGCTTTCCGGCGGCACTCGCACGTCGCAGTCATGCCCGGCGCCGCGCGTGGTATCGCGACTACGTGGACACGATCGTGCAGCGCGACGTCCGCGATCTCGCGAAGATCGCGTCACTGCAGACGGTGCCGCGACTGCTCTCGGTCGCCGCCAGCCACACCGCGCAACTGTTGAACGTGGCGGAATTGGCCGGCCCCTTCCAGGTCAGCCGGCCGACCATCGCGGATTACATGACGCTGCTGCAGCGCGTGTTTCTCGTCGATGTCCTGCCGCCGTGGCACCAGAATCGCCTCAACCGCCTGGTCAAGACGCCGAAGCTCCACATGGCGGATACGGGACTCGCCTGTGCGTTGCTCAACCTGGAAGCCGATGTGTTGTGGCGGGATCGCACCAGGCTGGGCCCGCTGCTCGAAACGTTTGTGCTGCAGGAACTGCGACGGCTCGCCGGTGCCATTGACGATGACCTGCGCTTTCATCATTTTCGCGATCGTGACGGCTACGAAGTGGACATCGTCATCGAGCGCGGCAACGGCGCGATGGTTGGCATCGAGGTCAAGGCGTCAGGCACGGTGACCGCCGACGACTTCCGCGGGCTGCGGCGTCTACGCGACGGCTCAGGCGGACGGATGGTGTGCGGGGTGGTGTTTTACGATGGCGAAGCGGCTGTGCCATTCGGCGGCGGCTTCTTTGCGCTCCCGATTTCGTACCTCTGGGATTTCACGAAGGACTGACCTGTGACCATGCGGCCATTTACCGGCACCATCAGCGTGAACGACGCCCTTGGCAGGGTGATGGACGCGACTCGCCCGCTCACACGGATCGAGAGGCTGGAGTTATCCGGACTCGACGGCCGGGTTCTCGCTGAAGCGATCGTGGCCGACCAGGACGTTCCGGCGTTCGATCGCGCGGCCATGGACGGCTACGCCGTGCGCGCGGCCGATGTCGTCGGCGCGGCCACGAGTACGCCGGTGCGCCTCCAGCTGTGCGGACGGATCGATGCGGGACATCCGCACGGCGTCGAGGTCACCCCCGGCACATGTGTGCAGGTCGCCACGGGCGCTCCCCTGCCGCAAGGCGCCGATGCCGTGGTGATGGTCGAACACACACAACGCGATGGCCCTGATGTGCTGATCGGGACCTCGGCGACACCGCGTCAACACGTCGGGGCCCGCGGTGCCGACATCCGCGCCGGTGACATGGTCGTCGACGCGGGTGTCCACATCACGCCGGCGCGCGTCGGCGCGATCGCCGCCATAGGTCGCACACACGCCACCGTGTTTCAGCAGCCACGTGTCGCGATCATGTGCACCGGCGATGAAGTCGTCAGCCCGGGCGTTCCCCTGACCGCCGGCCAGGTGTACAACGTCAACCGCTACACACTCGAGGCACTGGTCCGTCGCCATGGCGGCACTCCCGTCGTGGTGCCAACGACGGGTGATTCGCTCGCCGCGCTCAATACGTCGCTGGCACTCGCGCGCGACTGCGACCTGATCGTGTCGTCGGGCGGCAGTTCAGTCGGCGAACACGATCTGATCATCGACGCGCTTCGACAACACGGCGAGGTGATCTTCCACGGCGTGGCGATCAAACCCGGCAAGCCGACGGTGTTCGGACGCCTGTATCAGGCGTTATGGCTGGGACTCTCGGGGTATCCGGCGTCGTGCCTGTCCAACGCCTACATCTTCCTGGTGCCGCTGCTGCGGCGGATGGCCGGGCTCCCGGCATGGCAGCCGCGGCGCGTGGCGCTGCCGCTGGCGCGGCGCATCACGTCACCGCCAGGCCGCGTGCAGTTTTATCAGGTGCGTGTGGAAGGCGGGCAGGTGGCGCCCGCGTTCAAGGCCTCGGGCGACATCACGTCGATGGCCCATGCAGACGGATACGTCACCGTCCCCGCCGACGAAACCATCGTCGAAGCGGGAACGGTGATGGAAGTCACGATGTACGACTAACCGAGGCGCTTGGCGACTTCGTTCCAGTTGATGACGTTCCACCAGGCCGACAGATAGTCGGGCCGGCGGTTCTGGTACTTCAGGTAGTAGGCGTGTTCCCACACGTCGATGCCGAAAATCGGACGCTTGCCTTCCATCAACGGGCTGTCCTGGTTGGCCGTGCTCTCGACCGCGAGCGTCCCGCCGTTGTCCACCAGCCACACCCAGCCGCTGCCGAAACGTCCGGCGCCGCCCTTGTTCATCTGGTCCTTGAAGGTGTCGAAGCTGCCGAAGGCGGAGTTGATCGCCTCGGCGACCTTGCCGGTGGGCGTGCCACCGCCGCCGGGGCCCATGATCTGCCAGAACATCGTGTGATTGACGTGACCGCCGCCGTTGTTGCGTACGGCGGTGCGAATCGTCTCAGGCACAGCCGACAGGTCCTTGATCAGATCCTCGGCGCTTTTGCCCTGCAGTTCAGGAAACTTCTCGAGCGCCGCGTTCAGGTTGTTCACGTACGCGGCGTGATGCTTTCCATGATGGATCTGCATCGTCTGCGCATCGATATGCGGTTCGAGAGCGTCGGGGGCGTACGGAAGCGCGGGCAGTTCATGTGCCATGTCGATAACTCCTTGTGATGTTCGTCTGTCAGACAGTAGTCAACATTCTATCAAGCGCGACGCGCGCCCACGTCTTCGTGGGCTCCGGCACAACGATGCGGTTGGGGACGTTGCCCTGTACAAGGCTCTCGAGCACCCAGAGCAGATGATTCGGCGAGACGCGGAACATCGTCGAGCACAGACAGCCCAGCGAGTCGAGCGTGACGATGGTGTGCGTGCCGGCGAAACGATGGGCAAGGCGATGGACCAGATGCACTTCCGTGCCAATCGCCCAGACCGAGCCGGCCGGACTTGCCTCGATGCTCTTGATGATGAACTCGGTCGAACCGACCAGATCCGCCGCGCGCATGGTCTCGAACGTACATTCCGGATGCACGATCACTCGGCCTGTCGGGTGCTCCGATCTGAACTGGGCAATCTGCGCGGGTGTAAACCGCGTGTGAACGGAGCAGTGGCCCTTCCACAGAATGATGCGGGCGCGCGCGATGTCTTCACGGCTGACACCGCCGTACGGCTGATCGGGATCCCACACGACCATTTCTTCAAGCGGGACACCCATGGCCCACGCCGTGTTGCGACCCAGGTGCTGGTCGGGCAGCATCAGGATGCGATCCGCCTGGTCCCAGGCCCACGCCATCACCTGCGCCGCATTGCCCGACGTGCACACGTTGCCGTGGTGTTCACCGCAGAAGCCTTTGATGGCTGCAGCAGAGTTGATGTAGGTGATGGGAATCACCGTGCCGGCGCCGAGTGTGCGCAGTTCCTCCCAGCAGACTTCGAGCTGGTCGATCGCCGCCATGTCGGCCATCGAACAACCCGCGGCCAGGTCCGGCAGGATGACCTGCTGCGACGGCGGGCCGAGCACGTCCGCACTTTCGGCCATGAAGTGGACGCCGCAGAACACGACGAACTCGGCCGATGATTGCGCGGATGCGCGCGCCAGTTTCAGCGAGTCACCCGTGACGTCGGCAAACCGGATCACTTCGTCGCGCTGGTAGTGGTGCCCGAGAATGACGAGCCGCTCGCCCAGCGTGGCGCGGGCGGCGGCGATGCGCTCGGCCATGACCTCGTCAGACAGACCGAGATAGGCGTCGGGTAACGCCTGACGTGTACCGAGCTGCGTCTTTTCGTAAGCCGTGAGGAATTCAACGTGCATGGATCGTCGTTCAGATCACGCGGCGTCCGGGGGTGTGACAACGTTGTACAACGTGTCGCGTTCAACGGGCAGGCGTCCGGCATTCCGGATCAACTGACGGATGCGCGCAGTCGTCAGGATCTCGGGTGTGCGCGCACCGGCCATGTGGTAGATCTTCTCCTCCTGGACGGTGCCGTCGAGGTCGTCCACACCGTACCAGAGTGACATCTGCGCCACGTCCACGCCTGTGGCAATCCAGAAGGCCTTGATGTGCGGGATGTTGTCGAGCATCAGCCGCGCCACCGCATGCACACGCAACGTGTCGGAGGCCGACGGCGCCGGCAACTTGCGCATCTGGTTGTTGTCCGGGTGGAACGCGAGCGGGATGAACGCCTGGAACCCGCCGGTGTCGTCCTGCAGCGCGCGGGCGCGCAGCATGTGATCCACCCGCTCTTCCATCGTTTCGATGTGGCCGTAGAGCATCGTCACGTTGGAACGCATGCCCAGGCGATGCGCGATTCGATGAATCGACAGGTACCGCGCAGCGTCGGCCTTGTCCGGAGAGATCTTCTTGCGCGCGCGATCGGCAAAAATTTCGGCGCCGCCGCCGGGCAATGAATCCAGCCCTGCCGCCATCAGCTGCCGCAACACGTCTTCGTCGGTCATCCCGTAGATGTCCGAGAAAAACGCAATCTCGACGGCCGTGAAGCACTTGAGATGGATGCCGGGGCGGATCGCCTTCAGCCCCTTGAGCAGATCGATGTAGTACTCGAACGGCAGATCCGGGTGCAGGCCATTCACGACGTGCACTTCGGTCAGCGGCTGGTGCGCGCGCTGGCGCAGTTTGTCAAAGACCTGCTCGAGCGTCAGCGTGTACGCCTGCGCGTCACCCGGCTTGAGGCGGGAGAACGAGCAGAACAGACAGGTCGCGACACAGACGTTCGTGGCTTCCAGCCGCAGGTTGTAGTTGTAGAAGGTGTGGCCCCCATGGCGCTTCTCGCGCTCACGATTGGCCAGCCATCCCAGGGCGTGCAGGTCGGGACAGGCAAACAGGCGCACCCCGTCTTCCATCCCGAGGCGTTCGCCGGCGTCGAGACGGTCCGCGATGTCGGTGAGGCCGAGGTGTGTGAGCCGGTCGCGCATGGAATCAGGCGACTCCCATCACCTGCAGGCGGAGCGTCCGCGCCCGGGCGCCGTCGAGTTCCACGACCAGGATCCGCTGCCACTGTCCAAGCACCAGTTCCCCTCCGCTCACCTGCAACGGCAACGCCGGCGACAGCAGCAGCGCGCGCAGGTGGGAATCGGTATTCTGCCGGTCACATTCCGACAGCTCCGGATTGTCATGCCGCCACGACGTGCCGGCATCCACCGCCGACTCGAGGTACTGCAGGATGTCGGCCGACAAGGCGTCCTGGCTCTCGTTGACGATGACCGCGCAGGTCGTGTGCAGCGATTGCAGGTGCATCAGTCCTTCCCGAATGCCCATGGCCTTCACGCGGGCCATGACGTCTTCGGTGATGTCGCGAAGTTCGAGGCGGGCCTTCGAGACGAACGGCAGTTGCTCGACTCTGACCTGGTACGTGCCGGTCACGGCGACGTCCGGCGCCACGGGATGTTCACGACGGGTTGCTAGCGAGTACCGACGAACCGTGTCCAAGACGCCCATTGTGACATGTCGGCAGAAGCGCAGACAATCGGGTTGCCACACTCGCATCACTATTGGTAGATTTACAGATGTGAAAGAGGCGTCCAGCTATTACCGGCTGCTCGGTGATGAAGCCCGGCTTCGGCTCCTGCGGGTGCTCAGCCTCGAGCGGCTCAATGTGACGGAGCTGACCTCGGTGCTCGGACTTGCGCAGTCCGGAGTTTCACGGCACCTGAAGCTGCTGAAGGACGCCGGCGTCGTAGAAGAACAAAAGGCCGGGCTGTTCACCTATCACGCCCTGGCCGCTCCGTTTCGCGCAGGAGCCGGGCCGCTGGGCGATGCGCTGGCCGAGCAGTTTGCACATGCGGCCGACGATCCGTCGGTGAGGGCTGACGATGCGCGGCTGCAGGAGATTCTGCGTCTGCGCAAGGAGAACTTCGCCGGCCATCGTGGGGATGGGGATCCCAGGCAGTTTGTGCCCGGGCGTAGCTGGGCGGCGTGGTCGCGGGCGCTGGGGCTGCTGCTGCCGCCGCTTCGTGTGGCGGACCTGGGGTGCGGCGACGGCTACCTGGCGGTTGAAACATCGCGCTGGGCGTCGGAAGTCATCGGGATCGACCGATCACCCGAGATGCTGGCCAGTGCCCGTGCCCTGGCGAAACGCCGGAAGGCCCGCAACATCACATGGAAGCGCGGCAGCCTGGACAAGGTGCCACTGCCCGATGACAGCGTGGACGTCGCGCTGCTGTCACAGGCGCTGCGGCATGCGCCCGATCCGGCGGCAGCCGTCGCCGAGGCTGCGCGCATCATCGCCCCCGGCGGGCGAGTGCTGATCCTCGAACTTCGGGAACACGACGAGGCCTGGGTTCGCGAGCAGCTTGGCGAACAGGCGCTGGGATTCAGCGAAGCCCAGTTGCAGCAGTTGTTGACCGCCTGCGGGCTTGTGGACGTGCGCACGATGCTGGGCGCCAGCAAGACCAAAGATCCGTTCGCCGTGGTGATTGCGGTGGGACGCAAAGCGACCGGCAGCGCGCCGGCGACACACCGAAGGGTTCACGCACACCGATGACGACACCACACCCGCTTGAAGAGGTCCTGACCCGCCGCATCGCCATCATCGATGGCGCGATGGGTACGACCATCCGCACGTACGGCATGACCGAGGCGGACATCCGCGGCGACCGTTTCCGCGATGCGCCAAAGGACCTGCTCAACAACGGCGACATCTTCTCGCTCACCCAGCCCGCGATGATCTGCGACATTCACCGGCGCTTTCTGGAGGCCGGCGCAGACATCATCGAAACCAACACCTTCGGCGCCACGACCATCAGCCAGAGTGAGTTCTTCGTTGATGACCCGCGTGAACACGGCGGTCGCAAGGACCCTGCGTTCTACCAGCGGATCATCGAAGACCCGTTCCTGCAGCGGCTGGCCTGGGAGATCAACGAGCAGTCGGCCCGCCAGTGTCGCGAATGGGCCGATCGCGTGGCCGACGCCACGGGCCGCCGCCGTTTTGTCGCCGGCGCCATCGGACCGCTGACGGTCTCGCTGTCCAATTCACCCGACGCGGACGATCCCGGCTTCCGGGTCGTGACGTTTGACCAGGTCAAGACGGCGTACGCCGAACAGGTGCGCGCGTTGATCGCGGGTGGCTCCGACCTGCTGCTCGTCGAGACCATCTTTGACTCGCTCAACGCAAAGGCGGCGTTGGTGGCGATTCAGGAGGTCTTCGCGAAGGACGCGGTGTCCCTGCCGATCATGATCTCGGCGGCTGTCGGACGTGGCGGCGAGACGATGATCTCGGCGCAGACGGTCGAGGCGTTCTGGAACGCGGTCTCACACGTGAACCCGCTGTCGGTCGGCCTCAACTGTTCACTCGGCCCCGACCTGATGTACCCGTTCCTCCAGCAACTCTCGACGGCGTCATCGGCGGCGATCTCCTGTTATCCGAACGCCGGCCTGCCGAACCCGCTCTCCCCGACGGGGTTTGATCTCGAGCCGGCCGACATGGCCCGTCACCTGGCGCACTTCGCGAAGGACGGGCTCGTGAACATTGCGGGTGGCTGCTGCGGCAACACGCCCGCCCACATCGCGGCGATCGCGCAGGCGCTGGATCACGAACACGGACGTGCCATCCCGACTCGCCCGATCGTGGGTCACGACGTGCGGCGGCGGACGGTGACGGTACCCCGCCCGCTCCGGCTGTCCGGGTCGCAGCCGTTCACCCAGCAGCCGGGCGTGTTCATGATGATCGGCGAACGCACGAACGTGGCCGGTTCACCGAAGTTCGCGAAACTCATCAAGGACGGCAAGTTTGACGAGGCCGTGACGGTGGCGCTGCAGCAGGTCGAAAACGGCGCCAACGTCATCGACATCTGCATGGACGAAGGGATGATCGACGGTGTCGCCGCGATGTCCCGCTTCCTGCATCTGCTGGCCAGCGAGCCGGACGTGGCCAAAGTGCCGTTCATGATCGACTCCTCCAAGTGGGAAGTCATCGAGGCGGGCCTGAAGTGTCTTCAGGGCAAGGGCATCGTGAATTCGATTTCGCTCAAGGAAGGCGAAGACGTCTTCCGTGAACGCGCCCGCTTCATCCACATGTACGGCGCAGCCGTTGTTGTCATGGCCTTTGATGAACAGGGGCAGGCAGCGACGTACGAGGACAAGATCCGCATCTGCGAACGTGCGTACCGCATCCTGGTTGACGACATCGGCTTCCCGCCCGAAGACGTGATCTTCGACCCGAATATCCTGACCGTCGCCACGGGCATGGAGGAACACAACAACTACGCCGTCGATTTCATCGAAGCCACGCGGTGGATCAAGGCGAACCTGCCGCACGCGAAGGTGAGCGGCGGCGTGTCGAACATCTCGTTCAGCTTCCGCGGCAACAACGTGGTGCGCGAAGCGATGCACTCGGCCTTCCTGTATCACGCGATTGCGGCGGGGCTGGACATGGGCATCGTGAATGCCGGCATGCTCGAGGTCTACGAAGAGATCGAGCCTGAACTGAAGGTGCTGGTCGAGGACGTCCTGCTCAATCGGCGGCCGGATGCCACCGAACGTCTCGTCGAATTCGGTGAAGCGCTCAAGGCCGCGGGCACGGGTGGCTCGGCTGATGAGAAGAAGACCGAACAGTGGCGGCTCGGGACGGTTGAGGAGCGGCTGTCACACGCGCTGGTCAAAGGTATCGATACCTACATCGACCAGGACACCGAAGAAGCGCGCGCGAAGCTCGGCCGTCCACTTGCGGTGATCGAAGGCCCGCTGATGGACGGCATGGGTGTTGTGGGCGACCTGTTCGGCGCGGGCAAGATGTTCCTGCCGCAGGTCGTCAAGTCCGCCCGCGTGATGAAAAAAGCCGTCGCCTACCTGATGCCGTTCATGGAGGCGGAAAAGGCAGAGCTGGCAGCCGCAGGGCAGGTGGTCAAGACGCAGGGCAAGATCGTGCTCGCCACCGTCAAGGGTGATGTCCACGACATCGGCAAGAACATCGTTGGTGTCGTGCTCGCGTGCAACAACTACGAGGTCATCGACATGGGCGTCATGGTGGCGTGCGAGAAGATCCTCGAACGGGCCAAAGCGGAGAACGCCGACATCATCGGGCTCAGCGGCCTCATCACGCCGTCGCTGGACGAGATGGTCCACGTGGCCCGCGAGATGGAGCGGCAGGGCTTTACGCTCCCGCTGCTGATCGGGGGCGCCACGACAAGCCGTGCCCACACCGCGATCAAAATTGCTCCGCACTACAAGGAGCCGGTGGTCCACGTGCTGGACGCCAGCCGCGCGGTGCCGGTCACGACGAGCCTGCTCAGCCAGGACGGCAAGGACGCCTTTGTTGCGCAGCACAAGGCGGACTACGACACCATCCGCCGCAATCACGCCGGCACCCGGCAGCCTCTTGTCGACATCGAGACCGCCCGCACAAGGCGCACGCCGGTGGAGTGGAACGCTGCGGACGTGCCGCAGCCGGAGTTCACGGGCGTTCGTGTACTGGACGATGTCCCGCTGGACACACTTCGCCAGTACATCGACTGGACGCCGTTCTTCCACACGTGGGAGCTGAAGGGTGTCTACCCCCGCATCCTTGACGATGAGAAGTACGGAGCGCAGGCGCGCCAGCTGTTCGCCGAGGCAAACACACTCCTGGACCGCATCATCACCGACCGCTCGCTGAAGGCGCGTGGCGTGTACGGCTTCTTCCCCGCTGCCGCCGTGGGTGACGACGTGGAGCTGTACACCGACGAGTCGCGTTCGCAGGTGCTCACGCGATTCAGATTCCTGCGGCAGCAACTCGACCGTGGCCAGGATCATCCCTGCCGGTCGCTGTCCGACTTCGTGGCGCCAAAAGAAGCGGGATTTCCCGACCACATCGGCGCGTTTGCGGTGACGGCCGGGCTCGGACTCCGTGAACTGGCGGACCGGTTCCGCGCACAACACGACGACTACAACGCGATCATGGCCGAGGCGATCGCCGATCGGCTGGCAGAGGCGTTCGCGGAATACCTGCATGCGCGCGCACGCCGCGAATGGGGCTATGGCCGCGATGAACATCTCGGCCCCGAGGAATTGATCCAGGAGAAGTACCGCGGCATTCGTCCCGCCGCCGGCTACCCCGCGTGTCCTGACCACACCGAAAAGGGCACGCTCTGGCAGTTGCTCGACGTCGAGTCGTCCGCCGGGATTTCCCTGACCGAGTCGTTTGCGATGTGGCCAGGGTCCAGCGTCAGCGGGCTCTATTTTGCGCATCCGGAATCGCGGTACTTCACGCTCGGCAAGATCGACCGCGATCAGATCGAGGACTACGCGCAGCGCAAGGGCATGCCGGTGACCGAGGTCGAGCGCTGGCTCGCACCGAACTTGAACTACGACCCGGCAGAGGGCCGGTGACAGGATTCGTGACACGATACTGAACGCATGTCCGACCTGTTGCGCGCCCTGGACGCGTTCCCGACGCCTGACCGCTCACGCTGGCGCAAGAGCGTCGATGCGGCCCTGAAGGGCCGCTCATACGACGAGGTTCTGGTCCGCACCACGCCGGAGGGCCTCCGCCTGCAGCCGCTCTACACGCGTGAGGACCTGCCCTTCGCGACACCGGATCCTTTGAGGCAGCACACAGGCTGGACCCGGGTGAGCCAGATCTCGGGTCCGGGTCTTTCTGACGCGAACGCGCAGGCCCTCGACGATTTGAACGGCGGGATCGAACGTGTCATTTTTCCGGCTGGCCCTGGCGCAATTCCCATCACCACGATCGACGACCTCTCCCGCCTGACCAACGGCATCGTGTGGTCGCTGGCGCCGGTCACGATCACCGCAGCGACAGATGTTGCGCGTGCGAACCGGCTGTTTGAACTCTGTGCTGCGGTGCGGGGCGAAGCGGGCCACGGCCTGGCCACACAAGTTGATGTGTTGACGCTGGCAGGTGCCGATCACGACGACGCATCGTGGCTCGACCCGCTGTCGGGTCCGGTCAATGACGATGTCATCCGAGCATCGGGTGGGTCGCTGCACACGGCTGACGCACGACCGCTTGGCATCAGCACCGTTGCGCTGCGCGCGCAGGGCGCACACGGCGTGCAGGAACTCGCGACCGCCCTGTGCCTGTTTGCCGCGGTGCTGAGAGCATTTGATGCTCGAGGACTCGATCCGGCCGCCGCTGTGCGCGCGTGTGAATTCCACGTCGGCATCGGGTCGGACTTCTTCGGTGAAATTGCCAAGCTTCGCGCGTTCCGATTGTGCCTGCAACTGGTGCTCGACACGGCCGGCATCGGGGCTGCGCACGAGCACGCGCTCATCACGGCCTGGACGGCGACGGAGACACTCGCCCGACAGGATGTGCACACGAACCTGTTGCGCACGACGGCACAGGCGACCGCCGCGGCACTTGGCGGCGCGGACGCACTTGCCATCGCGCCGTTTGATCAGCGCGTGGCCGGTGGCTCGGCGCTGGGCCGGCGTTTGGCGCGAAACATCCACAGCCTGCTCGCCGAAGAAAGCGACGTCGCTGCCATCGCTGACGCAGGCGCGGGTGCCTTCTACATCGAGCGCCGCACAGAAGACACGGCGGAAGCCGCATGGCAGCTGTTCACAGAGTGGGAACAGGCCGGAGGTTTTCCGGCCATTGTGTCTTCGGGCACGCTGGCGTCCGCCATTAAAACCAGCCGCGTAAAGCGCTCCGAACGTATTCGCTCGAAGCAGGATCCGATTCTTGGTGTCAGCGTGTATCCACCTGCAGACGCCGCTGCCGCCGCGCCGACGCCCGACGGCTTGCCATATCTGGATGACGACGTCGAAACCGGGGAGGTGTCCGGTGGGCGTGCCTGATTTTTCGAAGGTGCAGTGGCGTCGCGCAGCCACGCCCACGTCGTCGGTCCCCGCGCCATCCACGTCTGATCCGACGATGGAAGGGATCACGTTGAAGTCGGTGTACACCGCCGACGATACGCGTGGACTGCCCTTCATCGACTCGCTGCCCGGCGCCGTGCCGTTCGTGCGTGGTCCGTATCCAACGATGTACGCGCTGCAGCCGTGGACGGTGCGCCAGTACGCCGGATTCTCGACAGCCGAAGCGAGCAATGCCTTCTATCGTCGCAACCTGGCGGCCGGGCAAAAGGGCCTGTCCATCGCGTTCGACCTGGCGACACATCGCGGCTACGACTCCGACCACCCGCGAGTGGCCGGCGATGTCGGCATGGCCGGTGTGGCCATCGACTCGATCCTCGACATGAAGATCCTGTTCGACGGCATCCCGCTCGACACGATGAGTGTGTCGATGACGATGAACGGCGCGGTGCTGCCGATTCTCGCGCTCTACATCGTGGCTGCTGAAGAACAGGGCGTGGCGCCCGAACAGCTGAGCGGCACGATCCAGAACGACATCCTCAAGGAGTTCATGGTCCGCAACACCTACATCTACCCGCCTGCGGCGTCGATGCGGATCATCTCGGACATCTTTGCGTTCACGGCGGCGCACATGCCGCGCTTCAACTCGATCTCGATCTCCGGCTATCACATGCAGGAGGCGGGAGCCCCAGCCGACATCGAACTGGGATACACGCTGGCCGACGGCCTTGAATACATCCGGACCGGTCTCGCCGCCGGGCTGCGTATTGATGACTTCGCGCCCCGCCTGTCGTTTTTCTTTGCGACGGGGATGCACTACTTCATGGAAATCGCAAAGTTGCGGGCGGCCCGCCTCCTCTGGGCGCACATCGTCCGGCAATTCAACCCGACGGATTCGCGATCGTTGTCGCTGCGCACACATTGCCAGACGTCGGGCTGGAGCCTGACGGCACAGGACGTATTCAACAACGTCGGGCGCACGTGCCTCGAGGCCATGGCGGCGACGCAGGGACACACGCAGTCGCTGCACACCAACTCGCTGGACGAGGCCCTGGCGTTGCCCACCGACTTCTCTGCGCGTATTGCGAGAAACACGCAGCTGTACCTGCAACTGGAGTCGGGCACGACGCAGGTGGTGGATCCCTGGGGTGGCAGCTACTTCGTCGAGCGCCTGACGGCGGATCTGGCGCAGCGGGCCTGGGCCCACATCGAGGAGGTCGAGTCGCTCGGCGGCATGGCCAAGGCGATCGAAAGCGGGTTGCCGAAGCTGCGGATTGAAGAGGCGGCGGCCAGGGTGCAGGCGCGCATCGACAGCGGTCGGCAGACGATTGTCGGCGTCAACAAGTACCTGGTGCAGGATGAGACACCGATTGACGTGCTCAAGGTGGACAATTCGGCCGTGCGCGCCGCGCAGATTGCCCGCCTGCAGACGTTGCGGGCCACCCGCGACGAAGGCCGTGTGCAACAGGCGCTCGATGCGCTGACGAACACCGCCGGGTCGACGGAAGGGAACCTGCTCGACGCAGCGATCCAGGCGGCACGCGCCCGGGCGACGGTGGGTGAAATGTCCGACGCGCTCGAGCGTGTGTGGGGCCGGCACCAGGCGGTCATTCGCAGCGTGTCTGGCGTGTATCGAGCGGAGGCGCGAGGACAGATGGCGGCATTTGAGCGCGTGATGGAACGGGTGCAGGCCTTCGCCGCGCGCGAGGGCCGGCGGCCGCGGGTGCTCGTGGCGAAGATGGGGCAGGACGGCCACGATCGCGGACAAAAGGTCATTGCGTCTGCCTTTGCCGACCTGGGCTTTGACGTGGACATCGGTCCGCTCTTCCAGACACCCGAAGAAACGGCGCGCCAGGCGGTGGAGAACGACGTGCACGTGGTGGGGATCAGCTCGCTGGCTGCGGGACACCTCACGCTCGTGCCCGCGCTCAAGCAGGCGCTGGTCGATGCCCATCGCGACGACATCCTCATCGTGGTTGGCGGCGTGGTGCCGCCGCAGGACTACGACGCGTTGTACGCCGCCGGCGCCACGGCCATCTTTGGTCCGGGCACGGTGATAGCCGATGCGGCGCTTCAGTTGATCGAGCGGCTGGAAGCCGGTCGCGCGTGACCGACATTCCCCCCGTCGCGCGGCGTCAGGTCGTCCTGCCCGTCGAGACGTACGTGGACGGCGTGTCGGGTGGCGACCGGGCGATGCTCGCTCGCGCCATCACGCTCATCGAAAGCACCAACCCGGAACATGAGGCGATCGCCCAGCAGGTGCTGCTGGCGCTCCTGCCGCGCACCGGTCACTCGGTGCGAATTGGTATCTCCGGCGTCCCGGGCGCAGGCAAAAGTACGTTCATCGAGACGTTTGGCCGGATGGTGCTGGACAAGGGCCACCGCGTTGCCGTGCTTGCGGTCGACCCGACGAGTCCGCGCACCGGCGGAAGTGTGCTTGGCGACAAGACGCGCATGACCTACCTGTCGCAGGATGTGCGCGCGTTCATCCGGCCCTCGCCGACAGCCGGCACACTTGGCGGCGTCGCCCGTCGCACCCGCGAAGCAATGTTGCTCTGTGAAGCGGCCGGTTTTGATGTCGTCATCATCGAGACTGTTGGTGTCGGCCAGTCGGAGGCCACCGTGTCGCGCATGGTGGACTTCTTCCTGGTGCTGCTGCTCGCGTCTGGCGGGGACGAACTGCAGGGCATCAAACGCGGCATCCTCGAGCTGGCCGATCTGGTAGCCGTCAACAAGTGTGATGTCGAGTCGCCGGCGGTCGTGAATCGCGCGATGGCAGACTTCGGTCACGCGATGCGGATATTGCGAGGGGCCGACGCCGGCGACGCGCCTCGGGTCGTCCGCTGCAGCGGCCTGACCGGGGAAGGCCTCGACGCCATCTGGAACCGCATCTCACCGTTGCTGGCGGCCGCCGCTCAGGGAGGCGCCCTGGCCGAGCGTCGTGCGCGTCAGAACGTGGAGTGGCTCTGGACCACGGCGGAGTCGGCGCTACTCAGTGCACTCCACGACTCGCCCGAGGTGCAGCGCATTCGCGCGGAGCTTGAAGCGGACGTGCGGGCCGGCCGCACCACGCCCACGCTGGCGGCGCGCCGGATGCTGGAGGCCTACGTCAGCGGTAGAATTTAGGTCTCATGCAGGGCCGTCCGCTCAGATTTGTTACCGCAGCCAGCCTGTTTGACGGCCACGATGCCGCCATCAACGTGATGCGCCGGATGATTCAGGCGCAGGGCGCGGAGGTCATTCACCTCGGTCATAACCGATCGGTCGAAGAGGTTGTCCGGGCAGCGCTGCACGAAGACGCCGATGCCGTGGCGTTGTCGTCCTACCAGGGCGGCCATCTCGAATATTTCAAGTACATGATCGACATGCTGCGGGAGCGCGGCGCCGGCCATGTGCGAGTGTTTGGCGGCGGCGGCGGCACGATCACTCCCGAAGAGATTGCAGAACTGCAGGCGTACGGCGTCGAGCGCATCTACCATCCCAACGACGGCATGCGCCTCGGTCTGGTGGCCATGATCGAGGACGTGGTCACCCGCGCGAGGGCCGCCGCAGACGCCCGCGCAACGGACGCTCCGCAAGCTGTCCTGGACGCCGCATCACTTGACCAGGAGATTTCGCTTGGGCGGGTGCTGTCGCTTCTCGAGCAGGGCCGATTCAGCGAAAGCGAACTGGGCGACCTCCGCCATCAGTGGCAGTCGTCCGGCCGGCGCGCGGTGTCGATTGGCCTGACCGGCACCGGTGGTTCGGGCAAGTCGAGCGTGGTCGACGAACTCCTGCTGCGGTTCCTGCAGGCGTTCCCGGAACTTCGCATCGCGGTCGTCGCGGTGGATCCCACTCGTCGCCGTTCGGGTGGCGCACTGCTGGGCGATCGCATTCGTATGAACTCGCTGCGGTCGCCGCGTGTCTTCATGCGGTCCATGGCCACCCGCCGCCAGAACCTGGCGACCAATGCGGTGCTGAAGGACTCGATCGCCTTCCTCTCCGCCGTGGGCTTTGACCTTGTGCTGGTGGAGACCGCAGGCATCGGCCAGAGTGACTCCGAGATTGTCGACCTCGTGGATTTTCCGATCTACGTGATGACCAGCGAATACGGCGCAGCGTCGCAGTTGGAAAAAATCGACATGCTCGACTTCGCCGATCTGGTCGTGCTCAACAAGTACGACAAGCGGAGTGCCGAAGACGCGCTCCGTGACGTGCGCAAGCAGTGGAAGCGCAACCGTGTCGCGTTTTCACTCAAGGACGAGGACATCCCGGTCTACCCCACCATCGCCAGCCAGTTCAACGACCCTGGCATCACCTGGATGTTCGTGAACCTGTGCCGTCTGCTGCGCGAGAAACTCAACCTGCCGGCGGAAGCCTGGACGCCGGATGTGGACGTGTCGCAGAAAGAACCACGCGCTACGGTGCTGATTCCGGCGCAGCGCAACCGCTATCTGGCCGAGATCGCCGAACAAGGCCGCAGCATCAATACCGACGTGGACGCGCAAGCCGACGCCGCCAGGCGCGCGCAGGCCTGCTGGGACGCGCTGGGCGCCATCGAAGATCCCAAACGCCCCGCGGCGCTCGACAGATATTCGCCCGACGATCTCGCCGGCGCCGACGACCCCGCGCTGGTCCGACTGCGGCAGCGCTACCACGACGCGCTGGCGGGTCTCTCCACCGAAGCCACCGAACTGCTCCGGAGCTGGCCCGCGCGCCGCAAGGCCGTCACCGATCCGCGCTACGTGTACATGGTGCGCGGCAAGGCGGTGGAAGGTGACAACTACGTCGAGTCGCTGTCACACCAGCAGATTCCCAAAATTGCCGCACCGGAGACGACCAGTTGGGCCGACCAGCTGCGGTTCCTGATGCGCGAGAACCTGCCGGGCGCGTACCCGTTCACCGCCGGTGTGTACCCGTATCGCCGCGCGGGAGAAGATCCCACGCGCATGTTTGCCGGCGAGGGCACGCCGGAGCGCACCAACCGCCGCTTCCACTACCTCTCGGCGGGCCAGAAAGCCGCGCGCCTGTCGACGGCCTTCGACTCGGTCACCCTCTACGGCGAAGACCCACACCTGCGTCCGGACATCTACGGCAAGATCGGCAACTCGGGCGTCTCGATCGCCACGCTCGACGACATGAAGAAGTTGTACTCGGGCTTCGACCTGTCAGCGCCGTCGACGTCGGTGTCAATGACCATCAACGGTCCGGCGCCAATCATCCTGGCGATGTTCATGAACACCGCCGTCGATCAGGCGGTCGAGAAATATCTCCGCGCCGATTCGGCCCGATGGGCCAACGCTCAGGAGACGATTGCCGAGTACTTCCGCACGCGGCCACGTCCGCAGTACCAGGGCGACCTCCCCGCCGGCAACGACGGGCTGGGACTGGCGCTACTGGGCATCAGCGGCGATCGGGTCGTCGATCCTGAGACGTACGCTCGCCTTCGCGAGGATACGCTCAAGGTCGTGCGCGGCACGGTGCAGGCCGACATCCTCAAGGAAGATCAGGCGCAGAACACCTGCATCTTCAGCACGGAGTTTGCCCTGCGGATGATGGGCGACATCCAGCAGTTCTTCGTCGATCACGGCGTTCGCAACTTCTACTCCGTATCGATCTCCGGGTACCACATCGCTGAAGCCGGCGCCAACCCGATCAGTCAGCTGGCGTTCACCCTCGCCAACGGCTTCACCATCGTCGAGTACTACCTGGCGCGTGGTATGAAGGTGGACGACTTCGCGCCGAACCTGTCGTTTTTCTTCAGCAACGGCATGGACCCGGAGTACACCGTCATTGGCCGCGTGGCGCGACGCATCTGGGCGCGTGCCATGCGCGAGCGGTATGGCGCAAGCGAACGCAGCCAGATGCTGAAGTACCACATCCAGACGTCCGGCCGATCACTGCATGCGCAGGAGATCCAGTTCAACGACATCCGCACGACGCTCCAGGCGCTCTACGCGATCTTCGACAACTGCAACTCCCTGCACACCAACGCCTACGACGAAGCGATCACGACGCCCACCGAGGAAAGTGTGCGCAGAGCCGTCGCGATCCAGCTGATCATCAACCGCGAACTCGGTCTCAACTTCTGTGAAAACCCCTGGCAGGGCAGCTTCATCGTCGATCGCCTGACCGACATCGTTGAAGAGGCTGTGTACAAGGAGTTCGAGGCCATCAGCGACCGTGGCGGCGTGCTTGGCGCGATGGACACGATGTATCAGCGCGGCAAGATCCAGGAAGAAAGCCTCTACTACGAGCAGAAAAAACACGACGGCAGCCTGCCGCTGATTGGCGTCAACTCGTTCCTGCCCAAGGAACACGCGGGCGAGACCGCCACCACGATTGAACTGATCCGGTCGACGGAAGACGAGAAGCGTCAGCAGATTGCAAACGTCGAAGGTTTCCGTGATGCAGACGACGCCGGTGCCGAGAGCCTGCGGTCCTTGCAGGAGGCGGCCCGCGCGCGGCGCAATACATTTGAGCGCCTGATGGAAGCGGTCAAAAACGCCTCACTCGGCGAAATCAGTCACGCCCTGTACGACGTCGGCGGCCAGTACCGGCGCAACATGTAGCTGATGGCCGAGCCGCGCCCAGCCGCGACCACGCCCGTTGATCCGACGCGGTGTCCGATCTGCGGAGAGGACAACCGTTGCGGCGCCGAGCGTGGCGCTGGCTCGTGCTGGTGTCACGCCGTGCGCATTCCCGAATCTGTTCTGGACAAGGTTCCCCCCGCAGCCCGGGATGTCGCCTGCGTGTGTGAACGATGCGCGTCCGAGCGACGCGCGGATGGCTAAGCCCTGTCCGCCGCCAGCGCTGCAGTGTTGGCCTTCCACGCGACCATCAGCATCACCGCCAGCAACGCGAGTGCTCCGGACATCGCCAGGGGCAGAACATACATCTGTTCGGCCGGCAGCATAAGACCAAGCAGCAATGCGCCGACCGAAATGACGCCGGCCATCACTCCAAACGCGAGCGCCTTGTAATACCACGCGTACGGAAAGAAGTGCGCCCCGGTAATGATGGCGTAGCCCATCACGAAATAGTCCGGTGCGGTCAGCAACAGAAATACCAGGAACGGAAAGTAGAACAGCTGCGCGAAGTTCAGCCAGAGACCCAGCGGTTCCAGCGGATTGCCGGCGGTCTTCCAGCTCGTCTTGAACACCTTCGACAAAGCAAAGGCCAGCGGGATGGTGATGCTGCCAACGATGAACGTGAGGACGCTGCGGTCATAAGCACTGTATGGCAGGGTCCAGACGTAGGCGACCAGGAGCCACACGATGGTGGCCGACGTGATGAAGTCCACGCCGTTCTTGGCGTTCACCGACAGTTGCAGGCGGAGCCGGTCGAAGCTGCGTTGATCCATGCGCGCATTGTACGGCTCGCCGCCGCAAATCACTCCGAGCGCAGCGCAACAATCGGATCGACGACGGCCGACCGCCGGACGGGCACAAGAGCCGCAAAAGCCCCGGCCAGGCACAGCAGGAGTGCGGCGGCCCCGTACACCACCGGGTCGCGGGCGGGTGTCTCGAACAGCAGGTCAGTCAACCGTGGGGCGATGCCCAGCGAGACCAGCAGGCCTGCCACGACGCCGGCAACGATGATGGCTGCGGCGGAGCGGCCAACCCTGTAGATCACGTGTGCCCGCGAGGCTCCGAGCGCCATGCGCACCCCGATTTCGTGGGTGCGCTGCGCAACCGCATGGGCCATGACGCTATACACGCCGACAAGCGCGATCACGAACGCCACACCACCAAACAGCACGAACATCGTCATCCCCAACCGCCACGGCTGGAGTTCGGATGCGGTAAGCCCGGCCAGCGCATCGATCGGCACAAACGGCATGTCGGGCGTCAGCCCTTGAACGGTTGCTCGAATGGCCGGCACGGCGTCGGTGGCCGGGACAGACGTGCGCACCAGGATCGCGCTGGGCGCATAGGCCGCGACTTGCGGGTGTGATGCCGGCAGGAACACCTGAGGGGAGTTCACCCTGGTCCGTTGATACATCAGCGAGTTGTCGACAAGCCCGATGATCGTCACGCACGGCCGACTGCTGCCAACCAGCACACATTGACCGAGCGCGTCGACTCCTGGATAGAAGTCATCGGCAAACGCGCGGTTGACGACCAGCACGGGCGCGGCGCTTTGCAGATCGGCGCTGGTGAACCCACGTCCCGCTACGACTCGCATGCCAAGTGTCGAAAAGTAGCGCTCATCGACGCCAAACACCGCGGGCATCGCGCGTCCGTTGAGGGCCGTCAGGTCCCATCCTTCGGGTCGAGTTGACACACCGCGGCTCGAACTTTTCGGAGCCGACCCGCGTGGAACGGCCACGGCCTCCACCTGGGGCAATCGCGTCAAGGCCTCCACGACCCTGGCGTGCGCCGCATCAACCGCATCCAGTGCGTGACCGGGGCGTTGCGGCAGCCGCACCTGGATGAGACGATCGAAATCGAGACCGACGTCCTTCGACAGCGCGGCGCGCAGACTCTGTGTGAAGAGGCCGGCACCGACAAGCAGCACTGTACACAACGCGATCTGGACCATGAGCAGCGCCGTGCGGGCGACGCCGGGTCGGGCGGTGTCGCCGCGCGTCCCACCTCGCAACGCGGCGACGGGCTCGGTTGACAGGCCCTGCAGTGCCGGCAGTAACGCCGTCGCAAACGCGATCACCAGCCCGATCGCCATCGACAACGTGAACACCTGCGCGTCGACGACCGTCTCACGCCAGGCGAAGCCGGGGAGCAAGGTGGTCTGGACGAGCTGGCCGGCGGCGGCAGTGATGCCCAACGCCAGGACGACAGCTCCTCCAGCGAGAATCGTTGACTCGGTCAGGAACTGCCGGACCAATCGGCCGCGCGAGACACCGAGCGCCAGGCGCACCGCAGTCTCCCGACGGCGCGACACCGCGCGAGTCAAGAGCAGACCGGCGACATTCGCGACTGACACGAGCAGGACGATGGCCGAGACGCCAAGCAGCCACAGGCTGACCTGCCCTTGCGGAAGAATGCCATTTGGTGACGCCAGTCGCGTCAGCGGAGCCATGAACGCAGTCGCGTCGTCGCCCCCCGGCATGTCCAGACCCGCGCTCACCTGTCGAACGACGCTCGTGGCCTGGGTATCAGCGACCGTGTCCGCGGTACCCGGCCTGAGCGCCGCGACGATGCCGTAGGCCCAACGGCCGGGAGAGGTGGCCCAACGCGAACCAATCAGGGTGGGAGCCAGTGTTGGCAGCGGAGTCCACAAGTCGGCCGCTTCATCTTCAAGACCGACAAATCCGCGTGGTCCCACGCCAACAACGGTCAGGGTCATTCCTTCGACACTGAGCGCTCGACCGATCACGGAAGGGTCGCCTCCGAGATAGCCGCGCCAGAGGCGGTCGGAGACGACAACCACCGGCGCCGCACCTGCCACCGTCGATTCCTCCTCGCTGAAGAAGCGCCCGAGCGAAGGTTGCAAGTGAAGCAGCGGGAAATACGCGGCCTCCACCAGGTCGATCGCGACCGACCGTGCGCCCGCGCCTGCGCCGAGAGTGGTGGTTACGCGGTGGGTGACCGTCGCACGTTCAAACGCGGGTACCTGCGAGCGGATGGCGTCGGCGTACGGGTAGCTCGTGACAGTTGCGCCGCGAACGGAGTTCGGAGACGGTTTTTCGTTGCCGAAGTACACGCGGCGGATCGAATCGGCCTCACCGATGCCGGCCGGCGCACGCAGCAGCAGCTGATCAATCGTGCCGACCATCACGCTGTTGGCAGCCACACCAAGCGCGAGGATGGCCAGGACCGCACACGTGACGCCTGGCGTGCGGCGAAGACCACGAAGGGCATCGCGCAGATCAATGCCCCACGATCCCGCGCCAGCAAATCTGGACAGATGCGTGGACGACCTGCCGCGGCGCGCGGAATCGCGGCGCACACCAGCGCCATGCTGCACTGCATCAAGGGCGGCTCGACCCCACAGCCGCAGTCGCTTCAACGGGCGCCCCGCCAGCGCGTCGTATTGCCGGGCAAACTCGGCGGTCATGGCCTCGCCGTGAGCGACCCGAAAGGTGCGCGGGAACGCGACGAGGAGCGCTCGGTAGGCAGACGTGGCGGGCCTTCGCATCTTCAGCTCCGCAACAGACGACCGCGACGCGACCGCGCAACCAGTCGTGCGAGGCGGTCGGTTTCGGCCCTCGCGACGTCGCAGCCGAGGGGTGTGAGATGAAAGAAGCGTGTGGGCGACGTGCCGCGTTTGCCGGCCGGTTCGCTGTGGTCGTCTGGACGGGCCCGTTCCTCGAGCAATCCATCGTCCAGCAGACGATCGAGCGTTCGATACAGGTGCCCCGGCAACACGGTGTCGCCATCGGCCTCGGCCAGCGCCTGCACGAGCGCGCCGCCGTGGCGGCCTCCGTCAGACAGCGCAATGAGGATGCGATACGCCAGATCCTTCAGAGGCAGGAAGTCGGCGGGGTCTCGAAGGACCTTGAGGGTGCTGCTGCGCATGGATGGCTGCACATTACTCACAAAGTGTGATTAATGTCAAATTGACATAGCCATATGGCCATGGCTATATTGCCTGGATGAAGACAATGGCAGCCGGCAAGTTCAAGGACGTGTGCCTGAAGACGCTGGACGAAGTAGCCCGCACCCGGACGGCGGTGGTCATCACCAAGCGCGGCCGACCGGTGGCCAGGCTCGTGCCGTGCGCACCAGAGGCGGTGCGTAGTCTCGCCGGCAGCGTGCTGAGGGAGATCGGCGATCCGTTCGGCACGGGAGAGACGTGGGATGCAACCGACCCTGCTTGATACCCACGCCTGGGTCTGGTGGGTCACAGAGGATCGGCGATTGTCGCGGCCGGCACTGCGGGCCATCGAGAAGGCGCAGGCCGCGGACGCGCTCTGGCTGTCGCTGATGTCGGTGTGGGAAGTCGCAAAGAAGGTCGAGAAGGGCCAACTGCTCCTCGATAGGCCGGTCGACGCCTGGCTCGATCAGGCCACGAACAGGCCGGCCCTCCGGATGGCCGAACTGACCCGGCCGATTCTCACTGAGAGTTGCCGACTGCCGCAGCCGTTCCACGGCGACCCCGCGGATCAGATTATCGTGGCCACCGCTCGCGATCGCGATGCGGTGCTTGTGACGAAAGACAGCCGTATTCGCGAGTACCGGTCGGTACGTTCCCTGTGGTAGCGGTGGTGGCGCAAGGCACACCCGCGGCAGGCTCCACGGTTCCAGACGGGTGGTATAGTCCTAACTGACAATCGACGCCTGCCCGGCGGCCATCGGAAGTGGGTGCAAGTCCCACACGGTGACGCCACTGTGAGCGGGGGAATCTCCCCCGTGAGTCAGATACGTGGTCATCGGGCTCGTCCTTTCGCTGGTGTCTGCATGTTGCAGGCCCGCTCCGGCGCGTTCCACGCCGGGAAAGGAGCCCGTGTTTTCCTCACGCCTGTTCGCCCGCACGTTTTCCCTCTGTTCAATCCTGCTGACCTTCATTGTCCTGCCGGTCTTCGCACAATCCCCCGTGCGCGGACGCGTCGTGGACAGTACGGGCACTCCACTCACCGGCGCTGTCGTCTCGATGACCGCATCGGATGGCAACACCGAGACGCGCATCGCCGACGCACGCGGCGAGTTTGCGTTTGACGGCGCGTGTGCCAACTGCCGAGTGTCGGCACGCCTGACGGGCTTCGTTCCCGCGAGCACATCCCCCACCGGCAACGCGCCAGTGGTGCTCACGCTCGGCGTCGCGCCGATCAGTGAATCAGTGGTGGTGACCGCGACGCGTACTGAGGTGCCGACGAGTCAGGTTGGCGCCAGTGTCACCGTCTTTGACGCTGCTGCCATCGAGCGACGAGGTGACGTGTTGGTGGGCGATCTGCTCCGCCAGGCGCCTGGCGTCACGGTGGTTCAGAACGGCGGCCGAGGCTCCATCTCGTCACTGTTTGTTCGGGGCGGTGAGAACAACTACACGAAGGTGCTGCTCGACGGCATTCCACTCAACGAACCCGGCGGCACCTTCAACTTCGGCGGACTCTCCACCGGACACCTGGAACGCGTGGAACTGGTACGCGGCGCGCAATCCGCAGTCTTCGGCTCGGACGCCGTCGCCGGCGTGCTCCAACTCGTCTCGCACCGGGGTCGCCCTGGCGCCCGACCGTCAGGCGCGGCAGAAATCACCGGCGGCGGGTACGGCACACGCGGCGCCGGCGGCCGCGTTTCTGGAGGGAGCACTCGTTGGACGTGGTCGGCATTCGGCGGACGCCAGGAGACGGACAACCGTGCGCCGAACAACACATCCACGCTCAACACGGGGTCACTCACGTTGGGTGGACAACTGTCGGCCACACTGCGGGTCAACGTCGTGGGCCGAATCGAAGAGACTACGACCGGGACGCCGGGACAAACGGCATTCGGACGACCGGACATGGACGCATCGTTCACGCAGGTGCATCGCATCGGCGGCGTCTCGGTTGAACATCAACTCGCGCGCGTGTCGCAGCGGTTCACGTACGCACTGGCCTATTCGCGCCAGCGCTCCACGAACCTGATCGCGGATCCGCCCTACACACCACGTTACGGCGATGCGGTGGCGCCATTCCAGTTCTCGGACTTCACGTTCGACTCCGGCTCTACGTTCCGACGGCACCACGCCTCGTATCAGGCCGACGTCCGACTGACACATGGTGGTGCTCTTGCGGGAGCAGAGATCTTGACAGTCGCAGCTGACTTCGACGGCGAACGCGCCGATCTCCGCGACTTCCTCAACGCGGCCCGCACGACGCCGTCGCGAAACAACGTCGGGGTGTCGCTGCAGCATCAGCACGTGAGCGCCCGCCTGGCCGTGACGACTGGTTTGCGTTTCGAAGACAACGCATCATTCGGCAGCTCCGTCACCCCGCGCATCTCCGCTTCCCTGTTGGTGCGGACCGGTGATGCCCGCTGGGGTGCGACACGCCTGAAGGTTAACGCCGGAACCGGGATCAAGGAGCCAACGCTGCGACAGTCGTTCAGCTTGTCGCCGTTCGATCTCGGCAATGCCGATCTTGACCCCGAACGCTCGCGCACGATCGACGCCGGTGTCGAGCAGCGCCTGTTCAACGATCGCGTCAAGGTCGATCTCACGGCGTTCGACAATGAGTTCCGCGACCAGATCGCCACGCGCACCATCGACTTCACCACGTTCAACTCGCAGTACTTCAACGTCGGCCTCACCAGAGCGCGTGGACTCGAGGCGGGCGTTGAACTCGCCCTCACGCCAGGTGTCCGTGTCATCGCCAGCCACGCGGTGCTGGACTCCGAAATCATCGACCGCGCATCTGAATTCAGCGAGGCGCTTGCCCCCGGCATGTGGGCACTCCGTCGTCCTCGCCACTCCGGGCAGGCAACGCTGTTCGTCGATCGAGGGCGTGTGTCGTTCGACCTTGGAGCGGCGTGGACCGGCCGACGCAACGACGCGGACTTTTCGTCGCTGACGCCTCCAATCAGCGCCGCGCCCGGGTACACCTTGTGGCGCACCCAGGTGGCCGTGACGCTGACGAGTCAACTCACGGCGTTTGGTCGGATTGAGAACCTGACCGACGAAGACTACATGGAGCCGCTCGGATATCCGGCGTGGCGCCGGACCGCACACGCCGGTCTTCGATTGAAGTTCTGACACCCAGATGCTGAGTGTCTCCGACCTGTCGTTTGCCTTTGGCGCACAGCGCGTCCTTCGGGACGTGTCGCTGGACGTGCCCACGGGCGGCATGGTCGGATTGCTCGGCCCGAACGGGTGCGGCAAGACCACGCTGATTCGCCTGCTGGCCGGTGCGCTCACACCGGCCAGCGGGACGATTTCTTTCGACGGCACGCGGCTGGCCGACATCGATAAGCGCACACGGGCGCAACGAATCGCGGTCGTCCCGCAGCAGACGCAGTTGGCCTTCGACTACACGGTGCAGGACGTCGCCCTGATGGGCCGGTATCCACATCTCGGCCCCTTTGAACTCGAGGGACCCGACGATCTGGCGGCTGCACATGATGCACTCGCGTCCACAGGCACCGCCGAGTTGTCGTGCCGCCCCTTCAACACACTGAGCGGCGGCGAACAACAACGGGTGGCTATCGCGTCTGCGCTGGCTCAGCTGGACAGACGCGGGGCCGCACAGAGCCGCGGCGGACGCCTGTTGCTGCTCGACGAGCCGACGGCTTCCCTCGACCTCCGATACCAGGTTGAAATTGCCGCGCTCATCGCCAGGCTGCACGACGATGCGCGGGAGTCGGACGCGCCGCTCTCCATCATCACGAGCACGCACGACCTGCGGTTTGCCGCGACGGTGTGCCAGGTAGTCGTTCTGATGAACGAGGGTCGCGTGTTCGCGATCGGCACCCCGGCCGACGTGCTCACGCCGGCAACGGTGGCCGAGGTGTATGGGTTGAGCGAACGACAGGCTGCGCCACTGCTGCCGGGAGCGTTCGCGTGACACACCCGGTGCGACTCCGATGGCCACTGGTGCTTGGCACGATGGCCGCTGCGGCGGTTGCCGTAATGGCCGCGCCGTTCGTCGGCACGACGCCGCTGTCGTTCAGCCAGGTCTTTTCGCTGTCGACGCCGTTTGCCGAGAACGTGGACGCACAAATCTTCTTTCTGGCTCGACTTCCAAGGGCACTCGCGGCAGGCGTCGTCGGCGGCACACTCGCAGCGGCCGGTGTGGTCTTTCAGGCGCTGCTGCGGAATCCGCTGGCCACACCGTACACCCTGGGCATTTCGGCCGGCGCCTCGTTCGGAGCGATGGTGGCGATCACCTTTGCCGGCGTCTTGCCGGTGACGGGCATCGCCGGCGCCAGCCTTGCGGGCGCGGGCCTCGCGGTACTGGTCGTGTATGCACTGGCATCGGCGCGCCACTCAGGACTTTCCACGACCGTCCTCCTGCTCGCGGGCGTGACGATGAATGCGTTCTTTTCGGCGCTGATCCTCTTCGTGCAGTATATGAGCGATTTCACGGAGACGTTCCGTGCCCTGCGCTGGCTCATGGGCGACCTGGATGTCGCCGGTTACGAACCCCTGCTGACGGCTGCGCCACTCATCGTCGTCGCGTTCACAGGGTTCGCATGGCTCGCACGTCCGCTCAACCTGCTGGCGATGGGCGCGGACGCGGCGTCCACACGCGGCATCGACGTCGTCCGTACGCAGCGCATTGCGTTCTTCGCGGGTTCACTCGCCACCGGCGCGGCGGTGTCCATCGGCGGCCCGATCGGCTTTGTCGGCATCATCGTGCCGCATCTGGTCAGACTGGTTGTCGGAGCCGACCATCGGCTCGTGCTGCCTATGTCCTGTGCGCTTGGGGCGGCCTTTCTCGTCTGCTGCGACGTTGTTGCGCGCACCGTCATGCCGCCGCTCGAACTGCCGGTCGGCATCATCACCGCGCTGATCGGCGGGCCGTTCTTCCTGTACATGCTCATCACAAGGGGGGGACGGTGAACCGGGTGCTCAAGTGCTTGGTGCTGGGGTGGTTGGTGCTTGGGTTCCTGGGTTCGGGGTTCGGCGTGCCCGGGTTCGCGTCCGCCCAGGCTGTGCCGAAGCGGATCATTAGTCTCATCCCGGCCGTGACCGAAATGTTGTTTGCGATTGGTGCCGGCGGGCAGGTCGTGGGTGTCTCGTCGTTCGATAGCTTCCCGCCCGAAGCCACGACACGACCGGCGGTGGGCGGACTGTTTGATCCCAACTACGAAACGATCCTCTCGCTGCGGCCGGAACTGGTCATCACGTACGGCTCCCAGGACGAGTTGGTGCGACGTCTCGACGCGACCAGGATTCCGCACTACTCGTACCGCCACGGTGGGCTGGCGCATATCACGTCCACCATTCGCGATCTCGGACGCGTCACCGGGCACGTCGACCAGGCCGAACGGGTGGCTGCGGGAATAGACGCCGAGCTGGATGCGGTGCGGAGGGCCGCGCGCGGCCGGCCTTCACCGAGGGTGCTGCTCGTGTTCGGTAGGGAAGACGGCTCTCTGCGCGGCCTGTTTGTCAGCGGGGGCATTGGATTTCTCAACGATCTGGTGGCGGCCGCCGGTGGCCGCAATGTCATGGCTGATGTGCAACGCGAAGGTCTGCAACTCTCGGCGGAACAGCTGCTGGTGCGGGCGCCCGACGTGGTTATCGAGCTGCGCGGTGGCACTGAGTGGAGTGATGAACGACGGGCGCAGGAACTGGCGGTCTGGAAGACCGCACGGATCCCAGCAGCACGAGCGGGTCGCATTCACATCCTGACCGACCCGGCGTTCGTGATTCCTGGACCTCGCGTGGGGATTGCCGCCCGCGCGATCGCCGACGCTCTTCGATAAGCGCGCCGGGTGCGCTACACGCTGCGGAGTGCCTCCGCTGGATTGGTGCGGGACGCACGGCGGCCCGGGACCCACGCTGCCGCGAGGCCCAAGGCGACAAGCCCTGCCGCGACGCCAACGATGGTGACCGGATCGAGCGTGCGCACGCCGAACAGATACGCCGACATCGCCTCACCGATGAGCACACCTCCGGCGACGCCAATCACCAGGGCCGCTGCCACGACTCGTGTGGCCCTCCACAAGACAGCCCGCTGCACGTCACTGGGTTGCGCACCAAGTGCGAGCCGCAGCGCAAGCTCGCGGCGCCGCAGCTGGGCGTCAAATCCGAAGGCCCCCATGACGCCAATCAGCGCCAGCGGAAGACACATGGCGCCAATCAGCACCAGCATCGTGGCGCGCGCGCGATAGTCGGCGACCGCATCGTCAACAATGCGATCCAGCGACATCAAGTTGCGGCGTGGATGACCCGGCCAGAAGCGCTCGAAAGTCGCGGCAACCGCGGCTTCAGCCCCTGCCCTTGCGGGACCCGCATCCAACTTCACAAGGAAGAACGCTTGAGGGCTGCGAAGCACGGAGAGCAGCATGGGTTCGACGGGGCGATCCGGTCTGCCGAGAGAGAAGTCCTTCACGACGCCGATCACTCGTGACGTGCGATTGTTGGCCGTGAGCAGCTGTCCAAGAACGTCTCCACGAGCCGCAAGCACTCGCGCGAACGACTCGTTGACCAGTCCAACCGGCTCCCCGCTGAGATCCGAATCGACAGGCAGACGCCCCTCGACCACCGTGAGTCCGAGCACGCGTGCGTAGTCCGGTGTGGTCGTGTTGAGGATCGCCCGTTCGCTGGGTACGGACTCGCCGGCGACTCGGATGTCGAACATGCCACCACCGCCCATTCTCCGCTGAAACATCGGGATGCTCCCGCCTGCGGCCGCGCTGACGCCGGGAATAAGGCGAAGTGCCTGATAGGTGTCGGCCGCCGCCTGAAGCTGACGCTGCAGGTGCGCGCGACGGGACTCGGGCGTCACCACCGGGCCGCCCGCCGTGGTGGTGACAGGTGGCTGCAGAAACGCCATGACACCTGTAGGCTCGAACCCGATGTCAACGCCCAGCACTCGGTCGAAACTGCTGATGGCGAGCCCTGACAAGTACAGCAGCATGGTCGTCACCGCGAGTTGGCCCACCAGCAGCGCGGTACGCCAACGTGCCGCTCGCCGAGGTGCGCCGGGTTGTCCCGCGCCCCGCAGCAGGCCAACCGGAGACAGCCTGCGAATGACACCGGCGGGCACGGCCACAAGAATCGCGACACCCACCAGAGACAAAGCGACCGAAAATCCGAACGCCCTGATGTCCGGCATCAGAGCTTGTCCTCGTGTCAGTCCATCCGGCAACAGGGCAATCACACCCGAGGTCAACAGCGGCGTCACGATCCACGCCATCGTCAACGCCGCCACTACGATCACGGCGCCCTCTGCCAGGAACTGTCGGACGATCCGGTGCTGGCCGGCGCCCAGTGCGATACGAATGCCGATCTCGCCGACACGGCCGGTTGCTCGTGAAAACAGCAGCGCCGCCACCTGCACCCACGCCACGAGCAGGAACAAGCCGGTCGCGATCAGCAGGACCGCCAGCGCAGCTGAGCCGCCAGGGCGAATGTACTCGCGATACGGAGTGATGACGGCGTCGGGCAGGACCGCACGAACCTGTTCGATCGTGATGCCTTCAGGCAGATGTGCGTACTCGAAGTACTGTGACGTTGACAGTCCGGAGCCGAACCAGAGATTCGCACCGTCCGGCTGCGAGAATTCACGCGGCACGATACCGGCAAGGATCGGTGGTTGACGTTCCGGAAAGATATCGCCTGGCAGGCGGATTCGTGTGCCGATCAGCGACCTGTCCGCGCCGTACCGCGCGCGCCAGATGTCTTCGCTCATGAGAAAGCCGGTATCGTTGCCCGGATCGACCAACTGTCCGGCCACCGGGCGCAGTCCAAACTGCGCGAACCAACCAGGCGTCACGGCCACTGGCCGTAGTCCCCACGCCTGCACCTCCAGCGCACCCTCCTCCAACAATTCCGAAGGCCGTGCCGACGTTCGGCGCTCGAGCAGCGGCGTGGTGCCCATCAACGTATCCAGCGCCTCAAGCTCCGGCCGTGACAGCCGCCGGCGCACATCCTGCGGCACGGTCACGTGAACCATGCGCTCGGTGCCGCCAAAAGGCAGCGGGCGAAACATCAAACCGTCGAAGATCGAGAACAGCGCCGTGTTGGCAGACACCGCGAGCGCGACGGTCAGTACCGCGGCGACCGAGACCGTCCACTGCCGGCGCAACGCCCGGCCGGCCAGCCGAAAATCGTGAAGCATGATGGGACCTCGCAGCGATTAGACACCGACTCGGCCCAAAAGTGCTAAGAAATTAGCGCCAGCCCTGCGACTGGTGTCGCATTTTTGCAATCCGCACGTTGCCTCACCGCAGCATCATCTCTCGTCTAAATGACGACGATGCCGAGGTGTAAAGGGGCATCGAAGGAGTGAATCTGAATGGGACGTCCAGTTGTGCATTGGGAACTGTGGTCGCAGAATCCGGAGGTTAGAGTCCCCGGACGTGGTGGAAATTCAGTCAGGCTGACCCGGTAGACATCGGGGTTGGCCATCGCGCATCTTTCCGTGAGTTCTCCCTGGACGGAGAAAAACCAACGGAGGTGTTGCGACGATGGCCAAGACAAGAA
>BTVE01000032.1:0-41872 GCA_045862915.1 Acidimicrobiia bacterium
GCAAGGCTCAAATCGGGGCGTGGCTCAGCCTGGTAGAGCACTCGGTTCGGGACCGAGGGGTCGGAGGTTCGAATCCTCTCGCCCCGACCAACACCTTCCTTGAAGTTCCGGAGTTCCGAGGTCCCGGAGTTCCGACGTTCCCCCTCAGCCCCTTGGCCGCAGCCCCACGTATCCCCGCTGAAGATCGATCGCCACAAGGTACTTGCTCAGGAACTCGTGTCCGAGAATGCCACCGAGTTCAAAGCCGAGCAGCATGCTTGGCGCGTCGAGGTTGAGCACGACGACCGACCGCTGTGACGTGCCGACGCCCGGTGCCATGAAGAGGTCGACGTAGGGCAGCAGGTAGGCCGTGGGATCCCAGCCTGACGTGCCGTACACCTTTGCGGGAACGAGCCGCGCATTGGGCGTTTCGATACGGCCAGCCACCCGACGACTCAGCGAGATCGCCGTGCCGCCAGTGTCGAGCGCCATGTTTACCGGCATCGAATCGTTGAGCGTGCCGCGGACGAACGGCAACCGCAGCATCCGTAGCGGCAGCTTGATCGGGTAGTTCCCCTCCGGCAGCGTCCGGCCCATCGTCAATGTCGAGGTCTCGTAGTCGACGATGATCGAGAGGCCCATGGAGAGGGGAGAGAAACCGGCGCCTTCCGGGCGGGGCAGGCCCGGCATGACGGGGCTCTTGATGAGTGCACCCGCGTGACGCACGTGCAGGTCGCCGATGACAAGGTCGTCAATGCGCGCCACCTGGAGCCCGCGGAATCCGACGTCCACCGCGCCGACACCAGCAGTCTTGAGCGTCATGATCGGCACGACACCCGCGCGGGAGGCCACGGGCGGCGGCAGCGTCGTGCGATCGGCACCGGTGTCGAGCACGAAGTCGACATCTTCACGGTCGTTGACGCGTCCACGCACACGCACGCGGTCGTCTTCGATCGTCAACGGCACCGTATACACGCGGTCACCGCTCACCATCTCGTGCGGCGTCCGCGAACCGAAACTCCGCAGATAGCCGGCCTGCGCCTGCGCCCAGGCGGTGAGGTCGTCCATCTCTCGCGACGGCACGGTCAGCCCGTACTGATCGAGCGCGCGACTGGCCTCGCGATAGTTGCCGAGGTCTTCGTAGATGCCCGCGACCGTGTAGTGGAAGGTGGCGTCCTTGTCGTCTTCCTTGATGGCCTCCTGCACGAGTCGAAGGGCTTCATCGAACTGACGCCGTGCCGCCAGCGCGCGTCCGCGTCCATGCAGCGCGAGCGGCAGCTTCGGTTCCCGCGCCAGTGCTTCGTCATACCGCGTTTCGGCCTCGTCGAACATCCCCGCGGCCCACAACGCATCACCATGGACAGCGAGGGCCATCGGATGTTCCGGGTCCCGCGCGGCGACCGCCGCACCCATCCGGGCCGCTTCCGCAAACAGGCTCATCCGCATGAGTGACTGCACCTGGCCGGCGCCGGCGAGGATGCGCGTGCCGGCCCGCTCACTGGCGCGCGCGGCGTTGTACGCGTTGAACGCGTCCTGATAGCGCCGCATGGCGAAAAACTGATCACCACGAGTGAGCTGTTGCTCGCTATTGAGCGTCTGGCCTGGCCTGACGGCCTGCGCGGATAAGACAAGTCCGGTCCCGAGCACTCCGGCCAGGAGCACGACGAGACCCGCATGGCGGGTTGGCTGCATGATAGCTGGCGAATGTATCACAGGGCCGTCGCATGGGAACCGCTCGCCTGGTGGGCCGCCACACTCGGCTGTTTTGCCCTCGTGGGATCACATGGCGTCGTGTACTGGGACAGCTTCAGTTACGTCACCCAGGCGCTGAGCGGGGACATCGGCGGACTGGGCCTTGGACGACCGGTGTTTGCCATCGTCTCCACCTGGGTCGCGGACTTCTGGTTGTACGCGGGTGGCTCGGTGTGGGACCTGGAACCCGTGCTGCGATGGTGGTGGGCTGCTGTTACCGCGCTGTCCGCGCCAGTGACGTTGGCCCTGGCGCACGAAGCAGGCCTGTCGCCGCGCGCATCGCGAATGGCCGCGGCGCTCATCGTCACGTCCCCCGCGCTTGCACATGCGGGATTTGCGGTGCTGACCGACGGTCCGGCATCCACGTGTGTCCTTGTGGCCGTATGGGCGGGACTTCGGCTGCGCCATCGCGGGCTCGTGCGTGACGCGTGTGTTGCCGGCGCGATGCTCGGTCTCGCTGTGGGCGTGCGTGAGGCCGCAGCGGTCATGGGTATCGTCGTGTTGGGTGCGTCCGGCTGGCGACCCTGGCGGCTCGTGCACCTGACGGCGGTCGCGGGGCTGGCGCTTGTGGCGGCGGTGATCACACCAATGGCGTGGGCGGCATACACGACACCCTGGTACGTCGAGTCCATCCGGAACTGGATGATGGGGCTCGACCACGATCGACAGCTACAGCAGTGGGGCCTACGCCAAGTCGGCTTCCTACTTGCGTGGGTGCTCACGCTGAGTCCAATCGGCGTCGTCGCCGCGGTGCTGGCGACCTCGCAATGGCGGGACGTCCCGGTACTCGTGCGACGGCTGTGGTGGCCGAGCGTGTTCGTTCTGGTGGTGATGTCCACCTACCACAGCGCCACGTACAGCCCTCGGTATCTGCTGGTCGCGTATCCGATGGCGATCGCACTTCCCGCCGCGTGGTGGCTTGACCGTTGCGTCGTGGTGACGACGGGTGGGCGCTTAGGGGTGATGGCAGCGCTGGCAGCGCAGGTGGCCGCCGCATCGTGGCTCATCGGACATAACGACGCGCCGTTGCGTGAGGTGACTCGCACGATGCCAGACCTCGTCAGGGCGCAGCCGCCCGACGCTGTCATCGTGACCGGCATGGCCTGTGCGGGAGTCCAGATGACGCGTGAGCAGCACAATCGCGCCGCCGGGACCTATGGAGGGCCGGCCCGATGGGACGCGATCTGTCCCGGCTGGAGTTGGCCGTCCGATCCTGACGCCGCGTTTTCCGCAGTCGTCGCGGATGGACGTCCTCTGGTGTTGGACGTCAGGCCGCACGCATGGCGCGGGGACGAGCAGCGCCGGGCGTTGGCGCAGGTGCAGGCGTTTGCCGCGCGCCGGCTACCAGGCGTACGCCTGATTGAGTGAGTGGGATACAGTGCCGCGATGGCCTGGATGGTATTGCTGCTGGCAGGACTGCTGGAGACCGCATGGGCAGTCGGGTTGAAGTTCACGGACGGCCTGACTCGGCCAGTCCCTACCGCGCTGACCGCCGCGGCGCTGATCGCCAGCGTCTGGCTCCTGGCGATCGCTGTGCGCACGTTGCCCCTGGGCACTGCTTATGCGGTGTGGACGGGTATCGGCGCCGTAGGTACCGTCATCGTCGGCATCGTCCGGTTTGGCGAGTCGGCGTCGCCCGTCCGGCTGTTCTGTGTCGGCCTGATCGTCGCCGGGCTGATAGGATTAAGGTTCGCGCCGGGCAGTCGCTGATCGCAGCGAGGCCTGCCGCAAGGAGGAGCACGATTGGCAAGTCATCCTAAAGTCAGCGCGCAAAAGCGCGCTCGTGAACGTGCACGTCAGGAGCGGCAGAAAGAAAAAGCGCAGCGCCGCGAAGAAGCCCGTGAGCGCCGCGGCACGGCGCCCCGCATCGGCGGCGACGAGGACCCGGACATAGCCGGCATCGTGCCCGGCCCACAGGCCTCCCCCTGGGGAGATGACGAGCCGTGGGACGATGGGGCTGGTGACGCGGACGAGTCAGAAGAGCCGGCGGAACGATAGCCGCCGGTTCACCGCACGCTGATGCCGGCTGTGAGCCAGCGCCCCGGCATCGGCACCCCCGCAATTTCGCGATACCGTTCATCCAACAGATTGTTGCCTTCGGCGAAGACCTGCACACGTCCGACCGTGCGGGTCACTCGCGCGCCCACCAGCGCGTACTGCTGACCATCAACGCGATCGCGCCCTTCCACATTTGCCGCCACCTGCCATCCCGCCCCGACGGGGACGCTCACCGAGAGGCCGCCGCTTCTGGGCGCATAGTCCAGCACGTACTTCGACAGGACGGTGAGCGCGGGCGCGTCGACGTCCAGCCACGAGACGTGGGCGCGGACCAGCGCACGGGACCAGCGCCCAGTGACGGCGCCTTCGACGCCGCGTGTGGTGACATCGCGCACGTTGGTTGTCATCCAGCGATCGGCGGTGGACTGACGCGTCCAGTCAATGACGTCTTCATCCCAACGGACGAACGGTGATGCCGACACCGTCCAGCGACCCGACACTACGTCGACACCGCCGTCAAGCGACCAGCCGCGCTCGGGTTGCAGGTCGGGACGTGCCAGGTGTGCGGGATCCGAGTAGTAACGCTCGGTGTAGGTCGGGACCCGGAAGGCGCGTGCGCCCGAGGCGCGCAGACGCACAGCAGGGGAGAGTTGCAGACTTGCTGACAGCGACGGACTCCACGCGGTGCCGAAGGTCGAGTAGCGGTCGACGCGCAGGGCGGACTGGAGCGAGAGCGTCGAGGTCGGGGTGGCCAGGACTTCGACAAAACCGTAGGCGCGCGAGAGTGTGCGTGCTCCAAGGTTGGACGAGTCGATCCAGTCGCCGCCCCCGCCGGCGCCAAGGGTCACACGTGTCTGGCGTCCGAGCGTGCGTCCCGCGGTCGCATCCACATCCGCGGCCTGTGTGCGATGTGTGTTTTCCGCGAAGCCCGGTCGATTGATGTCCCACCGGAACCGGTCGCCGTGGTTGCGGTAGGCGCCCCGCGCCTGCACGTGCCACACGTCGTCGGACAGCAGCGATGTCTGCACGGAGGCCACTGTGCCGTCAGTCCATTCCTTCGACGGTGAGTTGCCGTAGAAGCCGTTGGCGCCAAACGCGCGACGCTGATGACGGACGTCAATGGTGACCCGAGAGGACAACGGTGCGCGAAGCGCGCCGCCGCCCAGGGCCCAGTCGCGGTCGAACATGAAGCCGTCCGAGCGTGATCCCCAACCAGTCACTGTCCACTGGGCCGGCAGCCATCGGCCCGAGACCGACGCCTGTACCGACGCGGTTCGAAAGTCGCCGAACGTGAGTTCGCCGGTCTGGTGGCGGTCGCGTCGGGTGATCACCTGAATCGTGCCTCCCAGCGCATCGGCGCCGTGTACGGCAGAGCCGGGACCCATCACAATTTCAATGCGATCGACACTGGCCAGGCTGGCCGGCATCTCACCGTTGTGGTGGCCGCTCTGGGCGTTGTTGAGCCGCACGCCGTCCAGCAGCACGAGTGTCTGGCCAAAGGTCGCGCCGCGCAGGCTGAAGTCGGTCTGGACCTGATGTGAGCCGCGGGCCTTCACATCCACGCCGGGCAGCAGACGCAATCCGTCGATAAGCGAGCTCAGGCCGAGTTGTTCGAGTTCCGCGCGGGAGAACGAGATCACCGTCCGGCCCACGGTGGAGGCCGGGACCGGCGTGGCGGTCGCGGTGACGACCACATCCGCGGTGACGGTGGGCAACGTCTGGGCGTCGGCCGGCGTAGCCGGTAACAGGGCGGCAACCGTCACGGCTGCCGTGCACATTCTGGCGATGGGGCGCGCACGCATCGCACAAGCTTACAGGGGCAGGGTACGAGGCGCGCTAGTTGAATCAACGGACCGGGTCAGGTACCCTTCGGGACGATTACGCGCGTGCAGAGGCCGCGCGTGATCGCATGCAATTCAGGAGGATGGAGATCATCATGATGAAGCGTTGGCGCTCCGGCGTCGTTCTTGTGGCCTCGTCGGCCGCGTTTGTGGCCCTGGCGGCGGCGCCGCGACTTGGGGCGGAGGCCGTGACGCAGAGCGGTCAGGCCGCGCTGGTCGATCCCGCGCTGCTTGGCAGCATGCAGTATCGCCACCTGTCGGTGTTCAGCCGCGGTGGACGTTCCACGGCTGTGGTGGGTGTGCCCAGCAGCCCCGAAACGTTTTATGCGGGGTATACCGGCGGCGGTGTGTGGCGTACCACCGACAACGGCCAGAACTGGGTGAACCTGTCGGACGGTTTCTTCGAGGCCGGATCGATTGGCGCCATCGATGTCGCGTTGTCGGATCCGAACATCATCTATGTCGGCACCGGGTCGGCATGTCCGCGCGGCAACGTGTCGCCGGGTGTGGGCATGTACAAGTCCTCCGACGCGGGCAAGACGTGGCAGCACGTCGGGCTGCGTGGATCGGGCACGATCGGCCGCGTCCGTATTCACCCCACCAATCCGAACATCGCCTACGTCGCCGTGCTCGGCAACATGTTCGCGCCCAGCGATGAGCGCGGCGTGTATCGCACGCGCGACGGCGGCGCGACGTGGGAGAAGGTGCACTTCATCTCCAACCGCACAGGCGCGGTCGACATCACGATGGATCCGAAGGATCCGAACGTGCTGATCGCGGCGATGTGGACCACCGAGCGCAAGCCGTGGACCATCGAGTCCGGATCGACCGAAGGCGGCATGTTCCGCACGACCGACGGCGGCAACACGTGGACGAAGCTGGGCGGCGGCCTGCCTGACAAGGTGATGGTCGGCCGCATCGGCGTCGACATCTCGCCGGCCAACGGCCAGCGCGTCTACGCGCAGGTGGAAGCCGCCGACGATCAGGGCGGTGTGTTCATCTCCAACGACGGCGGCCTGACCTGGACGCGTGGCTTCACCGGCCGCGCGCTGCAGCAGCGCGCGTGGTACTACACACACATCGTGGCGGATCCGGTCGATGTGGACACCGTCTACGGCCTCAACGTCGGCGCGTTCAAGTCCACCGACGGCGGCAAGACCTTCGGGTCGGCCGGCATCCAGTCGCACAGTGACTACCACGACCTGTGGATCAACCCGAGCAACAACAAGGTGATGGTGGTGGCCAATGACGGCGGCGCGGCCGTGTCGACCGGTGAAGGCTGGTCGGGACAGGACAACCAGCCGACGGCCGAGATGTATCGTGTGTCGGTCGACAACCGGTATCCCTACTGGGTTTACGGCGGTCAGCAGGACAACAGCACGATTGGTGTGCCCAGCCAGGGCAACGACGAGCCGTACAGCATGGGCGGCGGCGAAAGCGGCTACGTGGCGGTCGACCCGCGCAATGCCAACGTCAACTACGCGGGCAACTACGGCGGCACCCTGCAGCGTCTCGATCGCGAGAAGGGGCTCTCCGAAAACGTGCGTGTGTATGCCGACTCGCAGACCGGCCAGCGCGCGGCGGACATGAAGTACCGCTTCCAGTGGAACAACCCGATCAAGATCTCCTGGCACACGCCTGACGTGGTCTACACCACGTCGCAAGTCGTGCATCGCACGACGGACGGCGGCGCGAACTGGGACGTGATCAGCCCCGACCTGACGCGTAACGACAAGCGGCGGCAGCAGTACTCGGGTGGCGAAGGCATCACGCGCGACAACACCGGCGTCGAAGTCTACGCGACCATCTTTGCGTTCGAAGAATCACCAACGACCCAGGGCCTCTTCTGGGCGGGCAGTGACGATGGCCTCGTGCACATTTCGCGCGACAACGGCAAGACGTGGACCAACGTGACGCCGGCCGACTGGCCCGAAGGCACGATCAATACGATTGACCCGTCCGACCACGATCCGGGCCGCGCGTTTGTCGTGATGCACCGGTACCGCATGGGTGACTTCACGCCGTACATCTGGCGCACCGACGACTACGGCAAGTCCTGGACGCGTATCGCCGACGGGACCAACGGCATTCCGAACTGGCACTTCACGCGCGCCATTCAGGAGGATCCGAAGCAGAAGGGCCTCTTGTACGCGGGCACCGAGTTCGGCATGTATGTGTCGTTCAACGACGGCCGCACGTGGCAGCCCTTCCAGAACAACCTGCCGGTCACGCCAATCACCGATCTGCAGGTCTTCCGCAACGACCTCGTTGTCGCGACGCAGGGGCGCGGCTTCTGGATCATGGACAACCTCGCGCCGATGCAGGGCATGGCCCGCGCAGCGCAGGCGGCCGCGGCCGGCACCGCGCCTGCGGCGCTTCTGTTCAAGCCGGAGGATTCGTATCGCCAGGGCGGACGCCTGCCCACGATTCAGTACTGGTTCAAGGACAAGCCGAGCGCGCCCGTGAAGATCGAAGTCAAGGACGCGTCAGGCACGGTGGTCTGGACGGCTGACGGCCAGCCGGCCGACCGTCCCGCACCCGCGGCGGCTGGGGCAGCACCGGGTGGCCGTGGTGGTCGCGGCGGCGCCCGTGGCGGCGGTGGTGGTGGTCGTGGCGGTGGCCGCGGTGGCTTCGGCGGCGGCGGTGGCGGCATCACGGCCTACCAGGGCCTGAACACGGCGACGTGGAATCCGCGCCTCCCGGCCATGTTCCAGGTCCCCCAGGGGATCGTGGGCTGGGGCATCGGCGGCGGCCAGGGACCGAAGGTGCGCCCCGGCGTCTACACCGTGACCGTGTCATCGGGCACCTGGTCCTCGTCCGAGTCGTTCAACCTGCACCCGGATCCACGATGGCCGCGTGCGACGGACGCGCAGTACGACGAGCAGTTCAAGACCACCGTCGCCATCGGCGAGATGACCAAGCGGCTGTGGGACGAGCTGGCGAAAATCCGCGACGTGAAGAGCCAGCTCCAGGCACACATCAAGTCGGCCGGCGCCGGCAGCGCGGCGGGCAAGGCCGCGCAGGCCCTGCACGACAAGCTGTTCGCCAACGAGAGCATCCTCACGCAGGTGCAGGGCGAAGGTGGCCAGGACGGCCTCAACTACCCGGGGCGTCTCGATAACCAGTGGTCGGTGCTCTACAGCAACGCCGCCTCGTCCGAGCGGTGGCCGATGAAAGGCATCACGGAGCGGTACAACGACCTGATGCCGGAAACCACCGCGCTGCTCAAGGCGATCGAGACCAACCTCACGACCGACGTCGCGGCGTACAACAAGATCGCGACCAGCGCGAAGTTGTCGCCCATCGTCGTCAAGTAGTTCGGAGCTTCGTGCCGGGTGCTGGGTGCCTCATGCATCCACCACCCGGCACCGAGCACCCATCACTGAGCACCGGCCTATGGATTCCCTCAAAACACAGATCCGCCACGTGCCCGACTTTCCAAAGCCGGGCATTTTGTTCTACGACATCACCACGTTGATGAAGGACCCGAAAGGGTTCAAGGACGCCGTGTCCGCCATGGCCGCACCGTACGCGGATGTTCCGGTGGATGTGGTCGTCGGCATCGAAAGTCGCGGTTTCATCTTCGGCGCGGCGGTTGCGGATCGGATCGGCGCAGGCTTTGCCCCGGTCCGCAAGCTCGGCAAGTTGCCGTCCGTGACCCGCAAAGCGACGTACGACCTGGAATACGGATCGGATGCCCTCGAAATTCACGAGGACGCCGTGACGGCGGGTGTCCGTGTGCTGGTGGTGGACGACCTGCTCGCGACCGGCGGCACTGCCGCAGCGACGGTTGGGCTCGTGCGCGGCCTTGGCGCCGAGGTCGTGGGCGTGCAGTTCCTGATCGAATTGCTGGCCCTGGGCGGCCGAGCCAGACTCGCGCACGAACGTGTTAATTCAGTGCTCGCCTACTAGCCCTTCGGGGTGGGTGAGGCCGTATGGTAGCGTTGCAGACGCGCGCCCGTAGCTCAGCTGGATAGAGCACCGCCCTCCTAAGGCGGGGGTCACACGTTCAAATCGTGTCGGGCGCACCACCTTCCCGACCACCAATCCCTCCGCAACCCGCCGGACCCGATGGACCCGTCGGACCCGATGGACCTGATACACTGTCGGACTGCAGACCGAGGCAGGAGACCAGGCATGAAAGCACAGGAACGACACAGGCTGAAGCAGAACGAATTCGCGATTCAGGTCGCCAGGGCCACCGAGGCGCTTGGCACGTACCGGACGCAGATCCTCGGCGGCATCGTCGCCGTTGTGGCCATCGTTGTGCTGGCAGGTGTGTGGTCGTGGTGGAGTGGACGCACGGAGGCCAAGGCCAACGCGCAACTGGCGACCGCGATGCAGATCTACGACGCGCCGATCGTGCCGGCGCCGACCGTACCCGGAGCGACGCAGCAGGCCGGCACGTATCCGACCGAGCAGGCTCGCAGTGAAGCCGCGTTGACCGCGTTCCAGCAGGTCATCGATCAGTACGGCGGCACGGATGCCGCGGTGGCGGCGCGTTATCACCACGCCGCGTCGCTGGTGACCGTCGGGAAGTACACGGAAGCGATGCAGGGCTACGAAGCAGCCATGAACGCGGCGGACGATGCCTTGTTCAAGGCGACGGCGAAGCTTGGCCTGGCCGAAGCCGCTGTAGCGGCGGGGCAGTTCGACCGCGGCATCACACTGCTGCAGGAACTGGCGGCCGATCGTGACGGCATCCTGCCGATCGACGGCATCCTGATGCAGCTGGCCGGTGCGTATCAGCGCGCGGGCAAACCTGCCGACGCGCGGACGGCGTTCAAGCGTGTGGTGGATGAGTTCCCGGATTCGCTCTACGTTCCGCAGGCGCGGACAGAACTGGTCAAGCTCGGCTGACCGTTCCCGCCGGTCACTCGGGCCGGCGAGCCACAAACTGCAGGAACGTAAATTCGGCCGTCGGTGACAGCTGCAACCCCGTGAGGGTGCGCTGCCCGACGGCCACATTTGTTTTGTACCAGAGGCTGACGTAGGGCACGTCGCGCGCGATGACGTCCTGCGCCTCGCCGTAGAGGCGTCGCCGCTCGGTCTCATCGAGCGCCGCTGTGGCTGCATCAATCAATCGATCGACGGCCGGGTTCTGGTAATAGCCGCGGTTGAAACCGGTGGGCGGTATCTGCGTGGAATGAAAGACGCGGCGGAGCATGTCCGGATCGGTAACGCCGACCCACTGCAGCGTGTAGAGCTGCACGTTGCCCCGGATGACGTCGGCAAACAACGTGGCGAACTCGTAGGAACGCAGGTCCAGCGCGATGCCCACGTCGCGCAGCTGCTGCTGGAGGACGGCCGCCTGGAGGCGATACGCCTCGGCAGTCGACGTTTTGAGCGACAGCGTAAGCCTCGGCGCCGGGCCGTCGCCGTCAGGGTCCGGGTATCCCGCCTGATCGAGCAGTGCGCGCGCCTTGTCGAGGTCCCGCTCGTAGCGGAACGTGTCGGCGTTAAACGCCCATGACATCGGCGGCACGATGCCGACCGCCCGTTCCGCAAGTCCTTGACGCAGGTGATCCACGATGGCGCCGGTGTCGACCGCGTAGGCGACCGCCTGACGCAGGTGCACGTTCTGGAGCATGGGATCCCGCAGGTTGAATCCCAGATAGGCGAAGTCGGTGCCGGGGCCGGTGGCCACCTGCAGCTGGTCCGTGCGGCGCAGACCCGCAACAAGGTCCGGCGACAGGTCGTTGACCACGAGGTCAATCGAGCCTTTCCGCAACTCCAGCCCGCGCATGGTCTCGTCGGGAATCACGCGCAGGACGAGGCCGGCATTACGCGGGGCGCCGCCGTGATACTCCGCGAAGGCCGAGAGCACCGTGCGGTCATCGGGCGCGAAGGACTCGAAGCGGTACGGGCCGGAGCCAATCGGATTGCGGGCGGCTTCGGGGCCGGTGCCTTCCGGCACGATGCCCATGACGAGGTTGATGGGGAACGACGCGGACGGCTCGCTCAGCCGGAACGCGACGCGGTGGTCGTCAAGAATGTCCACCGCGGTGAGGGAGCGATACGCGCCCTTGCGGCCGGACACAAACGCCGGATCAAGAAACCGACGGAATGTGAAGGCGACGTCGCGGACGGTCAGTGGCCGTCCATCGTGAAAACGCACGCCATCCGGAATGGTGACGACGTAGGTGGATGGGTCTGGCCATTCCAGCGACGTGGCCAGCGCCGGCACGACGCGCAGATCCGAGTCGATCTTCAACAGCGGGTCAAACAGCAGCTGGTGAATCTTCTGCGACGCCTCGTCCAGACCAACGGCCGGATCAAAGTTCGTCGGGCTGTTGGCCATGCCGACAACGATGATGTCGTCGGGCCGCGGCTCCTGCCGCCCACAGCCCGCCACCACAAAGACCAGCAGGAGCAGGAGGGCACAAACTGAGCTCGGAGGCGAGTTTCTGACCCGCTGCCCGGAGAAACTCGCCTCCGAGCTCATTTGTCGACCTCGCGGCGCAGTTCCGCCAGCAGGTTGAGCGCCTCGAGGGGGGTGAGGCCGTCTACGTTGAGCTCCCTGAGGCGTTCGATGACCGGGTGGATATCCGCCGCAGCCTGAAACAGGCCGAGCTGCGCCTGTGGCGCTGCGGGCGCGCCCGACAGTGATGGGCGGCCGCCACGCTGCAGTTCGTCCTGTTCAAGCGACCGCAGGATGGCGGAGGCGCGACGGACGACTGAGGAGGGCAGGCCGGCAAGTCGCGCGACCTGGATGCCGTAGGACCGATCGGAGCGGCCTTCAATGACCTTGTGCAGGAAGACGATCTCGTCCTTGAATTCCCGCGCCGCCACGTGGAAGTTCACGACGCCGGCGATGCCGTCGGCCAGGTCGGTCAGTTCGTGATAGTGCGTGGCAAAAATGGTCTTGGGTCGCGCGCGGTCGCTGGTGGCGAGGTGTTCGGCCACGGCCCAGGCGAGGCTGAGGCCGTCAAACGTCGCGGTGCCGCGCCCGATCTCATCGAGGATGACGAGGCTGCGTGACGTGGCCGAGTGGAGAATCGCCGCGGTCTCCTGCATCTCGACCATGAAGGTGGATTGGCCCCGGGCGATGTTGTCGGAGGCCCCGACACGCGCGTAGATACGATCGACGATCGAGAGCTTTGCGCGGCGTGCCGGCACAAACGCACCGGCCTGCGCGAGCACGGCCAGCAGGGCGGTCTGGCGCAGGAACGTCGACTTGCCGCCCATGTTCGGCCCCGTCAGGATGACGAGTTGCCGCGCGGTGCCGTTGAGCGAGACGTCGTTCGGCACAAAGGCCGATGCGACGTGGCGCTCCACCACGGGATGCCGCGCGTCGACCGCGCTGAATTCGTCCCCTTCGTGCACGTGCGGTTTGGTGTAGTTGCCGGCCGCGGCCGTGTCGGCCAGCGCGGCGAGCACGTCAAGCGTGGACACTGCGCGCGCCGTATCCAGAATCCGCGGTGACTCGCCGGCGACTCGTGTCCGCAGCGCCTCGAACAGCGCGAGTTCCCGCGCCGTGATGCGCTCATCGGCGGTGAGCACCTTGTCTTCGTACTCCTTCAGCCCGGCCGTGATGTACCGCTCGCCCCCGGCAATCGTCTGCTTGCGGATGTAGTCGTCGGGAATGTTCGCGAGGTTCGCCCTAGTGACCTCGATGTAGTAGCCGAAGACACGGTTGTAGCGGACCTTGAGCGACGGAATGCCTGTGCGCGCGCGTTCGGCCTCTTCCATCGCCGCGATCGCGGACTTGCCGCCGCGGCTGATCGTCCGCAGTTCGTCGATCTCGGCATCGAGTCCGTCGCGGATGACACCGCCTTCACGCGCAATGGCGGGCGGTTCGTCCACCAGCGTCTGTTCGATGGCATCGCGCAGGTCGACAAGGTCGTCGAGTTCGGCCAGCAGGCTGAGAATCAGCGGCGCCTGCAACGGCGCCAGGATCGCGCGCAGCCGCGGCAGCAGTGAGAGCGACTGTCGCAGCGCCACCAGGTCGCGCGGGCCTGCCGTGCCGAGTGAGGCGCGGGCCACCAGGCGCTCGAGGTCGTGCATACCCGTGAGCAGGTCGCGCAGCTTGGCGCGTTCAGTCGCGTGGAAGGCGAAGTCTTCCACGGCGTCGAGCCGATCCTGGATACGCGCCAGGTTGACCAGCGGCCGGATCAGCCACGCGCGCACCATGCGGCCGCCCATCGAGGTCATCGTGCGGTCGATTTCTTCAAGCAAGGAACCGGCGCGGCCGCCATCCACACCTTCGATGACGTTGAGATGGCGGAGCGTGACCGGGTCGATCGCCAGTGCGTCGGTGGTCACCCGGCGCGAGATGTCCCGGACGTGCGCCAGGTCAGCCTTCTGGGTATCGCGCAGGTAGCCGACGATGGCGCCGGCGGCGGCCGTGGCGGCCGGTGCGTCTTCCAAGCCGTGGGCGGCCAGTGAACCCGCGCGCAACTGGTCGAGCAGCAACTCGCGTGCACGTGCCGGTTCAAAGGCCCATGGTTCGAGGCGTGTGAGTCGAGGAGAAATCAGCGGGGGCACCCACACATCGGCAGGCGCGTCTTCAGCGATCAGCAGTTCCTTCGGTCGCAGGACGGCCACTTCGGCCGCCACGGCGCTGGTGGCATCCGCGCCCGACCATTCCGCAGCCGAGAACTCGCCGGTGGAGACGTCGATGACGGCCAGACCCAGCGAGGATCCCACTGCGCTGATGGCCGCGAGGAATGCGGGTTCGCGCGCATCGAGATAGGCGGCATCAGTGAACGTTCCCGGTGAGACCACACGCGTCACTTCGCGCTTGACGACGCCCTTCGCCTTTTTCGGATCTTCGACCTGATCACAGATGGCGACCCGGTACCCCTGTTTGACCAGCCGCGCGATGTAGCCGTCGACGGCGTGGAACGGCATGCCGCACATCGGGATGGCCGTGCCCGACGCATCCTTGGCTCTCGATGTCAGCGTCAACTCGAGCACGCGGGAGGCCACGATGGCGTCCTCGAAGAACATCTCGTAGAAGTCGCCCATGCGGAACAGCAGAATCGCGTCGCGATGCTGACGTTTCGCGTCGAGATACTGGCGCATGGCCGGAGTGGCGGCCGGTGGAGAGGATACGGTTGTCACGGGAGCGAGACTGACTGCGCGAGTATAACATTCAGCACATGGTCGTCCTCGCTCTTGAAACCGTGACTCCCGAGGGTTCGATCGCGCTGTTTCGCGACGGTGTGATCACGGTCGCACCGGGTGACACCACGCAGCCGCACGCCGTGCGTCTTCCGGTCACGGTGGAGCGGTGGCTGCAGCACCACGACCTGCCGCTGTCGGCCGTCGACCGGCTGGCCGTGGTCACCGGTCCTGGTTCGTTTACAGGTGTCCGCATCGGGATGGCCGCGGTCCAGGGCCTGGCGGCGACACGTGGGTTCCGCATTGCGCCGGTGCCGACGCTGGACGCGTTGCTGGAGGGGTGGCGGCACCATCGATCGGACACGACTCCAGTCACGGTCGTCTCCTGCCTCGACGGGATGCGTGGGGAAGTGTTTACCTCCGTGAGTCGCTGGGATGGCACACACGCGGCGGAACTCGATGCGCCTGCCGTGTTGGCGCCGACGGCAGAGTGGCTGGCACACTGGCCCTCGCCCGTCGTCGTCATCGGGTCGGGCGCCGTGCGGTACGCCACCATCTGGGAAGGTGCGGGGGCCGTGGTGCAGTCGGAGGCCGAGCCGTTGGCAGCGTCCGCAGCGCGACTGGCAGCGCGACCTGAGTGGCCACAGGTCCCGCCGGATGGGCTGCAGGCGGTGTATGTCCGGCGACCCGATGTCGAATTGGCGCGCGATCGGCGATGACTCCGGCGGTTGAGGTCCGCCGGCTGTCCGCCGATGACGACCTGACGCCCGTGGTGGCGCTGCAGGACGCGTCATTTCACGCCGGGTGGGGCATCGATGCACTGCGTCGCGAACTGGCGCCAGGCGGCGTCGGCCGCGTGTATGTGCTGTCGATCGAGGGGCGGGTTGTGGCGTTTTGCGCCTGCTGGGTGGTGGTGGGCGAGTGGCACATCAACAGCCTGGCCGTCGCGACGGATGTCCGTCGGCAAGGGCACGCCCGCCGGCTGCTCGCCAGTGTGGGACTCCAGCTCGTACGGGAAGGTGTGAGCGCGGCGACCCTGGAAGTCCGCCGCGGAAACACCGCCGCCCTGGCGTTGTACCGGAGCCTCGGGTTTGTCGTGGAAGGCGAGCGGCGCGACTACTACGAGGCCCCGCGCGAGGACGCGCTCGTGCTCTGGCACCACACGCTTGCCGACGCCGTCGGCAAGTGGTAAGGTTCGCTTTCACTACAGGAGGTCGTCCATGGCTGACGCTCCGGAATTGCCGCTCTACGACGAACTGGTCCGCGCCCATCGCGCGCTCGACCAGCAGCTGCGCGACCTGGCGCAGTATGCCCACCTCACCGACGATCAGCAGCTCGAAGAGGTCGCGCTCAAGAAACGCAAGCTGGCGCTCAAGGACCGCATGATGTCGCTGCGGACCTCGGGCCCGCCGACGGCCGCGCACGCCTGACGCACCAAGCGCAGTAGTATGGTCGTGGTCCCGGTGTGGGCCGTCCCGGATGGGCTGGGGCGCCACACGGCAGGGCTGGTCTGTTCTGCATGCGCTTTGATCGCGCCGCCATTCCGTTCGTGCTGCTGGCGCTGGTGCCCTCGGTCGGGTTCTGGCTGGCCGGCTGGTCGATCACGGCGGCCGTCCTGCTGGCGCTGCCGGTGGCGGTCGGCCTGTTCTTTCGCGACCCCGATCGCGATGCCTCGCAGGATCCGTCGTTGGTGCTGTCGCCGGCTGACGGCACCGTCATGTACACGGGACCTGCGGCGGCTGATGACCTGCCGACCGCCGTGGACGGGCAGGATCGCTCGTGGCAACAGGTGACGATCTTCCTGTCGGTGCTTGACGTGCACATCAATCGCACCCCGGTGTCGGGCATCGTCACGCAGGTGCGGTATCAGCCGGGGAGTTTCCTGCCGGCCTACAAACGTGAGTCGGCCAAGAACGAGCGTTCGGAAATCTGGTTCGACCACGCCGGTACACCCATCGTGGCGCGCCAGGTCGTGGGTATTCTCGCCAGGCGTGTGGTGTGCCGCCTGTCGGTCGGGCAACATGTTCAGGCGGGCGATCGGCTGGGGCTGATGAAGTTCGGCTCGCGCATGGACATCTTCGTGCCCCTGTCGGCAACGATCGCGGTGACCGCAGGACAGAAGGTGCAGGCCGGCCTGACGGTGCTCGCTCGACTCAGGACGGAAGGGAGCTCCGCAGCATGATGGCGCTCGACAAAAAAACGCGGCGGGGCATGTACCTGCTTCCGAGTCTGTTCACCATCGGCAACCTGTTCTGCGGGTACGCGTGTGTGATGTACGCGATGCGTGGTGATCTCGCGACGGCCGCGCCGTTCATCGGCATCGCGTTTCTGCTGGACGGGCTCGACGGGCGCATTGCGCGCATGACGGGAACGACGTCGGCATTTGGTGTCGAGCTCGACTCGTTGGCCGACGTCGTGTCGTTTGGCGTGGCGCCGGCCGTCCTGTCGTTTGCCTGGGGACTCTCGGAACTCGGCCGATGGGGATGGGCCGCCGGTTTTCTCTACGTGACGGCAGCCGCGTTGCGCCTCGCGCGCTTCAACATCCAGCAGCCCGGCCATGGTGACAAGCGGTATTTCATCGGACTGCCGAGCCCGGCCGCGGCTGGTGTGTCGGCGGCAACGGTGTTCTTTTATCCCTATCCGCTGATCGGCCCGGTCCAGGCGATGGCCGCCATTGCGGTGGTCGTCATTCCCGCGGTGTTGATGGTGAGCTCGATCAAGTTCCGCAGCTTCAAGACGATCAACTTCGGGTGGAGCCGGTCGTACTTCAAACTCTTCCCGTTCGCCGCGCTGATCGTGTTCATCGCTACCGAGCCGCGCATCGCGCTCGTGATCATCGCCTACGCGTATCTCGCGTCGGCGTTTGTCGAGATGGCGGTGACCCGCATGCGGGGGGCCCGCAACTCAGCGGCCTGACATCGGGGCCGCCGGCACCCGCACACGCATGGTGGTGCCGAGGTCCGGAATGCTGTCGGCGGTGATCGAACCGCCGCACGCTTCGATGTTCCGCTTGGCGTTGGCGAGTCCAAGTCCGGAGCCGCCGGTCTTGGTCGAGAAGTGCGGCTCAAACGCACGCGTCAACGCACTGGCCGACATTCCGATGCCGGTGTCACGCACCTGAATCTCCACGCCATCACCGGCCGGCGCGGCCGCAATCGTCACCGTGCCGCCACCCGGCATCGCCTGCAACGCGTTTTCGACGAGGTTCGTCAACGCGCGCGTCAGCAGGATCCTGTCGGCGAGCACGTCCGGCGTCCCGTCGGCGACCTCGGTGGCAATCGTGGTGCGGGCCGGCAATCCGGCGCGGTAGGGCCGCACGAGGTCTTCGATCAACTCGCCGACCGGCACCGGCACCAGCGTGGGCGTCGGAGATGCCGCAAACGTCGAGAACTCACTGGCGATCTGCCGGAGCAGCCGCACCTGCTGGAGGATGGTGCTGATGCACTGGTCGAACACCGGCCCCAGCGGGCGGTCGCGGTCGATGTGGACGCGCTGCAGGTGCTCAGCGGCCAGTTGAATTGGCGTCAGGGGGTTCTTGATGTCGTGCGCCACCTGACGCGACATGTCCGCCCACGCCTTCAGTTCGTGTGTCCGGCCGAGTTCCGCGCGTTGTTCGCGCAGTGTGGCGGCCATGGAGTTGAAGTCCGTCACCAGGCGCTGCAGTTCGTCGGCCGTGTCGGCGACGATGCGGACGTCGAGACGGCCTGAGGCGATCTGCCGCGTGGCCCGTGTGAGGCGCGCGACCGGATCGGCCACACGCTGGGCAACCCACGCGCCGAGCCCCGCGGACAGCAGGACGATACACACCGCGCCGAGCAACACGCCCCGGTTCACGTCCGAGATTTCGCGCTCGATCTCACGCTGCCGCGGCGCCAGCGGCACGAGCAACACCGTGTCGGCTCCCAGGCGTGGCACCGGCGCAGCCGCCACCAACGACGTGAACGGGCCCGCGTGGGACTCTTCGACAAAGGTCGGCACGCGATCGAGCACGACGGCGCGGAAGGCCCGCGCGGGTGTGCGCTCGGGCAGGACACCGGCGTCGAAGAGGTCACGCTGCGAGGTCGCCCGCAGGCGAGTGCCGTCGTACAGATTCACGTCCTGGTTGATCAGGCGGCTGATCCACACCATGAGGTCGTCACTGAGTGGATCCGTCTGCAGCGTCAACGTGTCTTCGAGCACACGCCTGGCGATCGCCACCACCCCGAGCGCTTCCGTCTCGACGTCCGACCGCAGCTGGTCGCTCATGTAGGCGCTGAAGCTGAGTGCCAGCACGCCGACGGGCACCAGGGCGGTGAGTACGAAAAACAGGAACAACTTCCGGTAGAAGCTGGTGCGCACTTCCTTGACGACGTCGCGGAGTGGGGTGCCCGCGCGCCGCGTGACCGGCGCAGCCAGGGTGGCGGCCGCCAGCAGCACCAGGAACACCAGCGCCGCCAGCGTAATGGTCTCGGCGAGCCTCGACAGGTGCTCGAAGACGGTGGGGAGCGGATACGCGAGCGCGTAAATGCCCGCGCGATCGTTCAGGAAGTAGATGCGTGCCGTCCCGGCCTCCGTCCGGCGCGTCGTCCAGAACGGCTCGCGCGATCGTTCAAGGCGGCTCAGCAGCGGGGCATCAATGGTCCAGGTGGACGGGCTCGAGGTGAACAGCGGCAACCGGCTCCAGCCGTAGACGGCGACCTGCAATCGATCGATGAACGGGCCGGATTCATCACGCGCGGGTTCATACGGCGAGCGCGCCGCGAGAAACGGCAACGCGCGGTAATCAAAGATGACGTGCAGCACGATGGCGCCGCGGACGACACCGGTGCTGTCGCAGATGCCGCGCTCGGCGTGCAGCATCCGCACTTCTTCGGAGCGGTCGACTTCGCCGTACACGTCCCAGTCACAACGGAGGTCAATACGCGACTGGTCGAAGCCGTACTCGGGCACGTTGAGCGCAAATCGGCTCGTCAACGTACCGGCAGCGCTGTAGAGTTCGACGGCCGATGTGAGGCGGGCGCGCGACAGGCCGGTGCGGGACCAGACACGGAATGCCGCATCGGTTGAGACACCGGTGCGTCCAGGCGTGGGTTCGACCAGGGCAGGGAGGTCGGTGAGGCCGTCGATTTCACTCGTGGCTTCCTGCAGCACACGCAGCAGGTGTGTGGGATGTCCCAGCGTCGCCGGCCCATGAATGGTCTCAATCGCCCGTTCGGTGGCCTGCTGTGCCGAACGGGAGACCAGCGGGTCGATGACCAACGCGGGCAGCACCGTGGCGCCAAACAGGAGCAGCAGGCGTGTGGACTGTGTGGAGCGGCGGTACCGGCGGCGCAGCGGTGCGGCGGCCAGCGCCGCGGCGGAGATCAACATGGCGGCCACCATCGCCACCGGGGCGACGACCGTGGCGGATGGCCACCACACCCGTGCGGCGCCCACAGCGGCGGCCGGCAGCGCACCGAGGCTGATGGCCAGCGCGGCGGCCGACATGGACGTGCGCACCCGCCATCGCTGCGCCAGCGCGGCGTGCAGCGCCAGCGCGCACCAGATCGCCGCCAGTGCCAGACTCAGGCGCCCAAGGTGCAGGACCAGGCGTTCGGCGTCGAAGGGAAACAGTGGTGAGGCGAGTTGGTCCAGCCCGCCCGCGGCCACATGGCGGTCGATCAACAGCCCCAGTGCGGTCAGCAGGCCCGCCGTCAGAACGCCGGCGGCCAGCCATTCGATCGCCGCGCGGACCTTGCCGTCCGCCAGTGTCCGTCTGGGCAGACCGCGCCACCACAAGGCCACCGGCAGCGACAGCGTGGCGCCCACGGCGGCCAGCGCCAGACTCAACTGGCCTGCGGCGTCGGGCAGCCCTGCCAACGCGCCCAGTGCCGCGACCGCCACACCCACGAGGAGCGACCACGCAGCAAGCGCGGCACTGAGGAGCACAAATCTCGGGAGTTCGGTGGCATGGCGCCGCTCGGTCAGCCATTGAACGCCGGTCAGTCCGATCATCGCCAGCAGCGGCAGCAGTGCCAGCGCCCAGACGCGATGGCGGAACCGCTCGCGCGTCGCGGCAACCCGCTCGGGATCGAACGTGACGCGCACAAGCGGTAATCCGCGGTCGTCGGCGACAATGTCCGGGCGATCGGTCGGGGCATCATTCACCGGCGTCAGCGAGACGTCCCCAAACGGTGTCGCCATCTGGTACTGGCCGGTGTCCGGCAGGCGGTTGCCGGTGGCGATGATGCGTTCGGCGGCCACGGTGCCGATGACCGCGCCGTCGACGGTCACCGGCGCCAGGGCCATCAGCCGTAACCCGAGCGCGCCGGGGACCACCGTGACGCCGGGACGCGCAAGGTCGGCGAAAACACCCGCCTGCCCGTCGAGATTTTCTGCGGGCCCTTCACTCCACGCCAGGAGTCGTTGTCCGCCGGTGCCGTCGGGAACGTACACGCTGATCGCGTGGAGAGGTGACGAGGGCAGCCGTGTGGCTTCCAGATGCGTGAACAACGCGGGCAGGGCATCAGGACTGTCGGCCGCCCGGGCGACCAGCGCCCCGTCCCGTGCCGCAGCGTCTGCCACCGCACGAAGGCGGGCGGCACTGTCGCCAATGCGCAGGCGCACGACATCGCGTACTCGCGTCTGCAGGTGGACGTCGTCGCTGCCGAAGCGAAGATACTCCCAGCCGTAGCCGGCGAGCAGCACTGCCAGCGCTACCGCCAGCGTGATCAGCCGTCCGGTCCGATGCATCACTGTCGGCTATACTCGCACGGATGCGCGGCAGCCTTGGTGGCCTTCCGTTGCGCGCGGCGCTCAAACGCGGCGCGTGGCTGGCCCTCGCGAACTGGCCGATCGTTCCCCTGCAGTTTGTTGTGGTGTCGGTGTACCGGATGGCGGTGGCCGTCCCGGTGATCGGCGGCATCTTTGTCGTGGCCGTTCTGGCCGGCGCCGATGTCCGGTCGCTCCTGTCGCAGGACCTGCGCGCGGCCATTGGCCTGGTCGCGGCGTCACTGGCGCACCGGCCGGAGGCCCTGGTCACGTTTCTGGTGGCCGTGGGGCTGGTGAGTATCGGCGGCGCCGGCGTGTTGTTTCTGTGTGAGGCCGGTGTGCGCACCGTGCAGGTGTCGGCCGAGGCGGCCGCCGGGCCGATTCATCGCGGTGCGTTGCGGCCTGGGGCGTTGCGCGAGGCGGCGCGTTTCAGCGTGGCGTTGTTTGCCGCCGGCATTCGCCAGTTTGGCCGGCGGTTTCTGCTGCTGGGCGCGTGGCTCTGTGCGGCGTATCTCGTGATTGGTGCTGCCGGGTGGGGCCTGGTCTGGGTGCTGACGGTGCCTGGCGGGCCGGAGCCCTGGGCGCCGCTCTGGGGTATGGGGGTGATCGGTGTCGTCGTGGCGGCGGTGCTGGCGTTGGTGTTCGTCAATCTGCTCTATGCGCTGCTGCAGGTGGTCATGGTGACCGACAACTGCCGGCTCAGTCAGGCGATGCGGCGGCTGCAGGCCTTCATCCGGCACGACGCACGCCAGGTCGCGGGCGTGTTTGCGGTCGTGTTGCTGCTGACGCTGCTCGGCTCGGCAGCGTCACTGCTCGCCACCGCAGGGCTGGCATTGGTGGCCTGGGTCCCGATCGTTGGCCTGGCCGTTGTACCGTTGCAGGTGGCCGCGTGGCTGGTCCGCGGCCTGGTGTTTCACTATCTCGACCTGAGCGCCTGGAGTGCGTATCAGGCGCAGTATCGGCGGCATGTGGATCCGGCGGCGGAAGAACCGCCGGCAGCGTGGGTGTCATGACATGGTAAACAGCGAAAACTTCTTGTCACAGGCCGGTCGTTCGATGCGGGAGTCGGCGATACGCAAGATGGGCACCGTGCTGGCCGGTGCCCGCGACATGGTGTCGTTTGCGCCGGGGTATCCGTCAGAGTCCACGTTTCCCTTCGACGAGTTCGCCGCCATCACGGATGACCTGCTGCGTGCCCATTCGGGCGTCGTGCTGCAGTACGGCGCCACGCGGGGCGTCAAGCCGCTGGTGGAAAGTCTCGTCACGTTGTTGGCCTCGCGCGGCATCCAGAGTGACCCGGCGCGGCTGACGGTGACACACGGCTCACAGCAGGGGCTCGATCTGGTGGCCAAGGTGCTCTTTGACCCGGGTGACTGCGTCCTGGTGGAGCTGCCGTCGTACACGGGCGCCATCACGGCGTTTCGCAATGCGGGCGCCGAACTGGTGGGCGTGGCGCAGCAGGCGGATGGCCTCGATCTCGACGCACTTGATCACACGCTGGATCGACTGCTCGCTGCGGGTCGCCGCGTCAAGGCGCTGTATGTCGTGCCGAACTTCCAGAATCCGACGGGCCTGCTGATTGGGCTCGCCAAACGACGCGCGCTGCTTGAGTGGGTGACACGCCGCGACCTGCTGCTCATCGAAGACGACCCGTACCGCGACCTGTACTTCGAGGACCTCACCACCGAAGCCGAAACACGTCCCATCGCCGCAGACGATGAGGATGGGCGGGTTGTGTACCTGGGCAGCTTCTCAAAGACGCTGGCGCCCGGTCTGCGTGTGGCGTGGATGCATGCCAATCCGGCGTTGACCGCCCGATTTGAACTCGCCAAACAGGCCGCGGACCTGTGCACCGCAGGCCTGGCGCAACACATCGTCGATCAGGCGATCCGTCGCGGCGTCCTTGCGGCGCAGTTGCCGCGTCTGCGTGCGCACTATCAGGCCCAGCGCGACGGCATGACCGCGGCGTTGACCGAGTTGTGCCCGGGCGCGTTGACGTGGGCGGCGCCGCGCGGCGGCTTCTTCCTGTGGGCGACGCTGAACGGTCCGGTGGACGGCGATGCCTTGTTGCCGTTTGCGCAGGCACGCGGCGTGATCTTCGTGGCGGGCAGCGCGTTCTTCGTCCAGGGTGACGAGCGACAGTGGATCCGGCTGTCGTTTTCGTCCGCGACGCCGGAGATGATGCGTGAGGGCGTTCGCCGGCTGGCCGGGGCGCTTACCGATTCGGGAGGCTGGCCGGCGGCCACGGCAGCGGCAGGCCCGGCAGCGTCAGCGCGCCGGTAATCGGCATCGTTTCGCGTGAAAACGCTTCAATCGTGCGCGACGTGTCGATGACCGTCATCCGGGCGAGGCGCAGGGTCGCCGCGCTGCCGGACGTCTCCAGCGTGGTGGTGCCGCGGGCGTTTTCCTGCGGCGAGGCCAGTTGGCCCGAGCGGCGCCCGGTCGCTCCAAGCAGCACCTGAACGAGCCCCGTCGATTGCGGAACCAGCACGTAGCCGGCATCTGCGGTCACACCCTCGACAATACGTGCCACAGCGTTCTGACGCCACCGGAGTGAGCCACTCTGCGGATCGTGGGCGCGAATCGTGTTGTCGAGCGCCGGCACGTACAGGTGGTCACGGTCGGCCGCCATCCGGCCAATACTCGGCATGTTGATGGGGTAGGACCACGCTTCGCGGCCCGACGCCTGGTGGAAGGCACGCAGCCAGCCGCCGGCCACGACAAACACGCGGCCATGCGCGGCGAGCAGGCTCGTGGGTGTTTCGCCGAGGGCCACCGACCAGCGGCGAGAACCGTCGGTGACGCTCCACGTCGTCAATTCCCCGGAGGCGCTGACGAGCACCAGGTGGTCGCCGTCCACGGCAGGCGGCCGGGCTGCAGGCGGGGCGGTGGCGGTCCACAGGACCGCGCCATCGGCCGCGCGAATGCCCCGCAGCGTGCCTTCGTCGTTGATGGCAAAGACCCAGCCGGCGCGGGCCATCAACGGAGTGTGTGTCACACCGGAGGCCATCTGCCAGAGCGGGGTTCCGGTCTTTTCGTCGAGCGCGCGTACGGCGTCTGCCGCGGCCAGCAACACACGGCCTTCCGCCGCGAGCACGCTGCGTGTATCGGGTACGTCGACCGACCAGCGCGGTTCGCCGGACTTCCAGTCGAGTGCGGACAGCGCGGAGCCGTTGCTGAGCAACAGGTGCGCATCACCCACGGCAAACGAGACGGATTCGCCGAACGGTACCTCGTAGGTCCACTGTGAGGCGAGTGGCGCGATGGGATAGCCGAGGTCCTGCGCGCGCAGTGTGGCCGGTCGTGGCGAGGCGCACACGAGCACGGTGATCACGATGGTCGCAAGAAGTCGCACGGCTTATAATATCGGGATTCTTGCGACGACCTGTGACTCACCAAACCATTCTCGTTCTTGACTTCGGTTCCCAGTACACACAGCTGATCGCGCGCCGGTTGCGCGAGTTGTCGGTGTATTCGGAGATCCTGCCGTTTGATACCGCCGCCTCCGTGATTGCCGCCCGTCGTCCGGCCGGCGTCATCCTGTCGGGGGGGCCGCGCAGTCTGTCCGAGGACGGTGCGCCGCGGCCCGACGCGGGCATCTGGGATCTGGGCGTGCCCATCCTGGGGATCTGCTACGGGATGCAGGTGATGACCGAACGGTTTGGTGGCACCGTGGCGCGCGCGTCACATCGCGAGTTCGGCCACGCGGTCATCGACGCAGCCGGTTCCGGTTCGCCGATCTTCGCCAATGTGCCCGGCGCCCTGCGGGTGTGGGCGAGCCACGGCGACTTCGTGTCCGCCGCGCCGCCCGGATTTGCCGTCAGTGCGACATCGGCCAACGCTCCGGTCGCGGCAATGCACGACACCGATCGGCAGTGTTATGCGTTGCTGTTCCATCCGGAAGTGGTGCACACCGAACACGGCGCCGACCTGCTGAAAAATTTTGCGTTCGGTGTCTGCGGCTGCCGAGGCGACTGGACGATGGCCGGGTTCGTGGAAGAGGCCGTCGCGCGCATCCGCGCGCAGGTCGGTGACGGGCGTGTGGTGTGCGGCTTGTCGGGCGGCGTGGACTCCACGGTCGCCGCGATGTTGATCCATCGCGCGATTGGTGAGCGCCTGACGTGTATCTTCGTCGACAACGGACTGCTTCGGTTGAACGAAGCGCAACAGGTGCGCGATCGGTTCCAGCGCCTGGGCCTCAACCTGGTGTTTGCGGACGCGGTAGACGAATTCCTGTCGCGCCTCGAGGGTGTCACCGATCCGGAGCAGAAACGGAAGATCATCGGCGCCGCGTTCATCGACGTGTTCGAACGCGAGGCGCACGCGATCGGCGACTTTGACTTCCTGGCGCAGGGCACGTTGTATCCCGATGTGATCGAAAGTGTGTCCGTGCGTGGGCCGTCGGCCGTCATCAAGAGCCACCACAACGTCGGCGGCTTGCCCGAGCGGATGAAGTTCACGCTGGTCGAGCCGCTCCGTGAGTTGTTCAAGGACGAAGTGCGGGCGCTTGGCGCCACGCTGGGGCTCGAGGACGAGTTCGTGTGGCGGCAGCCGTTCCCGGGGCCCGGCCTGGCCGTGCGCCTGCTCGGGGCGATCACGCGGCCGCAGCTCGATTTGTTGCGCCGTGCCGACGCGATCGTGGCCGACGAAGTGCGCCGCGCGGGCTGGTACCGCACGTTGTGGCAGTCGTTTGCCGTGTTGCTGCCCGTGCAGAGCGTCGGCGTGATGGGCGACGAACGCACGTACGAATACACGGTGGCGATCCGTGCGGTCGAGAGCCGGGACGGCATGACGGCCGATTGGGCGCGGTTGCCACATGACCTGCTGGCCACCATTTCCTCGCGTATCGTCAACGAGGTGCGCGGCATCAATCGCGTGGTGTACGACATCAGCTCGAAGCCGCCCGCGACGATCGAGTGGGAGTAGGCGTGTCCGAGTTCGTCCACCTGCACCTGCACACCGAGTATTCACTGCTCGATGGCGCGTGCCGGATCGGCGAGATGCTCGACCGCGTGGCCGCCCTGAAGATGCCGGCCGTGGCGGTCACCGAACACGGCAACATGTTCTCGGCCGTCGTGTTCCATGACGAGGCCAAAAAACGCGGACTCAAGCCGATTCTCGGGTGCGAGGTGTATGTCGCCCCGGGCGACCGTCGCGACAAGTCTGGGACGCCTGGCGAGACGGCCAACCACCTCGTGCTGCTGTCCGAAACGACCGAGGGGTTTCACAACCTGATGAAACTCGTGTCGTCGGGGTACACCGAAGGCTTCTACTACAAACCCCGCATCGACAAGGCCCTGCTGGCGCAACACTCCACCGGTCTCATCGGCCTGTCGAGTTGTCTGAAGGGGGAAGTGGCGACGGGCATCCGCACCGATCAGGCGCGCAAGGCGCTCGAGGCGGCTGCAACGTACCGCGACATTCTGGGGCCGGACAATTTTTTCCTCGAGATGCAGTACCAGGGCATCGAGGAACAGCGGATCGTCAACACCGGCTTGCTGCCGATCGCGCGCGAGCTGGGGCTGCCGCTGGTGGCCACCAATGACGTCCACTACCTCAAGCACACCGACCAGCACCCACACGACATCCTGCTGTGTATCGGCACGGGCAAAAACGCCAGCGATGAAAAACGTCTGCGGTACCACGGCGATCAGTTCTTCCTGAAGACGGCGGAAGAAATGGCCGTGGTGTTCAAGGACCATCCCGATGCGCTCAGCAACACGATGCGCATCGCGGAGCGGTGTGCGGTGGACATCCCGAGCAATGTCCACCATCTGCCCGAGTTCGGCGTGCCGCCCGGCTTCACGACCGACACCTACTTCGAGCACACCGTGCGCGAGGGATTTGCCGAGCGGATGCCGCGCTGGAAGACGATGGAGGCGGCCGGGGAACTCCGGCACACGATGGCCGAGTACGAGGCCCGCCTCACGTACGAGATCGAGATGATCAAGAAGATGAAGTACGCGGGGTACTTCCTGATCGTCTGGGACTTCATCCGGTACGCCCGCGAACGCGACATTCCCGTGGGACCGGGCCGCGGTTCGGCCGCCGGCAGCCTGGTCGCTTACTGCATGCGGATCACCGACGTCGATCCGATGCACTTCGACCTCTACTTCGAGCGGTTCCTGAATCCGGAGCGCGTCACGCTTCCGGATATCGATATCGACTTCTGCGAGCGGCGTCGCGGCGAGGTCATTCACTACGTCACGCAGAAGTACGGCCGCGAAAACGTCGCGCAGATCATCACGTTCGGCACGATGAAGGCCCGCGCCGTCGTCCGTGACGTGGGCCGCGTGATGGAGTTTCCGATCTCCGAAGTCGACAAGGTCGCGAAGTTGATCCCGGGCGCCCTCGACATGACGCTCGACAAGGCGCTCGAGGAAGTGCCCGCGCTGGCCGAGCTGGAGAAGAAGGACGAACGTGTCAAGGAACTGATGAAGGTGGCCCGGCGCCTGGAAGGCATGACGCGTCACGCCTCAGTGCACGCCGCCGGCGTCGTCATCGCGCCTCGGCCGGTCGTGGAGTTTGCGCCGCTCTACCGCAGCCAGAAGGACGAAATCACGACGCAGTGGGCGATGAAGGAAGTCGAGCGGGTCGGCCTGCTCAAGATGGACTTCCTCGGGCTCAGCACGCTCACCCTGCTCGACGATGCGGTGCGCCACATCAAGGAGACGACCGGCGAAACGATCGATCTCGAGCGGCTGCCGCTTGATGACGCAAAAACCTATCAGTTGTTTTCGAACGGCCAGACCCACGGCGTGTTCCAGTTCGAAAGCTCCGGCATGCGCGAGACGCTGCGCAAGGCCAAGCCCCAGTGTCTCGAAGACCTCATCGCCCTCAACGCGTTGTATCGTCCCGGCCCGCTGCGTGGCGGCGTTGTGGACGACTACATCAACCGCAAGCACGGGCGCACCGAGATCAAGTACGAAGTCCCTGCGATGGAGCCGTCGCTCAAGGAGACCTACGGCGTCATCGCGTACCAGGAGCAGGTCATGCGCCTCGCGGGCGACCTGGCCGGGTTCACGATGGGACAGGCCGACGAATTGCGTCGCGCGATGGGCAAGAAGGACGAAAAGAAGATGGCCGCCACGCGCGAGCGCTTCATGTCCGGCTGTGCCGAGCGGGGCATCAGCGCGAAGAAGGCCACCACGATCTTCCAGTTCATCGAGTTCTTTGCCGGGTACGGCTTCAACAAGTCCCACTCGACCACCTACGCCCTGCTGGCGTATCAGACCGGGTATCTCAAGGCGAACTACCCGCGGCACTTCATGGCGGCCCTGCTGACCATCGAGTCGCAGTCCTCCGACAAAGTGGCGCTGTACCTTGCCGAGTGCCGCGACCTGGGTGTGCCCGTGCTGCCGCCCGACATCAACGACAGCCAGTGGCAGTTCGTTGTGCAGCCTGACGGCGTCCGGTTTGGCCTGGGCGCGGTCAAGGGCGTCGGCGAAGGCGCAGTCCAGTCCATCCTCGCGGCGCGCACCGAGATGGGCGGCCGGATCACTTCGTTGTTTGCACTCGCCGAGCAGGTCGATCTCCGGCTGGCCAACAAGAAGGTATTCGAATGCCTCATCAAAGCCGGCACGTGTGACCGGCTGTCGCCGGAGCAGGGACGCGACTACCTCACGTGGCGGATGCGCCTGCTGCAGGGCGTGGACCGCATGCTGGATCACGGCGCGCGCCAGCAGCGCGACCGCGACCAGGGGCAGTCGAGCCTCTTTGGCGGCGAGGACACGGCCGAAGCACCGGTCGAGGATCAGGCGCTGCTGCCGCAGGCGCCCCCGCTGACCGAGACGCAGGCCCTGACGTTCGAGAAGGAGGCGCTGGGGCTCTACATCAGCGGCCACCCGCTGCAGCGGTACGCCGAGGTGATCGCGGCCCACCGCGCGCGGACGGTCTCGGCCCTGACGCAGTCGGAAGCCGACGTCCAGGCGGCAGGCATCGTCTCCGGCCTGCGGCAGCTCAAGACCAAACGGGGTGACCGGATGGCCGCCTTTAACCTCGAGGACGAAGCCGGCAAGGTCGAGGTGGTGGTCTTCCCGGAAGCCTACTCGAAGTACGGCACACTGTTGGCAGACGACGCCCTGTTGCTGGTGCGCGGCAAGTACGAACGCGACGACGAGACCAGCAAGATGGTGGCCAACGAACTCATGACGCTGGATACCGCGCGCGAACGCGCGGTGCGTGAAGTGCAGATCCGGCTGTCATCACAGGCGGCGGCCCGGGACCGCCTGCGGTCACTGGTCGAAGTGTTTGAACGATATCCCGGCGACCGCCGTGTGGCGTTGTCGGTGGATCTGCCCGGCGGCCTGGGAGGCCTGCGCGTGAGGACGGCGACGTCCCACCGCATCCGGCCGAGCGAAAATTTTGTGCGCGATGTCGAGGCCATCTGCGGCGCCGGCGCCGTGGAACTGAAGTAGCCGGTCGCGAAAGGACTGCGCGTATGCCTGTAGACACACTCGAGTTCGAAGAACCGGTCGCGATCCTGTTGAAGGAGATCCAGGCGCTCCGGCTGATGCCGGCTACGCCGGATCGCACACGGACAATTGAACGCCTCGAAACGCGCGTGCAGGAACTGCGCGCCGAAATCTTCAGTCAGCTGACCCCGTGGCAGCGTGTGCTGGTCGCGCGGCATCCCGATCGCCCCGTCATGCTCGACTACGTGGGCCGGCTCTTCACGGGTTTCACCGAACTGCACGGCGATCGCCGCTTTGCCGACGACAAGGCCATCGTCACCGGCATGGGCCACTTCCACGGCCAGTCAGTCTTCATCGTCGGTCACCAGAAGGGGACCGACACCAAGCAGAAGATTTACCGCAATTTCGGATACGCCAAGCCGGAAGGGTACCGGAAGGCGCTGCGGGTGATGCAGATGGCGGAGAAGTTCCGCCGGCCGGTGATCGTGTTTGTCGACACGCCTGCGGCCTACCCCGGCGTCGAGTCGGAGGAGCGCGGCGTCGCCGAGGCGATTGCGCTCAACCTGCGGGAGATGGCGCTCATCGACACGCCGATCATCGTGGTCGTGTGTGGTGAAGGCGGGTCAGGCGGCGCGCTCGGCATCGCGATTGGTGATCGCGTGCTCATGCAGGAGTTCGCGTGTTATTCGGTCATCCCGCCGGAAGGATGTGCAGCCATCCTGTGGCGTGATGCGGCTCGCAAGGTTGAGGCGGCCGAGGCGCTGAAGATTACCGCGCCCGACCTGCTCGAGATGCAGGTCATCGACGAAATCGTGCGTGAGCCCATTGGCGGCGCGCATCAGGATCATGCGCTGGCCACCGCGCTGCTCGATGAAGCCATCGTGCGGCATCTGGCCGAGGTCAGCGCGATGTCGTCGGAGGCGCGGCTCGAGGCGCGGTATCAGAAGTTCCGGTCGATGGGACGGGAAGGGCACGCCTTCGTGCGTGTGCCTGCGCCCGCGGCCGGCGCGTGATGATCCGCAAGGTCTGGGAGGACGTCCAGACCGACGCGACGCAGGCCGCCGCACTGGCCGCCGCCCTGGGGCTGCCGTCCGTCATCGCCTGCCTGCTGGTGCAGCGCGGCATCGCGGAGCCCGACGCCGCCGCGCGGTTCCTCGCGCCATCACTTGACCACCTTCACGACCCGTGGCTGCTGACGGACATGCGGCCCGCCATCACACGGCTGCGCGCGGCCATCGCCGCCGGCGAGCGCATTGTCGTGCACGGCGACTACGACGCGGACGGCATCACGTCCACCGCCATGTTGCAGCGCGCGCTCGAAGTGGTGGGCGCCAACGTGGGTCACTTTGTGCCCGACCGCATGAAGGATGGGTATGGCTTGCAACCGGAGACCATCCGCCGCCTTGTAGCTGAGGGCGCGAAGGTTATCGTGTCGGTCGACTGCGGCATCCGGGCGGCAGAGGCCGCAGACGCCGCACGTGAGCTCGGGGTGGACCTGATCATTACCGACCATCACGAACCCGACACGGCGTTGCCACGCGCGCTGGCCGTGATCAACCCGCGCCGGCCTGATTGCCCGTATCCCGAGAAGTCCCTCGCGGGTGCCGGGGTGGCGTTCAAGGTGGTCCAGGCCTTGCTACAGGAATCGGGCGTGAGTCGCGACCTGCTTCCGTCGTTCATCAAACTGGCGGCCATCGGCACCCTGGCGGATGTGGTGCCGCTGGTGGGCGAGAACCGGGTGATCGCCCGCTTCGGTCTGGATGGTTTGACGCGTGGGCCGCACGGCACCGGACTGGAAGCCTTGCTGGAGGAATGCGGGCTCGTCGGCAAACGGCTTGACGGGTTCCACATCGGGTTTGTCCTGGCGCCCCGGCTGAATGCGGCGGGTCGTATGAGTCACGCCGGCAGGGCCGTGGACCTGCTGCTGGCCAAGGGGCGTGACGGCGAGACCCGCGCGCAGGCCCGCCTGCTGGCCAAACAACTGACGGACGAAAACGTCCGGCGGCAGGAGAGCGAGGCGGCCATCCTGGCGGAAGCCAGAAAGATGGTGGAGAACGACCCGGCCATCGGCGCGCACAATCTGCTCGTCGTGGCTGCGGAAGGCTGGCATCGCGGCGTCGTGGGGATCGTGGCGTCAAAGCTTGTCGAGCAGTTCCACCGTCCTACGGTTGTGATTGCCTTTGATGGTGGAGTGGGACACGGGTCGTGCCGGAGCATCCCGGCGTTTGATCTGCTCGGCGCGCTGGAAGCCAACGCGGATCTGTTCGTGAAGTTCGGTGGGCACCGCCAGGCCGCAGGCCTCACGATTGATCAGACACGTCTCGCGGAGGTCAGGGCGCGATTAACGACGTGGGCCAATGACAGACTGCATCCCTCGGACCTGCTGCCGCGCCTGCGCGTTGATGCGCCGCTCAGCCTCAGGGAAATCACAGGCGAGGTGATTGAAGGCCTGTCGAGGCTGGGGCCCTTTGGCATGGGGAATCCCAAGCCGGTGTTTCGCGCGGCTCCTGTAGACCTCGCCGATACACCGCGTGTGCTCAAGGAGCGGCATCTCGCCCTGCGTTTCCGGCAGGACGGCCGCTCGTTCCGGGGTGTGGCGTGGCGTGCGGCCGAGCGCGAGAGCTATCTTTCCGCGAACCGGTTTGGCCTCGAACTCGCGTATTCGCTCGACGAAAATGAGTTCAGGGGAGAACGCGTGACCGAATTGACCGTCTCGGATGTCCGCACACCGGCGGCTGTGGAAGCGGCGTCATGAGATGGCAGACGCTCGTTCGCATCGGGCTCGCCGCTGCGCTGGTTGGTGTGTCCGTGTTGTTGCTGCTGCAGTGGCGAGGCCGCGAGGCGCCGACCTCCGATGGCGCCGGCCCCACAGCCCCATTACCAAGCGCGGACGTCGTCAGTGAAGACGAGGCTGGCACGCTCACCTTGACCGGTATCGATGGAAAGCCCCTGTACGAAATTGTGTACGGCCGGATGCGCGTGTATGCGGATCAGCGCCTGGAGTTCGAAGATTCCACGACGACGTTCTCGCGCGACGGCGTGCCGCACACGATGAAGGCACCGCTGAGTCAGATGGTCGGCAAGGCCGGGCCTCGCGGAGACCAGCCGGAACGGATTCTGTTCCCGAAGGGCGTCACGCTGTCGGCCGCCAACGGGATTTCGATTGTGTCGGACGGCGAGGCGACGTTCCTGAACAACGACCAGAAAGTGGTCATCCCGGGACCGATGTCTTTCACACGCGGACGGCTGTCAGGCAGCGGCGTTGGCGCGGACCTCTACATGGACCGGTCCGTGTTGTGGATTCTCGACCAGGCGAAGTTATCGGTTGCGCCGGAGGTCGAGGGCGGGACACCGATCGAGGCGTCCGCGACGCGGATCGGCCTTGCCGACGCCGACAGCTACATGGTGCTCGAACGGAACGCGGTGATGATGCATCAGTCGCAGCGTCTCGCTGCGGACAACGCCAGGGTGTCCTTCGCTGAAGCCGGCGATGTCGTGCAGTACATCGAATTGCGGGGGAACTCCTCGGTGTCTTCGACCGATCCCGCGTCCAACAAGCCGCGGCTGACGGCCACCAACATCAACCTCCAGTTTGATCCCGCGACCGGGCGCCCAACGCAGACGCGGCTTGCTGAAAATGCGCTCGCCGAGCTCAAGGACGAAGGGCGGGTCACGGCGGTGCGGGGCCGCACGATCGACATTGCCGTGGGACCTGACGGCGAGACGGTGAGCCGTCTCGAGGCGAGCGCGCCGACGGAGGTGAAACTGCCACGGCAGGGCGAACAACCCGCACGCACCATCACGGCGCAGTCGCTGCTCGCCGAAGGGGACAACGGCGGTCCGTTGTCGAGAGCCGTCTTCACCGGCGACGTCGACTATCGCGAGACGCGGCCGGCGCAACGCGGCGAACCCGCCTCGGAGCGCCGCGCCACGTCACAATCGCTCATGCTGCAACTGAACGGCGATCTGGCGGATGTCGAAGCCGCAACCTTCCGCACCGACTTCAAGGTCGTGGACGGCGGACTCACGGCCACGTCCGACGAGGCGCGATATGACAGCGGCAAGGAAACGCTGCAGTTGCGCGGCAGGAAGTCGCGACCGCACGTGGTTGAAGCTGACGTCGACATTACGGCCACCGAGATTGATGCCGACCTGCGCAATGAGGGGTTCGAAGCCCGGGGACTGGGTGCGGAACGAGTGCAGTCCGTCCTGATGCCGCAGAAGCGCGCCGGCGCGCAGCCGGGCCTGTTTGAGGCGGGCAAGAATGTCGCCGGCACGTCGACGAGTCTCAGTTATTCGCGCACCAGCCGCAAGGCGGTGTACACCGGCGATGTCTACCTGAGGCAGGGCGACGCCAGCCTCGCGGCGGCGACCGTGGAACTCGACGACAATCGCGGCGATCTCAAGGCGTCCGGCAAGGTCGCGTCGCGCCTCCTCGTGGACACGGGCGACAAGGCGTCCAAGGAGAAGCCCACCGAGATTGACGCCGCGGCGCTGGTGTACTCGGATGCCGCGCGGACCGCCGACTACACCGGCGGCGCGCAGCTGCGTGCCGCCAATGGCGAACGGCTCTCCGGCGACCGCATCCTCCTGACGCTCAAACCGGGTGAGCGGGTGCTCAAGACGATGGAAGCGACGGCCGCACCAAAGGGAGAGGTACGGATTCACCTCCTTGAGGACCATGAAGCCGCAGGGCAGAAACTGGTGTTTGACGCAGCAACGGAGATGTATCGATTGACGGGGACACCCGCCGTATTGATTGTGCCCGCCGCCGATCGCCCAGGGATCTGTTCGGTGCACACGGGGTCAACCTTTACATTCAGCCGAACGGGCAAGATTGGCGCGTCCACGAGCGAGGGTGGTGCGTTGGGACAGGCGCGCGATGCAAAGTGTGCTGAAGTGAGGAAACGCTGATGGCGACGTTGCGCGCGGAAGGGCTGACCAAGTCGTATGGAGGACGCACCGTCGTTCGTGGGGTGGATATCGACGTCTCGTCGGGCGAGGTCGTGGGGCTGCTGGGGCCCAACGGCGCGGGCAAGACCACGACGTTTGGCATGGTGGTGGGCCTGACCGCGCCCGACAAAGGACGGGTCCTGCTCGACAATCAGGATGTCACCCACGACGCGATGTACGCGCGGTCCCGCAAGGGTATCGGCTACCTGCCGCAGGAGCCGTCCATCTTCCGTGGACTCACGGTCGAGCAGAACGTGCTCGCCATCCTCGAGACGTTGCCCATCTCGGCGGAGGAACGGCGCGCACGGCTGCGCACCCTGCTGGCCGACCTCGGACTGACGGCGCTCGCGAAGTCCAAGGCGTATACATTGTCCGGCGGTGAGCGTCGGCGGGCGGAGATCACCCGGGCGCTGGTGAACTCACCGAAGTTCATCCTGCTCGACGAACCGTTTGCCGGCATCGACCCGATCGCCGTGGCCGACATCCAGAAAATCGTGCAGCACCTGAAGGATCGCGGCATCGGGGTGCTGGTCACCGATCACAACGTCCGCGAGACCCTGAAGATCACCGATCGAGCCTATATCGTCCACGATGGCGTCATCTTCAGGTCGGGCACCCCTGACGCACTGGCTGATGATGAGGATGTCAAGCGCATTTATCTTGGAACAGACTTCCGACTGGACTGACAAAGACGGATACACTGGGAAGCAAGGAACGTACCGCAACACATGGCACTATCGCAGAAACTCTCGGCACGCCTGTCGCAGAAGCTGATCCTGACGCCCTCGTTGCAGCAGGCCATCAAGCTGCTGCCGATGACGACGGTGGAACTGGCCGATCTGCTCACGCAGGAGATGGTGGAAAACCCCCTGCTCGAGGAGGTCGTCGAGGAGCCCCCGACGCCGGAAACACCTGCGGAAGCCGAAGCGGCCGAAAAGCCGACTGACGAAAAAGGCGATACCTGGGACGACGCCGACTACGAATACTTCTTTGGCGACTACCTCGACGACGGCTACCGCCCTCGCGCCGCGGTGGAAGTGCGCGAGCTGCCGCCCATCGAAAACACCCTGTCGAGCAAGGGGTCGCTGTCCGACCACCTGATGTGGCAGTTGAGCCTCCAGACGTCCGACGAACTGCTGCGGGACATCGGGGCGGCCATCATCGGCAACATCGACGATGACGGCTATCTCGCGGCGTCAGTGGATGAAATCGCCGCGCTGGGGCCGTGGGAGATTGCCGACGTCGAGCGGGCGCTGGCGCATGTGCAGTGTTTTGATCCGATTGGCGTCGCCGCGCGGGATCCACAGGAATGCCTGCTGCTCCAGCTGCGATCACACGGTCTGGCGGGCACGCCGGCCGAAACGATGGTGCTCGAGCACCTGCCGCTGCTGCAGAACCACAAGATGCCGGAACTGGCGAAGGCCATGAACCTGCCGCCTGAGGAGGTCAAGGAACACCTGGAGATCATCCGGCACCTCGATCCGAAGCCGGGGTCGCGGTACACGCCGGCTGATTCGCAGTACGTCATCCCGGACGTCTACATCATCAAGACCGACGATGGGTACCGCGCGGTGCTGAATGAAGAAGGGCTGCCGCAGCTGCGAATCAGCCCGACGTATCGCCGCCTGCTCGACAAGGAAAAGACGGGCGAATCGTCTGACGAAACCCGGGCGTACGTGAAGGACAAGTTCCGGTCGGCGTTGTGGCTGCTCAAGTCCGTCGACCAGCGCCAGAAGACCATCATCAAGGTCGCGACCAGCATCATCACGTTCCAGCGCGAGTTCCTCGACTCGGGCATCGAACACCTGCGGCCGCTCGTGCTGCGTGACGTCGCCAACGACATCGGCATGCACGAGTCCACCGTGTCCCGCGTGGTGAACAACAAATACATGCACACCCCGCAGGGTGTGTATGAGATGAAGTACTTCTTCCACAGCGGCATCAGCAGCTCGTATGGTGAACACGTCTCGTCGGTCACCATCAAGCAGCGCATCAAGAAGATCATCGAGGCCGAAGACACCAAGCGGCCGCTCAGTGATTCGAAGATCATGCAGATGCTGCAGCAGGAAGGCCTGGTGCTCGCGCGCCGGACCATCGCGAAGTACCGCGAGGAACTGAAGATCCCCACGTCGAACCAGCGGAAGGTGTTCCTGTAATGTCGGCGTCGGTGCCGGTCGCGGCGCTGCTCGGCGCTCGCGGCGCCGGTGCTGACCTCGAATTTGATCTGCTGGCAGGCGCCGGCGGCCTGGAACGCGCCATCACGCTGCCGTACATCCAGAAAACCGGTCTCGCCCTGGCCGGCTTTGACGAATACCTGCGTCCCGGCCGGGTGCTGGTGTTTGGCGAGAGTGAAGTCAAATACCTCGAGAAGCTCGACGCCCAGGCGCGTCGCGCGACACTGGCGCGATTGCTGGAGCGCGACTTTCCCTGCGTCATCATGACGCTCGGGCTGGAGCCGCCTCCCGAACTGATCGTCGAAGCCGAACGCGCGAGCATGCCGGTCCTGCGCACCGCCGCCAGCACACCGACGACCATCGGCCGGCTGACGTCATTTCTTGAAGACCGGATGGCCGCGCGCGAGATCCTGCACGGCGTCCTGCTCGACATCCTCGGGCTCGGCGTGCTCATCACCGGCGAGAGCGGCATCGGCAAGAGTGAATGTGCGCTCGACCTGGTCTGCCGGGGGCATCGTCTTGTCGCCGACGATACCGTCGAAGTGAAGGTGCGCGGGGAGTCGGTCCTCATCGGGACGTGCCCCGAGCTCACGAGGCACTACGTCGAGATTCGCGGCCTTGGCCTGGTCAATGTCACCGACCTGTTTGGCGTCAGCGCGACGCGGTCGTCGAAGCGCATCGAACTCGTCGTGCAGCTCGAGCGGTGGGAGGCCGGACGGGAGTACGACCGGCTTGGCCTGACCGTTGATACGCAGGAGATCCTGGGTGTCACCGTGCCGCTGGTGCGGATGCCCGTCGCACCGGGCCGCAACATCGCGATGCTGGTCGAAGTCGCGGCTCGAAACACGCTGCTGCGTGCGCGTGGCCGCCACGCTGCCCGCCTGCTGGCCGAACGCCTGGAGGCGCGACTGGCTGAGGCTGCGGGTCGCGGCAGCGCACTCGACGACGCGGATCTGGAAGGGGAGGACTGATGGCGGGTCAGCGGCAGGTCGCTGAGTTCGTGCTCGTCTCGGGATTGTCCGGTGCTGGCAAGTCCCAGGCCATTCATGCGCTTGAAGACCTCGGCTATTTCTGCGTCGACAATCTCCCGGTCGCGCTCATCCAGACGTTCGCGGACCTGGCCATCCAGGAAGACGATCCCAAACGACGTGTGGCGGTCGTCATCGACGTGCGTGAGGGCCGCAATCTGACGCAGCTGCCGGCGGTCTACCGCAAGCTCAAGCGGCGTGCTGACCTGCGGGTGAGTCTCGTGTTTCTCGAGGCGGATCCGGCGGTGCTCGTACGCCGCTACAGTGAATCGCGGCGACCACATCCGCTGGGGCGCGGCCTCTCGCCGGCCGAGGCCGTGCGGGAGGAACGGCGCCGCATGGCGGCACTGCGCGAACTGGCCGATCACGTGATCGATTCGTCGCACATGAGCGTGCACGACCTTCGCAAGCGGATGTTGTCCCTTGGTGGCGGGCAGGACGACACCCCGCTGGTGGTCACGTTCCAGAGTTTCGGATTCAAGAAGGGGGTGCCGGCCGATGCCGACCTGGTATTCGACGTCCGGTTCCTCCGGAATCCCCACTTCGTCGAATCCCTGCGTCCGCTGACCGGGACCAACGGCCGCGTCTCGCGGTATGTCATGCGCGACCCTGCGGCGAAGCGGTTTTTGACGTTGACGACGGCGCTGCTGAAGTTCCTGCTGCCGCAGTACATTGCGGAAGGCAAGGCGTATCTGACGGTGGCCGTGGGCTGCACCGGTGGCCGCCACCGCAGCGTGACCATCGTGGAGGCGCTCGCGCGCGCGGTGCGCCGCACGCGGGGTGTGGATGTGCGCGTTCGACACAGGGACAGTGGAGATGTCTGAGATTCAAGCGCAAGAACGTGTTGCGGCCGGGGTCGTCGTGGTCACACACGGCATGCTGGCCACCGAACTGCTCAACGCCGCCGAGACGATCGTCGGTGACCTTCCGCAGTTTGCGGCGGTCTCGATCGGCTGGCACGACGACGTTGGCGTGGCGACCGAAGCGATGGCGCGCGCCATTGAACGAGTTGACCGTGGCGCCGGTGTATTGCTGCTGACCGACATGTTCGGCGGCACACCGTCGAATCTCGCGATGACATTTCTCGAACCCGGTCGTGTGGATGTGATCACCGGGGTGAACCTGCCGATGTTGCTCAAACTCGCCCGCGCGCGCGAAGACGGCGATCTGGTGTCGCTGGCCCGGCTGGTCTGTGAAGATGGCCGCGCGGCCATTCGCGCAGCGTCAGATCTGCTGCGGACCGACGGACGGTAACACCCGACGAGTCATGGTCAGTCGGACCGCGCCAGTCATCAACCCCCTCGGCCTGCACGCCCGGGCCGCCGCGCGGTTCGTGCACCTGGCCGCACAGTTCTCAAGCCGCATTCGTGTGACACGCGCAGGCCAGACGGTGGACGGCAAGAGCATCCTGGGATTGTTGCTGCTGGCGGCCGCGCGGGGGACGGTGCTCGACATCCAGGCGGAAGGCGAGGATGCCGAGCTGGCCGTGGCGGCGCTGGTCGACCTCGCGGCCCGGGGCTTTGAAGATCCATGAGCCGGAATCTGCGCATGGTCGGCCGCGGCGTGGCCGTGGGTATAGCGGTAGGGGCCGCCGTCGTCGCCGTGCGCGAAGCGGGGCAGGTGCGCTACCGCCTGGCTGCATCAGGTGTCGACCGCGAACGTCAACGCTTGCGGGGCGCCCGCTCGGAAACACGGCGCCAACTCGAAGAAATTTCGTCGCGTGTCTCGAGGACCATGGGCCAGGCGCAGGCGGCGATTTTTGCCGCGCAACTGCTCATGCTCGACGACCCGTTGTTCACCGCCCGGGTCGAAGCGCTGATCCGGAACGAACGCCTCAACGCGGACTGGGCGCTCGAAAAAGCCATCGGCGAACTCCGCGAAGCGTTTGCGCGCGAAGGGGACGCCTGGATGCGAGAGCGCACCGGCGATCTTGATGACGTTGGTGGCAGGCTCCTGCGGAACCTGCGGCCCGGTCGCGAGCCGCTGGTCGACCTGGTCCGTGAGCTCGACGGCCCACTCATCGTTGTCGCCGATGAAGTGTCCCCGTCGACAGCTGCCCAGCTGGACTGGACAAAAATCCGCGGTCTGGTGTGTGACGTCGGCAGCCCCACCCATCACACGGTGATCCTCGCGCGGTCACTCGGGGTGCCGGCGGTGGTAGGGCTGGGCTCAGCCACCCAGCTGGTGTCGCCCGGCGAAGCGGTGGCGGTAGATGGCGCGACCGGTGAAGTTGTTGTCGATCCGGACGATGCTGCGATTGAGCGCTGGCGCCAGCGCGCGGTTGTCGTGGCGGAGGCACACCGGAAGCTGGACGAACTGCGCGCCATTCCGGCGATGACTGCCGACGGCGTCCGCATCCGGCTCGATGCCAATCTCGAGATTGCCGAAGACACGACCCGCGTCGATGAAGTCGGCGCTGAAGGGATCGGCCTGTATCGATCGGAGTTCATGCTCGACCGCTCACCAGCGATCGGCACCGACGAGGAGATGCAGGTGGCCGTGTACCGATCACTGTTCGAGCGGCTGGCGCCGCGGCCGGTCACCGTCCGCACGTTTGATACCGGCGGCGAGCGGTGGGAAAGTGTCGGGCGAGGTGCGGGACACCGCGACCGGTTCGGTGTGCGCGGAGTCCGGGCTGCGTTGCAGCACGACGAACGCTTCCGGATTCAGATTCGCGCGTTGCTGCGGGCCGCACCGGCGGGGTCGCTGCGTATCCTGCTGCCGTTTGTGACCACGGCCGAGGAGGCGGCGCAAGTCCGGCGGCTGATCCGGGACATCGCCCGTGAAGTCCCGGGCGCGCCCGATGTGCCCATTGGCGCCATGATTGAAGTGCCATCTGCGGCACTGACGGCCGACGAACTGGCAGCCGAGATGGACTTCCTCAGCGTCGGCACCAACGACCTGCTGCAATACACGCTGGCGATCGACCGCACGGATGAACACCTCTCCGGGCACTACGAACCGGCGCAGCCGGCCGTGTGGCGCCTGCTGCGTATGGTCGCAGCGGCCGGGCGCCGGACGGGTCGCGACATGTCGGTCTGCGGCGAAATGGCGGCAGACCCGCTGTGGGTGACGCTGCTGGTTGGCCTCGGGTTTCGCGCGTTCAGCATGACGCCAGCCGCCATTCCCGTCGTCAAGCGCGGGCTACGGGCGGTCAGTTCGCGCGATGCGACCCTGGCGGCGCGGCTGGCGCTGACCAGCCGCTCAGCGGCCGAAGTGCACGACGTGGTCGCGCCGTTCGCAAAAGCCATGAGCGAAATCTAGCGGCTTGAGGCAAGATTGACGGACAAGGAGTGGTTGACTCGAGACTATGGAACAGCCCGTCATTCGCGTGGAGAAGCCCTGGGGATACGAACTGCACTGGGCCAAGACCGACAAGTATGTCGGCAAGGTGATTCACATCAACAAGGGCCACGCGCTCAGCCTGCAGTACCACAACCAGAAGGACGAGACGATCTTCGTCTGGTCAGGAAAGATCCTGTTCGAGATCGATGAGGGCGGCACCCTGGTGGGGCGTGAAATGACGCCGGGCATGTCCGTGCACGTGACGCCGCCGACCGTGCACCGCATGACGGCCCTCGAGGACACCGACATCATGGAAGTGTCCACGCCGCAGCTGGACGATGTCGTGCGCCTCGAAGACCGGTACGGCCGAAAGAGCTGACGGTCAGTCGAACTAGAACGGAATGTCGTCGTCGCTCGGGGCGTCGATGGGACCCATGTCGTCGTGGGTATCCATCCCGCCTCCAGCGGCTGGCGCGTAGCGATCGCGCTGAGGACGCGCGGCCCGTTCGCCGCCACCACCGCCGCCTCCGCCCAGCAGTACCACGCGGTCGGCGCGGATTTCGGTCGTCTTGACCGCCTTGCCTTCCTTGTCGGTCCACTCGCGCGTCTGAATCTTGCCTTCGACGTAAATCTGCTTGCCCTTGGTCAGGTAC
>BTVE01000033.1:0-40992 GCA_045862915.1 Acidimicrobiia bacterium
GTGCCGAACACCGGCAGTTCGACTTCTGGATTGGCGACTGGAACGTCACGGTCGCCGGCAAGCCTGCCGGCACCAACCGGATCGAGCTCGCGCAGCAGGGCTGCGTGCTGATCGAACACTGGACCGGCGCCGGCGGCAACACCGGCACGAGCATGAACTTCTACGACCGGCGCACCAGCCAGTGGCACCAGGTGTGGATCGACAGCGGCGGCAATGTCCTGCGCCTGTCAGGAGGTCTGGTCAACGGGGCGATGGTCATGGAGTCGGCGGTGCCCAACGGCCCCAGGCACCGCATCACCTGGAGCACCCAGGAGGGCGGCGCCGTCCGCCAGTTCTGGGAATCGTCGCAGGACAACGGCAAGACCTGGACAGCCGCGTTCGACGGGCTGTATCGCAAGAAGTAGGCCCCCTACCTGCGCAGCATGAGGCGCTCGATCTGCTTGAACGGCAGTGCGCCGTACGAGATCAGATCATCGTGAAACTTCTTGAGTGAAAACGCCGCGCCCTGGCTGCTCTGCATCTGGTCGCGCAGCTTGAGGATCATCAGCTCGCCGATGATCTCGCGCCCGGGAGGAGCGGGTGACTGCGAATCGCGCTGCACTTCAATGAAGGCGTTGCCGGGCTCCATGCCGATACGTTCGATGTAGGCCTTCACGGCCTGGTCAAACGTCATCTCGCCCTTGGCCATCTTCAGCTTGGTGAGGATGCGCTGCACGCGCCACATCCGCATCTGGCGCCGCGCCATCTGCGTCTTCAGATTCTCCATGTGCGGCAGCGTCTCGAAGTAACCTTCGTCCTCGAACAACTTCTCCAAGTAGAACGACCACGACTGGCTGAAGTAGCTTGAATTGAACAGCCGGCGCATCGGTCGCGTCACGTTGGCGCGCGCGGATGCGATCTGCACGGTGTGGCCGAGCCACTCGTGGTACGAAATGACGTGTGTCCAGTAGGGGTTGTAGGACTTCAGCCGACTGAGCTTCTCGGCTTCCGTCAGGCGATCTTCCAGCGGCGTCAGGATGTAGAAGCCTGACTGCTGCCCGTCGATCGTTGGTCCGGCGGTCGCACCGCCGAATGACAGCGTGCGACGGGCCATCGGCGGCGAAAGGCGCGCGCCATACCGGAGGTACCCCGGGATTGACACGACGTGTTGCCCGGCACCACGCAGCCAGTCGCTCGCCATGTCAACGTAGCGCTGCGACATGGGGATGACTTCCTCCCACGGTGGCGCTTCGTTCTTCATCACTTCCCACACGACGTGCAGGTCGCCGCTCGGATGGATGCGCCTGGCCAGCGCCTCCATTTCGCTCCACAACTTGCGGTCCTCGGCCTCGGCGATCCGGATCATCTCGTCCACGCCGTATCCGTCGAGCTGTTCGTGCACGAACTGGTAGAACTCGATCTCTTCCGGCTTCCACGTGGGCGGACGCGTTGATCGCGGCAGCAGGTCGCGTTCGAGCCACTGCTCATGTTCGGCGACGGCAGCCGCGGCCTCCTTCGCAGCGGCGAGGAACTCGGCGCGAAGAGCCGCGTTGCCGATGTCCAGGGACGCGACTTCCTTCTCGAGCATCTGGCGCGCGTAGTACGCCTGGTACATCGCGTTTTCGGTCCAGGTTCTGGCCGGGTTCACCAGGCGCGCGCGTTCACGGCGGATGGCGTCGCCCAGGCCCTTCATCTCGGCAATCGCCGCGCGCACGTTGACGTCAGGCAACGTGCCGTCGCGCAGGAACAGTCCGCTCGTGCTGCCAAGCGAGATCACGCCGGCGGCATTCACCTCCCACAACTTCAGCGTGGTCTGTTCCCACTGCCGGGTGCGCGCGTGTGACCGCAGGAGGTCGTAGTCGACCTGGTCATCGAGATCGAGCGTGGCGCGGTCAATCCGGTCGAGACCCGCAAGGATCGGCGCCCAATCCCCGCCCCGGTTGGACTGGGCCTGCGTGATCAGCGCTGCAAGTTGTGGGTTGGTGGCCGCAGGGGCCTGCTGAGCAGAGAGGGCGTCGACGAGCAGGGCCAGCACGCCGACGACAAGGGCAATTCGTCGCATGCGCACAGCATACCGTCATGGCAGGGCTGAAGCCCTGCCCCACGGCAGCACGTCATGGCGGGGCTGGAGCCCTGCCCCACGGCAGCACGTCATGGCAGGGCTGAAGCCCTGCCCCACGAAAAACGCGGCAGATGTGGGGCGGGGCTTCAGCCCCGCCGGTGCATCATTCGAAGCGGGTGAGGACGACGTCGAGGCGTCGGACTTCTTCGTGGGCAGGACGCCACTGGACGAGGATCGGTGACTGGTACTGGCCCTGCACCAGTTCGCCGCGGCCGTCGGACTTGGCGTCGGAGACGAGGAGGTCAATCGAGCGGCGCATGCGCAGGAACCGCGACGCGGGCGCTTCAAGACTGCGCGCGACGAGGCGTTCGATGCGCGACGAGTGCAGCCCGAGCGCGTCCAGCAGCTGGTTCATCGACCGCACGAGGTCGTACTGCGCGTAGTCGCGCACCTTGCCGGGAATGGCGCGCGGATCGTTCCACGCGTGCCGCACCTTCTCCTTGGCAAACCGCAGCGGGTTCTGCAGTACCTCCGCCAGGTCGTGCTTCATCAGGAGCGTTTCGTATTCGTTGACCGTGAGACTGGCGAACTGCTCGCTGGTGCCCAGCTCCATCCGCAGGCGGCCTTTGGTGACGCCATGTGCGGCCACCAGCTCGGCCATCTGCTCAAACAGCCCCAGCCGCGCCTCTTTCAGGTTCACGGCATCAACCGCGTGCCCCGATACCGGCACGACCAGCGTCGTGCGCGCCACTTCAACCTCGTGGTTGAATGCGACAACACGCGCGGTGCGCTTGCGCGGAATGTCCTTGTACACGCCGTCAAAATCGACGAAGTAAATGGGCGTCTCGCGGCGGGTATCACCCACGACACACGCGCGAATCCCGCCGCCCATGAACGCCAGGTGCGAGTCTGCGTTGGTCGGCTCAACCGCCTTCTGCTCGGGCGCAAGTTCGCTGCGCAGTTCCAGCTGATCGTGACGATACCCGGCGCCTTCCGGAAACACCGATCGGAACACATCCAGGTACGGCCCCACGGAACCGAAGCGCGCAATGAGCCGCGCCGTCAGGCTCTGCGACAGGAACCCGGCGGTGGAATGTTCGGACGCACAGAACCAGCGCTGAAAGCCCAGCGCGCGATCGCCGTGCAGTTCTGCCGTCCTGGTCCGGACGTCAACCACATCCAGCCGGGCTCTAGGGGTAATGGGAAGCGCGAGTTCGATCGGTGACAAGGGCGTTACGACCTGCGATAAGCCTAGCAGCCTACAGGCTCTTGATCCACCCGCCGTCCACCGCAATGGACTGACCGGTAATGTACGAGGCCCGTTCGGACGCCAGGAACGCCGCCAGCGCCCCAAACTCCCGGGGTTCACCGAGACGCCTCATGGGGATCTCGGCCTCCCACTTGCCATAGACGGCCGCCTCCGGCTGGCCGGTGGACTTCGACATGTGCGCCGCAAGGTCAACCACACGCTCGGTCCGGGTATAGCCCGGCAACAACGTGTTGACGGTCACGCCGTCAACGGCGACCTCGTTGGCGAGCGTCTTGGCAAATCCCGTCACCGCCGCCCGCAGGCTGTTCGACAACATGAGGTTGTCGACAGGCTGCCGCGCGGCAATGGAGGTGATGGCGAGGATCCGTCCCCACTTGCGTGTCCGCATCCCAGGCAGCACCGCCCTGGTGAGTGTCACGCTGCTCGTCAACAACACCTTCACCGCATCGTCCCAATCGGTGGGGCTGAGGGTTTCAAACACGCCGGCTTTGGGGCCGCCGGAGTTGGTGACAAGGATGTCGACGGGGCCGAGCGAGGCTTCAGTGTCGGCCACCACACGCAGCAGATCGTCCGGCCGCGTGACGTCGGCTTCAAACCCCTCAGCCTGTGCGCCCAGCGCCCGCAGGTCTGCCACTGTAGCGTCCAGCGCCGCGCGGGCACGCGCACAGATCGCCACGCGTGCACCTTCGGCCGCCAGTTCGAGTGCGACCGCGCGTCCAAGCCCTTTGCTGCCGGCCGCGACCAGAGCCACCCGCCCCGTGAGTCCAAGATCCATGGCGTCTATTTCCGCAGATAGTCGTCGGTTTTTGCCAACCAGTCGGCGCGAGGCGGGCTGAAGATGTCGACGTCGAGCGTGTCTTCGAGCGCCTCGGCCTTGTGCCACACCATGGACGGAATGTGCAGCACCTCACCGGGACCAACGATGAGCACTTTTGATTCGTCTTCGCCTATCCAGAACTTGAGCGCGCCCTCAAGGACATAGGTGAGCTGCTCGTTTTCGTGCTGATGGCGGGGCACCACACATCCCTTCTTGAGGTACACGTGTGCCAACATCATGCGATCGCCGGTGATGAGGCGCCGGTCCAGAAGATCGGTCACCTTTTCCCTCGGCATGTCATCCCAACGGTAGAACGTGACATCTGCCATGGGCAAAGGATACGCGAACAGGATGGCAGGCGGTTTGCAAGAATGAGGAGTGAAGGAGACTTTTTCATGATTCGACGACTTTCCATCACGGCGCTGGCGCTCGTAGGCGCGGCAACGGTGTTTCTCCAGGCTCAGCAGAACGTGACCCTGCACATGCGCAACGGTGAGCGCCTGCAGGCGACGCTCATTGACCTCCGAGCGGCAGGCTTCGAGGTGCGTATCGGCGAGAACGAGCGCATGATTGCGAAGGACCAGGTCGCCATGGTGGATTTTGGGACCGGAGTGAACGTACCGGCGTCCGCGTTCAACGGGATGACTCCGCTCGACCACGTGATCGTGCTCAAGAACGGCGAGACCTTCATGGGTGAATGGCTGGACGTGGGTGGCACGTCGCCGCTGCGCCTCACGTTCAAGACCGGGAACGGCGACCGCGACCTGACGTCGGACCTCGTTGCGCGCATCTATCTCGCCAAGCCCGCCACCATTGAGGGTCGTCCTACCGAGGACCAGGGCGGCGCGCAGGCTGACGGCTCGGTCAACGTGTTGGCGACTCAGCCCTGGACAGACACCGGGCGCACGGTGCGCACGGGTCAGATGCTGCGGTTCGACGTCTCAGGTCAGATTCGCGTCGGCGAAGGTGACGATGCCCTGATCACGGCGGATGGCGTCCGGTCAGCGCGCGGCAGGGGTGTGCTGCGAGTGCTGCCTGTGCGCGAGATGCCGCTGGGCGGCCTGATCGGGCGTGTCGGCTCTGGTCAGCCCTTTGCCATCGGCACGGCGCCGCAGGCGGTCCGCATGCCGGCCAATGGCCGCCTGTGGCTGGGGATCAACGACCTGGATTTCGATGGGCACTCCGGCGCGTTCCGCGTCGTGATTCGCTAGCGCCACCCGCGCGACACACCGACGCCCGGTCCCGGCTGCGGGGCCGGGCGTTGTTTTATGCTGAGAGCCATGCGAACACGCGTCGCCCTGGTGACGCTGACCGTGGCGCTTGCCGCCGCGCTGGTCAGCGCGCAACGAGGTCGCTTTGGCGACTTCGATCGCGCCTTCAACGCGCCGTTGCGTGTGGCGGACAACCAAGCGTATGACGGCAAGTTCGCGTTTGTCCGGCTCACCTACGACACCCTCCCCGGCGGGTATTGGTATCGCGGCCAGCCGGCGTGGTCGCATGGGTATCCGACGTCGGAAGAGAACCTGGTCCAGATTCTGCGCGAGCTGACAGCGGTCGACGCAAACGCGCGCACGAACACCTTGTCGCTGGAGGATCCGGAGATCTTCCGGTATCCCCTGCTCTACATCATCGAAGTCAGCTGGTGGAACATCACGGAGAAGGAAGCGCGCAACCTGAAGGCCTTTCTCGACAAGGGCGGCTTCGTCATCGTCGATGATTTCAAGACGGCGCAGTGGCGCGGCGGGCGTGGCTGGGATCAGTTTGCGGACAACATGCGCCTCGTGGACCCGACGGCGAAGTTCTACGACCTCGACATCTCGCATCCCCTGTTCAGTCAGTTCTTCACGATCAAGTCGCTGGACATCTTTCCGCAGGCCTACAACGCCGGGCAGCCGATCTTCCGGGCGCTGTACGACAACAACGACCCGTCAGCGCGCATGCGGATGTTCGTCAACTACAACACCGACATCTCGCAGTTCTGGGAGTGGTCGGCGCGCGGCATTCGCCCGATCGACGATACGAACGAAGCGTACAAACTCGGTGTCAACGCGATCATCTACGGGCTGACGCACTGACAAAGATCCGGTATTCGTCCTGATCGGACGCCTGCCCCACTTCGGAATAGCCACTTTCTCGGAGTCGTTCCACGTCAATTGACCGACGAGCCAGGAGCGCAATGACTTCTGGGCGCCCGGATGCCACCACGTCAAGGCCCCGCTCTGGAGGCAGGTCTACCAGCGCTCGTCCACCAAGGTAAAGACGGCCTCCGATCTTCCAGGCTTGCTCAACCAGCACGGTGTCCGTGGGCTCCGACAGCCCGCAAATTGAGTGCGCTACGGCGATGCCGCCGTCGTGGCGCGGCAGCCGCCATTCACCGGCATCGTGAAGCGCTGAGAGAGCGAGGGCGATCAGGACGACAGTCGTCGCGAGACGCGGCTGCGTCTTGAACCACACTGACTCGCGTATGAGCCGCAGCCCATTGACAGCCAACAACACCACGAACGGAATGACAGGAACCAGGTACCGCCCCTCCTTATGCGGGAGCATCGAGAGGACCACAACGGGAACCCAGGCGCAGAGGGCAACATCGGCGACTGACTTGCGTGTTCCATAGATTGCCAGGAGCATGATGACGCCCGTGGTCCATGACCCCACATTCGCCAGATACCACCACGGCGCCTGATACCCCCGAGACGACAACCCGTCCACGACCGTGTAGTTCCAGGCGTTGTGAAGACTGAAGAACGCGTGTCCCCAATACGCGTGGTCGGCAACAGCAAGCAGGACTCCCGCTGTGAGCACCGCCGCGCCCGCGCACGCCGCGGCTCGGGCCCAGTCGCCCCGCCGCAGAAGCACCAAGATGAATGGCAGGACGAATACACCTTCGCTGAACCTGAACGTGTGGGCCACGCCGATCAGTGCACCGGACAGAAGAGCGGCAGACGTCGACCACCTGCGGAGGATCAGGAACGCGCCGAGCACGAGGACCGTCGACACCGGTCTTGGAAGTTCCGTGCTTCCGAACGCCATGTGTGCCTTGTTGATGGCGAGCAGCAGAACAGCGACCAACGCCAGGCTCCGTGAAAACTCCTGCGCAGCCAGATTCCACAACATCAACAGGCTGGCGGTGGACAGCACAGCGACCGCCATGCGTCCTGCGAGGACGAGGTCGAACGTGTCTCTGAACCCGGCAGCGTAGGCCACCGCCTGAGACGGATAGACAACGCCCATCGGGAAGATTGAGCTGCGAAGGTCCCACACTGGCCAGTCGAGTTCGAGAATCCTCCCAAGTGTCATCCCATGAATCTCGACATCGTCACCGCTGAAGAAGCCTGGGTGCGTGGCCGCAAGCGTCACCTTAATAGTGACCACGCCAACACACCCCAGCGCGAGCAATACCCAGCTGTCCGTGTGGGCGAGTTTCAGAAAGACCGACACGGCGCGATCGACGACACGCATCCAGCGTGCGTGGTCGATCACCCAGAGGAGTGGTCCCCACGTCCGCATGAGGTAACGGAGTGCCGCGAGCACGGTCGCTATCGCGACGGGGTTATTGACTGACGTCAGGCTCAGTCTGCTGTCTTCGCTGAGTTGAACCTGTCCTCCGCCTGTGAGTGCAATCCAGATTCCTGCGCCGGTCACAACGAAGAACAGAAGATCAATGATTCCGGCAACCGAGGAGCGTAGTCGCACTCAGACAGCGTAACAGATATCTGAAGCCACTCACTCCGACCGCATCGCCACCATCGGGTGTACGGACGCAGCGCGCCGTGCGGGTGCAAACCCGGCGAGCAAGGCCATCAGCAGCGTGGTCGCAGCGCCGATCACATAGGCGAGTGATTCAAGGCGACTGAGTGCGATGCCGAAGTCCTCGCCGTTGAGCTTCACGAAGGCGACCGCCAGCAGGATGCCGATGCCGATGCCCGGTGCGGCGAGTTTCGCGACATCGAGCAGGACCATCCGAAGCACGCGCGCTCTCGACGCCCCCAGCGCGACACGCACGGCGATCTCCCGGACACGCGTGGCGACCATGAGCCCCACCACGCCGTAGACGCCGAGGGCCGCGAGCAGCAGCAACACGCTGCCCACGGTGCCGGCGACCGTCGACTGCGCGAGGAAGTCGTCGACACTGCGCTCGCGCAAGCCCGCTCCGGTGACAATGGCGGCGGGTTCAAAATCAGGATCGATGTCGCGCGCGATCTGCTCGAGCGCTGTTGTCATCACCTGCGCCGATACGCCCGGGGCGCTGCGCGCCACCAACATCACGTGTGCGCCACCGCCACGGTCGTCGTTGACGTTGACCGAATCGGCCGCGATGCCGGCATGTTGCGCCAGGGGCAGCAGAATCTGCGCACGGTTGGTGGACATCTGGGACGTGGGAAAGTCGCTGGTAACGCCCACCACCGTCACCGTGTATGCGCCTTCTTCGCCGGCGCGAAACGTCAGGCGTTGCCCGAGAGGCTCGGCGCCAGGAAACAGGCGCTCCGCGGTTGGCTTCGACAACAGGACCACCGGTTCGGCGCCGGCGGCGTCTTCGCGGGAAAAGCCACGGCCGCGGATGATCTCCACACCGGTGGTGTCAAAGTAGCCTTCGCCGACGCGCGTCACGTGCACAGCGGCAACCCGCGGCGCAGACTCATCCGGCGGCTGCGTGGCCACACGTGTGATCCGATACCGGAAGTCGAGCGGCAGGCCATCCGTCAGCGCCACCGATTCGACGCCGGCGGTGCGCGTCATGGTGTCGCGTGCCCCCTGCATCACCGTCCATCCGTTCCGCCCGGGCACCGCATCAAGGTTCAGCGGCACGGCAAACAGCGCTTCGGCGTCAAAGCCGAGGTCATCGACCGCCGTGGCGCGCATGCGGTCGAGTGTCATCACGGCAAGGATGAGCAGTGGGGTCGCAATGGCAATCTGCAGCGCCGCGGCCACACGCTGCAGTCGGCCTACCCGCACACCACCCCCGCCCGCATCGTCTTTGAGCGCGGAGATGATGACGGGCCGGCTGAAGCGCAGCGCAGGCAACCAGCCGAACAGCAGACTGGTGAGCAGGCACAGGCCGAGGCAGATGCCGATCATCGGCAGGTCGACCGCCAGCGCCTGCACCATGCGGCCCGGCACCGGGGCGCCGACGGCCCACGAGATGAGGGCCGGGAGATTAAACAGCACGACCGATGCGATCAGCGCGCCGGCGGCCGCCAGGACGACGGCCTCTGACAACAGGTGCCGGACAAGCCTGCCGCGGCTGGCGCCAATCGCCTGCCGGATGGAGAGGTCCTTCTCGCGCATCGCGTTCCGCACCTGCACCATCCCGGCGATGTTGAGACACACCACCAGCAGCGGCAGGAAGGTCAGTGTCTGCAGCACCGCCAGGATCGTCGGCAGCTCGCGAGCCTCAATGGCGCCGACCGCGTGATACGGCTCAAACGTGCCGATCTTGGCCTCATTGCTGGCGGCATGGGTCCTGGCAATCTCACGAGTCAGGGCGGCGACCGCCGCCCGTGCCTGCTCAATCGATGTGCCCGGCTGCAGGCGCCCGTGGACCTGCACCCACTCGCGCGCGCGATCGAACCGAATCGTGGTGTCGGCCCGCACCGACGGATGGCGGTCCAGCGGGAGGAACACCTCGACATCGTGAAATCCCAGGTGCCCATTAAACGTGGAGGGTGTGATGCCGACGATGGTGTAGCGGTCGCGGTCGATATCGAGCGTCTGCCCGACGACACCAGCGGCGCCGTGCATCCGCCGCTGCCAGAACTGGTGACTGATGATGACCGTTGGGTCGGTGCCATCCACGAATCCGGCCCCCTGCGCCAATGAGACCCCAATCGTCTGGAAGTAGGAGGGCGACACAAACAAGGTGTCGACCGTGACGCGGTCGCCCTGAAGCTCAGGGAGTGCCACCCGGGACGCACCGGCCGACCACCCTGTCACGTGTGCGCCGGTAGCTGCGCCGGCGATGTCCACGAAGTCCGGATACGACCACAACTTGGTTGGCACACGGGACGTCTGGGGTTCGCTGATCAGTTCAATCAGGCCGCTCGTATCCACCCCCTGCGGGGGCATGGTGACCATCCGCGAGCCGTAGGGCACGGCAATGACGGGAATCATCCCGATGCCCAGCGACAGCACACACACGACGCTGAAGGCCCTGGCCCGCGCGAGCGAACGGACGGCCAGTGTGAGGTCCCGCCAGAGGTTGGTCAACATGTTCATGAGTGCTTCTTACGCGACCGGCTCCCGATCGGTCGACAGGATTGCGTGAGCAAACTGTGAGATCAACGTGATACTTGCCTATGGTCGATGCCCGCCACCTTGATGCCATCCTCGAGCGCATCCGGAAGATTCCAATTTTTGACACCCTGGCCATGTCGGACATGACCTTTGACGAGGGCGTGTGCCGGGTCCGGGTGCCCCGGCAACGTCAGTTTGACGGCGTCTTCGAGTCGTTTCATGGCGGCATTCTGATGACCGTCGCCGATTCGATCGCCTGTTTTGCGGTGCTGACGACGACCCCGGCCGACCAGGTCATGACCACGACCGACATGAACATCCGGTTTCTCGCACCCTGTCTGACGGACCTCCGAGCCACGGCGCGCCTGATCAAACGGGGCCGGCTGATGTGTCCGGTGGCTGTGGACCTCCATGACATGCACGGGACACTCGTGGCGGTGGCCCAGGTGAACTACGTGCTCCTGGACCGCATGCCGGCCCGGCGGCCGGAGCCCGACGCCTGACAGGCTGATGCGACGCCGGCACCTGATCGAGATTGAAGACACCACGTGGTGTCCGGCCGTCCTGCGCGACGGCGGTACCGACTGGCTGGCCTTCATGGCGAACACGTCCGGCTGGTTTGCTGCCGCGGCGCCAAAGATCCGCCAAGCCATGGTCGCCACCGGCACCAACAGCGTGCTCGATCTGTGCTCGGGCGGAGGCGGTCCGTGGCTGTCTTTGGCCGGAGCGCTCGAAGGTTCTGGCAACGTACGCGTCGAGTTGTCCGACCGCTTCCCGAATTTGCGCGCGTTTGAGGCACTCCGGCTGCGAAGCGGCGGGCGGCTTGGCTACCGCCGGGAATCCATCGATGCGACAAATGTCCCCGCGCACATTACCGGTGTGCGCACGATGTTCAACGGCTTCCATCATTTCCACCCGCCGGTCGCCCGAGCCATCCTCGCCGACGCGGTGGCCAAGCGACGCGCGATTGCCGTGTTCGAGGGCGTCAGTCATCGGGGGCTCGGCATGGCGGGACTCCCACTCCAACTGCCCGCCATCCTGCTGCTCACGCCGTTCATCAGGCCGTTCCGGTGGTCACGGTTGATGCTGACGTACGCCTTGCCGGTCATCCCTGGACTCGTGCTGTTTGACGGCGCCGTCTCCGTGCTCCGGATCTACAAGCCGGATGAACTGTGGGCGCTGGTGGAGGGTATCCCTGAGGCACAGACGTTTGAGTGGGACATTGGCGTCACACGTGTGTCGGGAACCCCTCTCGGATTCACACATCTGATCGGCACACCTCGCGTATCATCGACGCCGTGAGTCCGGCGGATGGTGCCGTCGGCAGGGAGCCTCTGATGCGTCGTCTTGGTTTGTACGGTGTGGTGGCAAGTCTGGTGATGATGGGTGCGGTGTCGACGGTGCTGCGCGCGCAGGCCGCGGTGACCTTCCACTTCAGGAATGGCGATTCAATGGGCGCGATGCTTGTCGACCTCAAGGCCGCCGGGTTCGAGGTGACCGTGCGCGGCAGCAATCGGATGATTCCGAAGGACCAGATCGCCTGGGTGGACTTCGGCGGCAACGTGACCGTGCCGGCCTCGGCATTTCGCGAGATGACGCCGGTCGATCACCTCATCGTGTTCAAGAATGGCGACACGATGTTTGCGGAGTGGATCGACGTCGGCGGCACCTCGCCGCTGCGAATCACGATCAAGACCTCGCGCGGCGATCGGGACCTCTCGTCCAACGACATCGCGCGCATCTACCTCGCGCGTCCGCGCTGAGCGTTCGGGCCCGGGCGGACGGGTGCCTACTGGCGCCCGTCCGGCTTCAGCACCACCTTCATGCACGAGTCGCGCTTGTCGCGGAAGGTGCGATACATGTCGGGCGCATCCTCCAGGCTCGCGCGATGCGTGATGACAAACGACGGATCGATCTCGCCGCGTTCGACACGTTCCAGCAGTGAGGGCATGTACTTGTGCATGTGCGTCTGCCCCATGCGCAGGGTGAGCCCCTTGGCAAACGCGGCGCCAAGCGGAAACTTGTCGAGCCAACCGCCGTACACGCCGGGAATTGAGACCGTGCCGCCCTTGCGGCAGGCGCCGATCGCCTGACGAAGTGCGTGGAGTCGATCGGTGGCCATGAACAACGATGTCTTGGCCTTGTCGTACCAGTAATCCAGAGAGGTGCCGTGCGCTTCGAGGCCAACCGCGTCGATGCAGGCATCCGGGCCCTGGCCGCCGGTCATGTACCGCAGCGCCTCAGGGACATCGACCTCTTCATAGTTGAGCACCTCCGCGCCGCCTTGTTCGGCGGCGACCGAGAGGCGGTCCGGAAAACGGTCGATGGCAATCACGCGCTCAGCGCCCAGCATGTAGGCGCTGCGGATTGCGAACTGCCCAACCGGCCCACATCCCCACACTGCGACGGTGTCGCCTGGCGCGATGTTGCAGTGGTCGGCGGCGGCAAAACCCGTTGGGAAGATGTCCGAGAGGAACAAGACCTGTTCGTCCGTCAGCGACTCGGGCACCTTGATCGGACCGACATCGGCAAACGGCACACGCACGTATTCGGCCTGACCTCCCGAATACCCGCCGTAGATGTGCGAATAACCGAACAGACCTGACGCCGAATACCCGTAGAGCTTCTCGGCCATCCAGGCGTTGGGATTCGAGTTGTCGCAGAGCGACCACAACTGACCGCTGCAGAAGAAGCAGCGGCCGCACGAGATGGTGAAGGGGACGACCACCCGGTCGCCCACCGAGAGGTTGGTGACGTCTTTGCCCAGCGCCACAACTTCGCCCATGAACTCGTGGCCGAGCACGTCGCCGCGCATCATGGACGGGATGAAGCCGTCATACAGGTGGAGGTCCGAACCGCAGATTGCGGTGGTCGTGACCTTCACGATGGCGTCGCGTGGATTGATGATGGTCGGATCGGGGACCGTGCGGACGCCGATCTTTCCGGTGCCTTCCCAGCAGACTGCTCGCATCGGTTACTCCCCTTCGCTTTCGGGCGCGTGCGCGCGGGCAATTTCGCCGGTCTCGAGCCACTGCTTGATATGCCGAAGGTCTTCACGAATCGTCTGCGAGGGTTCGCGGCCGAACAGCTTTGCGAGCAGCGACCCGGCCTTGCCCGCCGGCGTGGCGTATTGCAGATGGACGGTGACCTGCGTACTGCGTCCACCGCGCACCTCATCAAAGTTCACCGAGCCGGCAGTGACGATGTCGGAGCCGGGCAGCGATCGCCATGCGATCAGCTGATTTTCGACGTCGTTGATGATCTCGGCATCCCACTCGACGTTGACGCCGGCGGGCCCTGCGGCCACCCAGTGCGAGCGGCCGTCACCCGTATTGGTGACCTGATGCAGGTGACGCATGAATCGCGGCAGGTTCTCGAGTTCGCGCCAGAACTGGTAGACCTCACCGATTGGCAACTCGAGGCGGATCGACTCGCGCACGTGGACACCGCGCGGACCTCGGAGTGCGGCTTTGGTCTCGTCGCCCTCCTCCATCCACTCCGCCTCATCGTCACCAACGTAACGATTGATGGGTGCAGGCCACCGTCCGGTCAAGCCGCGATACAGAAGCGGTGCTGAGGCGGAGAGCAGGCACATGCCGACCGTGTTGCGGCGTTTGAGGCCGTGCAGCAGGAGGACGGCGCCAAAGCTCAGCGCCAGACACCCTGCGGAGGGCATCAGTGATCTGGAGTCGTGGTGAAGTGCGTCGTGATGCATGACGCTTTTCTGAGAGCAGGTTGCGTACCAACTCTGACGGCCCTGAAGTGCACCTCACGCTTGTTGGACAGGGCTCGCTGTGGCATGTCGGTGCTCACAGTGGTAGCCGTGAGCTCATCGCGGCGGAGCGAGTTCACCATGGGGACGTGGAGAAGGGCAGCGGATTGGACCGGTCCGCCAATTGCAGAGGCCCGATGCGGAGGTCACGATGGCGCAATCCGCAACGAATCGACGCAAGAATCCCGATCCCATGGACAGTCCAAAGCGCGAAGAGCCCAAGGCGCGCAGTGTTGAAGGCTCCGCCGGGATTCCGCAGGATCAGGGTCCGCCCAAAGGCGATCGCGGCGAACACGGCAAGACCTGGGAGCCGCCCTCCGGCGAGCAGGGCATCTCGAATCGCGAGGACGATGAGGGACGTTGATTCGCTCTGTTGGCTCGCCAACCGGAGCTAGTGAGTGGAGCGAGCGGTTTGGCGAAGGTTGGCTCCTCGGGCTGGATTCGAACCAGCAACCCTCCGGTTAACAGCCGGATGCTCTGCCGTTGAGCTACCGAGGAACGATAGGTGGGCGCGAGACGCCCTCTGCAGGGTCCCGCGGCTCAGCGCAGAACCCAGATTCTAACACGAGCCTCCCGCACGCGAACGGACCGGTGGGGCGGGCGGCGTTCCCTTCGAGCGCCGGGGCCCCGCCGATGCGGGACCCCGGAACCTCGGAACTCCGGAACTCCGACTAGACGACCTTCACATCCAACGTGATCTTCATCGACCCCGCGTACGCCTTCGAGACGGGGCAGCCGTTCTTCGCGGCCTCCGCAACTTCAGGGAACGCAGCGGCATCGATGCCCGTGAGGCCCTCAACCGTGAGTGAGAGCGCCGACGTGGTGATGGTGATGCCCGCGTCACCCTTGTCCGCCGTCACCTTGCACGTGATCGTCGTCTTGCCAATCGCGCCGCCCTTCTTGCCGACGGTCGCGTTGAGCGCCATGGCGTAACACGCCGCGTGCGCCGCCGCCATCAACTCCTCGGGGCTGGTCACCCCTTCCGGCTCACCAATGCGGCGCGGGAACGTCACGGGCAGATCAAACGCGCCCGACCCGCCGGCCACCTTGCCGGTGCCCTCCATGATCGAACCCGACCAGTTGATAGTGGCTGTACGTGAAAACTCCATTCACACTCCCTTTCTTGGCGGGCCTGAAGGCCCGCCCTACGAAGATCGCCCTGCGACTACACCTACTTTGACTTGCGTTTGCCGGTGGTGCCGGTCGTCATGGTCTGCACGATGGCACCCACCAGCGCAAGGCCAATCCACGCCGCCGTCACCTGCCAGTGGCCCGGCCACGGCCCCTGCGTGTACACCACCCAGACGTTGTCGGGGGTGACTGACAACATCCCCCATCGATCGCCGGTCAACGCAAGCCCACCCACCAGCAACGTCCACGCGCCCGCGAGCGCCGTGCCGATGATGACCACATGACGCGAGACGGACAACGCACCCAGCGCGCCGAGCACCGCCACAATGACCAGCAACACCGTCGGAGGGTCACCACCTACCATCGTCCAGGCCACATGCAGCCCGAGTGAGGCAAGGCCCGCACCGATGAGCCCGACGCCCACAAAATACGCGGCAATCATCAGGCCCGACCCGATGAGCCCGCCGACGACCGCCGCAATCACCAGCGCCCACGTGTTCGACGTGCCCATGAGCGACGACGTGACCATGGCGCCGAGGATGAAGCCATACACTCCCAGCACAACCCGGAACAACCGATACCCGGCAACACAGGCAACAACACCGCTCAGTGCAAGGATGGCCGCGCCGGGTACGGCATACGAAGCCGGAAGCATTACGCAATTATACGGGGGCCGTGGGATCATGCCGTCCGTGAAGCGACTGCTCCCGGCCGCCGTGGCCGTGCTTGGCCTCGCGCTGGTCATCTGGCAGATCCGCCAGACCGGCGTCGCCCCCATCGTGGACGGCTTTCGCGCTGTCGGCCCCTGGGGCTTCGCGGCCATCCTGCTCCTGTCAGGCACTCGCTTCGTCCTGCGGTCACTGGCGTGGATCACCCTCGTCACCCCACCTGAGGGGCACCGCCACGTGCCTCTGACAAGTGCCTTTGCCGCCACGCTGGGGGGCGATGCCCTCGGCAATCTGTCCTTCCTCTCACTGCTGGTGTCCGAGCCGACCAAGGCCCTGTACGTCACCACCCATGTGCCTGCCGACGAGGCCCTCGGTGCCCTGACTGCCGAAAACGTCTTTTACAGCGCCTCTGTGGCGCTCGTCATCACGGCAGGTGCTGCCCTGCTGCTCGCCACATTTGTGCTGCCCGAGGGCTGGTCGAGCCTGGTATGGGTCGCGCTGGTCTCGATGGCCGTCATCCTCGTCGCCGCAGGCTTCCTGGTCTGGCAACGTCCGGGCGTGGTGTCCCGGCTGCCGTGGCGGCCCTCAGGCCGCGTCGGCCGCGGGCTGGAACGGCTGCAGGACCTCGAACGCATCACCTATCGGAGCCTGCGTGCGGCACCGATAAAGGTCCTCATCGTGGCAGGGTGCCAGGTCGCCTTCCACATCTGCAGCATCGTCGAGTCGTGGCTCACGCTGTATCTGCTGACGGGGGAATCGCTGTGGCTGAACGCCTTCCTCTTCGACACGCTCAACCGGATCATCAATGTCGTCTTCCGGGTGGTTCCGCTGCGGGTCGGGATCGATGAATTCAGCGCCTCGAGCCTGGCCTCGATCCTGTCGTTGCCCCCGGCGATCGGTCTGACCATCGCGCTCGTGCGAAAGGCGAGACTGCTGTTCTGGGTGACGATCGGTCTCGGTGTGGTGTGGCGGCGCGCCTTTACGCGCGCGTGATGGTATCGTTCTGCGCATGGCGACGATTCTGGTTGTCGACGACGAGCCGCCGATCCGGCAGCTGGTGGCCCGCATTCTCGAGCGCAAGGGGCACCAGGTCATTCAGTGCGGCGACTCCGCGTCCGCACTGGCCGTGACCGAAGCCCTTGACCTGCTCGTCGTGGACTTCGTCCTGCCGGATGGCAACGGACGCGACGTGACCATCGCCCTCCGCAACGGTCGCCCGACCCTGCCGGTGATCCTGATGTCGGGATACCTGCCTGACCCGGAGCTGGCGCCACCCGCGCCCTCCACATTCCTGCAGAAGCCAATGACACCGGCGGCGCTGGTCGAAGCGGTCGACGCGTTGCTGAGCTGATCGAAAATCGTTACTGAGGCAGGAGCCCGTACCGCCGCAGTACTTCAGCGGTGTGCGGTGCCACGTCCACCTGCGGCGTGAGGCGTGTGATGAGCGCCTGCACGTCCTCGGCCGTGTCCACATCAGGCCAGTCTTCGACGCGAGTCACTTCGCAGCCTGCTGCACGGGCGCCGGCCTCGAGGTCGTCGAGCATGTGCACGGATCCCCAGCGCACGTTGGCGCCGATATCGGGCACACGGTGGTCGTGCGCGTTCATGCCGACGAGATAAAAACTTCCGTCGGGCGACGGCCCGGTCACCACACGCGAGGGATTCTCGACAAGCAGCCGGCGCGCGTGTTCCACATGCGCGAGTGGCACATCCGGCACGTCGGAGCCCAGGAGGATGATCTGGCGGAACCCGTCCCGCGCGAGGTCGTCAAAGGCGTGTTTCAAACGGTCGCGAAACGGATCGCCGCGTTGGGCCAGCAGTTGGTGGTACGGCACCCACGGTCGCGCGATGCGGAAACCTTCGATTGGCGCCGTCACCGCCACCTTGAGCTGGAGACCGTCGATGGACGACAGGCGCGACAACAGATCGTCGATGAACGCGAGCACCAGTTCGCGACGCTGTTCGTATTCGGGAACCACCGGCGCCATGCGCGCCTTGAGCCGGGGGTCGGACGGTGATCGTGTGAGCAGGGCGACGACGGCGGACATTACATTTCCCGTCGGCCTTCCATGGCCTTGGTCATCGTGAACTCGTCGGTGTAGTCGAGGTCGGAACCCACCGGCACGCCCATCGCGATGCGGCTGACGCGAATCCCCAGCGGCTTGAGCAGCCGAGCGAGGTACAACGCCGTCGCTTCGCCTTCGACGGTAGGGTTGGTGGCGATGATCACCTCGTCAACGCTATCCTCCCCGACCCTGCTGAGCAAGCCTTTGATGCGCAAATCGTCGGGGCCGATGCCCTGCAGCGGCGAAATGGCGCCCATCAAGACGTGATAACGACCACGAAATCCCTTGGTGCGCTCCACGGCCCAGACATTTTCCGGCTGTTCAACGACACAAATGATACGGCCGTCGCGTGACGTGTCCGTGCAGTACCCGCAGGGATCCACGTCGGTGATGTTGCTGCACGTCGAGCAGTAGGTCACGCGATCCTTCACGCCCAGGATCGCGACGCACAGGGCGTCCACTTCTTCGCGCGGGGTCTTGAGCAGGTGGAACGCCAGGCGTTGCGCACTCTTGGCGCCGATGCCCGGCAGGCGCTGCAGCGCGGCAACCAGGCCGGCCAGTGGATCGGTTGGCGCCATCAGCGAAGGCCGGGGAGTCCGAGTCCGCCCATCAGGCCCTGCATCTGCGACGCCAGCGCTTCGTCCACCTTGCGGTGGGCGTCGTTGAGCGCGGCAACGATGAGGTCCTGCAACATGCCGACATCATCTTTCGACACGGCGTCGGGATCCAGCTTCAGCGACAGCACCTGCTTGTGGCCGTTCACCGCCACCGTCACCATGCCGCCGCCGGCGGTGGCCTCGATGCGCATGCCGGTCATCTGCTGCTGCAGGCGCTCCTGCATCTGCTGCGCCTGCTTCATCATGTTCTGGATGTTCATCTGATCTCCTCTACATCCTCGATGTCGCCACCAAAGACGTCCAGGATGTTCTGCACGGTCGGCTCGGCCTTCGCGCGATCACGAAGCTCGGCGGTCTTGTCGGCCGTCTGGGGATCTGCTGTCGCCGCGTTCGGAGCCGCCGTCGCCACGCCCTCGCGCACCTCCACCGTCATCTTGCGGCCGGTCTGGTGCTGCGCCAGCTGTTCAATCCACCCGCGCTTGCCTTCCAGCTGGCCCTTCAGATTCTTGTGTGCCGGCGCAAACGTAAAGATGAGGCGATCACCCTCGACGTCGACCGACTGCACCTGCGCAATCACCATTCCGTAGAACACCTTGTTCGACTCGCGAATGGCGGAGAGCAGCGCCGGCTTTGAGAACGCGCCGCCGCCGGCACCAGTGCTGGGTGCAGCGGAACCAGGGCGAGGTGCGGCAGACGCAGTGCTAGGTGCTGAGTGCGAAGTGCGAGGTGCGGCCGGCGACGAGCGGGGCGCCGCTGGCGACGGGCGAGGTGCGGGCCGCGGCGTCGACTGTGGCGCAAAGCCGGCACCTGACCTGCCGCTGCTGGCCGCCACCGGGCCACTACCTGCCCTGCCGGCGCCAGCCGACAACCCGCCGCCACCGGCGAGCGCTTCTTCAATCGGAATCAGCTTCCGCAGGTGGATCCACTTGAGCAGCGCCATCTCGAACGTGTGGCGGGGCTGCGAGGATGAGCGCAGGTCGCGTTCGGCCATCGCCAGCAGATCAAACGAGCGCAGCAGGTCTTCACGCGAGTAGAGCTCGGCAAGGGCAAGCAGGCGATCACGTTCGAGCTCGGAGGCGATGTCGGGATCGGTGATGCGCGAGGCATCGATACGCAACACCATCAGGTCACGCATCAGCCGCGCGAGTTCACGGCAGACGGCGCGGAGGTCGAATCCGGCTTCCACAACACGGGCGGCATGGTCGAGGATGGCGCCGGCATCTTCGCGGGCGACCGTCTCGGCGATGTCGAACTGCACATCGCGGCCGATCAACCCCAGCACCTTGCTCACATCGTCGGCTGTGACGCGCTGGTCGCTGAACGCAAGCACCTGGTCGAGAGCGCTCAGGCCGTCACGCATGCTGCCTTCGGCGGCCCGTGCGAGCAGTGAGAGCGCGCCGTCTTCCATCTCGACGTGTTCGCGCGCGGCCACATCACCCAGCTGCTGCCGAATGGAGGTAAACGGCAGCGCCTTGAGTTCAAACACCTGCGATCGCGACTGGATGGTCGCCGGTACGGCGTCCAGCTCCGTCGTCGCCATCATGAACTTCACGTAGGGCGGCGGCTCTTCGATCGACTTCAGCAGGGCGTCAAACGCGTTTTTCGACAGTCGATGGACTTCGTCGATGATGAACACCTTGTAGCGGTTGCGCATCGGCGCAATCGACAGGGGTTCAACGATGACTTCGCGGACCGCATCAACGCCGGTATAGGTGGCGCCGTCGATCTCCATCACGTCGACGTCGCGGCCTTCGGCGATTTCCCGGCAGGCGTCACACTCGCCGCACGGATCACCGGTGGGCCCGTTGACGCAGTTGAGCGCGCGAGCCAGGATGCGGGCGGTCGTTGTCTTGCCGACGCCACGGGGGCCGGCAAAGATGAAGGATTGGGCGATGCGGCCCGAGCCGATGGCGTTACGCAGGGTGTCAACGACACCGCGCTGGCCGATGACGTCTTCAAAGCGTTGAGGGCGCCACTTGCGGGCGAGAGCGACGTGTGGCTGCGGTGAAGTCATGGGTCGCGTCACACGCCCGACCGCGGCCCGGAGGGCCTGCAGCACAGCACAGGATCGACTGAGCGCTGCTGCCTTCCGGCCCTGACGCGATTCGCCGTCTGAACTTGCACAGGGTCCGGACCGCGGTCCGGCGTGTGAACCATCAGTTTACTCCGGAGTGCCGGAGTTCCGAAGTGCCGGAGTGCCGAAGTTCCGAAGTTCCGAAGTGCCGGAGTAGGGCGGACCGTCAGGTCCGCCGGATCGGCGGGGCTGAAGCCCCGCCCCACATGACGAGCGAAGCGAGCGCTCAGCGGACTGGCTTGCCGAGCCGTAGCTGCGAGCGCAGCGAGCAGCGAAGGCTGGCGGAGAGAGAGGGATTCGAACCCTCGGTAGAGTTTCCCCTACACACGCTTTCCAAGCGTGCTCCTTCAACCACTCGGACATCTCTCCGTCTTCACGCGCGGGGGCGTCAGGAACGTTTGAGTATACCCCGCCAGCCCCGCGCCTCGATCAGCGTCTCGACCCGTCGGCGGATGTCGTCGCGGATCTCGCGAACCCGCTCAACGGGCTGTCCTTTGGGATCCTGCAGCGGCCAGTCGTCCCGTTCCAGTCCGGGCACCACCGGGCACTCGTCGCCGCAGCCCATTGTGATGAGCAGCTGTGCCCCCTCAGCGAGCTCGGAGGTGAGTTTGGTGGTGGGGGCGTTGGTCAGGTCGACGCCGGCTTCCGTCATCGCCGTCACGACTTCCGGGTGCACCCGCGGACCGGGATTGGTGCCGGCAGAAATCGCCCGCGCCAGGGCCGGGTCCGCCAGCGTGTTGAACCAGGCCGCAGCCATCTGAGAACGGCCGGCGTTGTGTACACAGGCAAACAGCACGGTTGTCATGAGGGATTCTCCGAGTGCGGTACGACCACCTGGGGCGCGGCGTCGGGCAGCGCAGGGATCAGCCACCGAAACAACAGCGTCGCCGCTGCCGCGCCAAGCAACTGGGCCCCGACAAACGCGGGGACATCGGCCGGCCGAATGCCGGCAAACGTGTCGGTGAGCGCCCGTGCAATCGTAACGGCCGGATTGGCAAACGACGTCGACGCCGTGAACCAGAACGCCGCCGCGATGTACGCCGCAACCGCAAACGGCACGACGGATGCCCGGCTTCGCGAACACCCCCAGATGACCGACAACAATCCGAAGGTCGCCACACCTTCACTGACAAACTGCCCGACACCGTTCCGGGCAGTGGCCGACGTGACCAGGACGGGCGCATCGAACATCACGTGCGCCGTCCACACACCAATGACCGCACCACACACCTGGCACAGGACGTACACCGCACCATCGCGCCATGACATGCCGCCCTGCGTGGCATCAGCGACCGTCACTGCAGGGTTGAAATGTGCTCCGGAGATGGGGCCAAACGTGAGGATGAGGGCCGCGAGTGCAGCCGCCGTGGCAATCGTGTTGGCAAGAAGGGCCAAAGCCACCTGATCACCCGCGAGACGCTCGGCCATGATGCCGGATCCCACGATGGCCGCCAGCAGCAGCGCGGTACCCGTGAACTCGGCTGCGGCGCGACGCTGCAAATCGATCGACATCACTTCGACGACTCAACGGTGCGCGGCACACAACACGCCCCGCCCGACGGCGCATCGTGCACGTACAGCCGGCCAAACGCCTTCTGAAACCGCTTCTGGTCCTTGCCGGCGTCGGGCACCTGCTCCATCGCGTCGACGGCAGCCGACACGACCTGCCGCACGGCCGGAGTCAACTCGGGTGACACACGATAGTGCATCCAGACACCGTCACGGCGCGCTGCCACGACACCGGACCGGCGGAGATACGCGAGATGCCGCGACACCGTGGGCTGCGGCAAACCGAGGCTGTCGTGCATGTGGCACACGCAGACTTCGTTGTCGCCCAGCAGCGCCAGAATCCGCAGCCGGGTCTTGTCGGCCAGCGCCTTGAACACGGTTTCGAGCTGATCCACAGAAGACGCCATATATTTGCCTTGACGAATATACCACGCCGTCATATATTCGCCTTCGCGAATGTTTTAACGCGAAGGAGACGATACGACATGGAAGCCATCAAGGACGTAGTGCAGCAGAAATATGGAGAGGCGGCCCGACAGGTGCAGACGGGAGCCAAGGGCGGGTGCGGATGCGGCAGCTCATGCGGCCCCGACCCGATCACGTCGAACCTTTACGACGAGACCCAGGCGTCACACGTGCCCGAGAAGGCGATGCTCGCCTCAATGGGCTGCGGCAATCCGACGGCACTCGCCGAGTTGAAGCCAGGAGAAGTCGTGCTCGACCTGGGTTCAGGCGGCGGCATCGACGTGTTGCTGTCGGCCAGGCGTGTAGGCCCCACCGGGAAAGCCTACGGCCTCGACATGACCGACGACATGCTCGCCCTGGCCCGCGAGAACCAGGCGAAGTCGGGCCTCACCAACGTGGAGTTCCTGCGCGGCGAGATCGAACACATCCCGCTCCCCGACAACTCGGTGGACGTGATCATCTCGAACTGTGTGATCAACCTCTCGGGCGACAAGGACCGGGTGCTCGCCGAAGCGTTCCGCGTGCTCAAACCGGGTGGACGCTTTGCGGTGTCCGACGTGGTCGTCCGCGGCCACGACGTACCGGCGGAGATGCGCCGCAGCATGGAGTTGTGGGTGGGATGTGTCGCGGGCGCGCTCGAAGAGACCGAGTACCGCAACAAACTCTCGGCTGCCGGATTCGACAATGTCGACCTGGAGACGACGCGTGTCTACCGCGCCGCTGACGCGAAGCAGTTCCTCGCCGAGGCGGGCCTCACCGACGAAGCGATGATTGCGCAGATCGACGGACGCATCATCAGCGCGTTCATCCGGGCCACAAAACCCGCCGCGAAGGCGGCCAGTTGTTGCGGCCCGGACTGTTGTTCGTGATGGCGGGCCTGAAGGCCCGCCCTACTTGATGATCCCCTTGCGCACGGCGTAAAGCACGATCTCCGCCGTGTTGTGCAGGTTGAGCTTCTGCATGAGGTTGGCGCGGTGCGTCTCGACGGTCGACAGGCCGACGTCCAGCACCGACGCCACCTCCTTGTTCGATCGTCCCTCGGCGAGTAGCTGCAGCACCTCACGTTCGCGCGCCGTCAGCAGGTGGAACGTGTCCGTCAAGCCGCGCGACTGCAGATGCCGCACGTAGTCTTCCATCAGCACCGCTGACACGGCCGCGCTGACAAACGGCTTGCCGGCCATGACCGCGCGGATCGCGGGCCACAGGTCCTCGTCGGTGGCGTCCTTGATCAGATACGCCTGCGCTCCGGCCGACAGGGCCCGCAGGATGTACGACTCGTCGGTGTGCATGCTGAGCACGATGACGCGGGGCGCCGATTCCTGCTGCCGCAGGCGTTCGGCCACCTCGATGCCGTTGAGTTTGGGCATGGCGATGTCGACGATGGCCAGATCCGGACCCAGTTCGGTCGCCATCCGTACGGCCTCCATGCCGTCAGAGGCCTCTCCGACGACGGTCACCGTCGGATCCGTTTCCAGCAAACTCCTCAACCCTCGTCGAACGATCGCGTGATCGTCAGCCAGCAAGACGCGCAGTGGACACCTCCTCGGGAAGCGGCAACTGGACCACCAGTGCCGTGCCTCGTCCGGGCGCGGACTCGATCCGCAGCGACCCGGACAGTTCTTTCACTCGTTCTTCCATGCCACGCAGGCCAATCCCGCGTGCTCGCTCTTCAGGCATGAAACCCTGCCCATCGTCGGACACCGTCACCGTCAGGCTGAACGGCCCCCGACGGACGCGCACGTCCACTCGTGTGGGCGATGCGTGTTTCAGGGCGTTGTTGACCGCCTCCTGCACCACGCGGTAGATGCAGGTGCGGTGAATGTCGGGCAGCGACTCGAGGCCGCCGTCGACCGCGACCGCCACCGGCGTCGCGCATCGGCGGGAAACGTCGCGGGCGAGCCACTCAAGAGCCGGTTGCAGACCGAAGTCGTCGAGCATGCTCGGCCGAAGGCCGGAGGCCAGATCACGCACGATACGGGTCAGATCGTCCACCACCCGGCGTGCATCTGCCAGCAGCGGGAGCCGGCTGTCCAACGACGCGCGCTCGACGCCGCCCAGTGACATGCGGAGGCCGGTCAGCAGCTGTCCCACGTGGTCATGCAGCTCACGCGACAATTTGCGCCGTTCTTCCTCCTGCGCCGCCACGAGCTGCTGCGACAGACCACGCATCCGGCGCTCGGCCGCCTCGGCAAACTCGCGCTGCTCATCCTGCTTTTTTTCGAGCGCGCGCAGGCGATATACGGCCACGATGGACACCACGACACCCACGATGAGCGCCTGCCACAACAACGTCAGCAAGCTCTCCTGGAACTCCGTGCGGCGCGTCACCACGGTTGCGCGTTGTGCTTCAAACGCCGCGTCATTGATGGCTTCAATGTCGCGCGCCAGCGTGAGCACCTCTTCGCGGCGGTCGAGCACGTCGGTCCTGACGAACTCGGCGCTCAACCGCTGTTTGTCCACCGGCGACCAGTAAAACAGCGGTCCGAACAGGCGCCAGTAGTCCTGCAATGCGCGGTCAAGCTTGACGATGGCCTCGCGGCCGCCTTCGACGTCTTCAAGCATGTCGTCGAGTTCCCGCAGGGCGGCAGCACTCGATGCCTGGAACGTGGCGAGCTGGTCCTGATATTCCGGATCCCTGGCGCGTTCGCCGTCGAGCAGGTAGTCGCGCACGTAGATGGCCGACAGATAGACGTCGGTCCGCACCGCGCGCAGCTTGGTGAAGATCTCCCGGTGGCGGCGGTTCAGCGTGTCAAACTCGCCGGCCGCCGCAAGGGCGCGGTCGTAGGCGGTCGTGAGCGACACAATGATGAGAGCCAACAGGCCGAGGAGGCCAAAAGCGGCCACCGGCCAGGTTCTGAAGCGCATCGGATACCCCAGAGAGAGTATAGTCGATGGCTTCCAGCGCCCATACCCTGTTTACCGGATAGGCAGGGGAGTATACGACTCGCTAACGTGTGTTCCCTCTGGAGGGGGAACATGGCTGAGATCTGGGACGAGTCCTGGACTGAGATCTGGTCGGCCGGTGACGGCGAGAGCCGCTCGTACTGCGGCGTCGCGCAGACCGCGGATGGATTTGCCGTCGACGTCTTCCATGGCGATGCCTGCGTCGACAGCACGCTGCATCCGTCATTTGAAGCGGCGACCGCCCACGCAAAGGCGATGCGCCACCGCTATCTGCGGGTGCTGGTGCCTACGTCGACGCGATGGGATACACCAGCAACACCGTGAACGACACGGGCTGCGACAGCTGACCGAGGTCGTACACCTGCACACAGTAGTCACCGCTGTCGATCGACAACTCAAGCTGGGCCGTGGAGCCCGGTGTCGTTTCGACAGACCGGCTCAACACACATCCGGACCCGTCGCCGAGCGGAATACCCACGCCCAGGCCGGCGCGCATCGTCGTGGACGTCCCCAGCGCCTGGAGCGTGACACTGACCGTCCCCGTGCGGGTGGTCTTGAACGACCGTGACGTGGCGCCGCCGCGCGCGAGGTTCGTCGACCACGTCACCGACTCGGTGGTCGGTGACGGTGTCGTCGGCGGATCGGTGTTGTCATCGTCACAGGCCGAGACAGCCAGGGACGAGCAGAGCAGACCGACAAGAGCTAGACGGGACAGGCGCTGGGACATAAACATGGCGTCTCAGGGATACGTGAAGCGAAGGGCGAACACAACGTCGCCGCTGAGCTGGCCGACATCATAGACGGCCACACAATAAGTGCCGGGGTTAAGCGTCGTACTCAGCTGGGCGGCAAGCCCTGGGGGCGTCGTCAGCGACTGCGACCGCTGGCAGCCGGTGCCCTTCGGAATGCCGACGCCAATGCCGACCGGGATGGTGAGCGCGGCGCCACCTGGGGTCTGCACGGCTGCAAGGGTGAAAGTGGCCGGGCCCTGGTTGCTGACCACAAACGAATAGAACAGGGAACCGCCGGTCGCCAACGTGCCGGCAAACGTCTGGGTCGTAAAGGTCGGCGGCGTGATCTGGCTGTCGTCGTTGTCGGGTGCCGTTGTGCTGCTGCATCCGGCGCCAAGGGCGAGGACGGCCACACAGGCAACCAGGCGTTGAGTCATGGGGAGGCCGCGCATCATTTCGGGTGGGCGATGTTCAACTGGAACGTCGCCGGGCTGGTGAGATTGCCAAGGTCGGTGACGACCGCACAGTGCACACCCCGATTGGTCGTGCCCGACACATGCACATTGCCGCTGGGCGCCACGGACAACACGTTGGTGGCCACACACTGTGTGCCGCGGGGTGTCCCGAGGCCCACGGTGATCAGAGCTTGGGTGGTGACGCCGTTTTCCTTGGCGTCCACCAGCGTCAGTGATGTGGTGCCGCCGTTGGACTCGACCGAAAACGAATAAAACCGCGATTCCTTCAGCGGCAGCGTGCCGGTAAAGGTCTCGACGACGATGGGAGCGTTGGTGCCGGGCCCCTGAGGGTCGGTCGGCCCCAGGGGGGAACATCCTGCTGCGGCCGCCACAGCGACCACGATGACTGATCTCGACAACACGTCCGGCAACACCTCTGTCCCCTGTGATGCTGTCAATGCCCCTCGGGGATGTCAAGTAAGACGCCGCGATTGGTCCCTTGGGCGGCCGGCTTTCGGGGGTTTCCGAGTACGATGCCGACCATCATGACCGCCGCCCTGTTCCGCCACGGCTGGCGCGCCCTGCGCCGCTCCCCCGGCCTGAGCCTGGCGGCTGTCGTGTCGCTGGCCCTGGGTATCGGCGCCAACACGGCGGTGTTCAGTGCGACCCACGCGTTGCTGTTGCGCCCGCTCCCCTACACGCAGCCGGACAGCCTGGTCATCCTGTGGAATCGATCGCCCGGGCTCAACATCACCGAAGACTGGTTCTCGACGGCGCAGTACTTCGACGTCCAGACCCGGCACACGGGATTCGAGACACTGGCCATCGCGTATGGCGCCAACGCCAACCTGACCGGTGAGGGGGCACCTGAACGGGTGGGGGCGCTGCGCGTGTCGTCCAACCTGCTGCCGATGCTTGGCGCGACGCCCCTGCACGGACGCTTGTTCGAATCGGCGGAGGATCGCCCCGGCGCCCCTCGCTCGGCCATCCTCAGCCACGGTTTGTGGACACGCCGCTTCGGCCAGACCCCCGGTGTGATCGGTCAGCCGCTCATGATCAATGGGCAGGCCCACACGATCGTGGGTGTGTTGCCCGCCGTCTTCCGGCTGCCGCGCGAAGTGATGCCCACACTTGGCGTCGTGGCCGACGGAGACGTGTATATCCCGTTGCCGATGGCGGAACAGGCGGCACTGACGCGGACGGGTGAGGACTACAACATCATCGGCCGGCTCAAGCCGGGCGTGCGCCTGTCGGATGCACAGGCCGAGATGGACGGGCTCACGGCCGCGCTTCGCCAGGAACATCCGGATGTGTATCCGCCCAACGGGGGCCTCACGTTCAGCATCGTGCCGCTGCGCGATCAGGTGGTGGGCCACATTCGCCCCATCCTGATCGTGCTCGCAGCTGCCGTCGGGTGCGTACTGCTGATTGCCTGCGCCAACGTCGCCAACCTGCTGATTGCGCGGGCTCTCGATCGCCGACGGGAACTGGCCGTGCGCGCGGCGCTGGGCGCCTCACGGGGGCAAATCATCCGGCAGCTGCTGATCGAAAGTTTCATCCTCGCATTGACCGGCGCGTTGCTGGGTGTGGGCCTGGCGTGGATCGGCGTCCGCGCGTTGCAGGCCCTTCAGCCCGCTGATGTGCCGCGGCTGGCCGAAATCGCCATCAACCTGCCCGTCCTTGGCTTCACCACTGCCGTGGCGATTGCTGCCGGGGTGCTCTTTGGACTGGCACCGATTGTGGCGACGCCTGCCGGCACGGCGGCGCTGCATGAGGGCGCGCGTGGGAGCAGCGGCTCGGCCCTGTGGGGACGCGGGGTGGGTCTGCGTCAGACGCTGGTGGTGGCCGAAATGGCGATGGCCGTCCTGCTGCTCATCGGCGCGGGCCTTCTCGTGCGCAGCTTCATCCGTGTGCAGTCGGTGGATCCCGGATTCCGCGCGGAGGGTGTCCTCACGCTGGAACTGACACTCACGGGAGCGCGATATCCCAACGCCGCGCCCATTCGCGAGGCCTACCGCGATCTGTTCACCAAGCTCGAGTCCCTGCCCGGCGTCGAGGCCGCGGGAGGCGTCACCGCTCTGCCGCTGAGCAACTTCTTCGCCTGGGGCCCCATCACGATTGAAGGCCGGACACGGCAACCCGGAGAAGCGTTCATCAATGCGGATCAGCGCACGGTGGGCGGCCGTTACTTCGAGGCCATGCACATCCCGTTGGTCCGAGGCCGCTTCTTCTCCGAACAGGACCGGGCGGATCAACCACGCGTGGTCATCATCGACCAGCGCCTCGCCAACGACCTCTTTCCCGGGCAGGACCCCGTGGGACGCCGGCTCAAGTACGGCGATGCGGATTCGGAATCACCCTGGGAGACGATTGTCGGCGTCGTCGGCAACGTCTCTCAGTACGCGCTGGGCGCGGACTCGCGAATTGCCCTGTATCGCCCGATCACACAAAGCGGCGCACGGTCACAGTTTGTGGTGGTGCGCACGTCGGGTGACCCGCGCGGCCTGGCGGCCGACGTCACGCGCGTGGTGCGCAGTGTGGATGCCGACCTGCCGATATACCGCCTGATGCTGATGTCCGACCGCATCGCCGACTCCCTGGCCCAGCGTCGTCTTGTCATGTGGATGCTCGGGCTGTTTGCGGCAGTCGCCCTGGCGCTGGCCGTCGTCGGTGTCGGCGGTGTGATGGCGTATCTGGTGGCACGCGGTCAGCGCGACCTCGGCATCCGGCTCGCGCTCGGGGCAACGCCGGCGTCCGTACGCCGGCTGGTCCTGCGCCAGGGACTGACGCTGGCGTGCGCGGGCGTCGTCATCGGCGCAGCCGCGGCGTGGCTCGGCGGCCGCCTGCTGACGGGATTGTTGTTTGGCGTGTCGGCCCGCGACCCGCTCACGTTCATCGTGATGACCCTGGTGCTGATTGCGGCGGCCTCAGGTGCCGTGGCGTGGCCGGCCATCCGCGCGTCACGTATTGATCCGCTCGTCTCCCTGCGCCATGAGTGACGCTGTCAACCTGCCGCGGCTCATCTCGGACGTCATCGCCGAAGTCCAACCCGGCGCCGACAGCCGTGGTGTGCTCGTGCGTACGGCGGACCTGGCGTCTCTGCCGGCTCGCGCCCACGTGGATGAAGCGTGGTTGCGCGGCACGCTGCATCACGCCCTCGACCTGGCCGTCCACGCGCTGCCGTCCGGTGTGGTGGAAGTGGCGCTGACACCCTCCGAGCGCGAGCACGTCTGGCAGATGACACTGACCGGCACACGCGCCAACGAGACGGAACCGGACGTCCAAGCCGCGATCGCCATGGCCCTTCAGCCCGTGGTCGATCTCCCGGCCATCGTCCCCCTTCGGGTCATGGTCATCGATGACTCGGCGCTGCAGCGCTCGCTCATCCGGACGTTCATGGACGGCACCCCGCACACCGTAGTGGACGTCGAGGGTGGCGTGCCGGCGTTGGAATACCTCCAAAGTCACGGCGACCACTTTGATGTCGTAGTGGTCGACCTGCAGATGCCTGGCATGGACGGGCTCACCACGATCGAGGCCATTCGCGACTTCGAGGCTGCATCTCATCGTCCACGCGCGAGCATCATCGCGCTGACATCGGTAGGCGCCAGCGATGATGTCGCTGATGCGGCCGACGCGGGCGCCGACGAGTGCCTCGCGAAGCCACTGTCAGAAGCGGCATTCATGGCGGCGATTCAAACGTCGAGGCCACCGGCACCGCCGACTCCACCCGCACCGCCCGCGCCACCTGCACCATCAACGCCACCCACTTCACCCGCGGTGTTGTTTGTGCTTGCCCAGCATCAGGTGTCGTCGGCGTTGTCGGGTCCCGCGTCCACACGCCTTGCGCGTCTGCGCGCAGGCGGCGTGGCGTTGTCCGAGGCAGCCGCGGCCGGCGGCTTCACGGACGTGGCGATGCTCGCCGGGATGTTGACGCAGACGTGTGACACCGGGACGCTGCGTGAGGCCGAGATTGCCGCGCGCACACTTCAGGCGTGGCTGGCACGCGTCGGCGTGGACACGCCGTCCTGAGCGCTCGCTGCGTCACTCCTCGAGCACGTGCTCGAGAAATGCCCAGACATCCCGCTTCTCGGCAATCACCATATGTGTCGGCTTGCCTGCGCCATGGCCCGCGTTCACTTCAATGCGGGTCAGGACAGGAGCGGGTCCAGCCTGTGCCTCCTGCAGCGTCGCCGTGAACTTGTGGCTGTGAGCCGGGGCGACACGATCATCGTGGTCAGCGGTGACGACCAGCGTGGCCGGGTACCGCGTGCCCGGACGGATGTTGTGGAGTGGTGAGTATCGCAGCAGCACTTCGCGGTCGGCAGGATTGTCGGGATCGCCGTAGTCGGACTTCCACGCCCAGCCAATGGTGAACAGATGGAAGCGCAACATGTCGAGCACACCAACCGCCGGCACCGCCGCGCCAAACAGGTCCGGGCGTTGCGTCAGGCAGGCGCCGACAAGCAGGCCGCCGTTGCTGCCGCCGCCGATCGCGAGACGCGACGATGAGGTGTAGCGCTCGCGAATGAGGTACTCGGCACACGCGATGAAGTCGTCGAACACGTTCTGTTTGTTCGCCAGCCGGCCGGCATCGTGCCACGCCTGCCCGTACTCACCGCCGCCGCGCAGGTTGGCCTGCACAAACACACCGCCGCGCTCCATCCACGCGATGATGGCCGGCGAAAACGCGGGCGTGAGCGAGATATCGAAGCCACCATACCCATAGAGATAGACCCGATTGCGTCCATCACGCACCAGACCGGCGCGGTGGACCACACACGCCGGGATTCTGGTGCCGTCCCTCGACGTCACGAAGATCTGATGCGTCTCGAACTGCTCCGGGCTGAAGGCGACCACCGGTTGGCGCCACAGTGTGCGTTCACGTGTCTCCACGTGATACCGGAATACAGTCGACGGCCAGGTGAACGAGGCGAAGGCAAAGTGCACCTCCGGGTCTTCACGCCGCGAGGCCCATGCGGTCACGGAGCCCAGCGTGGGCAGCGGCACGTCTGCCTCCCACGCGCCGTCCACACTGCGAAGCTGCATCGTGTCGTGGGCGTCGGTGCGGACGATGGTCAGCCAGTGAGTGCCCACTCGGGCGACTGACGCCAGCACGTCGGTGCCCGGCGGCTCGGGAATCACGGTGCGCCAGGACTGCTCGTCCGGGCCGTCGCGACGAATCGCCACCAGCCGGTTGCGTGGCGCGCCGTTGTCGGTCAATACATAAAAGACATCGGCGTCATTCGCGATGACCGTGTAGGCGGCATCAAACCGATCGAGCCACGGATGGACGTCGCCGTGCGGATCGTGCAGGTCCTTGAGCAGGATGCGCGACTCGCGATGGGTGCCTTCGCTCTGGGTGATGACCAGCCAGCGGCCGTCATCCGAGACATCGGCGGAAAACAACCAGTCGGGATGATCCGGCGTTTCGTACACGACCTCGTCGGCGTGCACCGTGCCCCCTGTCGCGACCGACAAACGATGAAAGCACAGCCGGTGATGACGATTGGCGGTCGTGTAGACGTTGCCGTCGCTCGGACCGCGGTATCCCGAGTAGTAGAAACCGCTGCTGTCGTGTGCCCAGGCTGCGCCCGAGAACTTCGACCAGCGCACTTCGTCAGGCAAGTCCTGCCCGGTCGCGACATCGCGCACGCGCCAGGTCATCCAGTCGGAGCCCCTGTCGGAACGCGCCCACGCCAGCCAGCGACCGTCCTCCGACAAGGCCGTTGACGCCAGCGCTGCGGTCCCGTCCTCGGACCACGTGTTCGGATCAAGCAACACGTCAGCAGGACCATCGAGCGTGCGGGCGCGATACAGGACGGCCTGATTCTGCAGGCCGTCATTTCGCGCAAACACATACCAGTCCCCGCGGCGTTCGGGCGGCCCGACACGTTCGTAGTTCCAGAGTTCCGTCAGGCGACGACCAATCGCCTCACGTTGCGGAATGGCGGAGAGGTACGCCTCGGTTCGTGTGTTCTGGGCGGTGACCCAGGCGCGGGTCTCGGAGCTGTCGGGGTCTTCAAGCCAGCGGAACGGATCAGTCATTCGTCTGTCTGCGTTTGAACATCAGCGCGCCCAGCGGCGGCAGGGTCAACGACAACGACTGCGCACGGCCATGCGCCTCGATCTCGTCGGTCTGGCGACCGCCTTCGTTGCCGACGTTGCTGCCCCCATACACATCGGCGTCGCTGTTGAACAGCTCCTCGTAGTAGCCGGGCTCGGGCACGCCGATGCGGTAGTCATGACGCACGATCGGCGTCCAGTTGAGTACGACAACCAGCGCATCGTCCGTATCGGTGGCCCGCCGCAGGAGCGAGATGACGGACGCTTCGTGGTCGTTGCAGTCAATCCATTCGAACCCGGCAGCGGCCACGTCCTGCTGGAAGAGCGACGGCTGCGCGCGATACACGCGGTTGAGGTCTTCAACGAATCGCTGCAGACCGGCGTGCAGCGGTCCATCAAGCAGATGCCAGTCCAGCGATCGTTCGTGACTCCACTCGCGCCACTGGCCGAACTCCGACCCCATGAACAGGAGCTTCTTGCCCGGATGGACGTACATGAACGACAGGAGCACGCGCAGCGTCGCGGCCTTCTGCCACTCGTCGCCCGGGCACTTGTTGATGAGCGACCCTTTGCCGTGTACGACTTCGTCGTGAGAGAACGGCAGCACGAAGTTTTCGTTCCACGCGTACAACATCGAAAACGTCAGGTGCTGATGTTCCCAGCGCCTGAAGACCGGGTCCTTGCTGACGTAGGTCAGGATGTCGTGCATCCATCCCATGTTCCATTTGTAGGTGAACCCCAGGCCACCGACCCACGTCGGGCGACTGACGGCCGGAAACGCCGTCGACTCTTCCGCGATGATCACCGTGCCGGGATGTTCCTGATGCGTGAGTGTGTTGAGTTCGCGCAGAAAGTCGATGGCCTCGAGGTTCTCGCGCCCGCCAAACCGATTCGGCAGCCACTGCCCTTCTTCGCGCGAGTAGTCGAGGTACAACATCGACGCCACGGCGTCCACACGCAAGCCGTCGATGTGGAAAGACTCCAGCCAGTACAGTGCATTGCTGATCAGGAAGTTGCGCACTTCATGCCGGCCGTAGTTGAAGATCAGCGTGCCCCAGTCCTGATGTTCGCCCTGGCGCGGGTCTGCATGTTCGTAGAGCGCGCTGCCGTCAAAACGCGCGAGGCCGTGCGCGTCCTTGGGAAAGTGCCCGGGCACCCAGTCGAGAATCACGCCGATGCCTGCCTGATGGCAGGCGTCCACGAAGGCCCGGAATTCGTCGGGTTCGCCGAACCGCCGCGTCGGCGCAAAATACCCGGTCACCTGATATCCCCACGAGGGTTCGTAGGGATGTTCCATGATGGGCATCAACTCGATGTGCGTGAACCCCATCCGCGCGACATAGGGAATCAACTCGTCGCGCAGTTCGTCCCAGCTGAGCGGGCGGTCACCGTCCTCCGGTTTGCGACGCCACGAGCCGGCGTGCACTTCGTAGATCGCCATTGGCGCATCGAGCGCGACGCCCCGGGAGGCGCGCGTTTCCATCCACGCGGCATCACGCCACGTGTGACGGCCGAGATGACCGGTCACCGACGCCGTCTTCGGAGGATGCTCCGCCACCAGCGCGTACGGATCCGCCTTCAGAAATGGCGGACCACCCAGTGACGACTGCATTTCGAACTTGTAGGGTTGCCCTTCGCCGAGGCCCGGCACGAAGGTCTCCCACAGGCCGGAGGCGCCCAGCGGCAACATCGGATGCGCACGGCCGTCCCACTGGTTGAAGTCCCCAACCACCGACACCCAATCGGCTGTCGGCGCCCACACCACAAACGAATACCCTGCCTGCCCGTCCTGCTCCGCCGGTCGCGCGCCCAGCTTCTCCCATGCGCGCAGCCACGTCCCTTCGCCGAACAGGTACGCTTCGTAGTCGGTGACGATGCGGCTCATGGAGTCAGTGTACGCCGCGGAACGACACCTGGCCACAACAGCTCGAGCAGTGATTGCCCGGTGCGCGTCCGGCCGGCAAACCCCGTGGCGGCCTCGTACCGCGCCACAACGGCCAGCGCCGCACTGGTGTCCTGCGTCTGCGTCGCTTCGAACTCGACGCAGCACACCCGGCGCTCATCGGTCGTCGCGTCGTAGTACACGACCTCACAGTCATCGAAGTGCCACACGACGAGGTCCTTCCAGACCGTGCCCGACCACTCCACGCCAAGCGCGGCGACAAATGCATCCACCCGCGCGTCCTGGTCGTGTGGACGCAGCGCCAGATTGATTTCGTCGCGTACCTCGGCGTCCACTTCCACCGACTTGATCGTCAACTCGTGCAGTTCCCGATCGTGACGATGACGCACGATGTAACCGCGGGCACGTCCATCAGCGGTCACGAAGTACCGGTCGCGCACCCGGAGCGACACTTCCCGGTGTGGGCCAAGCGCGCGCACGGCGGCGGCAAACGCCTCCCGGTCGAACCGATCGCTCACGACGAATTTGTGCTCGATTTCCTTGAACTGCATCCGCTCGTCTCCGCGATCAGAGATACCGGCTGAAGCGACCGAACCACCGAAGTCGCCGCCTGGTGCGCTCTGGGAGTGCATCGTGCCAGCCGGGTGCAACTGTCTCGCTCGCTTCGTGCGCTCTCAACCCGGCAAAGATGGCTGCACACCGACGAACCGTGTCGGCGTGCCGCGTCGCCACCATGACCTCGGCGAGCCGATCGTGCGCAGCGTCCTCGAAATTGTAGCTGCCACACGCGACCCACTCATCGTCGATGAGCACCAGCTTTGAGTGTTCACCGGTGGGATTTTCGTGGATGCGGACACCGGCCTCGAGCAAAAGGGGGTAGTGGGCGGCGGCGGCAATCCACGCCAGATCCGTCGCGGGCAATGCGTCTCGATGTGAATGGAAGACGTCCACCTGGACGCCGCGCCGGGCGGCCGCCTCGATGGCCTGACGCAGGCGTGGTGTGGGTTTGAAGTAGAAGCTGGTGATCGCGAGCGAGCGTCGAGCGCCGTTGATGGCCTCAATCAGCCGTTCAGTCACCTCGTTCCGCCACGCCCGGCCGAACATCCCGGCTGCGCCCTGCATATCCGTTGGATTGCAGAACCACAGGTCAACCGGGATCCTGCCGGTGCCGTCGGCGCTGCGTACGACCTCGATGTGTTCATCAGGGACATCACCGCCAATGTCGCGCGTGCGGCGCAGCAGGGAGCCCGCCACCTCACCCGTGAGCACCCACGCACATTCGTTCCAGCCCTCAAACGACGACTTCGTCACGTTGCCGCTCGCCATCAGGCACTGGCCGGCGTCCGACACCTGAATCTTGTAGTGATGACCACCACCACACCAGCGGTGCAGGGGACGCCTGGGGCGGTACCACACCACTCGTCCGCCGGCAGCTGTGAGTGAGGCGAGGGCGTCTCTGAGCGCGCGGCGCGTTGCGTTGTCCATGAGCACGCCGCCGAGCCGCTGACCAAAGCTGTCGATGACGAGTTGCACCTGCACGCCGCGGCGCTGCGCGTCGCACAACGCGTCCACCATCGCGCGACCGTAGTCGTCGTACTCGAGGTAAAACAGCGATTGATAGAGGAACCGGCGTGCACCGGCAATCATCTCGAGGCGGCGGGTCCATTCAGTGCGACGATCCCAGACCACGTCAATCGACGCAGCCGTGGTTCGCTCAGAGCCGGTATCCACCGGCCACATCAAGATTCACACCGGTGACATACGGCGCATCGAGCAGGTACTCGACGGCCTGGCTGATGTCGCGAAGGCTCCCCGGGCGCCCCAGCGGGATCTGCTGCGGCAACGTGTCAGGCGACGGCAGGTCAATCGAGTTCTCGAGATGGCCGGGAGACACCATGTTCACGCGTACATGGCGATCCGCGTATCCCGCCGCGAGCGCGCGTGTCAGCACCAGCAGGCCGGTCTTGCTGACGTAGTAGTCGGCGCCGATCCGATTGGCCCGCATGCCCTCGAGGCCGGCCATCCCGATCGAAATGATCTGCCCCCCATCCGGCATCAGGGGCAACGCGAAGTGGCAACAATAAAAGGCGCCAGACAGGTTCGCAGCGATGGTGGCGTCCCACACGTCAGGATCGAGAGCGGTGACGTCCTGCGGCGTGTAATTGCCGACGTTGTTGATGAGCACGTCCACGCGCCCTTCGTGCTCGCGGACATCCGCGAACAGGCGTGAGACGTCCTCACGCCTGCTGATGTCTGCCTGGATGGCGCGCGACGCACATCCGTCCTCCTGCAGTTGTGACACCACCGCGGCCGCGTCATCCTCCGATCGGCGGTACACGATGACGACGTGATACCCGCGGGCGGCCAGACGCTCGCAGAGGTGCCGGCCCAGTCTCCGGGCCCCACCGGTCACCACCGCCACTCGTGAGGTGGAGGTCACGACCGGTCCCGCGCGATACGAACGAACGATCCGGCGGCCCCCGGCACGGCCGCAGGCTTCCGGATCTCGACGCGCACGGTCTCCACTTCCCGATGCGACGCCAGCAGGTGGTCAGCCACGGCCTCGGCCATGGTCTCAATCAGCTGGAACCGGCGCTCGACGATGATCGCGGAGGCCTGTGCGACAGCCGCGTCGTAGTTGACCACGTCGCTGATCGCATCCGACGCCGCTGCCGCCGCGAAGTCGTAGTCGAACTCCAGATCCACGCATACGCGCTGCGGCGTCACACGTTCATGAGGATGAATGCCGACAATGCAGTCAACCTGCAGGTCACGCACGCCGGTGGTCCCTCGTCGCATGGCGATCAACCTATCAGACCGACGGCGGAAAGACACGTGCGCGAGCGAGGTCGGCAATGGCCACCACGGCTGGATGTTTGATTCGCCGCTCCGACGAAATGGCGTAGTACCGCTCCACCACCCCGGGCAACGTCGCAATCGGCACGACGCCATGTTTGCGCCGCAGCTCGGACTTGAGCACCGCGGCGGCGGCAAATGCCCCTGAGCCATGTTCGGCAAACGCTTTCATCAGTGCGCTGTCGTCAAACTCGCCGACGATGCGGGGAGTGACGCCTACGCCTTGAATCCAGTCATCCATCTGGCGGCGGAGCACCGTGCCGTCACCGGGCCAGAGCACCGGTGCGCCAGCCATCGACTCGGGAAAGCCCTTCTTCAACTTCGTGGCCAGCGAGGGCCGCGCGAACAACATGACGTCGGACTGGCCCAGCAGGTGGCTGAACGCCTGCACGCGTACGTGCGGGGGCACGGGTGTTTCCGAGAGCACGAGGTCCACATCATGCAGGGCCAGGTCGGCCAGCAACCGCTCGACGCGATCCTCCCGGCACACGACGCGCACGGGATCGGGCAGGTGCAGGGCCGGCGAAATCAGCCGGTAGGCGATGAGTTTGCTCAACACGTCCGCGACGCCGACGACAAAACGGACCGGGCGGCCGGCCCCCCCGCGCATCACCGTACTCTGCAGCTCGCGGCCGAGCGCGAAGATCTCGTCAGCGTAGCGATACACCTGCACACCCGCATCGGTCGGCACCAGACGTCGACCGACACGTGTGAACAGAGGAATGCCGAGCTGGGATTCGAGCGCCCGCACCTGCGTGCTGATGGTCGGCTGCGACAGGCGCAGACGCTCGGCCGCGCGCGCAACCCCGCCTTCCTTCACGACCGTCCAGAAATACAGCAGGTGGTGGTAGTTGAGCCACGGCATCACCGGTTCAGACACATAACCTCCGCGTATCGACAGCTTCCATTATTCGTAATTGTCTATGCAATGCCGCCCCCATACGCTGAGAAGCCAAGGAGCACCACCATGAAGTGTCCGGTCTGCGAGGAAACGCTCAAGATGAGCGAACGCCAGGGCGTCGAGATTGATTTCTGCCCGAAGTGCCGGGGGGTCTGGCTCGACCGTGGCGAACTGGACAAGATTCTCGAACGCGCCGGCGTGGAACTGAGTCAGCAGCAGGCGGCCTACGCGCCCCCCGAGCCGCGCCTGCGATACGAACGGGACGACGACTACTACCGCCCGGGCAAGAAGCGCAAATCGCTCTGGCACGAACTGTTCGACTGACGGCCTCGTTCAGTAGCGGTCAGCGCGGAAGGGTTCAGGGTCGAAGCGCGGCGTTTCGCCGGTCATCAGCTGTGCCAGCAACAGTCCGGTGCCCGGTGCCGTCTTGAGTCCGGCCATCTGGTGTCCCGTCGCCAGCCAGACATCGGCCGCGGTCCGGGCGCGACCGATCGCGGGCATCCCGTCCGGCGTACACGGCCGCAGGCCGCGCCAGATCTCGCGCGCCACCGGCGCATCGCCAATGTTGAGCATGCCCTTGGCGCCGCGCACGATGACGTCCACACGCCGCGCATTGATCGAAAAGTCGTTGCGCACGAGTTCGAGCGTGCCGGCAATGCGCAAGGCGTCACGATGCGGGTTGACCGCAACTTTCCGTTCGATGAGGTAAATCGACCGGCTCGGATGCGGCTGGGCGGGCGGCAAGACGAGCGAGTACCCTTTCGCCCCAATCACCGGGAGGCGGAACCCGAGCATCCTGCCCAGCGACTCGGACCACGGCCCGGTCGCGACGACGGTTTGCCCGGCGATGATGTCGCCCTTCGTGGTCGTCAACCGACGCCGCCCCGCGTCGCCGGAGATGCGATACACCTCGGTCTCCTCGAGGAACTGCACGCCGAGCGCGCGCCCTTCCGCCTCAAGTGCCTTGACGGCGCGATACGGCTCACAATGCGCATCGTCGGGATAGAAGTAACCGCCGACGGTTGGCCCCACGATGGCTGGTTCCTTGGCCCGAACCTCGTCGGCCGACCAGCGTTCGGCACGCACGCCCGAACGGCATACCAGGTCCACGCCGGCCTTCGCGGACTCGAATGATGCCGCGTGTTCGTAGACGGCAAGCAGGCCATGCCGCTCGAAGCCAAAGGATTCAGGCGCGCGCTGCGCCACGGCTTCCCACATGTCGGTGCTGACGCGGCACAACTCGACCAGCGCCGCAGCGCCACGTTCAAACTTCGCCTTGCGTGAGGACAGCAGGAACTCGAGCAGCCAGCGCAGGAACGCCGGATCGAGCCTGGGCTGGATGTACAGCGGACTTTCCGGATCCAGCATCCACTTGAAGGACTTGAGCAACATCGCCGGGTTGGCCAGCGGCACCGCCTGCGACGGCGTCAGCCACCCGGCGTTGCCGTACGAACAGCCGTGTCCAATCCGATCACGTTCAACGACGGTGACGTTGACGCCCCGCCTGGCCAGTTCGACGGCACTGGCCACTCCCACCACTCCCCCACCGATGACGACGACGTCTGCCTTTGCAGTCACAAACACATTCTAGATGGCGAAGTGACGAGATGACGAGATGGCGAGGTGGCGGATAATTTCACTGTGCTCAAAGTACTGATGCCGGAATGGCAGGGATGTGGAACGTCGACAGACGTGTATGACGGGGCAATGGCGCTGGCCCGGGAATGGTGGCCCGAAGGGCCGGACCTGACAGTCGAGGCGCTTCGCGACGAGACACTTGCCGTTCAGGGCGGCATCAAGGGCCTGCACTCGATTGCTCCTCGCGCCGTCGGCGCGCTGGACGCGCTTCGGCAACAGGCCCCGGCCCGACTGGTCACCGTCGGTGGCACGTGCGGAGTCGAGTTGGCGCCCGTGTCCTACCTGCACGAGCGGTATGGCGAAGACCTGCTGGTTGTCTGGCTCGATGCGCATGCCGACCTGAACACCCCTGCATCATCACCAAGCGGACACTTTCACGGGATGGTGTTGCGGTCGCTGCTGGGAGAGGGGCCCGAGGAGGCCGCAGCCGTGGTGACGCGGCCACTGGATCCCTCACAGGTGTTCATCGTCGGAGCGCGTGACCTGGATGGCCCCGAACACGAGTACGTTGGCCGCAGCGGAGTGACGTGGCTCGGACCAGACGTCTGCGATGCCCCCGAACGGCTCGTGGATCAGATTCAACGTACGGGCTGCAGCCACCTGTACGTGCACTTCGATGTCGACCTGGTGGACCCTGCGGACTTTCCCTCGACGTATTACCAGGTCCCGGGAGGCCCGACGCTGGCGGCCGCGGCAGATACCCTTGCCGAGTTGCATCGGCACTTCGACGTCGTCGGGCTGAGCGTGCTCGAGTACTGCGATCGCAGAGAACAGGACCGTCAGCGCCTGGTCACGGCGCTCCGCGGCGCCCAGGCCCGATCCTGCTGCGGCTGACGCACGCACCCGACGCAAGAAAAACGGGCGGAGGGACATGTCC
>BTVE01000034.1:0-40795 GCA_045862915.1 Acidimicrobiia bacterium
CCTGGATCTTTGCGGCTTCGACGGTCATCACCGTGCCGGGAAACAGCTGGTCGTGGGCCAGCAGCGTGGCGGTCGCCGCCAGAGTCACAACGGCGACGGCGAATGCGCTGATGAGGAATGTGCGTGTACGCATGTGTGTGCTCCTTGAGTGATGTGACCGAGTCAGAGTCCCGCGGCGGGTCGCCGCTTCGAGGACGTATGGCTGTGGCGGATCTTCCAGGCGCCCGACTCCCGGATGAGCACGTAGGTGGCCAGCCCGCCCGATCGAATCTCCTTGCCGTCGTTGGTGGCGTCCAGCAGGTACTCGCCGGTAACGTAGGCGGCATCAGGCCCGATCAGCCGGCCGACGATGTTGATGTGTTCGAACTTCAGGTTCGCGAACATCTTGAGCTCGGGTCCCAGGTGGCGATCCCGGTAGTCCGCCCAGCCGGGGTTGATGCCGCCGCCTTCGTACACGGTGACGTCCGGGTGATAAAACGTCGCCAGCTGGTCGAGGCTCTTCGCCATGAAGGCCTGGTCATATTTCTTGAAGAACTCGACGAATGCCTGGTCCTGCGCGTCGCTGGCACCTCGCACTGCGCTGGTGCCCGCCAGAACGACCGCCAGTGCCACCATCGTCGCCACTACTACGTGTCGTGATTGCTGTCGCATCGGTCTACCCTCCACCTTTCAGGAAATCCCGCATTAGTTGTTCCATTTCCAGTTGCGCCGCCGTCTTCGGATTGAGTGCTTCCATCTTGGTGATTTCTTCCGGCGTCAGTTGCGGGAGATGCCGGATGAACCACACCAGTTCCCAGGAAGACCGTTCGCCCTCCTCGGTGCCATTGCCCCAGGCCGGCATCCCGGTGAAGGGGATGCCGTGCTCGATGGCGTAGAACAGCGACCCGTCGCTGAGGGCCTGGCTTCGGCCGGCGCGCATGTCGGGCGCCGGGGGATAAAAGCTGCGACCAAGCGATGTGTCGCCGCTGCCGTCGTTGCTGTGGCAGGACGCGCAGTGGTCGGCCCAGTGCGCCATGCCGGCGTCGATGACCTCGGGTGTCCGCGCCACAGGATTGGGCATGTCGCGAACGCTCGCCGGCGTCGCCCAGCGCCGCGCCGCGTACGCCAGCCAAGTCTCAACGGCAGATGGGGTCATGCGCGTGGTGAGGCCCATGCCTCTCGTCCAGAGCGCGAGGATCAGGCCTGCGGCACCTACGAGCAGCAGAGCCACACGCCAGCGGCGCCGCGCGGGGCGGCCGGACCGCGGCGGTGCCAGACGTTGACGGAACTGCCTCAGAACCATGCACGCAGTCCCAGCGCGAGCCGCGCACGACCTGCCGCATCACCGTGTGCACGCGCGAGATCGGCGGTCCCGAACAATGACCGCTCCCATGTCACGCCGACATAGGGCGCAAACTCCGGCGAGATGGCGTAACGCAGTCGCGCACCAAGGCCGATCGACGAGAGACCGGCGGCGATGCCACGCTCCGTGTCCGCCTTGCCGTGTGCCTCGGCCTCAAAGAGGGGCTGCAGAATCCACCGATTGGTGAGTAACACCTCGTACTCGACTTCCCCACGCAGACGCGTGCGGCCACCCTCGCCGACGTAGCCGGTCAGTTCCACCTCGAACCACTGCGGCGCGAGGCCTTGGAGACCTACGGCCGCCCATGTCCGAGCGTTGGGCCCCGGACGGTCGTGCGCGACACCGACGACCACATCCCACCAGCGCGACACACTGTGGCCCCAGAGGGCTTCCGCCGACAGGTGCTCGACGCGGCTGCGCTCCGTCTCTCCTTCGACGCGCACCCAGAGTCGATTGATGTCGCCGCCAATCCAGGTGGTGTTCTCCCAGGCCGCTCCCCCATCCGAGCGGCCGCGCCACTCGAGCTGATCAAACAGCACCATGAAGTTGATGCCGCCGCCCATCTCGTGGCCCTCGAGGCCGGGCGGAAAAGCGGCCTGCCTATCAGCCTCCGTGATCGGCGGTATCGGCTCCTTTGGCTGCTGCGCGAGCGCCGGGGCAACACCTGCCCACAACATCGTCAGCATCACGACCAACACGCGTAACGCACCCATTACTCCACCACCTTCACTTCGCGGAACATGCCGGCTTCCATGTGAAAGAGCAGATGGCAATGGAACGCCCATCGTCCCAGCGCGTCCGCCCGAACACGGTACGACCGGCGGGTGCCGGGCGGCATGTCGACCGTGTGCTTACGGACCTTGAACGCGCCTGACTCGTCTTCGACGTCGCTCCACATGCCGTGCAGATGGATCGGATGCGACATCATCGTGTCGTTCACCAGCACAATGCGCATGCGTTCGCCATACGTGAGTTCGAGCGGTTCGGCATCAGCAAACGCAAGGCCGTTGAACGACCACGCGAACTTTTCCATGTGGCCTGTCAGATGGAGCTCAACCGTGCGCGCGGGTTCGCGGCCATCCGGATCCTCGAACAGGCTCCGCAGATCGGCGTACGTCAGGACGCGACGACCGTTGTCACGCAAGCCGACGCCGGGATCATCGAGCCGTGCCATGGGCTGTTCCGCCTGACCATCCACCAGCGGGTTGCCCTTCTCGGATGCAGGATGTGTCTGCGGTCCAGTCGGAGCGGCCGCAGCCGCGGCCATCCCGGGCATGACGTGGCCGGCGTGTGGATCATCGGCCGGCGGCATCGCATGGCCCGCGTGCGGGTCGTTGTGCGTCATGCCCATGTCGGCATGGGTGAGCAACTGTCGACGGTCCGGCTCGGGTACGGGCGCGCGCAGTCCATCACGCACCGCCAGTGTTCCGGCGGCGTAGCCCGATCGGTCGATCGACTGCGCAAAGATCGTGTACGCGTCCTGTCCGGCGGGCTCGACGATGACGTCGAAGGTTTCGGCGACGGCAATCCGAAACTCATCCACGGTGACGGGATGGACGTACTGGCCGTCTGCCGCCACCACCGTCATCTTCAGGCCGGGGATACGCACATCGAAGTACGACATCGCGGATCCGTTGATGAATCGCAGCAGCACCTTCTCGCCAGGCCGGAACACCCCGGTCCAGTTGCCGGTCGGCGCCGTGCCGTTCATCAGGTACGTGTAGGTGGCCCCGGTGACGTCGGCCAGGTCGGTGGCGGCCATGCGCATGTGGCCCCACATGAGTCGATCATCGAGCGTCGCGCCGAGGCCCTTGGCACGGATGTCGGCAATCAGATCACCGACCGTGCGTTTGTGCCGGTTGTAGTAGTCGGCCTGCTTCTTGAGTTTGGCAAACACACGCGAGGGGTTCTCATCGGTCCAATCGGAGAGCAGCACCACGTGCTCGCGGTCGAACTGAAATGGCGCGGGTTCACGCGGATCGATGATGATGGCGCCATACAGCCCCTGCTGCTCCTGGAAGCCGGAGTGGCTGTGATACCAGTAGGTGCCCGCCTGCCTGACATCAAATTCGTAGCGGAAGGTCTGGCCCGGGTGAATGCCGTGGAAGCTCAGGCCGGGAACCCCGTCCATGTTGGCCGGCAGGATCATGCCGTGCCAGTGGATGGACGTGTCCTCTTCGGGCAGATCATTGGTGACACGCAGCGTTACACGATCACCTTGCCGCCAGCGCAACGTGGGCGCGGGCAAGGCGTGGTTCACGGTAATGGCGGTGCGAGTACGCCCAGTAAAATTCACGGGAGTTTCCCCAATCCGCAGGTCAAACGAGGTGCCCGAAAGTTCCGTGGTCGTCTGTCGGGAGGGCGCCTGCGCCCAGAGAGGGTCACGCCAGAGTCCCAGGCCGGTGAGTGCACCACCGGCCGCCAGGCCTTTGACAAACGTTCGTCGACTGTTCTGCATAACTTCAACTCCAATTCACACGTCTGGCCGGCGACGTAGACACACGTCGGCCGGCATGGGTCATCGCGCGCGGAGTTGAATCAGATTCGGAGCGGAACTATTGATCGAGGGGGGCGCGGTGGCGACAGGCCCGGCGGGTCTGCGGCCCGCCCTGCGGGCGGGCGCACAAGCGCGGACTGCGACGCGGCCGGATGCCACGCGAACGATCCCAGCAGGTGGCGTTCCTTCAGGGTCATGCGGCCCGACACCAGGGTTGGTGTCGCCGGATCACATTGCGCCGCGGGCGCCGACAACGCGGTGGTGCCGGGCGCGGCAGCCTTCTGAACCATCGGCTCGGGCCCACCGTGATGATGGGCGTGTGATGCTTCGGCCGAGGATTCCACCACCGGCGCGCACGCCCATTCGCACACGACCGCCCCGATCGGGCTGACGGTCATCGCGAGCAACAGGACCAGGGCGCGCATGCTCTTGCAGGATACCACCTGGGCGCCAATTACAAGCCGGCCACGGGCACTGTCCAATCGCGGATGAGATGTGATGAATGCGTGCGCCCGAGGGGCGAACGGGATTGCGGCGCGGTCCCATCGGTGCCCATCATCGAATCAACATGCGTACCTTCACTCGTTCGATTGCCTGTCTTCTCGTCTCGGCGGCGCTGCCGTCGTTGGCCGCGGCACAGTCCACCACCACACCCGCATCATCGGTGAGCATCGGCATCAAGGGCGGCATCGCCCTGGGCACGATTGAGACCGACGATGAACTCAACCTCGAGCATCGGCGCGGCATCACGGCCGGGCTGTCGCTCACGAAGAACCTGACGTCGTCGATCGCCATCGGCGGCGAGGTGTTGTGGACGCAGCGCGGCACCAAGGAAGTGGGCACGGGCGTCACGATGGAACTCGACTACCTGGACGTGCCGTTGCTGGTGCGCGTTGGCAGTTCCAGCGCGAACGACACGCGCTTTCATGTGTTCACGGGGCCACAGGCCGGCCTGCGGCTCCGCGCGCGGCTCGAAGGGGGCCCGACGGCGCGTGACTTGAAAAACGAGACACATCCCTTCGAACTGGCGTGGACCGCCGGGGTCGGGATCGAAATGCGCGGGTGGACACTCGACGGGCGTTACACGCTGGGACTGACCAACGTCGACGACTCGAGCGCGTTCGATGAGTTCACCAATCGCACGATCTCGGTGATGATCGGCTACCGTCTGCGCTGAGGCCGTCCCTCTCGCGATCAGTCAGATCGAGAGACCGGGGTCGCCCTCGATGACCTGCTGACGCAACACCGGCGGTTCGCCCGGCTTCCACAACGGGGCCGTGTGGGCGACGCGATACCGAAGCGGCCCGCCGTCCGGACGGTCGCTGCGCGTGATCGGGCGGGGAATGCACACGAACTCCGTGCGCATCTCCTCGCCCGAGAGCCGTACCGTGGCATAACCGTGCCCACCCATGTCGACAAACGCGACGTGTGGCGCCAGGTCCGGGTTCGACAGCGCGCGCGCTCGCGTGAGGTCGAAGCTGCGCGCGTATTCCAGACACGAACGGACGCCGTGTTTGAGGAGCATGTTGTACGTCCAGTCGGGAGGTCCCGCGGGCCGGTCGGCCAGGTACAAGGCGCGGAGCGGATGGTTCTTGCGCAGGTTGTGTTCCAGCGCTTCCATCGCGCCAGGACTGATCAGTGAGCCGCAGACGAAGCTGACGCCGACTGGCTGGAACTTCGCAGGCGGCAGCAGCGCGGCGGCATACCCGGCCCAGAAGCTGTGCCGATCGCCGGACACAATCGCAAATCCGGTGATTCCGGCATCACGGACGAGGTCATAAATTTCCCCGCGCTCGTGATACGCACTGCCGTAGTCGCCGCTGCCGATCTGCGCGACGGTGCCGGCCGGCCACGGCCGCTGCGTCGTCCCCTCGGGCAGATGCTCCGGGTCTGCGCGCAGGTCCAGCGCGCCCAGCGAATTTCCCCACACCTTCCACGTCGCGGTCGAGCGCCGCAGCGTATCGAGGAACCACGACTTCTGGCGATTGCCGAGCAGTGTGCGCGGCGGCGAATCCTTGCGCGGGTTCGGAATGTTGACGTCCCTGAAGGTGAGGTCGGCTGGAGGCTTCCCTCCGTTGAAGGCCCGTCCACCATCAAGCGCACGCATGGCGGGCTCGGAGAACATTCCGTTGAATGCCGGGTCGTAGATCTTCTCCACGCCCGGTGCGTCGGTCGGGTCATCACTGCGAAAGCTGTGCTGGTCCGTGAGGATCAGATCGAGATGCCGCCCGTATCGCAATGAGCGATAGGCGATGAGGCTGTTGATCGCCGCCAGATTGTTTTGTTCGAGTCCAAGCCCATGGTCGTCCCACTGCTCGATCGGGACGTCCTTGACCTCGACCGAGCCAAACTTGTCGAGCGCGCCACTCGGCGCCGTGACACGCGCGGGAATGTACTCGAACCACGCCTGATTGGCGGCCACCTTGACCGTCTGGCCGGGTCGAGGAGGTCCACCGGCCTGCACGATGCTCTGGCGGCCCTGCCACGAGAACTCATGGTTGTCCCAGATGGCAACAAACGGCCACCGTGCTCTCGCATCCTGCAGATCAGGATCAGCAAGGTAGCCCTTGTAGACGATCCGATAGCCTTCGAGAGTGAGTGGGTAGTGGAAGTTGCTGAACGATCCGGCGTCGGGCAGCCGGCCCACATCGTAAATGGTGCGGTCGTACCGCTTTGCGACTTCGTCCGGGTACTCCACGACTTCATAGATGAAGTCGCCAAGGTGCAGCACAAAGCCAAGTTGATCAGCTGGGGCCGCACGCTGATCCTCGAAAATCATTCGACGGTAGCCGTTGAGCTTGCCTTCGTTGAGGCTTTGACAACTGACGAAGGCAAATTGGACCGGCCGCGGGTCGTCGTCGAGCGGCGCGGTCATCGTCCTGCCGACACGACTGCCCTGCCCTTCGGCGTCGGTGAAGCGGTACCAGTAGACACGAGCAGGCTCGAGGTGCCCCACCAACACACGCGTGGTCCAATCAGATTCGGCCGACACTCGGGCGGCCGCTTTGGCAACGACGCGCGCAAACGCCTCATCCTCCGCGACTTCAACGGTCAACGTGTGAGGTCCGCCTGACGAAAAGGGTCGCCGAGTCCAGAGAATGACGCTGCTCGAGTCGGGATCTCCCGACGCGACACCTTCCGGGAACAGGTCGCGCCGCTCCTGCCACACGACGGTTGACGCTCTCGCCGGGCGTACCCATGCCAGCGACGCTCCCATCGCTGCGGCCAATCGCACGAACTCTCGTCGAGTGAACACGGTGTCTACCCGCCCTTTCCGTCTGGCGCGATCATAGGGGGCGCAGTTGCCCCCAGGTCTGTGCCAGTGACGGATGGTGCCTCGGGCGATGCGGACGGCGGTGGCCAGGGTGCGGCGGCGCCCCACCCTGTTAATGTGACCGTGATGCCTCGTCTCTTCGATCCGCTCACCATCCGCAGTCTGACGTTCCCCAACCGCCTGTTCGTCTCGCCCATGTGCCAGTACTCGAGTCAGGACGGCTTCGCCAACGACTGGCACCTGGTCCATCTGGGCTCGCGCGCGGTGGGAGGTGCGGGCCTGGTACTCACCGAGGCGACGGCCATCACCCCTGCGGGCCGCATCAGCCCCGAGGATCTCGGCATTTGGAAAGACGAACACATCGAGCCCCTCGCGCGCATCGTCTCGTTCATCAAAGCGCAGGGCGGAATTGCTGGAGTCCAACTCGCACACGCGGGTCGCAAGGCCAGCACGGACAAGCCGTGGTCGGGCGGCGGTGCAGTGGGGCCGGACCGTGGCGGCTGGCAACCAATCGCCCCCGGCGACATCCCGTTCACCGACACCTATCCCGTGCCGCGGGCGATGTCGGACGCCGACATCGCGGCAACAATCGACGCGTTTGTCGCAGCGGCGCAACGCTCTCTGGCCGCTGGTTTCGAGGTCATCGAACTGCACGCCGCCCACGGCTACCTGCTCCACGAGTTCCTCTCGCCGCTGAGCAACCCGCGGACGGACGACTACGGCGGCTCTTTCGACAATCGGATTCGCTTCACCGTCGATACCGTGCGCGCCATTCGCACGGTCTGGCCCGAGCGCCTGCCGCTGTTCCTGCGCCTCTCTGCGACCGACTGGGCTGCCGGTGGGTGGGACATCGAGCAGTCGATCGAACTGGGACGCCGCGTGAAACCTCTCGGGGTCGACCTGATTGACTGTTCATCGGGCGGCAACGTGCCTGGCGCCTCGATCCCGTTGGGACCTGGGTATCAGACGCTGTTCGCGGAACGGATTCGGCGTGAGGCAGACATCCTCACCGGCGCCGTCGGGTTGATTACCGAGGCGACCCAGGCCGATCACATCGTGTGCAGCGGACAAGCCGACGCCGTGTTCGTGGCTCGCGAGTTCCTCCGCGACCCGTACTTCCCCCTTCGAGCCGCGCGTGAGCTGGACCAGAACATCACGTGGCCGTCACAGTACGCGCGCGCGGGATCGAAGGGTGTGAAGCCGCGAGTGGCGCGCGACTGAGGCTGTTCGTTTGCGACACACATGTGACGAGTGTCGTCTTCTTGTTTCAGTCGCGCTGCCCTCGTTGGCCGCCGCCCAGTCGACCTCCACGCCTGGCTCGTCGCTGAGCATCGGCATCAAGGGTGGACTTGCCCGTGGCACCATCGAGACTGACGACGAACTCAATCTCGAACATTGCCGCGGCGTGACGCTTGACGCGCGCTGCACGCTGGGGCTCACCAACGTCGACGACTCGAGCGCGTTCGACGAATTCACCAGTCGCACCATCTCCGTGATGATCGGGTACCGACTGCGCTGATCCGGACGCAGGCTCCTGGGCCTGCGGGTGCGCGGACGGCCATCGACCATTCGCGGACATCTCGCCAGAACTATCGACTTCTGATATATAACAACAGTCGATATGTCACGCGCGGCGTTTCTCATTCTGATGTCCTTGGCCGACCGTCCCCGTCACGGCCTCGCCATCGTCGACTGGATCGACGATGCGTCAGGCGGCGAGGTGGCGATGGGACCAGGTACCCTGTACGGCACGCTCCAGAAGCTGGTCGCCAGCGGCCTCATCCGCCACCCCAAACAGGCGCCAGACCCGGACGATGACGATCCGAGACGGCGGTACTACGAACTCACGCCGAAGGGGCAGCGAACGGTGCGCGCCGAGGCCGAACGGCTGAAGACCCTCGTCAAGGCCGCCTCGAAGCAGAAGCTGCTCGGCAACATCTGACATGGCACGACATCCAGAATGGGCCGGTGTCGTGCGCAGGCTCGCGGCGAGCCTCGTGTGGCTGTATCCGCCGTCCTTTCGTCGCGAGTTCCAGCCGGCATTCCGCGAGGCGGCGGAACACCGGTACCGGAAGGTGTATGCGAGGTGTGGCTCGCCACGAAAGGCCGCCGGTATCACCAGTTGGATGTTGATCGTGGATGCCGTGGACGCGCTGCCGCCACTCTGGCTGGCGGCAGGTGTGATGGCTGGAGGTGGTTCGATGCGATGGTTCTCCCCGGGTAATGGCGCATTGCGGCAGGCGTGGCGAATGGCCAGACGGCAGCCGGGTTTCGCGCTGCTGGTGATCCTCACCATGGCCGTCGGCATCGGCACCGCTGCGGCGGCGTTCAACATCCTCGATCGCGCAGTGCTCAGGCCGCTCGCCTTTCGGGACGCGGATCGCTTGGCGTACGTCACGATCGTCGACGACGGTGAGCGATTTCGCGGCACCCCGCCGGCTGAGGCCGTGCAACGCTGGCGTACCCTCCAGCACGTCGTGGATGGCGTCGAGGGATACCAACCGGCGACCACCGTGTACACCGCGAACGGGGTACCTGAGCTGCTGGAAGCCGGCCGCATGACGGCGGGGCTGTCCACCCTGCTGCGGGTGAGTCCCATCATTGGCCGCACGTTGGGAACCACGGATCTCGAGCCTGGCGCGACGCCGGCCGTGATGGTGTCAGACCAGTTCTGGCGCACCCGCCTTGGCGCGGCACCCGACGTCGTCGGCCAGCCGATCACGTTCAGCGGCGTCACGTATGCCATCGTCGGTATCTGGCCTGCAGAGTCGCAGGTGGATGCCAGCGACCGCGCTGAGGTGTTCTTCGTCGCGAAAGACGACATCATGCGGCCGTCGACCTGGACGTACGTGGTGGCGCGGCTGACCGACGGCACATCACTCGAGCAGGCTGAACGCGAACTCACCGCAGCGTCGGCCGGGCTCGAGTCGATCCGGGACGGATATCGACCCTCGGTGACGCCTCAGACGGTGTTTCTCAGTCGGGAATATGTCAGGGGCCTGTGGCTGGCGTTTGGCGCATCGCTCCTGCTCTTGCTGGTCGCCATCGGCAACGCGACGAGTCTGCTGCTGTCACGCGCGGTCGATCGACAGCGCGAAATCGGCCTCCGGCTGGCGCTGGGCGGATCGACCCTGCGGCTGGCGCGTCAGTTCTTCGTCGAGAGTGCTGCGCTCACCGTGCCCGGAGCCCTGCTGGCGATCGTTGTTGCCGCCGGCGCGTCAAACCTGCTGGCAGACCTCGCGGAGGGCACGATTCCGAGTCGTCACTTCTCAGGCATGAACATGTCGGCCGTGTGGTTCGCGGCGATTGGCGCCTTCGTCTCGACCGTGGTCTGCACGTTGGTGCCGGTACTGATGGCGGGACGCAGCGACATCGGCAAGGTGTCGGGGGCCGATGTGGGTGGCCGCGTTGTCGGACAGACAGCGTTCTTCCGAGGAGCCGCGGTGGTGGGACAGGCCGCCGTCGGCGTGCTGCTGCTGGCCGGCGCCGTCATCATGGCCAGAAGCGTCGACAAACTCACCCGCATCGACGTCGGGTTCGCGGCGCGCGAACTCGTCACGTTCACGCTGGCGCCACCGACCGGCCGCTACGGGACACCCGAGGGCGTGGCCGCTTTCCTGCGAGAAGTGAAGGCACAGGTGGCCGGGATGCCCGGCGTGCAGGGCGTCGATACCGCCGGCAACCCGTTGTTCCGCTTCTCCACCAACACCGCATCCGTGTTCCTCGACGGCGAGCAGCCACGACAATCAGCGGTCGGATCCACGACCTCGACCGGCGCGCACACCAACACCCTCGACGTGCTCGGACTTCGGCTGCGGGACGGGCGCTGGTTCCGAGCCGACGACAGCTCAGGGGTCGTGGTGGTGAACGAGTCGTTCGCCCGCGCGCATGGCGGCAGCATCATCGGCCGCCGGCTCTTCATGACACATCCCAGGGCCACGACGGAGGCCAACAGTCGATCGCTGGAGGTCATCGGCGTCGTCGCCGACATCGCGGCGGGTCGGCCCTCGCGCGCCGGCAGTGAAGACATCCAGATCTGGATGCCCAGCCACGAGTCGTTCGACGGGTTCGCGCGATTCCTCGTGCGAACGTCCGCCGATCCTGACACCACACTCAACGAGATCCGGCGACGCGTCGCCGCGCTCGATCCGGCGCTGCCGTTGCTGTCGCCGTCCACGGGCGCGCGGCTGCTACGCGCAGACATGGCCGAGTACCGGCTGGTGGCCGTTGTGCTGGGCACGCTGGCGGGCGTCGGGCTGGTTCTGGCTGTCGCGGGGATTCACGGCACCGTGGCGCTTGACGTGCGCCGTCGGCTGCGGGAAGTGGGCGTGCGTGTCGCACTTGGCGCGACAACGGGGCGCGTCGTTCAGGAAGTGCTGGCGCGAGCGCTGCGCCCCGTCGCGCTGGGCATCGGCCTGGGCATCGTCACCTGGTATTGGGCCAGCGGGATGTTGTCGTCACTGCTGTTCCGCGTTGACGCGCACGATCCGCTGAGCGCCGTGACCGGTGTGGCGATGCTCGTGATGGTCGCGGTGATCGCCAGCCTCATACCCGCGAGGCGCGCCGGGAGGGTGGATCCGGCGATCACGCTGCGCAGCGAGTAGGGTCAGCGCCGCCCGTACCAGACGCCGTCGGGCGCCTTGCCCACACCAACCTTGCGCAGGACCGCGCGGGACTGCAGATCCACGATCGCCACCGTGCTGTCACCGGCCAGCGTCACGAACGCGGTGCGGCCGTCCGGCGCAATATGCACACCGCGTGGTGCGGCGAGACCGTCGAGGCTCCACATCACCGCGCGGGACTTGACGTCGATCAGATGCAAGCGGTTGCCCTTGGGATCGCAGACAGCCGCCACCGTGCCGTCCGGCGACATCGCCAGGCGGTACGGCACACCGAGGTTGCCCACGGTGCCAACGATCGTGCCGGTGGCGGTGTCGATGATGGAGACGATACCGGTGGCGTTGCTGCCCGCCCAGACCTCGCGACCATCGGGCGTCACCGCGATGCCTTCAGTGGCCGGCGCGACATCGATCAGCCGCACCAGCAATCGAGCTCGGAGGTCAATTTCCGAGACGCTGCCCGACTTCGCGTTGGCCGTGAACGCCCGCGCGCCATCGGCGGTCACCGCGACCATGTGCGAAATGTCGGCGCCGGTCGGGATGGCGGCTTCCACCTCGCCGCGGTCGATGTTCACGACGATGAGGTTGCGCGTGCTTTCGGAGGTCACAAGCACGCGCGACTCGTCACCGGGCACAAACCACGCGCCATGCGGCCGCGTGTACGTACCCAGCGTGATCGTGCGCGTCACCACGCCGCGGGCGAGGTCGACGATCGCCAGCCCATTGCCCGGCTGCTGGGCGCCGTAGATGGTCACGACACCAATACGCCCGCTCGGGGCAATCACCGCCTCGTGGGGTCCCGCACCTACCGGGAGTGACGTCGCCGTATCGGTGGCAAGGTCAATCAGCGTGGCGTCGCCGGACCCCTGATTGGCCACCAGCAGAAATCCCTTGCGTGGGTCGGCGGACCCGGCCGAGAGGGACGCTGGTCGCGCCACCGGCACGGCCAGCATGCACACCACCGCGAGCAGCAACGAAACCTGTCGAGTCATGACCGCATGATGCCCGCGAGACCTCCCGCCGCGCGGAGCCTTTTGTGACGGGCCGTATCGCCGGCGGGACCGGCCGGTTGCCGCCGCACCCGCTCGCCGGCATCGCAGGCGACAATGGCATGTCGTCATGCGGACACGATTGACGAACGTGCTGCTGGTCGCGGCGGGATGGGCGTGCCTCGCGCTCCTCTTCTCGCCGCAGACCTACCTGCTCAACCAGGGCCGTGCGCCGATCTCGTGGTCGCAGGCCGTCCTGGCCAATGCGACGACGTTTGCGGGGTGGGCACTCCTTACACCGCTCGTGGTGCTCATCGGCCGCCGGTGGGCCATCGAACGTGGATACATCCTCCGCGCAGTGGCCGTCCACGCCGGTGCGGCACTTGCGCTCGCTGCGCTCCACCTCTTCATCGTTCAGGCCCTTCAGGTCGCGATGAGCGGCGGAGCGCGTCCGCCCCGACCGCTCACATCGCTCTGGGTCGGGTACGGTGCGACCAACGTCCTCGTGTATTGCGGCGTCGCGGCGATCACCCAGGCGGTGATCTACTTCCGTCGCGACCAGGAGCGCGCGTACAGGCTCGAGCAGGCGCGTCTGCGGGCGCTGCGCGCGCAGCTGCAGCCGCACTTCCTGTTCAACACGATCAACGCGATCGCCGAACTCATTCATGTGGATCCCGGTCGGGCCGAGATGACCCTCACCCAGCTGGCGGACCTGCTGCGCCAGGGCGTGGATGTCGATCAGCCGGCCGAGGTGGCCCTTACGGAAGAGCTGGCCTGGGCGCGCAAGTACGTGGCGATCTGCGAGACGCTGCTGCAGGAGCGTCTGCGCGTCGAGTGGGACATCCCGGTCGACACACACCCGGCTGCGGTACCGGCCATGCTGCTGCAGCCCCTCATCGAAAACGCCATCAGGCACGGCATCGCGCCTCGCCCGCGCGGCGGCACCATCACGATTCGGGCGCAACGCGTCGACGACCGACTCCGTCTCGACGTCGAGGATGACGGTGTCGGCGTGGCGGCGGGCGTCAACCCGCTCCAGGCCACCGGTGTGGGGCTGGCGAATGTTCGGGCACGGCTCGCGAGCCTGCACGCCACACGCGCCTCGCTGTCCGTGCAGGCGTCACCGTCGGGTGGCGCGGTGGCGACGGTCACGGTTCCCTGGAGGGACGCGTCGTGACGCTGCGTGTCCTCATCGCTGAAGACATGCCGCTTGCGCGCCAGCGCCTGCGTCGTCTCCTCGCGGCCGATTCTTCGGTGACCGTCGTCGCCGAGGCCGGCGACGGTGAGACGGCGCGTCGGTTGATTACAGAGATGCGTCCCGACGTTGTGTTCATGGACATCCAGCTGCCGGCAGGCGACGGATTCGATGTAATGGCCGGGCTGGACGCCGGTCGTCGCCCCGCCGTGGTGTTCGTGACGGCCTATGAGGAGTTTGCCGTCCGCGCGTTCGACATCCAGGCGGTGGACTATCTGCTCAAGCCGGTCACCGCCGAGCGTGTCATGCGTGCGTTGGCCCGCGTGCGGAGCCGGCTCGCCGGCACGCCGCATCCGACACCCAGAGCCTCGACGCACCTGGCGCGTTTTGTGATTCCGGTGGCGGGCCGGTCGCTGGTGGTTCCGGTCGCGGGCGTGCAGTGCATCGTCTCGGAAGGGAACTACGTGCGCATCTGCGCGGGCTCAAGATCGTGGCTGCTGCGGGAGTCGCTGACGGCGGTGGCAGCGCGGCTGGATCCACGCGCGTTCGTCCGCATCCACCGGTCCACCATCGTGCAGCTGTCGCACGTGGCGTCCGTGGAGCCGATCGTGAACGGCGACCAGCGAGTGACACTCGTCAACGGGGCGACGTTCACCATGAGCCGCACGCACCGCCGCGCGTTCATCGACGCGCTGGCCGGCGCCGATTGACATCTGATGCGTGATGCCTGATGCTGAGACCATTATGCGAACCACCCTGGATGTGGACGTGGAGGTCCTGCAGGCCGCGAAGGAAATCGCCGCCTCACGCGGAGTGTCGGCCGGCCAGGTGGTCTCCGAGCTCCTGCGGAAAGCGCTGACCCCCGCGCGATCATCGGAGACGCGGAATGGAGTCCCGCTGCTCGGCCGCAAACCGGGCGCACCGCCTCTGACCATGGCTGTGGTCAACCAACAACGTGAGGAGTAGGTAAACCGGCGTGGCCCCTGTCGCGCTGCTCGACGTCAACGTGCTGGTCGCGCTGTTCTTCCCTGAGCATGTGCACCATGACATTGCGCATGACTGGTTTGGGGAACATCGCCACCATGGTTGGGCCACCTGCCCGGTGACGGAGAACGGATTCATCCGTGTTGCGAGCCAGCAACCCACCGAAACAGGGCTGATTCGCGCGGCAGACGCCGTCGACCACCTTGCCCGATTCTGCAGCGACCCGCACCATCAGCGGTGGAATGACGTCGTGTCATTGTCTGACCCGAACCTCTTTGCGCCCGAGTTCGTCGGGAGCCATCGGCACATCACAGACGTCTACCTGCTCGGATTGGCCGTACACCTGAAGGGCGCTTTGCTGACGTTTGATCGCAGCATCCCGATAAAGGCAGTGCGGGGAGCGACCTCGTCGCATCTTCAGGTCATCGCGCCGGTCGGCGCGTGACCGCTGGTCCCCCTGCTGAGCCTCGTCAGTCCGAAAACTCGCGCGCGAGTTCGGTGAACTCGCCGTCGGGATCCAGTTCGCGGTACTGCTGCCAGTGCGGCTTGGCTTCGGCCGAACGTCCCAGCTTCTCGAGCGTAACCGCCAGATAGAAGTGCGCCTCGGGGTAGGACGGATTCACGGCCAGTGCTTCGCGGTACGCCAGCACGGCTTCCGGATACCGCGCCAGGTCGTGATGAATATTGCCGAGGTTGAAATAGGCCTCGAAACACTCGGCGTCGATGCGAATGGCTTTTTCGTAGATCGCATCCGCCTCGACCAGCTCATCACGTTCGTAGTGGATGTTCGCGAGGTTGACGAGGGCGGGCACGAGCTGCGGATCAAACAACAAGGCGCGACGGTACGACGCGGCCGCCTGATCCAGATTCCGCTCATCCCCATCGTCGAGCTCGGCGCCTTCGAGAAAGTACTTCGCGGCCAGTGCGTAGTTGGCAGAGCGAATTTCAGCGGCCCGGTCAGCGGCCTGACGCGCGGAGGGTCCGTCACCCAGCCCACGGCGCGCGGCCGGCAGTGAGACGACACGCGCGCGAGGTGTATCACTGCGGGCCGGCTGAAAGTCGAGCGCCAGTTGGCCTGAACGTTCGGCTGACAGGCTTCGAAGGATGGCGTGCAGCCCGACGCCACGCTCGAGCTCGGTCGCCGCGGCCTTGATCACGTGAAGGTCGTTGAAGGAGTAGCGGCCGGCGACGGGCCGAATGAGTCCCCACTTGCCGAGGTACCGAAGATGGTCTTCACGCAGCGACGGATACATCCCCTGCAGATCCTTCGCGGAGTAGAACCGGGAACGCAGCGTCTCGACGTCCGGCAGCCCCGCGGCGCGGCACACCGCGTCTTCGGTCCAGACGTCACGCACGTGTGCTGGCCAGCCTCCAGCCGGCGCATCACCCACCCGGACGACGACCGTCGTGTGGTCGGACAGGCTGAACGCACACGAGGCCCCGAGCCGCTCGAGGAGCGCGCGCAGTTCGCGCCGTGGGAGCAGGCCTCCGCGGCCCACCACCGCGACGTGTTGACCCGCCAATGGGCGGTCGACGGGCAGCGGCAATGCCATTGACTCGATTATCCCGCGTCCGGCTGCATATATGATTTCCGGATGCTTCTGGCGGGCGATATTGGCGGCACCAAGACGCTCCTCGGGCTTTTTGAGCCCGCGGGAGACCGCCCGAAGTCCCTGGTCGTGCGTGAGTATGCGACGCTGGATTTTGACGCGCTCGAGGAGCTGATTCAGGTCTTTCTCGACGACACACGCGCGGAATCCCAGCTGCGCGGGTTCTGCCTTGGCGTGGCGGGTCCGGTTACCGGCCTGGTGGCCCGCCTGACCAACGTCCCCTGGTTGGCGGATGTTTCCGTGTTTGCCGAGCGCTGGCCGCATTGCCCGGTCCAACTGCTCAACGACCTCGAGGCCATGGCCTACGCGGTGCCCGTGCTCGAACCCGAGGAGCTCGCGGTGCTGCAGGCAGGGATTCCCGTGCCTGGCGGCAATGCGGCCCTCATTGCGGCCGGCACCGGCCTGGGCGAGGCGCTCCTGCACAACGTGCAGGGCCGGTTCATCCCGTCTGCCAGCGAAGGCGGACATGCCGACTTCTCCGCCCGAACACGCCGCGAAATTGCCCTGCTTGAGCACTTGACCGCCCTGTACGGACGGGTCGACAACGACCGGGTCATCTCCGGGCCGGGGCTGGCTCACCTGTTCCGTTTCACCCATGGATTTGCCAATGGGCGCGGCGTGTGCCCGGCGGTCGGACCACACGTGGATCTGGCCGAACTGCCGGCGGCGGTGTCCGCGTCGGCCATGGCGGGCCGGTGCGAGCAGTGCGCCGAGGCGCTCGACATGTTTGTTGACGCCTACGGGGCGGAAGCGGGCAATCTGGCGTTGCGGTCAGTCGCCACTGCCGGCGTGTACATCGGCGGGGGCATTGCCCCAAAAATCCTGACAGCCCTCAAGAATGGTCCGTTCCTGGACGCCTTCCGCGGCAAGGACCCGCTGGTTGACCTGCTTCGGACAATCCCCGTATCTGTGATCCTGAACCCGGCCGCCGGCCTGCTCGGGGCTGCGGTCCGGGTCAGTCAGTAGTTCGGCCCATTGCCGGACAACCCCGGTAACAGGTAGATTCTCTTGCACCTTGTTTACTCCCATAAAGGGATGGAGGACCCATGCGTCTTAAGTTCGTAGTTCTGGCGGTTGTGGCAGGGTTGTGCGTGCCCATGGCTGCCGCGGCCCAGCAGACCGGCAACATCGCCGGCCGAGTGGTCGACAGCAGCGGCGGCGCCCTTCCGGGCGTGACCGTTGAAGCGACATCGCCGTCGTTGCCTCAGCCTCGTGTGATGGTGACCGGCGCCAACGGCGACTACCGGATGGTGGCCCTGCAGCCGGGCACGTACACCGTGTCTTTCACGTTGTCGGGCATGCAGACCGTCACGCGTACTGCGCAGGTGCAGCTGTCGCAGGACACCACGGTCAACGTCACCATGTCGGTCCAGGGCGTCACGGAAACCGTGACAGTCACGGCCACGGCATCCTACGTCGACCCGACGTCGGCCACGCTCAAGAGCGGCATTTCGCAGGAACAGATCTCGGCACTGCCCGTCGGGCAGGAATACCGCGACATCCTGCGCCTGCTGCCCGGCGTCCAGTTCACCGCTGACCAGGTGCGTGGCCCGAGCGCGGGCGGCAGCGGTCAGGACAACGTGTACCTCTTTGACGGCGTCAACGTGACGCTGCCACTGTTTGGCACGCTCTCGGCGGAACCCTCGGCGCACGACATCGCGCAGGTCACGGTGGTCAAGGGTGGCGCGCGCGCGATCGACTTCGATCGCGCCGGCGGCTTCTCGGTGGACAGCGTCAGCCGCTCGGGCACCAACCAGTTCATGGGCACGCTCAGCTACCAGTTCCAGACGACGGGGATGGCGGCCGACCTCAACAGCGGTTCGCTCTCCCAGTATGAGCAGGATCAGGCGTGGATCACGGGCAACGTGAGCGGTCCGCTCCTGCCCGGCAAGGCGACGTTCTACGGCTCGTATTACCGTCCGGAGTTCTCGCGCAACAACCGCGCGAACCTGTACGGCGACCTGCCGAAGTTCGAGCGCGTGCGCAACGAATTCTTCGGCAAGGTGACGCTGACGCCGGTGCGCGACCTGCTGCTCAACGTCAGCTACCGCGACTCGCGACGCAACGACACCAGCAACCTGTTCGGCTCGGCCTCCACGGCGACGACGGGCACCGGTGAAGAGACCGAGCAGCGCATCACGACGGCTGACGGTTCGTGGATCATCGGCCGTGGTCTGGCGACGTTCAAGTACACGCGGTTTGCCAACGAAAACCTCAGCCGTCCGGACAACATCTCGTCCGCCGTGCCGAGTGATCAGATTGGCGCCACGCTCAACATCGCCGCGCTCGACACCCAGGGCCAGGTCTCGCTGCCGACGCCGCTGTCCAACAACGCCGCGTTCAACGCGTTCCTGCAGCCGTACATCAACCAGTACGGCTACGTGAACGCCAACGGCGTCCGCACCGGCGGCACATCGTTCGGCTACGCGAGCCAGTTCAACGATCAGGACTTCTTCCGCGACAACATCCAGTTTGGCTACAACATCACGCTGGGGTCGTCGGTGTCGCATGAAATCCACGTCGGTTACCAGTGGTACAAGGACTCGGAAGAGCTCCTGCGCTACTCCAACGGCTGGGGCAACATCACCCTGACCGGCGGCCGCACGTCCACCGGAGGCACGCCGATCTTCTTCACGGCGCGTTACCAGCGGCAGACCGCCGGTCTGCCGGCGATCGTGTCCGACTACGAGTCGCAGAGCATCGAATTCAACGACATGATCCGGTGGAACAACTGGACGTTCAACGTCGGCGTCATCGCCAGCAACGACACGTTGTTCGGCCAGGGCCTGCGCGAAGACAGCTCCACGCTGTCGGGCTATGTTTCGGCGCCGGGCAACCGCTACAAGATGTATGAGCTGCCGTTCAAGAAGATGATCCAGCCGCGCCTGAGCGTGGTGCGCAGCTTCAACAACTCGGATACGGTCTACGCCAGCTTCGCCCGCTACAACCCGGCGGCGAGCTCGCTGCCGCGCGCGGCGTCGTGGGATCGCAACCTGGTCGGCCAGTTCATCGATGCGTTTTTTGACGCCAACGGTCGGCTGTTCGCCACGACCCCGGTGGGTTCGTCCTCGGGCAAGCTCTTCGTCGAAGACATGACGCCGCGCACCACCGACGAGTACCTCGTGGGCGCCAGCATGCAGCTGGGTCAGGGATGGTCGGGCCGCGTCTACGGCCGTTACCGTCACAGCACACACTTCTGGGAAGACACGAACAACGACGCGCGCGTCCGGTTCAATCCGCCGGCGGGCATCCCGCGTGAGTTGTACATCACGGACCTCTCGGCCCGTCTCTCTCAGATTGGCAGCGGCTCGTCCTACGTCATCGCGGAACTCGACGGCGCCTACACCAAGTACTACGAGGCCACCTTTGAGACCGACTACAACCGCGGCAACGTGTCGGTGCGCGGCTCGTACACCTGGAGCCACTACTTCGGCAACATGGACCAGGACAACACCACCGTGGGCAATGACGCGGCGATCTTCATCGGGTCGTCAAACGTCGCCGACAGCGGCGGCCGCCAGTTGTGGGACAACAAGGACGGCGACCTGCGTGGTGACCGCCGCCACATGGTCAAGGTCTACGGGTCGTACCGCCTGCCCTGGAACGGCACATTCGGCGCGTACTTCGTGGCGCAGTCGGGCCACCCGTGGGAAGCCTGGGACTACCGCGTCTACTCCGCTGTGGTCGGCACGAGCACGAGCGACACCATCCGTTACGCGGAACCGGCCGGCTCGCGCATCACCAACCCGCACGCACAGGTGGACGTCAAGTACACGCAGCGCTTCCGCCTGCAGGGCCGGACGGCGTTTGAAATCGAAGCCGACCTGTTCAACGTGCTGAACACGCAGACCGGCTACAACCCGCAGCCGAGCGTCAACACGTCGACCTTCGGCTCGTCGCGGTCGTTCTACTCCCCGCGACGCATCCAACTCCTCGGCCGCTTCTCGTTCTAGGCCGCACCGAGCGGGACCACTGAAGGCGCGAGGGCTTCGGCCCTCGCGCCTTTTTCTTTTTCAACGAAAGATTCGCTCCGCCTCGATCAGCGGGCGCGTGACTTGGTCGGCGTGGCGGCGGGCGGCGGCGATGCGCGCGGCGCTGTCGGGCTCCTTCAGCAGGACACTCACCTGCGCGCGCTTGAACAGCGCCATCGGATAGTCCGGCGACCCGGCCTTGACCAGATCCAGCGCGCGTGCGGCCTCGTTCAGACGACGGGCCGCCAGGTACAGGACTCCAAGCTCCAAGTGATACGCAAACGTCGCGGGCTGGAGTGTGCGGGCGCGTTCAAACAACGTCATGGCGCCCAGCGTGTCCTGCGACTGCATCCGCAGCAACGCCAGCCCTTCAAGTGCGGCGACGCGGTCGGGCTCACGCGCGAGTACGGCTTCCAGGGCCGGCACAGCCTCTTTCCACCGTGGCGTACGCGACAGGTGCAGCGCAAAGTACAACTTCACGTCCCACGAATCCGGCGCCAGCGTTGAGGCGCGCTGGAATGCGGCCATGGCGGCGGAGTCATTCCCCAGGTGGGATTGCGCCGTCGCCAGCCGCAGCGTCGCGTCGAGATGGTTCGGATCGGCCGTGAGGATCTTCTGGAGCACGGGCACGACTTCGCGATACCGCGCGGCCACAAAGAGGTTCGACGCCTCGTCGAGCAGCGGGAACAGGCCCGTCATGTCCGCAGGCCTCGGCGCATCACGACGGACCACCGGAGTAGACGACGCCGAGACGTACCCGAGGCTGGCCAGCTTCTCACGCGCGGCCGCATCCACCGGCGTGCCAGCCGCGGGACCGCCCAGCGCCGGGACCGGATAGTCATCCAGCGCGGTTCGGATCGGCGCCGGCAAGGTGGCTGCGGTCCTGAGATCGCTCAACTCACGGGGATCGGCGTCGAGGTCAAATACCTCGGTGCGCCCGGCAAGGATGGCTTTTGTCGAGCCGTCCACGGCCATGATCTGCGGCTGCCACCCGTACTGCAGGAAGGGTTTCATGGCCTCGCCAAGCACCACCTCCCGCGAGACCGCCGGGGCGCGCAGGCTGTCGGGTGAAGGACGGCCCGCCCAGTCGAGTACGGTGTGATAAACACGACGCAGGCTCACCGCGGTGTGCTCCACTCCAGCCGACACGCCTGGGCCCACCACCACCAGCGGCACGTGCATCGTCGGCTGATAGACGAGATGGCCGTGGAACGCCTCGCCGTGTTCACCGAGCCCTTCGCCGTGGTCGCTGGCGATGATGACGGCGGCGTCGCGGCCGGCGGCGCGGGCGGCTGCGCGAAATGCGTCGATGACTGCACCCGACTCGGCATCGGCATACGCCACTTCGCCGCGATAGGGTTCGGTCGCAAATGTTCCGCGGTACGGCTCGGGCGGTGCATAGGGCGCGTGTGCATCGAAGAAGTGCACCCAGAGGAATGCGGGACCTGACGCACCGAACCGCGCAATCGCCTCCCGAGCTTTCCGGCTCGTCTCACCAGCCGTCTGCTCGTTCGCTCCGGCCGCAAGCCCATCGTCGTACCCATCAAAACCACGCGCGAGACCAAACCGGCGCGCCAGCACGTACGAAGACACGACCGCGGCTGTCTGATAGCCGTCGGATTTGAGCTCGGAGGCCAGGAGCGGCTGCGTGTCGGAGACCGCCCGGCCGTTTTCGTGGATGCCGTGACCGCCGGGGTAAAGGCCGGTCAGCATCGAGGTATGGGAGGGCAGCGTTTCTGGCACCGTCGCGTGCGCGCGGGTGAAGCGGCGTCCCTCGGCGGCCAGTCGAGTGAAGACGGGAGCCACGTCCGGCGTCATCACGTCGGCGCGTGTGGTATCGAGGGTGACCAGGAGTATCCAGGGCGCCTGCGGCGCGGGCGAGGAGGAGGAGCCGCCGTCGCACGCCGCCAGCACCAACAAAGCCATCGTCGTCGCGGTCGCGCGCATGGTGAGGCGATTATAATTCGGGCACCATGCGACGACTGCTTACCGCTGCCCTTCTCTGTCTGGTCTCGCCGGCGCTCATGGTCGGTGCGTCGGACAACGACAAACAGAACCAGGCGAATCTCGAGGCGCTCAAGACCGTGGCCGAATCCTCCGGATACAGGTCCACGTCCACGTACGCCGAAGTGCTGGGCTTCATGCAGATCGTCGATCAGGCGTCGCCGATCATTCACATGACCAGCTACGGCACGACGCACGAAGGCCGCATGATGCCGCTGGCGGTTGTGGGCACCGGGCTCAAGGATGCCTCGGCGGCTTCAGTGCTCGCGTCGGGCAAGACGCGCATCCACATTCAGGGCAACATCCATGCGGGCGAAGTCGAAGGCAAGGAAGCCACACTCGTCCTGCTGCGAGAGCTGGCGCAGGGCAAACGCGCGGAGTGGCTCGACTCGATGGTCCTGCTGATCACGCCGATCTTCAACGCCGACGGCAACGAACGCTTTGGTCTGCGCAACCGCGGCCGCCAGAACGGTCCGATCAACGGCATGGGCACCCGCGCCAACGCGCAGAACATCAACATCAATCGCGACTTCATGAAGCTCGAGTCGCCTGAGGGCCGCGCCTTCGTCAAGTTGTGGAACGACTACAACCCGCACGTCGGCATGGACCTCCACACCTCGGACGGTTCGACACACGCGTATCACCTCACCTACTCGCCGCCGCTCAACCCGAACACCAACGCCGGCATCATGGCGATGATGAAGGACGAGTGGTTCCCCTTCATCACCGAGCAGGTGCGCGCCAAGCACAAGTGGGAGACCTACTACTACGGCAACGTCAGCGACCCGTCACGCGGCGGTGGTCGAGGCGCGCGCGGCGGCGGTGATGCGGCCGGCGGACGCGGCGGCGGTGCGGGCACCGGGCAGGCGGCTCCGCCGCCACAGCCAACGTCGCCGCTGGCGGCCCCGCAAGGAGCTCCGGCCGGGCAGCGCGCGTGGGCGACCTTTGAGCATGTGCCGCGTTTCCACAACAACTATGTCGGCATGCGCAACCGCTTTGCGCTGCTGAGTGAGGCCTACGCGTACGCCACGTTCGAGGACCGCATCAAGGCGACCAACTACTTCATGGAAGAGGCGCTCAACTTCGCGCATCGCAACGCCACCCGGATTCGGCAGGCCGTCGAGACGGCCGACCGCGAGGCCCTCATCGGCAAGACGATGGCCACGCGCGCGCGACTGGCGACCGGCGGCATGGTCGAGATCCTGATGGGTGAGGTCGAAGAAGAAAAGAACCCTATCGACGGCAACATCATGAACCGTCGCAAGGACGTCATCAAACCGGAGCAGATGCTCGACCGCATGTGGTTCGAGCCGACCTCGACGGAAACAGCCCCGACCGAGTACTACATCCCGGCGTCCGCAAAACCGGTGCTTGACCTGCTGCGCCTGCATGGCGTGCAGATGACGGCGGTTAACGCGCCGGTCACCGGCCTCGAGCAGTTCACGATTACGGCAAACACCGCGGCGCCGATTCGCACCAACTCCATCGACTTCGGCGGTCACGCGCTCCGCACGCTCACCGGCACGTGGGGCACTGGCGGCACGGCGCCGGCCGGCTCGTTCCGCGTGTCGCTGGCGCAGCCGCTGGGACGCCTCGTGTTTTATCTGCTCGAGCCGACCAGCGATGACGGCGTGACGAACTGGAACTTCCTTGACGATGTGCTCGGCAAGGAAGGCGTCACGACCTATCCCATTCTGCGCAAGCGGTGATTCGCCGCCTCGCCATCGTCAGCGCCACGTTCGTGGCGTTGACGATGGCCATGACCTGGCCGGTCTGGGCAGACCCGTCCGGGCTGCGCATGGGCGGTGGCGCCGACCCCAGCCTGTACGTCTGGACGATCGGCTGGGACACCTGGGCGCTCACCCATCGCCCATGGGCCATCTTTGACGCGAACATTTTTTTCCCGCATCAGCTGACGCTGGCGTACTCCGAACACCTGATTGGCAGCGCGTTGCTCGCGCTGCCAATCAGCTGGCTCGGCGCCGACGCACAAGCCGCCACCAATCTGGTGTCGCTGTTGACGGTGGCGCTGTGCGGCGTCGGCGGATGGTGGCTCGGCCGCGCCGTGGGACTCTCCCACGGCGCGGCCTTTGTGTGCGGTGTGGTGTTCGCATTTGCGCCGCCGCGCTTCGCGCGGCTGGCGCAACTGCACCTGACGGCCGTGCAGTGGGTGCCGTTCACGCTCGCGTTCGTGCTCCGATATCAGGAGCACGGACGCGCGCGTGACCTGCGATGGGCGCTTCTGTGTTTTTCGCTGCAGGCGCTGTCGAGCGGCCATGGTGCTGCGCTGCTCCTGCTTGGTCTGGCCATCGTCGCGGCATTCCGACTCGTGCAGGGCTGGCCGTTCGCGCCAATGACCTGGCTGCGCGACGCCGGTGTGTGGGGCGCGGCGGCACTGCTCCCGGCCATCCTCAGTTTTGTCCCCTACTGGCTCGCCCGCCGCGAGGTGGCTCTCGAGCGGATACACGATGACGTCGGACTCACGGCCATCTCGTACCTGAGTTCCCCAACATGGGCGCACCAGGCGCTTCGTGGTCTGCTGCCGGCGTGGGACTGGACCCGCCTCGAGCCCGATGCATTCCTTTTTCCCGGCCTGCTCACGCTCCTGTTGGCCGCTCTCGCAGTCGAACGACGCAGCCGACACTGGTGGCCCTGGCTGACGATCGTCGTGCTGACGTGGTGGATGACGATTGGTCCGCCGTGGTCGATCTGGGGCGCCATGTACTGGATGCCGGGGCTGAACTTCATCCGGGTGCCCTCACGCTTCACGATCCTCGGCATACTCGCGCTGGCGGTGCTGGCCGGATGGGGCTTTGATCGGATCACGCGCACCTGGTCGCGACGCAGCCAACACGTCGCAGTCGGGGCCGCCACGCTCCTTCTGCTCGTGGAGTTTGCGATGCCCATCGACGCGCGGCCGTTCACCGATGACGTTGCCGCCGTCGATCGCTGGCTCGACACGCAGCCGAAACCGTTTGCAGTAGCCGAAGTGCCGGTGTCCGAATCGAGTGACCCGTCACGCCGCGCGGATGTGGCCGTGATGTACATGCGGCATTCACTGGCCCATCATCAGCCGACCGTGTTTGGGTACAGCGGTGCCGAGCCAGACGACTACGCGTCGGTCTACGAGGACCTCAAGACGTTCCCGTCAGCCGAGAGCATTGACCGTCTGAAGGCGCGCGGGGTCACCTACGTCGTGGCACACCTCGAGTTCTTCACGGATGAGACCCGCCCGGCGTATGTGGCACGCCTGATGGAGTTCGCCGACCGCCTCGTGCTGGTGCACGAGGACGGTCTCGGGCGCGTCTATCGGATCAACTGAGCTTGGCCAGCCGCTTCTCGACGTCCGTGATGGCCGCCTGCAACTGCTGCTTGCGGACCGGATGGTCGGTGGCGTCGAGCTGACGCCGCAGTTCGGACAGGCCGAGCTTTAATGATGTGATCTCGGCATGACGAGCCGGGTCAATCTGGACCTTCGGCGATCGCCGCTCCTTGCGGGCCGCCTCCCGCTCGTCCGCCAGTTCCTGAATTCGCGCGTCCGCGTCGATGAGTCCTTCGCCTGCGTCACCCATGGTTCCTTGCACTGACCGGAGCCAACCCCTGACTGGGATAGGATGGCGCGCATGCGACGCCTGACCGTACTCCTCTCCCTGGTCGTACCGGCGCTGGTGGCCGGCCTGGCTGCGGGCTCCAACGCGCAGCCTCAACCCATTACGTCCCTCTTGGGAACGCCGCTTACCGTGAGTCCGCCTACGGGCGACGCGGCCGCGCGCATGGAAGCACAACTGGCCGACGCCACTGCCGCATGGAAGCGGAACCCTCGCGATCCGGATGCCCTGATCTGGGTCGGACGCCGCACCGCGTACCTCGGCAGATACCACGAGGCGATCGACCACTTCTCCGACGGTATCACTCTCCACCCGAACGATGCACGTTTCTATCGTCATCGCGGTCACCGGTATCTCACTATTCGTGAGATCGACAAAGCCATTGCCGACTTCGAACGCGCGGCGGCACTGGTGCAGGGCCGGCCTGATGAGGTCGAGCCGGACGGTCAGCCCAACGCGCGCAACATCCCCACCAGCACGCTCCAGTCCAACATCTACTATCACCTCGCGTTGTCGCGCTACCTGAAGGGGGAGTTCGCCCAGGCGGCTGAGGCGTGGACACGCGCGCGCGACATCGTCGCGAATCCGGACAACCTGGTGGCGGCCAGTCACTGGTTGTATCTCTCACTCAGACGCGCGGGACGGGACGCCGATGCTGCGGCCGTACTCACGCGTATCACGCCTGAACTTGACGTCATCGAGAACGGCAGCTACCACCAGCTGCTGCTCATGTACAAAGGCCTGCGCACCGAAGCGGAGGTGCTGGCGGCCGCGGGATCGGGATCGGGCGGATCAGCAGTGAAGTACGGCGTGAGCGCGTGGCGCCTGATCAACGGCCGGCAGACAGAGGCCGAGGCGTTGTGGGCCGAGATGTTGGCCGGCAGCGACTGGCCCGCGTTCGGATACCTGGCGGCAGAGGCCGAGGTGGCGCGCAGCCGCGGCCGCGACTGAGAGCGGGCACGGCGGGTCTGAAGACCCGCCCTACGGGCTATTAAAACGTGCTCGGAAGGGTCAGCGGAACAACCGTGACACGTCGTTGAAGATGACGGTCACCATCAAGGTGAGGATGACGGCCATGCCCGCCAGAAGCACCCCGTTCTTGATGCGGACGCTGAAGTCTCGACGAGCCAGACCTTCCAACGCCAGGATGACGATGTGGCCGCCATCCAGGACGGGAATCGGTGCCAGGTTGAGGATGCCGAGGTTGAGCGACAACATCGCCATCAAGCTGAATAGGGCGACCCACCCCAGCTGCGCTGTCTGTCCGGACATGTCGGCAATGGCCACGGGCCCCATCAGCTGATTGACCGGCGTCTCGCGGGTGAACAGACCCGCGAGGGTCGTGCCGATCATCGTGCTGTTTTCCCAGTTCTGCTCGGCGCTCATCTGCACGGCCTGCACCAGGCCGGGATCTATCCGCCGCGTTTCGCCGTCGGTCATCTGCGCGCCGATCTGACCGATGTCGCCGTTGCGGCGCGGCGTCACCGTGATGTCCTTGCGCTCACCCGCGCGCTCGACCGTCAGAGTGATCGGGACGTCGGGATGCTGCTGGAGCTTCGCGATGAGCCCCGCGCGACGCAGCCCCGTTTCGCCATTAAACGCCACGACCACGTCGTCCACCTGGAGCCCGGCCTGTTCGGCCGGCCATCCGGGCGTCAGCGTCACGACCTGCGGCCTGAGCACGGGTCCCACACCCAGTGACCCCATGTCGTACCGGCCTTCGGCCTCGGGTGTCACGACAATGTCGAGGTAGCTGCCGTCGCGTTCGACAGCCAGCGTGAGTTCGCGATTGGCTTTGGGCAGGACCGCCATGTCGAGCGCATCCCACGAATCAATCGCGCGATCGTTGACGCGAATGATGCGATCGCCAAGCTGCAGGCCCGCGCGCGCGCCGGCGCCATCTTCCTGGAGGATCCCGACGACGGCAGGCGACGTGCGGTAGATCGGTTCGTCTGCGCCCTGCGTCAGCACTACCGTGGTCAACACCAGCGCAAGCGCGATGTTCATGACCGGACCGGCCAGGTAGACCTGAAATCGCACCCAGCGGCTCTTGGACAGGAACTCGGCCGGGTCGCCCGTGCGTTCCTCTTCCGTCGTCTCACCGGCGAGTTTCACGTAGCCGCCCAGCGGGATGAGGCTGACGCAGTATTCCGTGTCGCCGCGCGTGAACTTGATCAGCTTCGGGCCAAAACCCAGCGAGAAGGTGTGCACGCGCACGCCGTACCAGCGCGCAACCAGGAAGTGCCCCAGCTCGTGAACAAAGATGAGCACGCCCAGCACGAAGAGGAACGGCCCGAGGGTCTGAAAAAAGCTGAGGATGGTATCCATGAGTCTGGGTGCCCGCTTATGGTCGTTGGGACGATCGTAGCGTACCGATGGTTTCCGAGGCATGGCGCCGCGCCCAGGCGTCCACGGCACGCACGTCCGCCAGTGACGCCGGAACGGACGTCTCCCGCCCGGCCGCATCCAGCGCACGCTCGATGACCACCGGGATGTCCACGAACCGGAGTTGTCCCTCGAGGAACGCCTCGACGCCAACCTCATTCGCCGCGTTGAGCACGGCCGGCCACGCACCGCCGTGGCGCAACGCGTCATACGCCAGGCGCAGACACGGGAACCGCCCGGAATCGGGCGGACAGAATTCCAAGGTGCCCATGCGGGCCAGATCAAGGAACGGGACAGGCGCGGTCCAGCGCTCCGGATACGAAAACGCGTATTGAATCGGCAGCCGCATGTCGGTGACGCCCAACTGCGCGATGACGGAGCCGTCGGTCAGTTCCACCATGGAATGCACCACCGACTGCGGATGCACGACCACGTCAATCCGGTCGGCGGGCACATCAAACAACCATCGGGCCTCGATGACCTCCAGGCCCTTGTTCATGAGTGTGGCCGAGTCGATCGTGATCTTGCGCCCCATCTGCCATGTGGGATGCCGCAACGCGTCCGCGGGAGTCACGTCAGCAAGACGCGCCGGATCCCACGTGCGGAACGGGCCGCCGGAGGCCGTGAGGACCAGCCGCCTAACCTCACTCGCCCGTCGTCCATGCAGGCATTGATGGATGGCGTTGTGTTCGGAGTCCACGGGCAGCAGGGCCACGCCTCGTTTGGCGGCCGCTTCCACCATGAGTGCACCGGCCATCACGAGCACTTCCTTGTTGGCCAGGGCAACGGTCTTGCCGTGGTCGATGGCCGCCAGTGCCGCCTCAAGACCCGCTGCACCGGACGAGGCGCAGAGGACGAGGTCGACATCAGGGTGTGTCGCCGCACCTATGAGCCCCTCAGCGCCTGCCAACATGGCAGGCGGCCGGTCGCCGGGCGGCAGCGCATTGCGCAGTTGCGCCAGTCCGTCCTCGGTCGCAATGCTGACCAGCGCCGGCCGGAACTGCCGCACTTGTGCGGCCAACCGTTCGACATTGTTGCCGGCCGCCAGCGCCACGACCTGCACGCGATCGGCATGGGTCTCGACCACCGATAACGCACTCTGACCGATGGAGCCGGTCGAGCCGAGAATCGCCACGCGAATCATCAGGCGAGATACCTCAGATAGAGCACGTAGACCGGTGCGGCGAACAGGTACGCATCAATGCGATCGAGCACGCCGCCGTGTCCGGGGATCAGCGTTGAGCTGTCCTTGACGCCGGCGCCACGTTTCAGCATGGACTCGAAGAGGTCGCCCGCAATGCCCACCGCTGCCAGCGCCGTGCCCAGCAGTGCGCCTTCCATCCATAACGTGCCGGAGATCCACTGCGGGGCGACAACCGCTCCGATGATGGCGGCGGCGACCAGGCCGCCAATCGCCCCCTCGCGGGTTTTTGCGGGGCTGATGGCCGGCGCAAGCTTCACGCGGCCAAACGCCCGGCCGCAGAAGTACTGCGCCGAGTCGCTGACCGAGATCAACACAATGAGGAAGAGCAGCGTGAAGGGACCGTAAATGATGTCCACCCAGCCGAGTGCGCCCAGCGGCACGCCGACGTAGACCGGAGCCATGAACATCACGGCTGCGCGAGTGACTGTGGCCGGCGACGGCGCGCCGGACGCGAGCGCAACGAGTCCGGCACCCACGATCAGCGCCAGTACCATCGGCCCGAGCGGCCCGCCCGTGAGTGTCTCGTGGGACAACGCCATGGCGATGCACACGACGGCCGCGCCCGTGACGGTGACAGGGGTGGAGACTGCGGCGCCAACCGCAGCCGCCAGTGCCGCCACCTCAGACGCGGCGAGGACCGCCGCTGCACATGCGAGCAGGAGGGCACCCCACCACGGTGCGGCAAACAGCGCGGCCACGAGGATCGCGACCAGCACGAGGGCGCTCAGGACACGAGTCACGCGTTACTTGAGTGCTCCCACCGCGTCGGAACTCACGGCACCGTAGCGGCGATCGCGCTTCTGGTACTCGGTGACCGCCTCGAGCAGGTGTCGCGCGCGGAAGTCAGGCCACAGTGTGTCGGTGACCCAGATCTCCGCGTACGCGATCTGCCACAGAAGGAAGTTGCTGACCCGCATTTCCCCGCTGGTGCGGATGAGCAGGTCCGGGTCGGGCTGGCCGGCCGTGGACAAGAATCCGGCAAAGCGTGATTCGTCGAGTGCCTCCGGGGCAATGCCTTCACGCAGGGCCGTGCGTGCCGCCTCGACGATTTCGGCCCGCCCGCCGTACGACAATGCGATGTTGAAGATCATGCCGGTGTTGCCGGCCGTGCGTGCTTCAGCGGCCTGCAGTTCCTCACGCACGTCGGCGTTGAGCCGATCGAGTTGTCCGATCACGTGAAACCGGATGTTGTTGCGAAGCAGCGTGCGCAACTCGGCGCGCAGGTAGTGTCGCAGCAGACTCATCAGCGCGCTGACCTCGGTGACCGGACGTTTCCAGTTCTCCATCGAAAACGCGTACAACGTCAGCACGGAGAGGCCGAGGCGCGCCGAAGTTTCCACCGTGTCACGCACCGCATCGATGCCGGCGCGATGACCTTCCACACGCGGCAGATGGCGGGCGGCCGCCCATCGGCCGTTGCCGTCCATGATGACGGCCACATGGCGAGGCAGCCGGTCGAAGTCGATTTTGTTGGCGAGCGCCTCGTCAGCGGATCCGGGCGGCACCGCGGCCAGCACGTCTGCGAGGGCCATACCGGAAGTCTAGCACCCGGGGGGATAGTCCACGGCCACCAGTGTGAGCCCTCGCGCCGGGGCCGTATCTCCGGCCGCACGCCTGTCGCGTGCAGCCACGATGTCGGTCATCTCGGTGGGCTGACGCCGGCCGGACCCGACGTCAACCAGCGTGCCCACCAGAATCCGCACCATGTGCCGCAGAAACCCTGTGCCCTGCGCCTCGATGACCACGTCCGTCGATGTCGACGTCACCTCGAGGCGCGTGATCGTCCGCACGGCATCCTCGACATCACTGCCAAGCGCCTGGAAGGACGAAAAATCATGGGTGCCCACGATCGCACACGCCGCCTCGCGCATCTCGCCCGTCCGCAGCGGCCCGGGCAGGTGCCAGACGAACCATCGTTCGAACGGGCTCGCCACCTCGGCCGTCACGATACGGTAGCGGTAGGTCTTGCCGACCGCGGCGAACCTCGCATGGAACTCCGGCGCGGCATCACTGACCGACAACACACGAATGTCCGCCGGCAATCGCGCGTTCAGTGCGCGACGGATCGCGGCGACATCATGGCTGGTCGATACACGCACGGACGCGACCTGCCCGAGCGCATGGACGCCGGCATCGGTGCGTCCCGCGCCTGTCACCACGGGCGCGCTGCCGAGCAGAGGCACAAAGGCGTCTTCAAGCGCCGCCTGAATGGTGGGACCATCGGCCTGGCGTTGCCAGCCCTGATACGCCGTGCCGTCGTAGGCCACGACACACTTGAGTGTGCGGTCGCTCACGCCTCGCCCCGGTAGGCGCGGAGGCATCGCGCGGCCACCGCCGGCCACGTGAAGTCCCGCTCAACCCTGGCGCGTGAAGCCGCGCCTTTGCGACGAAGCGTTGCGTCATCTGAAAGTGCGTCCACCAGGGCGGCACGCAGCGCGGGCACATCGCCGGGCGGGACCAGCCATCCGGTGGTGTCGTCCACAATCTCGGGAAGTGTGCCCAGCCGGGCCCCAACGACCGGCGTGCCACACGCCATGGCTTCCAGTGACGAGGTCACACCGCTGTCCACCAGCGACGGCAACGCGATCAGCGCAGCCGATTGGTACAACGTCACCACCTCGGCGTCCGGCAGCCCACCATGGAACGTCACCGCTTTGCCTGCGGCGAGCGCGCGCACCCGTGCGACATAGGCGGGTTCGCCGTTGCCGACCACTTCCAAGGTGGCGCCCTCGGGCAGCGCCTCGATGAGCAGATGGAGGCCTTTGCCCTCGAAGAGGCGTCCGACGTACACGATCCGTCCCGCCACACGCGCCACCGACGGATCCGGGCGGAACGCCTCGGCGTCCACACCGCTGGAAATGACGGTGACGGGTTTCGTGATCCACGGGCTGAGCGCGCGGTTGAACTCGGAGATCGGCAGGAACCCCGTCATCAGGTTCGCCATCGGAATGTAGCGCGACGGCCGCAGTCCCGCGCCGCCGGCCAGATCCGTCAGAAACGTCCGTTTGCCAAGCAACGCGCCCCACAACATCGCGAAGTCGGTCACGATCGTGCGCGGCTGCAGCACATGCACGACATCACAGCGGCTCAGACCGGGCAGATGCGCCACACTCAGCGGATTGACCACACCGCCCGGATACGCCAGCACGCGACAGTAACAAATCGTGAGGGGCCCGACCGTCGTGGTCTTCGGTTGTCTCGCAAACGTGAAGAGTGTGGTGTCGATCTGGTCCGCAAGCGCCTTCGCCAGCTCGAACGCATACCGTTCACCGCCGGCGATGACCGAGTCCGTATCAAAGGACGTCGGCATGACAAGGCCGACGCGACGAATCTGATGGCGTCTGCTCACGGCTTCCAGTGCACGGCCGGCAGGGGGACAAGGAAACGTGTGCCGCCCTCGACGAGCGCGGTCTCTCGCGCGATGAAGCCGTCAACGAAGCTGTAGGGCAACACCAGCAGAGCGTCGGGCCGTGCAGCGCGCAGCGCCTGCTCGTCCACAATGGGAATGTCGCTGCCGATCAGGAACTTGCCGAGTTTGAATGGATTGGCATCGGCGGCGTACGGCAGTTCGCGGGAGGATAACTCGCAATACTGCAGGATGGTGTTTCCCTTGGTGGAGGCGCCGTACACCCAGATGGTCTGCCCCTCGGCGCGTACGCGTTCCACTTCGGTGCGCAGTGCGTCCCGTGTCTCTGCCACCCGGACGCCAAACTGCCGCCAGGTCTCCGCATCGGTCAGTCGTTGCGCACGTTCGGTGGCCAGCAACTGCTCGAGCCGCACGGAGCGGGTGGTCGCCGCGGCCTGGTGCCGCACGAACACACGGTAACTGCCGCCGTACACGTCATTGAGCGACGCATCCACGATGGCGAGCCCCGCCTGCGCCAGCACCCGCTCCAGCGTCTCGATGCCGTAGTAGCCGGCATGTTCATGCACGATGTTGTCGTACATGTTGGTGTCGAGCATCGCACCGGCGTAGGCCATCTGGATGATCCAGGTGCCGTCGGGCGCCAGCACGGCGGCCGCATCGCTGGCAAACGCGACCGGATCGTCCAGGTGGTAGAACATCGCGATGCTGAAGATCAGCCGCGCGCGTGGAATGCCGAACGTCTCGTACCGCTCGCGTGTGAAGTAGCCGCGCGCGTGGTGCAGCGCCGGATCATCAAACACCAGCTGGATGTTCTGCGCGGCGTCGATGCCGGCCAGCACCAGGCCGCGACCGCTGAACATCGACAACAGGGTGCCGTCGTTGCATCCGATGTCGAGCACGACATCTCCGGCCGAGAGGCCCCCGACCCGATCGCCATCAGCCGCCACATCGGCCAGCACGGCCCGCATGCCGCTGTTGGTCGAGCTCTGATACGGATACGCCGCATACATCTCGCTGAGGTCGAGGTGGTGCCCCATCTGCAGCAGGCCGCAGTGCGCGTCGGATTCCTGCCGGCACACCACCAGGTCCATCGGATACCGCTTCAGCGTGTCGCGATAGTTGAGGTCGGTCGGAAAGATCGACGACAGATACTGCGCGCCCAAATCCAGACACGGCTCAAGGGAGGGATTGCCGCAGACACGGCAGCGTGTGGTGCGGGGAGCGTCGGCGATCATGACTGGGTGCGGGCCTCCATCAGGCGTCGGGCAAACGGGATGACGTCGGTGGCCGATGGCCAGGCCGGGTCCGGGGTCACGACGGCCTGTTCCTCAACGGGGCCGTCAAAGGAAATCTGCCGGCCAAGCGCGTGGGCAATTTCGGCCAGGCTCACGGTATCGCGCGCGCCCACTTCGACCAGGCCACGTGTGTCCAGGTGTGACGCCACCCATCCGGCGGCAAACTCCACGGGCGTAAAGGCGTACCGGCTCGCGCCATCCACGTACACCGGCGCATCATTGGCGATATCCACCACCGCCCCCTTGCCCATCGTCTCGCCGTAGAGTGCGGTGAGTCGGACGATGAGGGCGTCTGGCCGTTCACACAACACTTCGGCGGCAGCCTTGTGGCGTCCGTAAATGGTGTCGCGTTCGGTGCGCGCTGACAGGCTGCTGATCTGCACGAAGGTCCCGTAGCGCCATCCGTAGACCAGGTCGGCCGTCTTGGCCACCGTCTCGGAGAAATCGTCGGCGGGATGGTGCTTCGCCCAGAACCGTCGTGACGGCATGGCCGTGTTGACCACCACGTCCCACAACTCGTGACGGGCCGCTGCATACTCGGCGCGCGTCACGCCGGCGACGTCATGCCCGGCACGAGTGAGTGCCGTGACCAGCGCCCGGCCGAAAAATCCGGCGGCGCCGACCACGGCAATACGTGTCGCCATCGGCCTCAGGTCGGAATCAGGTCTTCGCGCACGATGGGCGGGTTGCAGTCATCCCAGCGCTTGGACAACATCGCAATCGCCGTCACCGGAGTAATCGCATAAAACGCGTGTGACACGCCCATCGGCGTCCGCACGCACATGCCCTTGCCCATGTGAATCAGGCGCTGGCCGTCCGGAGAGTCGGGATCCCGGCTCACCATAGCGCCCTCCCCTTCCACGATCAGGAAATACTCGTGAAATTCGGGATGGTAGTGGTTGCCGCGGGTCTTGCCGGGCTGGAAATAGAGCATGTTGAACTCGACAATTGCGTCCTGCGGCAGCCAGGTGAAAATGCCGCCACGGCCATCGCTGAGCGTCAACAGGTTGCAGCTGGGGTACAGGATTTCCTGCTTCGCCATGCCGCTACTCTATACCGGCCGTCAGGCGCGTGAACCGGGTTTCACGATCGGCTGCCCCGCCTGGCACAGGGGGCAGGACTCGGGTTCATACGTCGGCAGCGAGAGCTGGACCAGCGACCGGTACGGCACGCCCAGGTCGGATGTGCCGCCGCTGCGATCGATGATGCTGCCCGCGCCTACCACGATCGCGCCACTCGGACCGGCCACGACCACCGTCTCGCGGGTGGACTTGCCGGTCGTAACGACGTCCTCGATGATGACCACGCGATCGTCGGCCGCCAGCGAGAAGCCTCGGCGCAGGGTCAACACGCCGTCCTGCCGCTCGGCAAAGATGGCGCGGACGCCCAGCGCGCGGCCCACCTCGTGCCCGATGATCAGGCCGCCCATCGCCGGTGACAACACCACCGTGGGTTGAAGGTCGCGCAACGCATCGGCGAGCGCGCGCCCGAGCGTCTCGGCGTGGCGGGGGTGCTGCAGCACCAGCGCGCACTGCAGATAGCCCGGGCTGTGGAGCCCGGACGAGAGACGAAAGTGTCCCTCGTGCAGGGCGCCGGATTCACGGAACAGGGCGAGGACGTCCACTCAGCGCACCTCTCGCAGTTCCGTCTCGAACAGCTTCAGGATGCGTTTGTACTCGTCGGCCCAGCTGGTTTCTTCGGTAAAGCCATGGTTCTCGACCGGGTAGCCCACCAGATCCCAGTTCTCCTTACGCAGTTCGATCAGGCGCTGCGCCAGGCGCACCGAATCCTGGAAGAAAACGTTGGTATCCACCATGCCGTGCAACATGACCAGCCGCCCCTTGAGTCCTTCGGCGAAGTAGATCGGGGAGCTGCGGCGGTACGCCTCTGGATCGGTGGCCGGCGTGTTGAGGATGTTCGACGTGTAGCCGTGGTTGTAGTGCGCCCAGTCGGTCACGGGCCGCAGGGCCGCGCCGGCCTTGAACACATCCGGCGTCGTGAACATCGCCATCAACGTGATGAAGCCGCCATAACTGCCGCCGTAGACGCCGATACGTTTCGGGTCGACCTTCTCGGCCGTCGCGAGATACTTTGCCCCGTCGACCACGTCCTCGAGGTCCTTGCCGCCCATGTGCCGGTAGATACCCGTGCGCCAGTCACGACCGTATCCGGAGCTCGCACGGAAGTCGGGATCAAGCACCACGTAGCCCTTCGACGCGAGCAGGTTGTGGAACATGTACTCACGGAAATAGGTGGACCAGTACTTGTGGGCGTTCTGCAGGTACCCGGCGCCATGTACGAAGATCACGGCGGGCTTTTTCGGATCGCGTTTGGCGCCAATCATCTCCGGCGTGTAGAGGCGCGCGTAGACGTCCTTGCCGTCACGCGCCTTGTAGGTGATCACCTTCGGGTCAATCCACTTGAACGACCGCCATTCTTCGGTCGGCGTCGTGGTCACCTGCTGCGCGGCGGCCCCGGGTGTCATCGGCATCACGTGCAACTCGGGCGGTTTGGTGCTGTAGGAGTGCACCAAAGCGATGTGCCGCTCGTCGGGCGACAGGGTGACCTGATTGTCGCCGGTCATCGACGTCACCTTCGTGCGCTCGCCGCCGGTGACCGGCATCGTGTAGAAGTGCCGTTCGCCGGGATGCACCTCGTTGGTCGTCAGGAAGATCCGCGTGCGGTCGTTCGACAGTTCGGCAGACGTGACTTCCCATGTTCCGGTCGTCAACGCGGTGGCCCGGGGCTGCGCTGCTGACGCGTCCATCAGATAGAGATGGTTGTAGCCGGACTCTTCCGAGAAAAAGATGAAGCGCCGGTTGTCGGGCAACCACGCGATGCCCGCGCCACCCTGGGCGCCGCCGATCGACTGCTGCCGCACCCACGCATCGTCGCGCAGCGTGTAGATGGGCGTGGCCGCGCCGGTCGCGGGATCCACCTTCACCAGCCAGCGGTTCTTGTTGTCCTGCGCCGTCAGGGGGATGACTGTGAACGCACCGTCGGCAGATTGATCGGGCGTGCCCCAGTTCACCGTGCGGCCTGTCGGCTTGGCATCGGCCACTGCCGTGTAGTCGGTGCCGGCAAACGCCGCCGCGTCGGCCCAGACCGACCGGTTTTCCTTCAGGTTCAGCACCGCAAGCTTGCGCACGGCGAGGTTATCGCCGACGTTGGGCCGGCCAGGGATCATTTCGGGATACGAGGATGCGGTGACGTAATTGGGCGTGTCCTGTCCGCGGGCCGGCACTTCGGGCTGTTCGTTGACGGTAATCCAGACGAACCCTTCGTCACCCGACAACTGGAGGTCGACCACGGACTGGCGCGCCGCGAGCTGGAACCGTGCGATGGGCTGCTGGGCGTCACCGCCCTGTCCGCCGCCGCGGCCGCCACGTCCACCGCGACCACCCTGCCCGCCGCCGCGTCCCTGCTGCTGGCGGATGAACTCGATGAGCCGCGCTTCTTCGAGTCGCAGCAGCCGCTGCGCTTCGGTTTCCTGCGCGCCACCTCGGCCGCCTGCGGCACCGCCACGCGCACCCGCGCCGCGGCCACCGGCCGCACCGGCCACCGGGCCGGCATCAGCGGACACGATGTCGGTGAGCTGCACGAAGGACGGCCCCTCGGCGCTCGGGTCCAGTGACATCAGGTACAGGTTGCCGTCGCGTGTGAAGGTGACTGCGGTATCACGGCGCACCCAGCGCGGATTGGATTCGGCAGACGCCGTGCGGGTCACCTGACGGCGCGCACCGGAGCCCACTTCGTAGATGACGACGTCACCGCCCTCGACCGTCAGAAGCCGGCGCCCGGCCATGTCGGGGCGTCCCGTCTGCGGCGTATCGAGGTTGGATGCTTCGTCCTGCGCCAGTTCGCGCAGACCGGTGCCGTCGCGGTTCACGACGAAGGTGGCGGAGCGCTCTTCCCCGGCCTTCTGCCAGGAGAAGTAGATCTTGGATGAGTCCTTGGACCAGCGGATGTTACTCGGCGAGTTGCCGACCAGGGCCGGGCCTCGCATGATCGAGTCGATGGTCAGGGTCATCGCCGCCGGGCGGGCGGCAGGAGCTGGCCGGGACTGGGCTACCAGTACCGAGGTGGCAACGAGGCCGGAGGCCAGGACGAGGAAAAGTCGGCGCATGGTTTGCATTCTCTTCATGAACGTCTGGGAATCCTGAGCAAAGGGCTCGTGGATGCTCCACGAACCGGGACACACGCGTCCCGGAAGCGGGATCAGCCCTCGGGCGCGTAGTATAGAACGTTTGCGAACCGGACCGGCGTCCGGAGCGTCCTACTACGGGACCTTGTCCGCGAAAGAACACGTGATCTGGAGACAGTACCGATGATGCGCACTATCCGAACGACAATCCTCCCAGGCCTTCTGGCCCTCACCGTGATCATTCGGCCGGACGCCGTCAGCGCACAGACGCCGCAAACCGGTCAGGCACCGACCGCCAGCGGACCGGTCATCCAATTGACGATGGCCGAAGCCGAGCAGATGGCTCTGGAACACAACCTGGCGCTGAAGTCGGATCGTCTCGACCCCGCCATTGCGGCAGAAAACCTGGCCCAGGCGCGGGCCGCGTTTGCGCCGATCCTCGGGTCGTCCTTTTCACGGTCATCGTCGCAGTCGGCCTCGGCGAGCGCCTTTGAAGGCGGCGGCACGATCACCCGGACCGGCCTGCAGTTTGCCACCAACGTCCAGCAGTCGCTGCCCTGGTTCGGATCCAGTTATCGGTTGTCCTGGAACGCGGGTCGCAGTGAAACGTCCCAACTCGGCGCCACATTCAACCCCAGCCTGAGCGCCGGCCTGCAGTTCAACTTCACGCAACCGTTGCTGGCGGGGTTCCGCATCGACGGACAGCGGCTCTCGGTGGAAACGAGTCAGCGCAACCTGTCGATCGCCGATATCCAGCTCGAAGAACGCATCATCATCACCCGCGTGCAGGCGCAACAGGCGTACCTGAACCTCGTCGCCGCGCGCAACCGGCTCGAGGTCGCGCAGCAGAACCTCGACATCACGCGCCAGCAGCTGAAAGACAACCAGGCGCGTGTGGAAGTCGGCACCATGGCACCCATCGACATCATCGAGGCCGAAGCCGAAGTGGCCAGCCGTGAAGAAGCAGTCATCTCGGCGGAAGCCGCCATCGCGACCGCCGAAGACAACCTGCGCAGCCTGATTCTTGATCCCTCCCGCCAGGACTACTGGCAGGTCCGCTTCGAGACGACCGAGGCCATTACGCTGCAGAAGCGGGACGTCAACATCGAGGCGGCCATTCAGACCGCGCTGACGGACCGAACCGACCTGCAGGTCGCGCGGCGCCGCATGGAGATCACGGACCTGTCGCTCCAGGCCACGCGCAACAGCATCCTGCCGACCGCGAACCTGAACTTCAACTACAGCGCCAGCGGCAGCGGCGGCACGCAGAACATCTTCCGGGATGGTGTGTTCCCGCCGGAGATCGAAAGCACGACGGTTCGTGGTTTCGGCTCGGTCATCGGCGACACGTTCAAGAACAACCTCCCGACGTGGAGTCTCGGCCTGACCGTGTCGTATCCAATTGGCAAGAGCAGCACCGAGGCCAATCTCGCCCGTCAGCGGATTTCGCGCCAGCAGGAAGAAACGGCGCTGCGCGCGCAGGAACTCTCGGTGGTCACGGCCGTCCGCACGCTCGGCCGACAGGTGCAGACCAACTTCCAGCGCGTCACGGTCACACAGGTCGCCCGCGAACGCGCGCAGCGCCAGTTGGAAGCGGAACAGAAGAAGTTCGCGGTCGGTCTCTCGAGCACCTTCACGCTCCAGCAGCGCCAGCGCGACCTCGCGACCGCACGCGTCAACGAGCTCAACGCGACGATCGACTACAACACGTCGCTCATCCTCTTCGACGCAGTCCAGAAGGCGCCCGTCCGCTAGGCTCGAAGTTCCGAAGTGCCGAAGTTCCGAGGTGCCGAGGTGCACTGCGGAACTTCGGGACTTCGGAACCCCGGGACTTCGGAACTCCGGAACTCCGGAACTCCGGGACCTCGGCACTCCGGAACCCCGTAAAATGTCCGCGTGCCCCTGACGGCCACGGTCATCACCCTCAACGAAGCCCGGCACATCCAGGATTGCCTCGCCTCGCTCGCCTTTGCCGACGAGGTCATCGTCGTTGACAGCGGCAGCACGGATGGGACGCCGGACCTGGCGCGCAAGGCGGGAGCGCGGGTGATTGAACGCGGATGGCCTGGGTACTCTGCGCAGAAGGACTTCGCCGCCAGCCAGGCGGCACACGACTGGATTCTTTCCGTCGACGCCGACGAACGTGTCACACCAGCCTTGGCCGAAGAGGTGCAGCGTGCAGCCGCCGCGCCGGGTGAGCACGCCGGGTTCCGCGTGCCGCGCGTCACCTTTCACCTCGGCCGCTGGATTCGCACCACCGATTGGTATCCCGACTACCAACTCCGCCTGTACAACCGGCACAAGGCG
>BTVE01000035.1:0-40606 GCA_045862915.1 Acidimicrobiia bacterium
CGCAAAGTGCACGAGTCGGTCACCGCGGATGGCCCTGTCGGGCGGCTGACGCAGGAGCTGGAACACTACGCGTACCGCGACATCGCACATCACTTCGACACGATGCAGCGCTACACGACACTGGCCGCCGAACAGATGTACGAACAGGGACGACGGACGGGGCTTGGCGCGCTGCTGCTGCATCCTCCGTTTGCGTTTCTGCGCAACTACGTGCTGAAGCGCGGATTTCTCGATGGTGCGCCGGGAGTGATCATCTCGGCAATGAACGCACACTACGTCTTTCTGAAGTTCGCCAAACTGTGGGCCATGCAGTCGGGTCCCAGGAGCACAGGCGTCGAGTGACGTCCGTCCACGTCGATACCGCTCGCACCTGGCGCGGCGGCCAGCACCAGGTGCTGCTGACCGTGACCGGCCTCTCCGGCATCGGCCATCCGGCGATCCTGATCGCACACGGCAGCGGTGAATTGCGCCGACGCGCGGCTGAGGGCCTGCGCACGGCCGAACTGAGTCCTGCCGGCGAGTTCGACATTCAAGCCGCGTGGCAACTGCACAGGCTGTTGCGGACCTTCACGCCGGATGTCGTACACCTGCACGACGCGGTTGGCGTGGCGCTGATGGCCATGGCGCTGTCCTTTCAGCCACGGCTGCGGCCACGCCCGCTTGTGGTCGCATCCCGACGTGTCGACTTCCACCTCAAACGCAACGCCCTGTCACGCTGGAAGTACCGTCACATCGACGTGTTCATCGCCGTCTCGAATGTCATCAGGCGGATGCTGATTGAAGACGGCATTGCAGCTGATCGCATCGAGGTGGTCCATGACGGCATTCCGATTGGCGCCATCGACAAGGTTGAGCCGCTGGACGTGCACAAGGAACTGTGGCTGCCACACGGCAGCCCGGTGATCGGCAACGTTGCCGCGCTCGTGCCGCACAAAGGGCAGAAGGACCTGATTGCCGCCGCAGCCAAGGTGGTGCGCGCGGTCCCCGACGCGCGTTTCGTCATTCTCGGTGAAGGCGAACTTCGCGGCGCACTCGAACACCAGGTCAAGACGCTTGGACTCGAGCGCCACGTGTTTCTGCCCGGGTTCCGGCACGACGTCCTCGGACTTCAGAAGAGTTTCGACATCTTCGTGATGAGTTCGCTGACCGAGGGCCTCGGATCGGCGATGCTCGATGCCATGGCGTGTGGCACACCGATTGTCGGCACGACCGCCGGCGGGATTCCGGAAGCGATCGAGGACGGCCGCACGGGCCTGCTGGTTGCTCCTCATCACCCGGACGAGCTGGCTGCCGCGATCGTGCGGCTGCTCAACGACGACGCCCTGCGCGCCGACCTCGGTGCCGCCGCGCGTGCGAGCGTCGAGCGGTCCTTCAGCGTCGAACGGATGGTCGAAGGGACACTGGCGGTTTATCAGAGCCGCCTGGCCGCGCGAGCAACCTGACGGGGCCTGCACAGTCCTTTGAGTGGACACTGCGAGTCGCGCTGCTTCGACTGATAACCGCAGTTGCCCATCATCGACAGGTGGCACAGCGCAAAGTCGTAGCGGACGGGATCCACCGGATCCATCCGGCGCAGCGCGGCAGTGATATCCGCGGCCATCTTCCATCCTGGTGACACACGACGTGTGAGCCGAAGGCACTTGCCTGTGCGGATGGTGTGGGTATCGAGCGGTATGACGAGCTGGCCGGGAGACGGCGACGACCACCCGCCAGGATCCACGCCATCCGTGCGAACCATCCACCGCAGGAACAGATTGAGCCGTTTGCAGGCGCCACCGGACGAAGGCCGGCTGAAAAAGAAATACACCGGCGGCGCGTCCGGCACAGCGCGGCCGTAGGCCGGCCGCAGATCGATCTCCCTCGCCCGTGTCGAGAACGATTCCAGCGAGGCCGTCACGTCGGGGGCAGCCGGATCGTGTCCGATGGCGTAGTACCGCTCGAGCGACCCGCTCTGTTCGAGCATCTGGCGCAACATCCAGAGCAACGCCACCAGATCGCGGCCGCGGATCCATCGGTGTACGAGCGGTAGCAACGGAGCGGCGTCACGACGCGGCTCAAACTCCCGGATGAACGCTGCGGGTGAGTCACCGAGCACCCGGCAGACGGTCTCTATGGAGTTGACCACCGACGTGACCCGGCCAAACGCGAGTCCGGCCGCGATGAACGCAATGAGTTCGCGATCCTCGAGACGCGGATATCGCCGGACCACCTGAATCGGGTCAAACGCCGACTCCGGATGGTTGAACGACTCGTACAGGACGTCGAGCCGGGCCTTGTCGAGCGGCATCAAAAACGGGTGATCGCCGCGCCCGCCTTGCAGAGCGGGCAACTCTCTGCAGGGAAGTTCTCCGGCGCGGGGTATTCAGCCAGGGCAATGTTCGGCACACCGAGATCCACCATCGCTTCAAGGCGATCGCAAATCTGCGCGGTAGCGATGACGGTGCCGCCGGCCGCCTCGATGAGTGACTTCGCCCGTTCGAACGTCTTCCCGGTGTTCCGCACATCGTCTACCAGCAGCACCCGCCGGCCCTTCACGACGCCCTGGTAGAAGTCGCGCAGCACGTGTGCGCCGCGATCGTCCACCGAGATGGGCGCAAACAACGACTGTGGATGACTCAGGGGGCGACGACCGTCGATCAGGCCCGCCATGGTGTGCGCAAGGAGCGCGCCGCCCATGACGGGTCCGGATACGACCTCCGCGGCGGCGATGACGTCGCTGGGGATCGCATCGATCAGATCCTGCGCCACACGCCAGATGGTGGACGGCTGCTGAAAGAGGCGGTGCGGATTGAGATAGGCGCTGCCATGGAAGCCATTTCCGTAATCGAAATGACCGTTAACCATCAGGACGCCGGCGGAGGTGAGCAGATCAAAAGAAGCCATAAGGGTGCTTGGGGCTAGGGGTTCAACGCTGATGTGCCGGTGACTGCCGGATTTGTATAGAGCACGCGGCCACCGACGATGGTGGCCGCGGTGGCGCCGCGCAAGGTCCATCCGTCAAACGGTGTGTTCTTCGACTTGGAGACCAGGTCGTTCGCACGAATGGTGACTTCGGTGTCGGGCGACAGGATGGTGATATCTGCCGGATCTCCTTCGCGCAGTGTGCCGCCTGGAAGGCGCAACAACTGAGCCGGATTACAGGTCAGCAGCGCGACCATCCGTGGGAGCGAGATGACGCCGGCGTGCACGAGACGGTCGAGGCAGAGAGGGACGCAGGTCTCGAGTCCTACGATGCCGAACGGCGCGCGGTCGAATTCAAGCGCCTTCTCATCCGCGTGATGTGGCGCATGGTCGGTGGCAATGACGTCGATCGACCCGTCGCGCAGACCTTCGATCATGGCCCCGCGATCCGCTTCTTCGCGCAGAGGCGGATTCATCTTGAAGTTCGTGTCGTACCCGGCCCCCTGCATCAGGGCCTCGTCGTTGAGCACGAAGTGGTGCGGCGCCACTTCACAGGTGACCTTGATGTCGCGTGACTTGCCGTGGCGCACCGCCCGCAGCGTCTGCCGGGCGCTCATGTGCGCGATGTGCACGCGGCCGCCGGTCAGTTCGGCCAGGCTGATGTCGCGCTCCGCCATGATGGACTCGGCCGCGCCGGGAATCCCACGCAATCCGAGCAGACCGGCGACACGTCCCTCGTGCGCGACGCCTTCACCCTTGAGCGAGGGATCCTCGCAGTGTTCGATGATCGGCGCGTCAAACATCGACGCGTACTCCAGTGCCCGCCGCATGAGCAGCGCCGTTCGCACGGGGTGGCCATCGTCAGTGAACGCCACACAGCCGGCGGCATGCAGGTCACCCATCTCGGTCATCTGCTCGCCCTTCTGCCCCATCGACACCGCGCCAATGGGGTAGACACGCGCGAGGTTGGCCTCGGCCGCGCGTTTGAGCATGAACTCGGTGACCGATGCGGAGTCGTTGACCGGGCTCGTGTTCGGCATACATGCCACGCCGGTGAAGCCGCCCACCACCGCCGACCACGTCCCGGTCGCGATGGTCTCCTTGTGTTCCTGCCCCGGCTCTCGCAAATGCACGTGAATGTCGATCAAGCCGGGCGTCACCACCCATCCTGCCGGCACGTCGATGACACGTGCGCCATCGGCCGGCACACCCTTGTCGATGCGGGCGATCCGGCCGTCGACGATCAACACATCGAAGTGCCCATCACGGCCGGCCGCGGGGTCCACGACCCGGGCATTCTTCAGCAGCAAATTCTGTGTGCTCACGCGACGTCCTCACCTGCCAGCAGGTACAACACGGCCATCCGCACGGCAACGCCGTTGGCGACCTGATCCAGAATCACCGACCACGGCCCATCAGCCACAGCCGAGTCAATTTCCACCCCTCGATTCATCGGCCCCGGGTGCATCACGATGACATCAGAGGCCGCGCGCTCCAGACGTTTCGGCGTCAGGCCGAACAGCGTGAAGTACTCACGCACCGACGGCAGGAACAACCCGTGCATCCGTTCATGCTGCACACGCAGCATCATCACGACGTCCGCGTCGGTCACCGCCTCGTCGATCGACGTCGTGACATGCACGCCCAACGAGGCGAGTCCGGGCGGAATCAGCGTGGACGGCCCACATGTTCGAACCTCGGCTCCCATGCGTGTGAGCAGCAGCACGTTCGACCGCAACACACGGCTGTGCAACAGGTCGCCGATGATGGCGACCTTCAGACCCGCGAGACGGCCCTTCCGCTCACGAATGGTCAACGCGTCGAGCAGCGCCTGCGTGGGATGTTCATGGGTGCCGTCTCCGGCATTCACGATGCCGGCGCGGCAAATCTTCGACAGCAGGTGCGGCGCTCCCGACGAGGCATGCCGGATGACGATCAGGTCCGGCGACATCGCCTCAAGCGTGCGTGCCGTGTCCGCCAGCGTTTCACCTTTGGTGACACTGGAACCGACGGCCGTAATACCCATCGTGTCGGCGGACAGGCGTTTTTCCGCGAGCTCAAACGACAGCCGGGTGCGCGTGCTGGATTCGAAGAAGAGATTCACGACGGTCCGGCCGCGCAGCGCCGGCACCTTCTTGATGGTGCGTGTGCCAATCTCCTTCATCGCCTCGGCGGTGCTGAGCACCAGGTCGATTTCGGCAGGCTCCAGATCGGCGATTCCAAGCAGGTGCCGGCTTCGCAGCCGCGTGATGGATGCCGTCGTCATGACGTCACCTCCAGGTCGTGGACTTCCACTTCATCGCGGCCGTCGATTTCGGTCAGGTGCACCTGCACCGTCTGCTGGCGGGAGGTTGGCACGTTGCGGCCGACATAGTCCGCGCGGATCGGCAACTCACGATGGCCGCGGTCCACCAGCGCCACTAGTTGAATCGCGTTCGGCCGGCCGAAGTCGATCAGCGCGTCCAGGGCCGCGCGAATCGTGCGGCCCGTATAGAGCACATCGTCCACCAGGATGATCGTGCGTCCGTCGAGTGAAAACGGGATGTCCGTGCGGCGCAGGATCGGCTGAGGACCGACCTGGTGTTTCATCAGGTCGTCGCGATACAGCGTGATGTCGAGTGACCCGGTGGGCACCTCAAGACCTCCGGCCTCGCGCAGGTTGGCCGCCAGCCGTTCGGCCAGGGGGACACCGCGGGCGCGAATGCCCACAAGGGCGAGATTGTCTGTACCGCGATTCCGTTCGAGGATTTCGTGCGCGATGCGCATCAGGCTTCGCCCGATGCGATCGGCGTCCATGACGACAGGCATTGTGTCTCCTTTGCGGCCTCACAGGACCGCGTTAAAGGGCCGACACAGTGTAGCGTACGCGCGCCGCGTCAGCGCTCGTGGGAGGAGATGAACGTCAACGGATGTTCACGACGATACGCGCGTGTAAACAAATCCGTGCGTGCGTACCCGTCCATGTCACGGCCGACGGGAATCCCGAGGAAATACAGCACCGTCGGCGCCAGGTCCACGATGGCGCCGCGCGGCAGGTCTGCGTGAATGACGTCGCGGCCGTACGCGATCAGGAAGCCGTCGGGCGCACTTTCGTGTGAGCCCGTCGCGTCGGGTTGCTGCAGCACCCTGGCCAGCAACCGCTTCGGGGCACTGACCGACTCCATGCCGAAGCCGGACACCACGAGCAGGAGGTCGCCGGGCCGCAACTGATCGCGAGCGCGCCCCACACTGTCATCCAGTTGCTGATAGGCGGCGTCAACGATGGCGGCATCACCGTGACGTCCGCCTGCCGGGCGCGCCGGATCCACCGCATTCCAGTGCGCGTGTGACACCAGATCCACTCCTGTGAGGCGCACCGCGGACACGTGGGGAGAAAAAAACGTATCCAGGCGTGTGGCGACATCCTGGTATCGGCTGTCCCAGCCCGCGCGCAGGTCACCGTCAAACGCCAGTTCCGCCGGAGCCGCAACACCCACGGGACCTGGCGTACCGTCAGCATCACGTTCAAACACCTCGCGGGCGATTTCGACGGCGCTGGTCGGCACACCGGCCGCCGACTCCGACAGCCGTAATGGTGAACTCAACCCGGCATGAAACTGACCACTGATGAGGTATCCCCGTGACAACTCGGCAGGAAACGTCAGCGGCCACCGCACAATACCGGCCGACAGGCCATAGTCGGTGGCAATCTGCCAGAACGGCCGCGCGCGCACGTCCGCGCGTGTGCGCCGCACCGCGGTCACGTACTGCTGATACACGAGCGCATACGCAAAACAATAGTCGGGCAGCAGGTCAACGGCTTCGCCGGCGTCTGTGCCGACACGAAACTCCGCGTTGGACCGCACACCGTTACCAGCGGGGTACCGCCCAGTGGCCGCTGCCGTCCACACCGGCTCGGCCTGCGTCGGCTTGAGTGTGGCGAGCTCCACCACCGCGCCGCGATCAAGTACACGGCCGATGTTGGGAAGCCGGCCCGCGGCCACCTGCTCACGGATCACGCCAAGGCTTGCGCCGTCCACGGCCACGATACGCACACGCGGCGCCACCGAGGCGAGCACGCTGGTCTGCTGGCCCGTCCCGTCCGCACTGCGGGGCGAGGGCGGCACGGCCAGCATCGGCAATTCACCAGGTCCACGGATCCACAACGGTGCCACGACGGACGCGAGCAGGGTGATCGCCAGGAGCACACCCGCCGGGCGGCTGCCCTTCCGGCCAAACGAATAACGAAGGATGGCGATGACCACCAGCACGAGCGCACACATCGTCGCCGCCACGGCGGCCAGTTGCATCGTCTGCGCAGCCGACTCGCCAAGCACCGCACGAAACCCCTGGAGGTTGCCCCACGTGATCACCGCCGATGCCGCGGCCAGCCCGGCTCCAACCCACGCGAGCAGGCGGACGCTGAGCCAACCTGGCCGGAGGGCGCGGCCCAGCGACACTTCGAGGAACAACAACCCCAGGAACAGCGCCAGGGAGAGGTGGACACCGTAAAAGGACAGCAGCACACCAAACCACCGGGCGGTCGTCATCGATACCGCCGGTACCTGCGGGTTAATCAGGAGGACGATGACGAGCAGGTACAGCGCGCCGAGCACACCGCCGGTGAGAGCGTTGGTCAGCAGCCGCAGGAAGCGCATGGCCCTCATGGTACGTCGTATACACTGGCGTGGATGCCCGTCGACGTGCCGGCCGTCGTGATCAGCAACACGCGGCTCTCTTCTGATTACAACGTCCTGGCGCTGACCGCGCCGGCCATCGCCAACGCCGCGGCCCCCGGACAATTCGTGATGATTCACACAGCGCCGGGCCTCGACCCCCTGCTGCGGCGCCCATTCTCGATCTTCGAAATCCTGCGCGACGGCTCAGGACACACCGTGGGTCTGAGCCTGCTCAACAAACGTGTCGGTGTCGGGACCAGCCTGTTGTTTGACGCGCAACCCGGCGACACGGTGAATTGCCTTGGACCGCTGGGGCAACCCTTCGTCCCGGTCGATGCCCCTGCCGAAGCCTGGATGGTGGCCGGGGGCGTGGGTCTCGCGCCCTTTGTGACGCTGGCCGAGGCGCTCCGCGCGCGGGGCACATCGATGACGCTGTTTTACGGCGGCCGGAGCGCCCGGGACCTGTACTACGCGGAGTGGTTTGAGGCCCAGGGTGCGCGCCTCGTCCTCACCACCGAGGATGGTTCGGCGGGAGAACGGGGTCGCGTCACTGCACCGTTGTCGCGCGCACTCGAGATACACGCGGCCGAGGCGCCCGTCACCCTCTACGCGTGTGGTCCGACGCCGATGATGCGCGCCGTGGCTGACCTGGGTGCAGCCCATGGCCGCCCGACGTTCGTCTCGCTCGAGCCCGTCATGGGATGCGGCATGGGCGGCTGCTACAGCTGCGTCGTCCGCGTGACCCAACCCGGTGCGGCCGACGCCAGTCACTTTGTCCGGTCGTGTATCGAAGGCCCGGTCTTTGACGCCTCCCGACTTGTGTGGGACGCCCTGAAGGGAGGCCACTGATGGCTGACCTGACCGTACGGATCGGTTCGTTGACGCTGAAAAATCCCGTGATCGCGGCCTCCGGCTGCTTCGGGTACGGCGTCGAATACGCGGATGCCTTCGACATCTCCACGCTGGGCGGTGTCGCCGTCAAAGGACTCTTCCTGCAGGCGCGCGACGGGCACGCGCCGCCGCGGATCGTCGAAACGCCGGCCGGCATGCTCAACGCCATCGGCCTGCAAGGCATTGGCGTCCACAAGTTCGTCGCCGAGAAGCTGCCGGAGCTGCGCCGTCTTGGCGCCACGACGATCGTCAACATCTGCGGGTCGACACTCGACGAATACTGCGAGGTCGCCCGGGTCCTGTCCGACCACGAGGGTGTCGGCGCGCTTGAGCTGAACATCTCCTGCCCCAACATCAAGGAGGGAGGCATTCAGTTCGGCTGCTCGCTGACAGGCACACACGATGTCGTGTCGGCCGTGCGCAAGGTCACCAGCCTGCCGGTCATTCCGAAACTGACGCCCAACGTCACCGATCCGGCGTCGTTTGCGCGCGCGTCCGAAGAGGCGGGCGCCGATGCGATCTCACTCGTCAACACATTCCTGGCGATGGCCATCGACGTGGAAACACGACGACCCAAGCTGACGAATGTGCTGGGCGGCCTGAGCGGCCCGGCGATCCGGCCCATCGCCGTGCGCATGGTCTGGGAGTGCCGCAGAACGGTGCGCATTCCGATCATCGGCATGGGCGGCATCCGCAACGTGACCGACGCGCTCGAGTTCATCATCGCCGGTGCCAACGCCGTGCAGATCGGCACGGCGAACTTCGTGGACCCCTTCCTCTGGAACGGCGTGATCACGGGCATCAATGACTATCTCGATCGGCACGGATTTGCGTCGGTCGAAGACCTCGTGGGACGGGTGGAACGATGACGAACAATCCGGTTCTGGTGGCGCTTGATGTGCCGACGGGCGCCGAGGCCCTCGCGCTCGCCGACCAGCTTCGGGGAACGGTTGGCGGCTACAAGATCGGCCTGCAGCTGTTCACGGCCGAAGGCCCGGCCATTGTCCGCACGCTCACGGAGCGCGGCGACCGGGTGTTCCTTGACCTGAAGTTCCACGACATTCCCAACACCGTCGCCGGCGCCATCAGCTCGGCCTGTGCCCTGGGCGCATGGATGATGAACGTACATGCCGCCGGTGGACCTGCCATGCTGCTGGCCGCGCGCGAGGCGGCGCATCGGGCGGCCGACGCCACCGGGCACCGCCCGCTGGTGATCGCTGTCACCGTCCTGACCAGCATGGATGCAGCAACGCTGAATCTTGTGGGCGTTCCGCGATCACCACTCGACCAGGTCGTGCACCTGGCGCGCCTCACGCAGGAAGCCGGCCTTGACGGTGTCGTGGCATCCCCGCTCGAAACCGCCGCCATTCGCGCCGCCTGCGGGCCGGAATTCCTGATCGTGACACCGGGCATTCGCGGAGGCGCGGCCGGCAGCGCGACGCAGGATCAGGCACGCACGATGAGTCCCGCAGACGCCATGCGCGCCGGTGCCAGTCACCTGGTGGTGGGACGTCCCATCACGGCGGCCGCCGACCCCCGACAGGCCGCGATGCAGATCGCGCAGGAACTCGGCTGAAAAAGAAAACGGATCGATGCGCCGGACGCCGGCACATCGATCCGTGAAGGGTGCGCTGAGGCGCTACTTGGCCGTGAAGATGAAGTGTCCGCGCCGGTTCTGCGACCAGCACGCTTCCACTTCTTCCGTACAGAACGGCTGCTCTTCACCCTTGCTGACAATTGCCATGCGCGAGGTGGGCACACCCAGGCTCGCCAGGTAGTCGCGCACCGAGGCCGCACGACGCTCAGCCAGCGCCAGGTTGTATTCGTTCGTACCTCGCGAGTCCGCGTGTCCTTCAATCGTGATCGAGGTGGACACCCAGCGCCGCAGCCACTCCGCGTTCTTCTGGAGTGCCGCTCGAGCCGTGTCGGACAGGTCGGCTGAATCGTAGAGGAAGAACACGTCGGTCAACGGCTTCCGCTCGTTGAGCTGCTCCAGCGTCCATCGCGCAAACTCTTCCTCCTCCGTCAGCGTGCGAGGCGCCGGGGGTGGTGGAGGTGGCGGCGGCGGGGGTGGTGGCGGCGGCGGTGGAGGCTCCGGCGTGACTGTGACCGGTGGCGGCGGAGGCTCGGGTGCCGGCGGCGGTACTTTCCTGCCGCACGCAACGGTCACGGCGAGCGCGCCGGCCAACAGCGACAGGGTGACAACTCGATGGATGGCTCGGGGCATGAGTGGGAGCTTATAAACCAAAATCAGCAGTGTCAACGATAACCGCGTGTCGATATACCAGACGATGGATCGTCATCCACGTGTGACGTCGCCGCGGCCATGCCGGTCGCGGGTCACAATGTCGTCACACTGGAGTGTCCCTCATGTCCCGATTCCTTGTCCTGCTGCGTGATGATCCATCCGGCTTCGCGAGCCTGAGCCCCGCCCAGATGCAGGCGGTCATCGAGAAGTACATCGCGTGGTCCGATCGCCTCCGCCAGCGCGGCCACATGGTGATGGGTGAGAAGCTGGTGGACGGCAGCGGCCGGGTGCTGCGCGGTGCGACCGCAGTCACCAGCGACGGCCCGTTTGCGGAGTCCCGCGAGATCGTGGGCGGCGCCTACGTGCTGACCGCGGCCGACTACGACGAGGCCGTGCGCCTGCTGAGCGATTCGCCGCACCTGCAGTTCGGCTCGATTGAAATCCGGCAAATCGAGGAGCTGGGTTGACGTCATGACCACGGAGGCCGTCTCCGGCCTGGTCGCACACCTGTTCCGCCACCAGGCCGGCCGCCTGGTGGCGGTACTGACACGGGCCCTGGGCGCCGGTCATCTTGACCTGGCTGAAGACGTCGTGCAGGACGCGCTCGTCTCCGCGCTCCGGGTCTGGCCGATCCACGGCGTGCCGGACAATCCACCGGCGTGGCTCCTGCAGGTCGCGCGCCGCAAGGCCATCGATCAGCTGCGGCGCACACGCGCGTGGACCGATCGCATCGAGCCGGCCTTTGCCAGGCACCTCGATGCCGCAGCCGCCAGTGAGGCCGTTGCACTCGACGACACGCTCGCCCTGATGTTCATGACCTGCCACCCGTCGCTGCCGGAATCGTCGCGTATCGCGCTGACGCTGAAGATTGCCAGCGGCCTCGACGTGCACGAAATCGGTCGCGCGCTGCTGACCGACCCGCGCAACGTCGCGCAGCGCATCGTCCGCGCCAAACGCCTGCTACGGGAGTCGGCCTGCGAAATCGCGTTGCCCTCTGATGCCGAGCTGCAGGCCCGGCTCGGAGTCGTGCTCGAGGTGCTGGCGCTGCTGTTCACGACGGGCTACGGCGCCCGCGACGGGGACGTTCTGGTTCGCGAAGACCTTTGCGCGGAAGCCGTCAGGCTGGCGCGCCTGCTGACACAACACCCCAGAACGGCGACGCCGGAATCCCACGCGCTCGTGGCGCTGCTCCTGTTGCAGTCGGCGCGATTGCCGGCCCGCCTCACCGAGGCCGGAGAGTTGGCCCTGCTGGCCGAACAGGATCGGCGTCGATGGCTCGACCCGCTGATTGCGGCCGGGCTGCGCCACCTCGATCTCGCGTCCACCGGCGATCGCGTCTCGGTCTGGCACCTGCAGGCGGGGATCGCCGCCGCCCACACCTGCGCGCCCTCGACCGCCGACACTCCCTGGCCACATGTCGTGACGATGTACGACGATCTGGTGCGGCTGCGTCCAACACCTGTCGTCCGTCTCAACCGGGCCATTGCCATCGGCATGCGCGACGGTCCGCGCGCCGGCCTGGACGCTCTCGCGGATGTGGATGAGGACCACCGACTGCAGGACTATCACCTGCTGCACGCCACCCGGGGGCACTTTCTCGCGGCGACCGGCGACCACGCGGCTGCGCGCCTCGCGTTCACCCGGGCACTGGACTGCCCGCTGTCGGTGCCGGAGCGCCGGTTTCTCGTGGCCCGGCGTGACAGTGACATCATGGGCTGACACGTATGGAAGAGATGCTGGCCGCGACGGCCGACGCCGAAGAGCGGCACTTCTGGTTCCGGGGACTTCGCCGCACGGCGCACGCACTGCTGATACAGGCACTCGGCGGCCACGCGCCGTCACTGATCGTCGACTGCGGCGCCGGCACGGGGCGCAATCTGGACTGGCTGCGGGAGATTGGACCGGCGGTGGGCGTCGAACTGTCGCCGACCGGTCTCGCCGTGGCGCGCCGGCATGGCCGGGCCGTGGCGCAGGGGTCGGTGGATCACCTGCCGATCGGCAGCGGGGTGGCCGATGTCGCCACCATGTTTGATGTGCTGTATTGCCTGCCTGATGACGTAGAACGGGCGGCCCTGCAGGAGATCCACCGGATCCTGAAACCGGGCGGTGTCGCCGTCTTCAACGTCGCGGCACTCGACCTGCTGAAGGGTTCACATTCGACACTCACGCACGAGTTGCGCCGATACACGCCCACCATGCTGCGGCGCCGCATGACCGAGGCGGGCCTGGTCGTCGAACGCCTGACGTTCACCAACTTCGTGACGTTCCCGCTGGTGCTGGCCTCGCGGCTGCGTGACCAGCTCACCCGGCGTGTGGACACCTCGTCGACCGACGACTTGAGCGTGCCGCCCACACCGGTGAATGCGGCGCTCGACGTCGCCATGCGAGCCGAAACGCTGCTCGCGCGGCGGGTCAACCTTCCGATTGGCTCCTCACTGCTGTGTGTAGCGCGGCGGCCCCGCCGCACCTGACGCCCTGATCTCGACCGTCCCGATCCGCAGCGACAGACGGCGCCGATCGGGACTGTCTTCAATCTCCGACGGCGAAAAATCGCGGTCGACGCGCAGCGTGATCTGATCATCTCCACCTGAGCGTGTGGCGGCGTCGATCGTGATCACCTCATCGAACGTGCCGCCAAGCGTTCGCTGTGCACGTTCAACGCCATTCACCAGCACTCGCAGGACCGGTGCACCGCCGAGCGTGCGGAGCGGCGCCTCTCCGGCCACTCGGATCTCAAGACCACCGGCCGGCGCGCTCACCCGGACCGTGGCATCGCGCTGCATCCAGCGCCAGAATGTGCCGAGTTCCGGGTTCTGTTCGGGTTCATGCCACCCGTCGCCATAACCCCAGATGACGTCATCGAAGGACGCCGCATCGAAGTACTCCAGGCCAACCGGAGGAATCGGTCCGCCGTCCACCGACGAGGCCCGCACGCGGAGCTCGGCATAAGCGTCGTCGCCGGCCGCCACACCGAGGGGCAGGTCAATCCACTGCGAAAACTGTCGAGCGTCAGGCGCGACAATCCACTGCGCGATCTCGCGTCCGTCCAGTGTCGCCGACAGCCGGACGGCTGCATCGGCGTCGCTGCCGAGATGACGGCCACCGATCACGATGCGGAGCGCAGCGCCCTCGCGACGGAGGTACGCAATCGCGGGTTCCCGATGTGGTCCGAGGCCGGCTGCCGCCGTCACTCCACCAATCTCCGGCGTCACGGCCCAGCCCGATCCCAACATCCACCGCGGTCGGGTCAGCAGCCAGAGATCAACGTCGGTCGGTCTCGCAAACGCTACCAGCGACCGGGTGGCCGGCGGCCAGCGATATGCGCCGATGCGCTGACGTACCCGCGGGTCGATCAGCGCCAGATCGTGGCGAATCGGATTGGCGATCAACCACACGGGGCCGGTGGCCCCCTCCCGCCAGTAACTGATCGTGGCACTGAGCGCTCCCGCGCCGTCGCGAGGCAGGACCGTGAGCGACCAGTGCCCCTCCATCCAGGTGCGAGCGTGCGCGGACTCGGATCGGATCCGCCTGTGGATGGCCACGACGTCAGGCACGTGCGTGAGCCGATCTCCCGCCGTTGCGATCACCTCGAACGCGCGGAAGATGGGCGCGGGTGTCGCGCGATAGGCCAGGAGCGGTGGCTGCGCCACGCCCGCCGTAACCGCGAGGATCACCGCGGCTGATGCGATGGCTGCGCGTCGCGGCAGCAGAAAGAGCCCGGCAATGACAAATCCAGCAAGCGGCACCACAACCGGCAGGGCGTACCGGATGGTTTCAGTCTCCTGGAAGGTGATGTGAAATACGAAATACGGCCAGAATGCGAGCAGCACCAGGGCCAGCATGCGTTGCCCCCGCAGGGCGAGCCGAAGCGCGCCGATGGCTGCGAGAGTGATCACCGTGGTGCCCAGCGCCGAGTGCAACCAGGGGGTGTGCAGTGTCGCCTCGAGTGCCTCCCGCAGCAGCGCCAGTGACGGTTGCGTCGCCAGCATGCGCACGCCGGTGAAGTCTTCGGCGCCCTGAGAGCCCAGTGCCGCGAGGTAGGCGTCAACGCCTCCGGTCATCACCACCATCGGCACGAGCCACACCAGCACACCCGCGGCCGCCGTTGCGAACAGCCCGATGGTGGGCCGCCACTGTCGTCGTCCAGCCAGTTCGCCGGCGCACCAGCACAACAGCGGACCGGTGAGCCACATCGTCTGCGAACGGAGACCGATCAGCACGCCGGCAGCGAACGCGGCAAGCCACCAGAGCCGCGGCACGGCGTCACCCTGCTGTTCACGCCAACGGCGCAGACCAAGGACCAGGGCCGCCTGCACGGCCACGGCTCCAACAAGGCCGGGCACGTCCGACAGGGGTCGGCTGGCGGTCAGCCAGAACAGCGGGGATACCAGCGCCAGCAGCGACGCCAGTGTGGCTTGCACAGGAGGCAGGCCCACCGCGCGCCAGAATGCGGCAAACACCCAGACTCCGCAGCCAGCCGCCAGCGCTCCCCAGATCGCAAGCCCCGCCGCAGCCCGGCGTTCACGAGACCACTGGGGCGCCACGGCAGCAACTCCACGCGTTGCGGCCTTGCCCGCAGCGATGAAAACCGGATAGCCGGGCGGATGCGGGCGATGCTGCGCGACGTCGAAGCGCTCAACCCCCATCGCAAAATTGACGGAGTCGAGGTCTTCGAGCGACGGCGGCAACGCGATCAGGTGGATACCGGCGATGACGACGCCGGCGAGCACGAGCAGGCGTCGATGCAGGAGGCTCACACGATCACGCCGGGACTATTCGTCCCAGTCGTCGCCGTCTTCGTCGTCTTCGTCGTCGAGATCACCCGAGTCGTCGTCGCCTAGCTCCTCGGAGTCTTCGTCGGCGTCCTCGTCCTCGTCTTCCTCATCGACTTCGAATTCGAGGGGATCAATCGCAGCGATCCGAAGGTTGCTGGCGCAGCCGTCGCAGACCCAGGGGTCGCCCACTTCCATTTCTTCGAGGTCGTCTTCGTCGATCTCGATTTCGATGTCACATTCCGGGCAGCTCGCCATACACTCCTCCGAGACGGCGATTATAGACACGCGGTTCCGGCCGCTGCAATGCATCACGTTCGTGTGAACACATCCGCATCATGACAGACGCTGCCAAAGTCCTGCTGGTTGCCCACCGGGATGGCGATGTACGCGACCGATTCGTTGCGGCGTTGGCCGATGCGCGGCACAAGGCGTCAACCGCGTCATCGGAAACGGACGCATTGACGGCGGCGCGACAGCGGCCGCCGATCAGCCTGGCGCTGATTGATTTGCGCCTGTGTGGAGATGCTGCCCAGTTCGTGCGGCGCCTGCGCGAAGTGTCGCAGCCGGCGTTGCCCGTGCTGGCATTTGCGCGCAGTTTGCGGGACGCCGGTCAGGCGCGCGATCTCACCGCTGTCGGTATTGCGGGATATGTGAACGACTTTGCCGCAACGGCTTCGATTCTGCCCGCGCTGGCGCCGCACCTCTTTCCCGCAAGTTTTGATCGCCGGCTCGCGCCGCGCATGGCCATGAGTGTGCCGGTGTCGTATCAAAGCGGCGGCGTCACCGCCGGGGCGCTCACGCTGAACATCAGCCGCGGCGGTGTGGCCATCCGCACGTTGAGTCCGCTGGCGGCAGGGGTGACGGTGGAACTGCGCTTCCGCCTGCCGGCGTGGCCGGCCGAAGTCGACCGTCGTGGTCACGTCGTCTGGTCCGACGGGCGCGTCGGGATGGGGATTCAGTTCGACGCCGAAATCGACGTGTAGGCCAGGCGTGCGCTGTTGGCCACGACGATCAGCGACGCGCCGGTGTCCGCGAGGACAGCCATCCACAGGGTGGCGTGACCGGTAAACGTCAGCAGCACAAACGCCGCCTTGAGACCCAACGCGATGGCGATGTTGCCGTGAATGGTGGACAACGTGCGCCGCGCGAGCCGCACCACAAACGGCAGGCGCGTCAGATCGTCGCCTGCCAGCGCGACGTCGGCGGTCTCGAGTGCCACGCCCGAGCCGGCGCCCATCGCGATCCCGACGTCGGCGGCCGCCAGCGCCGGAGCATCGTTGATGCCGTCGCCAACCATGGCGACGACCTCATGTTCGCGGCGCAGACCTTCCAGCAGCGCGACCTTGTCGTCAGGCATCAGGTCCGCATACACCTCATCCACGCCCGACGCGTGACGCACTGACTCGGCCGATCGACGCGAGTCGCCGGTGAGCAGAATGACCCGCTCGATCCCGGCACGTCGCAGGCGCCTGATGACACCTGGGGACTCCGGACGCAGATCGTCAGCCAGACCGATGACTCCCAGTGGCGCGCCATCCTGCGCGACAAACACCGGGGTGGCGCCGGCGGATTCGATGACGGCCATCCGCTGATGAACCGCATCCGTGCAGAGTGCTCGCGATTCGAAGAAGCGGTGACTGCCGATGAGGGCCGTGGCCGAGCCTAAATGCGCCTCCGCACCAAGACCCGGCAGCGCGCGAAAGCCTGTACCTTCGATCAGGGCGACCCCGGCGGTGCGCGCACGGTGGAGGATGGCCTGCGCAATCGGGTGTTCCGAGCGTGCTTCGAGTGACGCCGCCACGCTGAGCACGGCGTGCGGGTCGGTCTGGCCGACGCCAAGCACGTCGGTGACGCGGATCCTGCCTTCGGTCAACGTGCCGGTCTTGTCGAGTGCAACGGCGCGCACCGCGGCCAGACGTTCCAGCGCGGCGCCACCTTTGATCAACACACCCACACGCGCGGCGGCCGTCAGTGCCGCCACCAGCGAGACGGGCGTGGCGATGACCAGCGCGCACGGACACGAGACGACGAGCAGGACCAGCGCGCGGTAGAACCAGACGTCCCACTGCCCCGCAGCCAGCGACAACGCCTCGACCGACGCCAGCGTCGGCGGCACGATCGCCACCAGCGCCGCCAGGATCACCACTGCCGGCGTGTAGCGCCGGGCAAACCGTTCGACGAGTGTCTGCACCGGCGCCCGTCGCGTCTGGGCTACTTCGACCTGATGGATGATTCTCGCCAGTGCGCTGTCGTCGGCGCGACGGTCCACTCGCACATCGAGGGCGCCCGCGCCGTTGATCGAGCCGGCGAGCACCGGATCACCAACGGTCCGCTCGACCGGCCACGATTCTCCCGTCAGTGGCGCCTGATTGACTGCGGAGTCACCGGCCACAACCGTGCCGTCGACGGGCAGCCGGTCACCAGGCCGCACAAGGACCACATCACCCACGTTCAGCGCGCCGACCGGCACCGTGACGAGGTCCGGCCCCCTGCGTACGCTGGCGTGTTCGGGTGCGGCCGCCATCAGGTCGCGGATCGCGCGCCGGGCTCGCGCCACGGTGCGGCTTTCGAGCCACTCCGAGATGCCGAAGAGCCACACGACCATCGCCGCCTCGAAGAACTCGCCGAGGCCGATGGCGCCAACCACGGCGATGACCATCAGGACGTTGATATCGAGGGCTCGTGCACGCAACGAGCGGCGCGCATGGCGAAGCGGGTCTCTCGCCGCCAGCCCGGCTGCGGCCAGAAACAACGTGGAGGCCACCCACGACCAGGGGGTCAGAAGGTTCACGGCGACACCAAGGCCAATCAGCGCGCCCGACAGCGACAGGATGCGCTCAGTCGTCAGCCAGGCAACCGTCGCGGGAGCCTTGGGTGTGCAGCACTCCTCGCTCATCGCGCCTCCTCGGCGTGGCGCCGGGCATCGCGCAGCAGGCCAATCACGTGGTGGTCGTCCAGGGCGTAGTACGCCTGACGCCCGTCGCGCCGTACTCGGACCAGGCGCGCGGTTCGCAGGAGGCGCAGTTGATGAGACGTCGCGGACTCCGACATCCCAATCTCGGCCGAGAGGTCGGAGACACACCGCTCCCCGCGGCTGAGCGCGTCGAGGATCCGCACGCGGGTGGCGTCACCCAGCAGTTGAAAGATCTCGGTGACGGAGTCGAGCACGGACCCGGTGATCAAGGGAGACAACATGTGGCTGTGCGGCCATGATACATGAACACTTGTTCATATATCAAACTGTAAAATCCCTGCACACGCCGTCTCTTCAACGTCGGCAAATATTGAACGGATGCGCGTACCCGACTACGATCCGAAGTCTGTCTGGGTCCACGCGGCCCTCGCCTGTACACAATTGACTGGCGCGATTTCCAAGGAGAGCGATCTGTGATTGAGGTCCAACACCTCACCAAACGCTACGGACCATTTACTGCCGTCAACGACGTGAGCTTCCGTGTCGAGAAGGGCGAAATCCTCGGATTTCTCGGTCCCAACGGCGCGGGCAAGACGTCGACGATGCGGGTGCTGACCGGATACATGCCGGCCACCGAAGGCACCGCGACCGTCGCGGGGTACGACGTCTTTGCCAGCCCGGTCGAAGCCAAGCGGCGCATCGGCTACCTGCCCGAGACGCCGCCGCTCTACCCGGAAATGACGGTGCGCGAATACCTGACCTTCGTGGCCAAGCTCAAGCTGCCGGCCACCATGGGCAAGGCCGAGCGCGAAGCCCGCATCGACGGCGTCATGGCCCGGACGCACGTGGCCGACATGGCGCGCCGCCACTGCGGCAAGTTGTCGAAGGGCTACAAGCAACGCGTCGGTCTGGCGCAGGCGCTCATCCACGATCCCGAAGTGCTGATTCTCGACGAGCCGACCGCCGGCCTCGATCCGAAGCAGATCATCGAGACACGTGATCTGATTCGCAGCCTTGCGGGTAACCACACGATCGTGCTGAGCACACACATCCTCCCTGAGGTCTCGCAGACCTGCTCACGCGTGGTCATCATCAACAAGGGCCGTGTGGTCGCCATCGACACACCGGACAACCTCACACGGCAGCTCAAGGGCGCCGCCACGTTGTACGTGCAGGTGGATGCCGCAGGCGGCGACGCCGGTGCCGTATTGTCCGCGGTGCCGGGTGTCCGCGGGGTGACGGAGTTCGACCGGCACGACTCGGTCGTTGGCTTCGAACTCTCGGCCGACACCGACCGCGACATCCGCCGCGATGTCTCCCGGGCGGTCGTCGACAAGGGATGGGGTCTGCTGGAACTGCGACCGATGCGGATGAGCCTGGAAGACATCTTCCTGCAGCTCACCACCGACGAGTCGGCAAAGGCAGTCGACGGCCCGCCGGCCGACGCCGCCACGGCTGATGCCGGGAACTCGAGCGAGGTGCCCAATGCGTAACGTCCTGACCATTGCCGGCAAGGAGATGCGCGGCTATTTCGTCTCGCCGATGGGCTGGGTCGTCATGGGCCTGTTCGCCCTGCTGTTCGGGTACTTCTTCCTGGCCCATCTCGATTACTTCGTGCGTCAGAGCATGCAGTCGTCGATGGGCGGCGCGCCCGTCAACGTCAACCAGGGCATGATTCGCGGCGCCCTGAGCAACGCCAGCGTGATCATCCTGTTCCTGCTGCCGATGATCACGATGCGCACCTATGCCGAAGAGAAACGGTCGGGCACGATCGAGCTGCTGCTGACCGCTCCGGTGACTGACGTCCAGATCGTCCTGGGCAAGTTCCTCGGCGCGCTCGGCTTCTACGCGGCGCTGCTCGGCGTGACGTTGCTCGACATCGCGATTGTGTTCATCTTCGGCAATCCCGAATGGAAGCCGGTCTTCACGGGTTACCTCGGCCTCCTGCTGATGGGCAGCTGCTTCCTCTCGATCGGATTGTTCGTCTCGAGCACGACCAAGAACCAGGTGGTGGCCGGCGCAGCGACGTTTGTCGTGGCGCTGCTGCTGTGGATCATCAGCTGGATGGCCTCGAGCGCGGGGCCAACGATGGCAGCGGTGCTCTCCTACCTGTCGATCACCGAACACTTTGATGACTTCAGCAAGGGTGTGATCGACACCAAACACGTGATCTATTACCTCAGTGTGATCGGGTTCGGACTGTTCCTCACCGTGAAGTCCGTCGACACCGAACGGTGGAGGGGCTGATCGTGAAGCAACTACTCGCAATTCTCGGTTGGGTGGGTGTGGCCCTCGTGGCCGGCGCCGTCCTTGTGCGCTTCACCATGCCCGAGCAGATGGTCTGGTCGCAGCGGCTCGCGATCGCGGGCCTGGTGACCACGCTGCTCTACACGCTCGGACAGTGGCGCGAAATCGGCCGCTCCTTCCAGGGCCGCAACGTCCGATACGGATCGCTCACGGCCGGCAGCGTCCTGCTCGTGCTCGGCATCCTCGTCGCGGTGAACTGGCTGGGCAACCGGCAGAACAAGCGCTGGGATCTCACAGAAACCCAGCAGTTCACGCTCTCGGAACAGTCGCGCAAGGTCGTCAGCGAACTGACCGAACCGGTCACGATCAAGGTCTTCCATGCCGCCAACGATCGGGATCGCTTCGAAGATCGTCTCGCCGAGTATCAATACACGTCCAGCCAAGTGAAGACGGAGTACTTCGACATCGACGCGTCGCCGCTCGAGGCGCAGAAGTACGAAATCCAGCAGTACGGCACGCTCGTGTTCGAATACGGCGGCCGCTCCGAGCGGACGACGCAGAGCGCCGAGCAGGACATCACCAACGCGATCATCAAGGTCGTCGAGGGCAAGGCGAAGAAGCTGTACTTCACCCAGGGCCACGGCGAGAAGGACACGGTGAGCGGCGATTCGCGCAGCTACAGCCAGATCGCACAGGCCCTGCAGAGCGACAACTTCGAATCGGCCCCGCTCGCGCTCGCGCAGCAGGGCGCGGTGCCCGAGGACGCCTCGGTCGTGATCGTCGCCGGCCCGACCTCCGACTTCCTCCCCGGTGAAGTCGAGGCGCTGACCACGTTCCTCAACAAGGGCGGCAAGGTCATGTTGATGATCGACGCGCCCGACAAGAGCGGCGGCCCCGCGCTGCCCAACCTGACCGGTCTGGCTCGCGCCTGGGGTTTCGACATCGGCACCAACATCGTGCTTGACGCCACCGGCCTTGGCCGCGCGCTCGGCGCTGGTCCGCAGGTCCCGCTGGCGATGAGTTACCCCGCTCATCCGGTCACGCAGGGATTCCGGGTGATGACCGCGTTTCCGCTGGCGCGCTCGGTGGATCCCATCGAAGGCGGCGCTGACGGCAAGTTCCCGCAGTCCATCGTCGAGACCAGTCCGCAGAGCTGGGCCGAGACGGACATTGCCGGCCTGTTTGCGTCCGGCTCGTCGACGCCGGATCCCACCGCAGACAAGGCGGGGCCGGTCTCGCTGGCGGCGGCCGTGTCGGCGGCGGCGCCGAACGCGCCGGCGGCAGAGTCGCCGGATGCGCCCAAGCCTGAAGCCCGCATGATCGTCGTCGGCGACTCCGACTTCGCGAGCAATGGCGCGCTCGGCATTCAGGGCAATCGCGACCTCTTCCTCAACATGGCGAACTGGCTCGCGCAGCAGGAGAACCTGATTGCGATTCGGCCGGTTGACCCGGCCGACCGCCGGGTGCAACTGACCGAGGATCAGGCCAGCCGGATCTCCTGGCTGGTGCTGCTGATCTTCCCGATGGCCTTCATCGCCATGGCGGTGCGGGTCTGGTGGGTGAGGCGGTAACGGCCATGCGAAGTGGACGATCATTTCTGTTGTTGCTGGTCGTCGCGCTGGGGCTTGGCGCGTACATCTACTTCGTTGAGCTCGAGCGTGACCCGGCGTCCACGACCGAATCCACCCGGACGAAGGTCTTTGACCTGGCGCCCGGCTCGATTCAGGAGGTGCAGATCAACAACGCGAGCGGTGATCAGACCACCGTCGTGAAACAGGACACCACCTGGCGGATCACGCAACCGGAGCCGGCTGAGGCCGACACGGTCGAGGTGGCGCAGGTGGTGTCGTCGATCGAGACGCTCGAACAGTCGCGGGTGGTCGCCGAAAACGCGTCAGACCTGAGCCAGTTCGGATTGGCACCGGCGCGCATCACGCTGACGTTCAAGGCAGGCGACACGTCGCAGACGTTGAAGATCGGCAACAAGACGCCGACCGGCGGTGACATGTACGCCACCACCGGCGACTCGACGAAAGTTGTCTTGATCCCCGGCTATCTGGAAGACACCTTCAACAAGACGCCGTTCAGCCTGCGCGACAAGAGCGTGCTCAGGTTCGCGCGCGAGGCCGCCGACAGCATCTCGATCACGCACGGATCAACGGAGCTCGGATTCACCAAGTCCGGCGAAACGTGGCGACTCTCGGCGCCGGTGAACGCCAAGGCTGATGCGTCCGCGGTGGACGCACTGGTCAGCCGCCTGTTCCAGGCGCGTATGGCCGGCCTGGTAACCAGCGACGGCACCGCGGAACTCGCCAAGTACGGTCTCGCCCGCCCGCAGGCGGTCGTCGTGGTTGGCGCGGGTTCCTCGCGCGCCGAACTGGCGATCGGCAGCGCCGAAGGTGACGCCAACGTGTATGCGCGTGACATGGCCCGCCCGATGGTGTTCACCGTCGAAAAGGCGCTGCTCGACGATCTGAAGAAGTCGGCGACGGACCTGCGCTCAAAGGACCTGTTCGACTTCCGGTCATTCAACGCGTCGTCGTTCGACGTCACGATGGATGGCACGACATACAGCTTCGTCAAGAAGGCGGGCGAAGGCGACAACGCCGCCGACGTGTGGACGCTGACGACACCGTCGACGAAGACCGTGGACGCGACCAAGATGACCGACCTGCTCACGACCGCGTCCAACCTGCGCGCGGAAAGCTTCGTGACGACCGTGCCGTCGGGGGGATCCCCGGTCGCGATCAAGGCGCAGATCGGCGAAGGCGCCGGCGCTGTCACGGAGTCGGTCACGTTCCGCAAGGTCGGCTCCACAGTGCACGCGATGCGCGAGGGCGAACCTGGCGCGGCCGTGGTCTCGACGATCGACTTCGACAAGGTCGTGGCGCTGGTCAAAGAACTCGCGGGTAGCGGCCAGTAGCGGCAAGGCGCGGCAAGTTGAACGAAGGAGCGACGAGTGCGTAGTAGCGCGCGATGGGTCATTGGGGCGGCGGCACTTGTGGCTGCCGGGTGTGCAGCGCGCGCGGGCGCGCCGGCCACCACTTCGGCGACGGCAGTCGAGTCAGCAGTCGCTTCGCAGCCCGACCTGGGCGCGCGTATTGACGCCATCTTCAACGACCCGCGCTTTGCGCGGGCGACATGGGCCGTCCGCATCGAATCGTTGCGTGACGGCCGTGTCGTGTACACGCGGAACAGCGACAAACTCGTCATCCCTGCGTCCAACATGAAGCTCTTCACGATGGCGGCCACGGCGCGGCGCCTCGGGTGGGACTTCACCTTCGAGACACACCTCGACGCCGTCGGTACGGTGGTCGACGGCACCCTCAACGGCGATCTCATCGTCGTCGGCAGCGGCGATCCGTCGATTGACTCGGTCGCGTTTGGTCCGGCGCCGGTATTCGAGGAGTGGGCTTCCGCGCTGGCGGCTGCCGGCATTCATCGCGTGAATGGACGCCTCATCGGGGACGACAGCCTCTTTGCCGACGATGAGATTGGGCCGGGGTGGGCGTGGGATTACCTCAATGACGGGTACGCGGCGCCGTCGAGCGCGCTGAACTACAACGAAAACATTGCCATCATCCGCGTGTGGCCCGGCACCTCGGTTGGCATGCCGGCGCGCATTGACGTCGCTCCGGCCGGCCACGGATTGACCGTGACAAGCAGTGTGGCCACCATCGGCGCGGGCGCCGACACCGACGTCGAACAGGAGCGTGGGCTGTACGGCACGGATGTACGGCTGACGGGCTCGATTCCGTTGGGCCGCGCAACGCCGCTGACCATCACGACGTCCATTCAGAACCCGACACAGTTTTTTGTCTCGGGGCTGCACGCAGCCCTTGCCGCGCGCGGAATTCCCGTCCGCGGTGAGGCGGTGGATATCGACGAGACTGCCGCGCCGAGCCCGGGCCAGCGCCGGCGGATCGCCACCCGCCGCTCGCAGCCGCTGTCATCGCTGGGCGCCTACTTCATGAAGTCGAGCCGCAATTTCTACGGCGAGACGTTCCTCAAGACGCTGGGGTCGCGTTTCGGCCGTGCGGGCTCAACAACAGCCGGCCGCATGGTGGCGCGCGAGACGCTGGCCCAGATGGGCATTCCCGCCGACGCGTACGTCATGTACGACGGATCCGGGCTGTCGCGCTACAACTACGTCTCCTCCGACGCCATCGTCATGTTGCTCAAAGCCGTGTGGCAGGACGATTCGCTACGGGCGCCGTTCATGGCCGCGCTGGCGGTCGCCGGGCAGGACGGCACACTGGGCAGCCGGATGCGGAACACCGGGCTGGCCGGACGGGTGCAGGCAAAAACCGGCACCATCTCGAACGTGCGATCGCTCTCCGGTTTTGTGGACGCACCGTCAGGTGAACGTTTCGTGTTCTCGATGATCGCGAATCACTTCACCGTCGGCACGAGCGCGGTTGACGAAGTGGCCGAGTCGGCCCTTCTGGAGATCATCAAGTAGAAGGCGACGCACGCGAGCGTTGGAATCCAGGTTGCCAGAAAGATTGACGGCCACCATTCACGCGTCAACGTGACGGAGATGCGGTCCTGGTAGAGGACCAGGAGCGCCAGTTGCGCCACCATCACCATCCGAACGCCGCGGCCAGTGCGCCCCATTCGGCACGCCCGCCCTACATCAGCGCTGATACTCGAGCCTACCGGCCGCCCTTCTTGGCGAGCGACCGGTAATACTCCTCGACCAGGCTGCGGAAGCTGGCCGGGATCTCTTCGTTGCCGTTCAGGTAGATGGCGTTGTTCGACTGATCGAGTTTCTTGCGGAGCTCGAACTCGAACTTCTTGAGGGTCTGCAGCGCCTCGGCGGTCAGTTCCTGCATGCCCTGCGGGTTACCGCGCGCGTTGTCGGCAGCCAGCCGCTGCAGGAGCGCCACGACGTCCTCGAGGTCGTCAGTCTGCACACCGGCCTGCTGCAGTTCACGACGCAGGCCCTGCAGGTCCGTCGCCCGTTCGGCGAACTCACGCTGGAACTGGCGCATCTGGTCGGCGGAGAACTGCTGACCCGTATTGCGTGCGTCCCCGTACGCGCCGCCCGACATTGACGGTCCTCGCTGCAAGCCACCGTTCGGATTGCCCGAGCGCCCATCGGTCATCTGCTGACCTTGCTGGCCACCCTGGCCCTGCCGCCCCTGGCCTTGCTGACCTTGTTGGCCCTGCTGCCCCTGGCCCTGCTGGCCCTGTTGACCCTGCTGACCCTGCTGACCCTGCTGGCCCTGCTGGCCCTGTTGACCTTGCTGGCCTTGTTGTCCCTGCTGTCCCTGCTGCCCCTGCTGCCCCTGCTGACCCTGCTGGCCCTGTTGACCTTGCTGGCCTTGTTGACCTTGCTGGCCCTGCCCTTCCTGCATCCGTTCGTTCAGGGATTCGAGGCCGCGCAGTGCATTCCGCGCGCGTTCAAGCGCTTCCGACTGCGCGTTCTGCCGCTCGGCCGCAGCCATACTCTGCGCGGCCTGATTGATGTTGTTCTGGACGTTCTGCAGCGCGTTGCCGATCTGCTGCTCGAAGTCGCGCGAGAACTGCTGGGATCCTGCGAGCGCGCCCTTCGAGTACTCGACCATCTCGCGCAGTTGCTGATCACGAATGCTGCCGGCCGCGTCACGCAGCCGGTTGCCGGCTTCGCGCTGTTCACCGCGCATCTGACCCGCCGTGCGGTTGAGCTGCTGCTCGAGCTCATTCAACTGGCGGACCATGTCGTCCTTGCGTTGTCCCAGCTGCCGCAGCTGCTCGTCACGGCCCGGCTGACCCAGCTGCGGCATGTTCGCCGCCTGCGACTGGATCTGTTTCTGCTGGTTCACCAGCTCCTGCGCCCGTCGCTGCGCATCCTGCACGGCCTGCTGCGGATTGCCCGACTGCATCGCGTTCTGCAGGCGCCGCTGGGCTTCCTGCAGCTGCTGCGCGGCCGCCGATGCCTGACTGCCGGCTTCCTGCTGCCCGCTCGCCGCCGCCCGTCGCATCTGATTGGCGGTCTCCTGCATCTGGCGCGCTTCGTTGGCCAGCTGCTGACGCTGCTGCTGATCCCGCTCCTGATCGCGGCTCAGCCGTTCGAGCTGTCGCGCAAGCTCCTCAAGTTCCTGCGCCAGCGCGCGCTGTCCCGACGAGGCGCCGCCGGCACTCTGCTGCGCCGCCGCCTGCCGACGCTGCCGTTCGGCCTCCTGCAGCTGACGCTCGGCAAGCTCCTTCAGCCGCTGGGCCACTTCATCCACTTCCTGATTGGCTTCCGCCTGCGACTGCGCGCTCTGCGCGGCGCTCTGCTGCAATTCGTACTGATTCGCCAGTCGGTCGCGCTCAAGTTCGAACAGGTCGGCCAGTTCTTCGGCCATCGCCTGACCGCCGCCCCCACCGCCGCCGCCACCCTGCTGTTGCTGGTTGCGTTCCTGCACCTCGACTTCGTACGCCGTCTCGGCGTCCTGCAGATGTTTGAGCGCCGTATTCTCGGGTGACAGGGCCTCGGTCACCTTCTCGGACCGCAGCTGCTTCTCGGCAGCTTCCATCGCTTCGGCGGCCTGCTTGAGGCTCTGGAGGATCGCCTGGAAGTCGGCATCTCCGCCCAGCCGCTGCGCCATCTGCTGCATCAGGGCTGTGACTTCATCGCGCAGCTTCGACTGCGACAAGGCGATGACCACCGCGTCTTCCTTGAACTGTTGCGCGGACAACTTCGGCTTATCGCGGTTGAGGTTGAACGTCGCGGAGATGACCTCGCGCTGTTTTTCGGACAGCGCGCCGGCCTCGTTCTGCTGACCACCACCGCCGCCACCACCGCCGCCGGCCTGCGACTGCCCCGGCCTGAACGCCATCTGGAACGGCCTGATCTTCACGAAGTAGATGTCGCTCAGCGTCGTTTTCGCGCCTGCGACACCGTCATTGTCGGTGGCTTTCGCGTAGTACGAAACGGAGTCGCCCACCTTCACGTCCAGCTCTTCCAGGTAGATCGTGTGGCCTGCGGACACCTCATTCCGTGTGGCTGCGCCGTACATCCGCACGGTCTTCTCTTCGCCGCCGTTCACCGAATACACGAGGTCCAGCGCGGAGACGCCGTAGTCATCCTGCGCAGTCGCTTCCAGGAACACCTCTTCAACCGCAGTCGCCGCAGTGTCGCGGCCGGGCTTGACGAACTTCACTGTCGGCGCCAGGTCTTCCAGCGCATCAATCGTGTACGACGGGGATGCGGCAATCGGCTCCTTGTTCGGGCCTTCCAGCTCGATCCGGTAGATGCCCTTGTCCTTGATCGTGAACTCGCCACTCAGGGTGCCGTCTTCGGCCACCTGCAGCGGCACCGACGAATCGTCGCCGAACACGATCCGGCCACCCGTGGTGGCCATCGTCGACGCAATCTGCATCCGGACGACGGTGCCTTTGACAGACGCGATATCGCCGGCCCCTTCTATCGTCTGTGCCGGCAGTTTTGTGTACGCCGGGAAGCGATACTCGTGGTCCATCGTCTTCACAGCCGGCAGATCCACCATCGTCATCCGGAAGGTGTCGGACCGCACGCCGTCCGACTCGACGAAGTACTCGGTGTCGAGCATGACGTCGAAGAGGATGCCTTCGAACATGCCGTCTTCAAGACCAGGCACCAGCGGCACACGGATGTATTCACCTTCGGTGCCGGAGCGCATCATCAGCACGACTTCGTCCGAGCTGAAGTTCATCAGGCGGGCCTTGATGTTCTGGTCGGAGCCACGCGGCGCCTTGACGTTGCCGGGCAGGACTTCAATGGCGTACGGACTCGCGGCTTCCGCGCGCGTCATCACGAGCAACGCGGACAGACCATGGCGCATCGACTCGGGACCGAACGACACGGCACCACCCAGCACCGCCACCACCATGATCAGCGCCGCGGCCAGACGCCGACGCGCGTCGCGATCGATCGCCTCCGCGGTGCCCAGCGCGCGGCATCGCTCCACGGCCTGCTCCACCAGCTTCTCGAGCAACGCCGGCGACGCGGTCGGGCTGGCCGTCTGCACCGTCTCCACCGCCGAGAGGATCGAAGCCTCAAGCGTCGGCTCGTGTTCCTCGACGTAGAGGGCCACCTGGTTGTCGCTCACTCGACGACGGAGCGGCCGGATGAGCCAGAGCGACACCAGGGCGATCACGGCAATGAGCGCCGCCACGCGGAAGCCAATGATCGCGCCTGGCGAAAACCGCAGCGCATCAATGCCCAGCGCCGAGCCCAGCAGCACGATGCCGGTGCCGAGCACGACCAGCGCTGCGCCGCGCAAGGCCAGCTTCATACGCCAGCGCTTGCGCACGTCCGCGATGACCTCGGTCAACTGTGTTCTGGGATCAGACATGATCGAACCTCTTCACCACCAACGGACTTACGCCGGACGCACGACGCCGCTCGCGTTCTGCGAGAGACGATTGGCCAGGACACTCTCCGCGACGAACAGGACGAACCCGACGAGCAGCAGGAACCACCACACCGACTGCCGCCGTTCTGTTTCCTCCGGCAGGATGTCGGGCGGCGCGGACGACGCGACCAGGGACGCACGGCCGGTCGCACCGGCCGTGAATTCCTGCGTATCCATGGAGGCCAGGTCGGATTCCCCGCTCTCCAGGTTGACGGCGAGCGTAAACGGCCGGCTTGATGCGCCGCCGCTGCCCGGCCGGATTTCGTAAAACCCCTGTTCAGTCAACTCTACCGAACTTGCGGCCCCGTCTTCACCCACCGACGTCCGGCGTCCGGAGGGGGACACCACCATCGCGGACGAGGCTCGGGACTCAGCGCCGGCCGCGGTCAACGCGGCCACCCGCTGTGTGACATCGACCACCTGCCCGGCCGTCTGCCACTCGGGCGGTGCCTCGACCTGACCGAGATACCGCGCAAGCTGGTGCAGGAGGGGGACAAACACGGGCTTGAGCACCAGGTCGTTCCAGTCGCCATCAAGCGTGGAGCCGATGCTGATGACACGGCCGCCGGCGACGCGTCGTTCGGCAATCGCGACCGACCCGTCGGCAAATCGGGCCAGCACTTTTGCGTCCTCGGTCGGCTGAATCGGCCGATAGCGGAAAAAACGCACGTTGGAGAAGTCGCCGCTGCCTGGCGTCTTGAACATCTCGAGTGCCTGGTGACTGAAGTCGATGACGCCGAGCGTTTCGAATCGTCCACCAACGGCGTCTTTCGGCGCCGCCAGAGTGCCCGGCAACAATGCGCCCTCGCTGTCGAGACTCGTGGCGCGCCCTCCGAGGACGGCGAGCAGTCCGCCACCCCGTTCGACGAACCGGCGCAACTCCGCGCCAAGTGTCGACGGCACCTGCACGTCCGCCAGCACCACCACCGACGCGCGGGACAACGTCGTCGCCGTCACTTTCGACACGGGGAGCGTGTCCACCGAAAACGATGGTGGTCGGCCCACGGTCAGCGCGGACGACAGGTAGAGACCGTCGGTCTGTGTGGCGCCGTCGCGAGTGACCACGACCACCGGGGCCGGACGCGATGGCGACAACACGAAGTTGAACGTGTTGTCGACCTTCAGCGGATCGTCACCCGCCGTCACGACGCCGCGCACAAAGGCCTGCGTCAATGTGAACGCCGGAAACACCACGGGTGTCGTCACACCGGCCGGCAATGACACGTTGGCCTTGCCGGTCTGGATGCCATCGATCTGGAGGAGTACCGAAACGTTGTTCACCGGTTCGCCGCCGCGATTGGTCACGGCCGCCGTCACCACAACGCGCTCCTCCGTGTCGAAGCGTGTCCGGCCGAACGTCACGGACGACACCGACAAGTTCGCCGAATCGGCCGGGGCCACCGAAATCGGCGTGAACGTTGTGCCTTCCGGAAACTCAATCTGCTCGGGACGTTCCCAACCCGTGCGCTGCATGTCCGTGATCGCCACCACTTCCATTCGGCCCAGCGTCGAACGGGACAACAGGCTCTGCGCCAGTCTGAGTGCGGGCGCGTATCGTGTGGCGCCCGATGACAAGTCCGCGGCATCAACCGCAGCGCTCAGTCGTGCGCGGTCACCGGTCGCGCGGACGTACTCTTCCGCGTTCCGGTCAAACAGCACCAGCGTCGCCTGATCGCCGCCGTCGAGATCGTCAATGACCTGCTTGGCGGCGTCTTTCGCACGCTGCCATGTGTCGCCGTAGCCCATGCTGGCCGAGCGATCCAGCAGGATGACCACCTCGCGCGATCCCGACAACGCGGCAGCGGCCTGCACCGGTGTCTGCGAAAAGAACGGCCGGGAGAATGCCAGCACGATCAGAATCACCGCGAGACACCGCAGCAGGAACAGCGGCCAGTTGGTGATGCGGCGCCGGCGTACCGATTGATACGGAATCCTGCTGACGAACATCAGCGACGGAAACGCAATCGGGTTCTTGCGCTCCCGCTGAATGAGGTGCACGAGCACCGGCACCGCCAGCGCGGCCAGCCCGAGCAGGAACAGCGGGGCCAACATCGACATGGCGTTATCTCACCCTCATCGTGCGCTCGCGGTGCGCCAGGTAACTGAACAGCGCATCGTCGAGCGGGCGTGACGTGTCGACCAGCGTGTAGTCGACACGAATCTCAGAGAACCGTGTGCGCAGGGCGTTGATATGCCCCTGAATGAGCTCGCGATATTGCTTGAGCAGGGATTCCGGGACGACGGGGATTTCTTCTCCGGTCTCCAGATCCTGAAAACGCGACGCATCCCGGTACGGGAACTCGAGTTCGGCGCGATCGAGCACATGGAAGACCATCAGGTCGTTGCCGAGGAATCGGTATGGCTTGATCGCCTCGATGATCTCATCGGGCTCTTCGTACAGATCGGAGATCAGCGCCACGACACTGCGACGCTTGAAGTGCTCCGCGATTTTGTCGAGCGGGACACGCAGACGTCCGGCGCGCTGCGGCTCCGAGCGATCCAGCGTATGCAACATGACGTCGAAGTGCTTCGCCGACGGCGGCACGTAGGTGACGATGTCCTCGTCGAAGGTGACGATGCCGACGCGGTCGCGCTGGCGATGGGCCATGTAGGCCATACACGCCGCCAGATACCGCGCGTATTCAATCTTGGTGACCGCGCCTTCGCTGCCGAACGACATCGACTTCGAGATGTCGAGCAACACGGCGAAGTTGGTGTTGGTGTCGGCTTCGTACTGCTTCAGGTAGAACTTGTCGGTGCGGGCAAACAGCCGCCAGTCCAGGCGCCGGATGTCGTCGCCGGGCACATAGCCGCGGTGTTCGGCGAAGTCGATGGACGCGCCGAAGTGCGGTGCGCGGTGGAGGCCGTTGATGAAGCCGTCCACGACGTTGCGCGCGATGAGATCCAGGTTGCCCAGACGCGAGAGGACCGTCGGGTCGACAAATCGCGCCCCCGCCATCGCTCCCGCGTGTTCCCGGCGTTCCATTCCCATTCAGTCTCCTGGCGGACCTGAAGGTCCGCCCTACATGCCTGAGCGCGGCAGCGGGACGGCCTTGAGCAGGTCGTCGATCAGCTGGTCACTCGTGATGCCTTCCGACTCGGCGCGGAAGTTGGTCAACACGCGGTGCCGGAGCACCGGGTGCGCCAGCGCCTTGATGTCGTCAAAGCTCACGTGGTACCGGCCACTGGTGAGCGCACGCGCCTTGGCGCCAAGGATCAGGAACTGCGCCGCGCGGACGCTGGCGCCAAACGCCGCGTACTTGCGCACCGACTCCGGCGCCTCCGCCGACTTGGGCCGGCTCGTGCGCACCAGCCGCAGCGCGTACCGCATCACCGGTTCGGACACCGGCACACGACGCACGAGTTTCTGGAATGCGATCAACTCAGGCCCGGTCACGGGACGATTGAACTTCGGATCAAGAATCGCCGTGGTCGTGCGCACGACGTCGTATTCCTCATCTTCGGGCGGGTGCTCGTTGTTGATGTGGAACATGACGCGGTCGTGCTGGGCTTCGGGCAGCGGATCGGTGCCTTCACGCTCGATGGGGTTCGGCGTGGCAAACACGAAAAACGGCTCGGTGAGGTCGTAGGTGCGTCCCTGAATCGTGACGCGATGTTCCTGCATCGCCTCGAGCAGCGCGGCCTGTGTCTTGGGCGGCGTGCGGTTGATTTCGTCGGCGAGCACGATGTTCGCGAAGATCGGCCCCGGCGAGAATGTCATCTGCCGGCGTCCCGTCTCCGGGTCTTCCTGGATGATGTCCGTGCCGGTGATGTCGGACGGCATCAGGTCGGGCGTGAACTGGATGCGGTTGAACTTGAGGTCCAGCACCTGCGCAAGCGTGCGGATGAGCAGCGTCTTGGCCAGACCGGGGACACCGACGATCAAACTGTTGCCGCCGACAAACAGCGACAGGAGGATCAGGTTCACCGTGTCGTCCTGACCAACGATCAACTTCTTGAGCTCGGTGATGATCTGCCCGCGGGCAGCATTCATCTTGTCCGCCAGGGCGATGTCGTCCGGCGAGTCCAGATTCACGACGTTCTGAGTGTTTACGCTCACGTTGCCTTCCTCTGTCCGGCAGGGCTGAAGCCCCGCCCTACATAAACCTGCCGCGTCTTGCCTAGTGCGTCAGTCCATACACGATGTAATTCACGCCCAGCTTGAACGCTTCGTTCGTCTCCGACACCGCCCGGTAGCCGGAGTCAGCAAATTCCCAGAACTCCGAGATGTCCGTATCAAAGTTCGCGATCGCAATCATCCGCTTCGTCGGATCGTTGTCCTCGAACAGCCCGCGAAACTTCGGCACTCCGTAGTCCTGAAAGTACTGCGGAATCAGATTGAGATCATTGATGTCGTAGAACGAGTGGAAAATCGGATGCTCGGCGGTCAGGTCGATCCAGCGGGCCTGCGGATACACCCGCGTCATCTGCAACTCGAGGTTGTACCACTCGTCGACGCCGCGGAAGTCGTCGAAGATCAAGAAGCCGCCCTTCTTCACGAAGGCGGTCAAGCCGGCCAACTCCGCATCGGTCATCGCCCAGTAACCAGGTTCAGCCATGTACGCGATCGGAAACTTCATGATCTCCGGATCGTCGAGCGTGAACACGTTGCTGGCATCCGTGTAGGGATTCACCAGCGACACCGCATTCAGGATCTTCATGAAGTGCTGCTCGCCGTACGGGTAGTCGTGTGACCACTGATTGCCGCGCGAAATGAAGTTCTGATACCGGATGCGGACAAACGTAAACCGCCCGTCGTACGGCAGATTCGTCGCGAGCCGCACGTTGGACGAGAACCGGTCCCCCCCGCCGCCAGGCCGGCGTCCACGCTGGGCCTGCACGGTCAGACCAAGGCACACCAGGACGGCCATGACGATGAATGCAAACGCCCGGCGGTGCGCGCGCAGATGTGTCATGCCAACCCCCTCGCCCGCCGGTAGATCCACTCGCTGCCCGCCAGGGTGACCAGCAGCAGGAACACCACAGGCATGTCCCACAGGTCTTTTTCTTCTACGACGGTGACGCCCCGGCCGCTCAGCGTGAGGGCCTCCGACAACTTGGCCGTGTCACCCGACCGGAAGAACTGGCCCCCGGTCTCGTCGGCCAGGCGCTGCAGCAGCGAGGTTCGCAGCACGGGATCGAAGTACTCACGATCACTCTGGGCGGTGCGGATGTGTCCGGTGGCGGATCCCAGCGTTTCGTCACCGCGGCTGGCGCTGATCCTGACCTCGTACGGTCCCTCCTCGTCCGGCGTGACAACGGCGCTGTACTCACCGTCTCGTTTGACGGTCCACGACATCGGCACCTCGGTCACCCGTCCGGTCGGCGAACGCAGCACCGCGACGACACGCGCATCACTGACGTCCTGAAAGGTCTTGTCCGCCACCTGCGCTGTCAGCGTGACGGGCTCGCCCGGCTCCACGCGCTCGGGCGACGTCGTCAAATCCACGCGACCCGGGACGCCATCAACGACCCACCGCAGCAGGCGTTGCCAGAAATCGTGATGGGTGGTGTCCTCGACCGCCATCGTGGCATGCATGCGCCACAGCCAGGAGTCCTGCACGGGAAACGCGATGGCCTTGCCGCGACCGTAACGTTGCGCCGCAAGGACAACAAGGTCCGCGCCCGACTTGTCTTCGCCAGTGAGCAGCGTCGACGCGCCGGGTTTGACCGTCTGGATGCGATTGACACTCGTGAGAGGCGGCAGCTTGCGCCAGGCCTCATTCGATGCAGCTTCGGTCGGCGCGAGTTGCACCACCGGGTGCGCCATGCCCGCGCGGGCGGGCATCACGGCCAGTTCCGAGAAGTAGCCGCCCTGCGGCGTCGCGCCGTCGAGCGAGACCGGCAGCGCTTCGGCGACGGGCGTGCCGCCCCAGCCGCCTTCCACAAACGACCGCGCGCCACCCAGGACAAGCAGCCCACCGCCGCGGCGCCCGACGAACTCCGCGATCATGCGCAGCTGCTCGGACGTGAAGGCGGACGCCTCCACACTGCCGAGGATGATGCCCGAGTACTGGAACAGCGCTTCTTCAGTCGGGGGGAACCCCTCGATCAACTCATCAGGCGTATCGATGCCAAGCCTCAGGAACTTGGGCGGAGACGACGGCGTCGCGGCCGCCGTGCGTTGGAGCAGGACCACTTGGACATTTGGATCCTTCTCGAGCGCCTGGCGGATGAACTTCGCCTCAAACCTCGGCTCCCCTTCCAGGTACAACAGCTTGATGCGGCGATCCAGCACATCAATGACGTGTTCGCGGCTGTTGTTCTGCGTGACCTGTTCGCCGGCCTGCTCGGGAATCCTGAACTTGAAACGGCGGGGCCCGGCCTCATCCACCTTGAAGCGCACACGGACGGTCTTGGCTTCGCCGTCGGCAGGCATCGGCACGTCCTGCGTCTCGACGATGCGCCCTTCACTTTCCACGACGACCGGCAGCGTCTGCCCTTCAAATCCGGTCTGCGTAATGACGACATCAACGACCAGCGATGTGCCTTTGAGCGCCGTGCGCGGCGTTTCAACGCGGCTGAGCTGAATGTCACGCGTCATCGCTTCGTCGCCGACGCCGATCGGAAACACCGGCACCGACTCCGCCTTGAGCGCCGTCAGTGATTCTTCAAGCGTGGCCTCGGACGTATCCGCGCCGTCGGTCACGAGAATGAGCCCCGACAGCGGCAGGCCTGCCAGTTCGTCGCGGGCGCGCGACAGCGCGTCACCGAGCCGCGTGCCCGTCCCGCTGAACGAGAGCGCATCGGCCGACTCGAGCCGCTGCGTGGCCGAGGAAAAACGATAGGTGCGGACAACGAACTTTTCGGAGAGCTGCTTGAGGAGTTGCCCATCCGCCGACGCAAAGTTGTCGCGCACGTAGTTGCCGCGCGGCAGACCTTCGAGATCCGACACCTGCATCGATCGGGAGTCGTCGAGCAGGACGCCGACGAAGTTCTGCTGCGGCACGGCGACCTTGAGCACGAGCATCGGGCGGAACAGACACAGCGTCAGCACGGCGAGCACTGAGAGCCGCAGTCCGATGAGGATGGTGCGGTCGCGCGGCGTATGTCCGCGCACGCCTCGATAGGTGATCAGCGCGTAGGTCGCGGCAGCCGCCGCTGCCAGCACTGCTGCCGACATCCACCGCGACCCACCCCATGCAAATTCGCCTTGCTCGAAGACCAGGGGCTGGTACTTGAACAGGAACTCGAACAGCGCTGAAAACACGTTATGCCGCGGATTGTATCAGCCGATGACGGTAAGACGTGCGTGATCCAGCACCTGGTTTGCCGTGCCTGCGGCGCCTTGCGCCAATTCCGGTCGCCCGCCACCACGACCACCGAGCGCAGCAGCAGCGGACTTGAGCCACGCGCCGGCATCAAAGGCCACGTCAGCGGATCGCGCAACCACCAGCGGGGCAGGAGTACCCTCGCCCGTGACCACCGCCACGATTCCGGGATGAGCGACGACGGCGGATGCGAGCACCTTGAGCGCCGCCGCATCCCAACCTGGCTGGGCGACAAGAACTCGCCTGAATGCGCCGGCCGGCTCGGCCTGCGCGACGAGTGTGGCAGAAATGTGGCAGGCCAGATCCTGCTGCAGCGCCTTGATGGTCTTCTGATGTGTGCGGCCGTCCTGCTGGAGGCGTTCGACGGCGCCACCAAGTTCCTGAGGTGCCACAGTCAATTGACGGACGAGGCCAGCCACGGTGTCTCGCAGGCGCGCGTGTGACGCCAGCGCGCGACCGCCACAAACGAACGTGATGCGGCTGCCGCCCCTGAAGCGTTCCCAGCCCGACACCGCAATCAGGCCGATCATGCCGGTGCGCGTGACGTGTGTACCGCCACAGGCCGAGAGGTCCACACCTGCCACGTCGACCAGTCGCAGCGTGCCGGTCCTCACGGATTCCTTGCGTAGTGGCAGCGCCGCTGCTTCCGCCTCCGAGGCAAAACGGACGGTCACCGGGTGGTCGGCAAACACTGCCGCGGACGCGGCCTGCTCGGCCACGTCGATCTCTGCCGGCGTCACCTCCCGCGCCAGATCGATCGTGCAGGTCGTGGTCCCCAGGTGAAAACTTTCCGTCCTCACACCACACGTACTGTCAAACGCGGCAGACAGAACGTGCTGGCCGGTGTGCTGCTGCATGTGATCAAAACGCCGGGTCCAGTCGATCCGCCCCTCCACGAGAGCCCCGACATCCAGCGGACGATCAAGCACATGCACCACCTCATCGTCTTCGTCGTGCACGTCGAGCACGGTCGCGCCGCCCAGCGTGCCAACGTCATGCGGCTGACCGCCGGAGGTCGGATAAAACGCCGTCTGGTCGAGGACGACTCGCGCGTGGCCGCCATCCTCATCACAACGGACAACGTGGCCGGTGAAGGCCTGAAGGAAGGAGTCGGTGTAATACAAACGCTTCATGAATGGGGAAATGAGGGAATGAGGGAATGACTACGCTGAGCGTGGGAGTTCGAACCAGAACGTCGCGCCGCCGGTGTCGGAACGCCGATGGCCGATGCGGCCGCCGAATGATTCGATGATGCCGTAGCTGATTGACAGGCCCAATCCGGTGCCTTCTCCAACGGCCTTTGTGGTGAAAAACGGCTGGAACAACTTTGATTCGTCCTCAGGCGGTACTCCCGGACCGGAGTCTTCAACTTCGCAATAGACCGCGTTTGCCAAATCACGAGTGCGGATGGCCAGCTGCCGTGGACCGCGCGCCATGCCGGCCAGCGCCTGTTCGGCATTGACGACAAAATTCAGGACCACCTGCTGGAGCTCGGCAAACACGCCCTGCACGATTGTTGTTGACGCGTCGTCGACCACGAGGTGAATCCCGAGCTGCTCGAGGCGCCGCTGTCTCAGTTCCACGATCGAGGCGACAACTTCAGACAGGCGCACCGGCTCCGGCTCAATCGGTGTCTGCCGCGTAAAGCGGGAGAGGTTGCGAATGATGACACTCGCCCGTTCACTTTCCTTGCGGATGATCTCGAGATCGGCCCTGGCAGGTCCGACCACCGCCGCGCCGTGCAGGATCAACTGCGCGCGACCGGCAATCACCTGAAGCGGATTGTTCAGCTCGTGCGCGAGGCCCGAGGCCAGCACGCCGATGGCGGCAAGCCGTTCCTGCCGCACCAGCTGGCGCTCGAGCAACACCAGGTTGCTCTCCATCTCGACGAACGCCTTCTGCACCATGGCCATCTCACTGGACGGCATGTGAGGCAGGTCCACAGGGGCACGATCCCGTGCGCCGACGCGACGTGCGTGGTCTTCCAGGTCGCGAAGCCCGCGATGCCAGCGCCGGGACAGGATGAATCCGGCAATCGCCACCGCCAGCGTCGCCGCCATCGCGGTGAGGAAGTTGCGGCGGTACACGAGCCACACGCGAGCCATCACCTCGTCACGCGGCAGTGCGACGTGCACCAGCAGCGGCTGCGCTGCGACGGCTGACGACCCGATCACAAACGCGTCCGGAGCGGCGGGCGCATCTCCGGCGACCGGCGCGCCGTCTTCACTGGTAACCCAGAGGCCGGCGTTGTCGGGCAACACCGATCGCGCCGTGATCAGCAGCGACTGCCACTCGGCCTGGCTCACCGGTCCCCGAGCCTGATCGGCAATGAGGCGCGAGAACCGCGCGGCTTCGGCGGTCGTGTAGCTCAGTTGTTCATCGTACGTCCGCGATGACGCGACGAACATGATGCCGACGACGGGGAGAAACAGCCCGAGGCAGACGGCATACACCTGAGCCCGAATGGAGAGCGCCACGGCGCAATCTTACAGCGCAGGATCGGGAATCCCGGCTTCCGCAAATCCCCGCGCCCGCAGAAGGCAGCTGTCACAGTGGCCGCAGGGACGCCCTTCGGGTGTCGGGTCGTAGCAGCTGTGGGTCAGGCCATAGTCGAGGCCCAGTTCCTGACCGAGGCGAATGATGCCGGCCTTGGTGAGGTGCTGAAGCGGGGTGAACAGCCGCAGCGGCCGGCCTTCGACACCCGCCTTCGTTGCGAGGCTTGCGAGGTACTCGAACGCCGCGATGAATTCGGGGCGGCAGTCGGGATACCCGGAGTAGTCAAGTGCATTCACGCCAATCACGATGCGCTCGGCACCCAGGACTTCCGCCCACGCGAGGGCCAGCGACAGGAACACCGTGTTGCGGGCCGGCACGTAGGTCGAGGGAATGCCCCCGGCGCCGAGCGCGTCCTTGGGGATGTCGCCGTCGCCCACAAGTGCGGATCCACCAAACGCCGACAGGTCGACCGGCAGTTCGATGTGGCCAGCGACACCCAGCGCGCCCGCCACGCGACGCGCGGCCTCGAGTTCAGCAAGGTGAATCTGACCGTAACGAATCGTGAGTGCGTACAACTCCCAGCCTTCGCGCCGGGCCATGGCCGCCGCGGTCGTGGAGTCGAGTCCGCCCGAGAGGAGCACCACAGCCTTCATACGCCCTTGGTCTCCGGCGTCCAGATGTACTTGTGCGCCTGCAGCTGCACGCGGGCGGGCACCTTGTCGGCGAGCATCCACTCCACGAGTGTTGCAGGTGGCAACACGTTGAACACCGGCGACAGCAACACGGCCCCGGCCTTCGCCGCCAGATGATGGGTCGCGATCGTGTCCCGGGCGTATTCGTAGTCGGTGCGATCCTTGATGACGAACTTCACCTCGTGATCGCGGGTCAGCGCCTCGATGTTCGGCCAGTGCATGCGGTGTGATTCGCCGGATCCCGGGCACTTGATGTCCATGATGGCGTGCACGCCCTGCGGGAGCGGCGCGATGGGCAGGTGGCCACCGGTTTCGATCAGCACTTCGAACTCTTCATCACGCAGCCGCTGCATGAGCGGGATCGCATCCTTCTGCAGGAGCGGTTCGCCGCCGGTGAGTTCCACGAGGCGGCAGTCAAGCGCGTGAATGTGGTCCATGACCTCGTCGATCGACATCTTGCGGCCGCCCGTGAAGGCGTACGGCGTGTCGCACCACGAGCAGCGGAGGTCGCAGGCGGCGAGGCGGACGAAGGTGCAGGGACGTCCGACATGGGTGGATTCGCCTTGCACGGACAGGTAGATTTCGTAGACGGTCAACACGGACACCTTCAGTGTAACGAACGGGCGGGAGTGACGATGGTACGGATTGGCACGTCAGGCTGGAGCTACCCCTCGGGCCACGGCACGTGGAATGGCGTGTTCTATCCTCGTCGCCGCGGGCGGGGCTTCGATGAACTCGCCTACTACGCCGAGCACTTCGACGTGGTCGAGGTGAACTCCACGTTTTACCGGATGCCCGAAGCGCCGATGACCCGCCGGTGGGCGGAACGGACACCGGCCGGGTTTCTGTTCGCGGTGAAGTTGTTCCAGAAGTTCACGCATCCGGACATGTATCTCGCGCGGGTGCCAGGCGAGGCCTGGCACCCGTCGCTCGCCGACCTGGACCTGTTCCGTGCCGGTGTCGGCCCGCTGGCCGACGCCGGCAAGCTGGGCCCGGTGCTGGTCCAGTTCCCCACGAGCTTCCACGCAGGGCCTGAGGCCGCCGAGTACATCACGTGGCTGGTCGAGGCCCTGCGGGACTACGACGTGGCGGTGGAGGTGCGGCACCGGGGGTGGTTTGAGGGCGAGGCGGCCGACGACCTCGTCGCCCG